>NZ_JAKIKY010000002.1 GCF_023349185.1 Shewanella aquimarina | reverse complement strand
AGGGCGTATGCGGTATTAGCAGTCGTTTCCAACTGTTATCCCCCTCGACTGGGCAGTTCCCTAGGCATTACTCACCCGTCCGCCGCTCGTCATCTTCAAAAGCAAGCTTTTGAAATGTTACCGCTCGACTTGCATGTGTTAGGCCTGCCGCCAGCGTTCAATCTGAGCCATGATCAAACTCTTCAATTAAAAGTTTTTGTGGACCTAAGTCCGACTCAATGAATTCTGATTCATCACTTAGACTCGGAAGAATCTAAGGATGTTTGTACATATTGCTATGGACTCTCACTATCTCTAGTAAAGAATTGCATTGAGATTTAAATCGTTTTCGATTAACTCAATACCTGTGAGTGTCCACACAGATTTCTTGTTTTATCTTGTTAAAGAACGTTCGCCTCATACTGGAGTCCAGCGGGCTAGGGCTGCGTATTCTACGCTTCTCCCTGTCGGCGTCAAGCGCTTTTTTCAAAAGATTTTTAAGCGGTTAATTACTGTGCTCTAGCGCTGTAACTACCGGCTTAAAAACTCGAACCGCTTATCACCTTGACTCGACATTCGTTACCTACTCACTTGGTAAGTAGCGCCGTTTGCCGTGTCAGTGGGAGCGCATTATAGGGAGCCAAATCTTTTGCGCAAGGGCTTTTTTAACGAAAAATATCGATCGAACAAAAAACACGCAAAACGTGATGATTCCAGCGAAAAGCCACACACAAGGTCAACATGCGAGTAACGACACCACCACAAACTGTCGATTGGGTGACTCGCTTGTTTGAAACCGGAAAATAAGTTTGGCACAAAAATTTCGACTCTGCCAAAAATCTGAGCAGCCTAATTGCAAGGCCGCCCAGCTGGCTTATTTAGCCCTTATAGCATCAGTGCTTTGCCGCCTTGCCTCACTGTCGGCTTATATCTGTGTCGTCTTATCTCAGTGCCACCTTATGTCTGCGTCGCCTTATCTTGTCGCCTATATAATAGATATAGACTTAGAATATAAACTTAAGTGCTACAGCTTCTTATCGGCATCTGAATCATCTTGCTCAGTTGGTTTGGATTCATCTGTCTCTTGAGCAATATCGGTACCGGTTTCGTTCTCATCCCCCACCACATGACTCACCTTTAATTTCTTTACCGTGCGTATGGTGTATATAGGGCCAGAGAGTGCGTAGAGACTAAAGACGATAAACAAGATGGTAGCTGGTTGCACCGAAACCACCACAAACAGGCCCACCAGTGCCAGAATGACCATAAAGTTAACCCGGCCGCGCCAGTCATAGTCTTTAAAGGAGTAGTAACGGAAGTTACTCACCATCAAGAGACCGGCACAAGCTGTCATTAGCAGCGCCAATATACTTACCTGTTGGCCCTCAATCTCATAATAGGTACCCGTCCAGATAGCACCAGCGATGATGGCCGCGGCGGCTGGACTCGCCAACCCCTGAAAGTAGCGCTTATCGGCGACGCCAACCTGGGTATTGAAACGCGCCAGTCGTAATGCGGCGCCGGCACAATAGATAAATGCGGCCAACCAACCGACCTTGCCCAGATCGGCCAAGGCCCAGTTATAGGCGATCAACGCAGGGGCGACTCCGAAAGAGACCATATCGGCCATGCTGTCATATTCGGCGCCAAATGCACTCTGGGTATTAGTCATCCTTGCGACCCGTCCGTCGACACCGTCGAAGATCATGGCGACAAAGATGGCGATCGCCGCCGCTTCAAAGTGGCCATTCATGGAGGCAATCACCGCATAGAAGCCGGAAAACAATCCCGCAGTGGTGAACAGATTAGGTAAAAGGTAGATACCGCGGTTCTTAACCGTCTCTTTGTTTAAATTTTGCATATAATAAGGAGCAAGGTTATCTTGATAAAATAGAAAGATAACACAGATTTAAGCTCACTTTTTATACGGACCTCTAATTGTTGGCAGATGAGGCATCTCTTGCACTCTCTCCCGGCCTAAATATGGACACTATGATGACCGGAAAATTTTATCTTAGCGCACTACTTAGCCTATTCCTATGCGCCCCCGCGCTTGCTACGACCATCTATAAGTGGGTAGATGAAAACGGAGTCACCCACTACAGCCAGGAAAAGCCTCCCGAGGCTAAGACAGAAAAACTCTATAGCGAAGATATCGAACAGAAAAAAGTCGGCTTTACCGCCCCTAAGGTCACTGAAAAACAGGGAGAGCCAAAAAGCGAAGCCGCGTTAGCCGCCGAAGCGATCAACGAGAAAGATAAGGCCCAAGCCAAGGCCATCTGCGAAAATGCCAAGCATCAGTTGAGCGTGCTCGAGACCTATACTCGCCTAACACGTAAGAATGAAGAAAGTGGTGAAATGGTGCGCATGACTGAGGAAGACAGGCAATCAGAGATCGCCGCGCAGAAACAACGTATCAAACTCTTCTGCGTCAAATAGACATATGTATAGAAGTAGAAGCGACAACCCGACGTGCCGAGGTTGTCGCTTGATGTTTCTTATAGACCCTGTTCGACTTCTACTTACTAGCGCCTTTCGAACTGCTACCTTTCACCATATACATAGAGCGACTCACGCCATCCTGGCAGGCCTGGATGCCCGCATTCCAGCCCTTATCAAATTCACTCAAGCCATCCAACACCTTATCCTTCATCCCTTCTAAGGTATCGGCGCCTGGATTTTGTTTCAGGTAACCGGCGCTTCGACAGCCAGTGTTGTAACCATAGTGATAGAGGCTGTCATAGTCGACGCTGCCGACGCCGACAAAGGCCGGGCCACTGCTTTGCATTGGTGCCGAGCTACATGCTGTCACCAATACGGCCAGAGATGCTATAACTGCTAACCTTGCTTTCATCCAATACTCCTTCACTGTATAAAAACTCAAATTAGGAAGAGATACCGCCCTTTGCAAACTAGTTCAAATAATAGACAAGTGCAATCTGATGCCCCTGATAAAAAAAGCCCAAACCTAGGTTTGGGCTTTTTACAGGACTGAGTAATTGGACTAAGCAATCGAACTAAGCTATCGAACTAAGTCACGGGACTAAATTACAAAGCTAAGTTACTAGAGCGAGCCTTATTGATGAAAGGCGAGCTCGCCCCCCGCGGCATCGACCTTGATTGGCGCGCCAGGTAACAGCTCGCCGCTCAAGAGTTTCTGCGCCAGTGGGTTTTCGACCTCTTGCTGCAGGGCACGCTTCAGCGGCCTTGCACCATAGACAGGGTCGAATCCAGCCTGAGCGATCAAGGCTAAGGCATCGTCACTCACCTCAAGCTCAAAGTCTTTCTCCGCCAGGCGCGCCTTCAGATTGTCTATCTGGATCTGCGCAATATGAGCGATATGCTCTGACTCCAATGGATGGAAGACCACGCTTTCATCGATACGGTTGAGGAACTCGGGTCTGAAGCTGTGTGTTACCACATTCATCACCTCACTCTTCATCTCGGCATAACTGGCAATACCGAAACGTTCTTGAATCACATCTGAGCCCAGGTTCGAGGTCATGATCACCACTGTATTACGGAAATCCACCGTACGCCCCTGACCATCGGTCAGGCGACCATCGTCCAGCACCTGCAGCAGGATGTTGAACACGTCGGGATGAGCCTTTTCCACCTCATCGAGCAAGATCACCGAATAAGGCTTACGTCTCACCGCTTCGGTGAGATAGCCCCCCTCTTCATAGCCCACATACCCTGGAGGCGCACCAACTAGGCGTGACACCGAATGCTTCTCCATAAACTCGGACATATCGATACGCACCATGGCCGATTCGGTATCGAACAGAAACTTCGCCAATGACTTACACAGCTCAGTCTTACCCACACCGGTAGGACCGAGGAAAAGGAAGGAGCCGATAGGACGATTAGGATCCGCAAGGCCGGCGCGGCTGCGACGAATGGCATTGGCCACCGCATCCACGGCCTCGTTTTGTCCAATCACCCGAGTATGCAGTGCTTCTTCCATATGTAGCAGCTTCTCTTTTTCCCCTTCGAGCATCTTAGACACAGGGATACCGGTCGCCTTAGACAGGACTTCGGCAATCTCCACGTCAGAGACCTTGTTACGCAACAGCGTCATATCCTGCATCTCGGCCTGCGCCGCCAGATCCAGTTGTTTCTCGAGCTCGGGAATACGACCATATTGCAGCTCAGACATACGGGTCAGATCCCCTGCACGCCTTGCCACCTCGAGATCCATACGGGCCTGCTCGAGATCCGCCTTGATATGTTGAGTGCCTGCCAGTGCAGCCTTCTCGGTATGCCAGACCTCGTTGAGCTCGGCGGCCTTGGCCTCGACCTCGGCAAGTTCACTGCGCAAGGTGCTAAGGCGACGCTGACTGGCCTCGTCACTCTCTTTGATCAGGGCCTGCTCCTCCAGCTTAAGCTGTATGGTGCGGCGCTCTAACCTGTCCAGTGGCTCGGGCTTAGAATCTATCTGCATACGGATACTTGAGGCCGCCTCATCGATGAGGTCGATCGCCTTATCGGGCAGTTTCCTGTCAGAAATATAGCGGTGAGACATGCTGGCCGCGGCCACGATGGCCGGATCGGTGATCTCCACATGGTGATGCAGCTCATAGCGCTCTTTCAGACCACGCAAAATCGCGATGGTGTCTTCGACGCTTGGCTCATCAACCAGCACCTTCTGAAAACGACGCTCGAGCGCGGCATCTTTCTCAATATATTGACGATATTCATCTAAGGTGGTGGCACCGACACAGTGCAGGTCACCTCTGGCCAATGCTGGCTTAAGCATGTTACCCGCATCCATGGCGCCATCACTCTTACCTGCGCCGACCATGGTATGTAGCTCATCGATGAAGAGGATCACCTGGCCCTCTTCCTGCGCCAGCTCATTGAGCACCGCCTTGAGACGCTCCTCGAATTCACCACGATACTTAGCACCGGCCACCAGCGCACCTAAGTCGAGTGACAACACCCGCTTATTCTTGATCCCCTCAGGCACCTCGCCATTGATGATGCGTTGGGCCAGGCCCTCGACGATGGCCGTCTTACCCACGCCAGGCTCACCGATGAGTACAGGGTTGTTCTTGCTGCGGCGTTGCAGCACCTGAATCGTACGTCGGATCTCATCATCACGGCCGATCACGGGATCCAGCTTGCCCTGCTCGGCGCGCTCGGTCAGATCCACGGTAAACTTCTTCAGCGCTTGGCGCTGATCTTCGGCGTTAGGGTCGTCGATATTCTTGCCAAGACGCACCTCTTCGATGGTCTTCTCAAGCAGCTCCTTGGTGGCGCCCGATTTCTTCAGGCATTGCGCCAACGCGTCGCTGCCCTCGAGGGCAGCCAACACGAAGAGTTCGCTGGAGATATACTTGTCTTTGCGCTTTTGCGCCAACTTGTCACACAGATTCAACAGGCGAATCAGCGCCTGCGACAGCTGAACGTCACCGCCTGTGCCCTCAATTTGAGGTAAACGTTCTAGCTCCTGACTCAGGGCAGAACGCAAGGTGCTAACCGAGATCCCGGCCTGGGTCAGCAATGGATGGATAGAACCACCATCTTGGTTAAGCAACGCCATCATCAGATGAATCGGCTCGATAAACTGATGGTCACGCCCCAACGCTAATGACTGAGCATCGGAGATTGCTATCTGGAATTTGTTCGTCATACGATCGAGTCGCATACAGCCTCCTAAAAAATTAACGAATGAAGGAAACCTTCAGTGCTTTGTTACCAGTATAGATGGGGGCTTTTTAGGAGGATTCAAGCAATAAGAGAAAAATTGCTGCTTTTTCGTACTAAGCTTCCAGCCAGATAAAAGAGGCCATACGGCCGGTTTTCGCCTCGCGGCGATAGGAGAAATAGTCGGCACTCAAGCTATAGGTGCAGTGGGGTAATTGATAGACGCCGCCAACACCGAGACGCTCAGCACGGTAGCGGGCTATCCCTTGCAGATCGGCTAAAAACTTATCGGCACTCGGCTTAAAAAAGTCTGTGGTTTCAGCATGCTGAGCGATGAACTGCGCCCTAACCTCACCGCCGACCTCGAAGGCATCAGGGCCTATACAGGGGCCAAGATAGATAAGTAACTCTTCGGCGGACGCATCAAACTCGGCGATAGCCGCCTCGACGATGCCATTACAAAGACCGCGCCAACCGGCATGCACCGCCGCCACCTGAGTCGCCGCGCGATCGCAAATCAGCACAGGCAGGCAGTCGGCAGTCATCACCACACACACATGCTCGCCACTGCGGCAGAAACTGCCATCGGCAACACGGTTTGTGTCCTGGTCCAGATTCACCAGCTCGATGCCATGGATCTGCTGCAGCCAGGCAGGCTCGGCTGACATGCCCAGAGCCTTTGCCACAAGCAAACGGTTTTGACGCACAAACTCGGGGGCGTCGCCCACATGGTCGCCAAGATTGAGACTATCGAAGGGTGACAGGCTCACGCCCCCCTGACGCTGGCTAAAAGCCAGCTTCACGCCAGGTGGGATGAACCAGTCTTGAGGCAGCATTAATATTCCGCCGGATGAGCCTTGGTGTCATCACGCAGGGCGCGCGTTAAGGCCACCATATCTTCAGGAATTGGCGCCTGCCAGCTCATGATCTCACAGGTGAAGGGGTGTGCCAGCTCGAGGCGTACCGCATGCAGCGCCTGACGCTTAAAGCCGTTTAGCGCCTCCATCAGCTCAGGTGTCGCCTTCTTAGGTGGACGAGGACGACCGCCATAGACAGGATCCCCGACTAAAATATGGCCTATGTGTGCCATGTGCACCCTAATCTGGTGGGTACGACCGGTTTCCAGACGCAGGCGAAGACGGGTATGGGCACGGAACTTCTCCGCCACACGGTAGTGGGTCACCGAGGGGCGACCGCCGTGGTGCACCGCCATATGAGTACGCTTGGTCGGATGGCGCGCAATCGGCTCATCGACCACACCACCGGCCGTCATGGTGCCACTCACGATCGCCTCATATTCACGGGTGATCTCGCGTGCCTGCAATGCCGCAACCAGATGGGTCTGCGCCTCGACCGTCTTAGCCACTACCATCAAGCCTGTAGTGTCCTTATCGAGACGATGTACGATACCGGCCCTTGGCACCAGCTCAATTTCAGGGCAGTGATGCAAGAGCGCGTTCATCAGGGTGCCATCGCTGTTGCCTGCGCCGGGGTGAACCACCAGGCCAGCCTGCTTGTTGATCACGATAATATGGTCATCTTCGTAGACGATATCCAGATCGATCGCCTGTGCCTCGGCCTTGATCTCCTCTTTGAGAGTCGCTTCGATCTCAATTTCCTGGCCTTCGAGCACCTTTTCTCTCGGCTTAGTCTGCACCATACCATCGACGTAGACGGCACCAGCCTGTATCCACTCTTTAATACGTGTACGGGAGTAATCAGGGAACAACTCGGCCAGAGTTTGGTCTAATCTCTGCCCGGTTTGTGTTGCTGTGATCTCGCTTTTTAGATTAATCTCTTGTGTCATAGGAACCGTACCCGCGTTTTGGGGTCCAAATTAAAGTGCTATCTGTTACAATCGTATTGTTTCTATTTTATCGTGAAATGGAAAAATTCTTAAACAACAACTTACAAAGAATCGAATTCAAGTATGCATAATTTTGCTAAAGGCGCAGCTATCGCCTTGTTGTCATTGACCTTAGCGGCGTGTAGTAGTAAACCAGAAGATGATATCGAACTGAGTAAATCTTCCCCCGAAGTCCTCTATTCTCAAGCCAGAACCTCGATGGAGCTGGGCAACTATAGTAAAGCGGTGCGCTCTTTGGAAGCACTAGACTCTCGCTATCCCTTCGGACCACACAAGACTCAGGTACAATTAGACCTGATCTACGCATACTACAAACTGGATGATTCAGCGTCGGGCATCGCCAATATCGATCGCTTCATTCGCCTTAACCCCACACATAAAGATATCGACTATGTCTACTATATGCGTGGTCTGGTGAACATGCAGTCGGACAACTATATGTTCCACGACATGCTCAACATCGACAGAACCGACCGAGATCCCAAGGCTGCGCAAGACGCCTTTAAAGACTTCGATCGTCTGATCAAGCAGTATCCTAACAGCAAATATGCCGCCGATGCGCAGAAACGCATGCAGTTCTTAAAGAACCGTCTGGCCAAGTACGCCATTACCGTCGCGGAATACTACATCAAGATGAATGCCTGGAGCGCCGCCGCCGTGCGCGCCCAGACAGTGCTGGAAACCTACCCGGGAACACCATCTACCGAGCGCGCCCTAGAGATCATGGCGACCGCCTACGAGAAACTCGGCCAGCAGAAACTCAAAGATCACGTACTCATGGTGATGCAGAGCAACTTCCCCAACAACGACATGCTCAAGTAAGCCAGCCTGTACATACAGAGTAGTCAATGATTTAAGAGGCCCCGCACGCGGGGCCTTTTTTATATCCGCCTCTATGACCCACACGCAGCTTTAGTCGCTTATTGGTCGACATTACCAGCCTAACTTACTCGGTAGTCATCAAATAGAGGGCTCGGCCCGCCGCCCTGTTTCAACCTCGACAGATCCCCTGAATCTCGACATTTGATCTAAAAATCGACGTTTCGGGCAAAAGTTATCCAAACAAGCGAGATAAACAAAGTTTTTGCAAAAATGTGTTGACTCAAATGCGCAAAAGCCTTTTAATGCACCCCGTCGCCCGAATAGCTCAGTCGGTAGAGCAGAGGATTGAAAATCCTCGTGTCCCTGGTTCGATTCCGGGTTCGGGCACCATATTCTAGGGTGCCTAGCGCACCACACAAAAAAGCCTCGCACTGCGAGGCTTTTTTGTTTCTATTCATCTTACCCATTTCAATCTTTTGCTATACCTATAGATACGACATAAGTTTTAGCTTTCTGCTATTTACTCCTTTTTTTGGGTGTCTATATGAACAATATTCAAATCAAGCACAAGATGGCTTTCGGTATCTTACTCCCCCTCTCGCTCCTCATCTGTATCTGCATCTTAGCAATCAATATGATGAATAATATCGAGAAAGGTGTCGTCACCATCTATAACGATAGAGTCGTTCCACTGGAAGATCTCAAGGTGATCGCCGATGATTACGCGGTATCTGTCATCGACGCCATCAACAAGGCTAATGCCGGTGATTTCAGCGCCGAACAGGCAAACCAGGCCCTGCAGGAAGCAAGTAACAACATAGACAAAAAGTGGCGCCAATACATCGCCACCCAGCTCACCAAGGATGAACAACGACTGGTCGATGAAGCCGAACGCCTATTTGTCCCGGCCAACCAAAGAATCGCCCACCTGGAGCAGCTGCTCAACGGTAAGTCTGGCAATATTGCCGGCCAACTGCGAGATGAGATTATCCCCCTCTACCGGGTGATCGATCCCATCAGTGGCACCATCGCCGAGTTAATCAGCCTGCAACTCAAGGTCGCCGGCGAGGAAAAGGACAGGGTCGCCGAGATCTACCAATCTTCCCTCACCCTCTTCTTGCTCATCACCCTGGTCGCCGCCGTTGCCAGCATAGTGCTAGGTATCTGGATCAACCGTAGCGTGATGAAACCAATCAACCACATACGCACCCAGCTACTGACCATACAGCAAGACTCAGATCTCACTGTCACCTTCGAGCAACTGAATAAAGACGAGCTGGGGCTGATCTCCACCGGGCTCAATGATGTCTTTCGCCACCTGCGAGGCATCCTCAAGGGGGTAGCCGAGGCAGCCAACAGCGTCAGTGACTCGGCGTTAGCCCTCAACGAGTTCACTCAAATCTCCAATGCCCGCATTCAACAGCAGCAGGCGGAGACAGAGCAGACCGCCACAGCCATGAATGAGATGACGGCAACGGTTAACGAGGTGGCGCAAAGCACCACAGCCGCCGCCGACTCAGCCAGAAATGCCGACAGATTCGCCGCCAACGGCAATGATATCGTCCAGCTGTCGATTAGCAGCATGCAGGCGCTGTCGATGCAGATCCAGAGCAGCTCAGAGGTGATCACCCACCTGTCCCACGAAAGCCAACATATCGGCAGCGTACTGAGCGTCATCAAGGGGATTGCCGAGCAGACCAACCTGCTGGCGCTCAACGCCGCCATCGAGGCCGCCAGGGCCGGTGAGCAGGGGCGCGGATTTGCCGTGGTCGCCGACGAGGTTCGCTCCCTCGCCCAGCGCACCCAGGAGGCGACCCAGGAGATCGAGACCATGATAGAGACGCTTCAGAGTGGGGTGAACGAGGCGGTCACCGCCATGGATGTGGGCATTAAACAGGTGGATGATGCCAATCAGCAAACCAACAAGGCCGGCGAAGCGCTGCAAGAGATCGTAGCCTCGGTCGATAACATCACAGAGATGAACACCCATATCGCCACGGCAGCGGAAGAGCAGAGCAGTGTCGCCGAGAGCATTAACCGCAGTATCATCGCCATCAGTGACATAGCCAGTCAATCCACAGAATCGGCCCTAGAGCTGGGTCACTCCATCGCTCAGCTTACCTCACTCGCCGACTCGATGCGCCAGCAAGTGATCACCTTCAAGCTCTGACTCACCCCACCACAAACAGCGGACTAACCTTACGATGCAATATCTGTAGGTTATTCCGCCCACTCTCTTTTGCCTTATAGAGCTGCTCATCGGCGAGCCTGATCATCTGCTGCCAATCGTCATTGGCAAACTCGGGATGATAACCGTCGTAGAGTACGGCGCCCATGCTGACGGTAATGATCTCGAAGGGTGAAGCCTGGTGATAGATGTTGAGATCGCGCACTTTCTGTAACATCCGCTTTGCCAACAGCTCCATCTGAGCCATGTTATCGCCGTGGATCACTACACAAAACTCTTCGCCGCCATAACGGGTGACTAGCTCGCCCCGGCGACGACACTCGAGCATCAGCGCCTGCGCCACCTTGATAAGCGCCTGATCGCCACTCTGATGCCCAACCGTATCGTTATAAGGCTTAAAGAAATCGATATCCAACATGATGAAACCTATCGCCCCTTTACCCTCACGCCACTGCTTATGAGCTCGCTCGGCAAAGACTTCTAAGCTGCGACGGTTGGCGATACCGGTGAGAGGATCGTTAAAAGAAAGGGATTCCAGATAATTCTGATGGCGCTGTAGCTTCTCCACCACCAGGTTGAAGGATTCGGTCAGATTGGCCACCTCGGTGATTGCCCAAGCCGTCGGCATGGTCAAGAGCACGCCGCGATGGGCCATCTTATCCAGCACGGCGTTGGCGATTCGAAGCGGCCTGACCACCAGCGCCGAGAAGGGGATGATAGCTATGTAGGACATCACCAAGACACTTAAGAACATCAAGATCGACTCTACGGTAAAGATAGAGGGAAGCAGGCTTCTGTCGTGATTCACGGTGATCTTGAGCGACGGCACACTGAGTGCATCATGCAGATACCAAGAATGCTCCGCTGAGATCTCATCCACCTTAGGTGTTTCTCTAAAACCCAGCGAGGTCTCACCGGAAAGCTCAGGTTTAGCCAGCACCTCCAGCTCAAACTTAATCAGGCTAAACTGCTCTATCTCCTCATGAATCGTCTGACTCACGTTACGCACGGTCAGCAGGCTACCCGCAACCCGGCCCTCACCACTACTTGGCATGACGGTG
Organism: Shewanella aquimarina; assembly: GCF_023349185.1. Lineage (GTDB taxonomy): Bacteria > Pseudomonadota > Gammaproteobacteria > Enterobacterales > Shewanellaceae > Shewanella > Shewanella aquimarina. Next base: position 477,128 of record NZ_JAKIKY010000002.1, on the reverse strand, counting down.
ACATTACTAAAGTAGACCACTTTGTCATTCATGCGCAGCAGGCCGCTGCGCACCGATGGACGATTGCCATCCATCTCGGCCTTCGAAGGAAGTATCTTGCCGACAAATTGCCCCTTGGAGAGGGGAAGATTCTGAGAAACAAACTCGGCACCACTGTTATATTGCCATACCAGCTGATTCTGGCGGTTAAACACATAGAATCCATCTACGTTGGCCGCCTCGAAGGCATTATCGAACAGATTTTTAGTCACGAACTCAGGCGACACATTATCGACAAAGGTCACCATGTCATCCCAGATGGCATAGTCGTAACATAGGGTATCGAGGTTTTTCTGGGCATAGGCGATCCCTTGCTGAACCGCCTGAAGATCTCTGTCTTGCCTCGAGACCACTTGCTCTTCGATTCTTGGCAGGTAGATAAGGTAATAGATACAGCTTGCGGTCAGAAACGACAACAACAGGAGCCCTAGGGCTAAAATATTCAGGAAGTGATTTAATCGCATCGACCACGCTCTTTATGTCCTGCACTCTAGATTAGCTTAGTCGACCCGGCGACAGAATTTGAGTATAAACCCTGCATTTCACAAATAAATTTCAAAAAAAAGGGAGGCTAAGCCTCCCTTTTATACTAAGCGTTTAAATCTTGAACAGACTCACGGCCTGATAGAGTACCTGGGTTCGCGCCTTCACATCGTCAGAGGCTTTGGCGTTCTCATCCGCCGCCTGAGCCGACTCGGCGGCAATGTCGCGAATCACCACCACATTCTTATTCACCTCTGAGGCCACCATGCTCTGCTCCTCGATGGCCGCGGCAATTTGCGTACTCATATCCATGATGTTGGTGACATCGGCGTTGATCTGCTCCAGCAAGGCACCGGCACTCGCCGCCTGATCGGCACTTTCTATCCCCTGTCTTTGGGTCGCTTCCATGAGTTGCACTATGGAGCGGGTACGAGACTGCAGGGTCTGGATGATCCCGGCGATCTCCTCGGTCGACTCCTGGGTGCGCATCGCCAGGCTTCTCACCTCATCGGCCACCACGGCAAAGCCTCTGCCCTGTTCTCCGGCTCTGGCCGCCTCGATGGCGGCGTTTAACGCAAGCAGGTTGGTCTGCTCGGCAATGCCACGGATCACATCCAACACGCTTCCTATGGTCTCGCTGTCTTTCTCAAGCTCAGAGACCACCTGAGCCGAATCGGTCAGCTGCGCCGCCAATGCCTGGATCTTCTCTATGGTGTGTTCAACGCCTACCTGACCCTGTTGGGCATTGTCATGGGTATTACCGGCACGTTCCGCCGCCAATTCGGTATTGCTGGCGATCTCGTCAATGGTCGCGCCCATCTCGGTGATCGCGGTCGCCACCATATCTGTCTCATTGAGCTGACGCCCCACCCCTTCCGAGGCGCGCGTCGAGTTCTCCGACAGCTCCTGGCAGGAGTGATTGACCACCTCAACCGAGCTCAACACCTCTTTGATCAGCGACTGGAACGACTCGACCATACTATTGAAGTGGCGAGCTATCTGGCCAATCTCGTCATCTACCTTGGTATCACATCTCAATGTCAGATCTTTGGTCGCCTCGATACGAGATATCGCATCGCTGATCCGCTGCACCGGCTCCATGATGCTGCGAATGATTGCCAGGGTGAATCCAATTAACACCAGGGTGATCAACACGAAGATAATGATACTGACGGTGACGGTTGCACTCTCGGCGGCATAAATGGCATCCAAAGACTGACCCTTAAGTTGCACCAAAGCCTTCTCGGCCGAGGCGATACTGTCTCGTAGCGTCGCCATACGGCCACTGTCTTTGTCCAATCCCAGCTCTTGCTCTTTGCTCACCAAGGCCGCGAAGTTTTTCTCATAATCGTCGATCAGGGCATTGAGCTCACCCTTGACCGAATCGACTAACATGGCGCCAGCCACCTGCTGTCTCAGCAAACTCAAGTTACCATTGAACTTATCCAGGTAACTCAAGGCGCGCCTGAGCATAAAATCCTTCTCGTTACGGCGCAGCTGCAACATGGTCACCATGAGTTCGGGCTCGTTTTTCTCCTTCACCAGGGTCTCTACATTGTGCACCGCGCCGCGCAGCGCCCCATACAGGCCGTCTTTGGGATGCAAACCGATCTGCTTTTGCAGCTCGGTAACCTCGGCAAAGATAGACTCATAACGTGTCACGTTCTGCCTAAAGGCCTGCAGATCGCTTTGCGAAATATCATGACGCTCGAAGATCGCCCCCAGACTGGCGATCTTCTCCTCCAATTCCCTACCCTGCTGTTTGTGTCTATCTATATAGGTCAGATCCAATCGCGCAAAGAAGTCTTTTTCATCTCGACGTAAACTCAAAACATCCTTTTCAAGTTCGATAACTTGTTGTGCAGCATGGGACAAATCATCCAGCTTTGCCGCCGAAAAACGCTGCAAACCAAACATCGCTATCACAGAACAGATAGACACTGCTGCGCTAACGAGTAATTTGTGACGAATGAGCATAAAGGGAGATCCTTTTATTTGAGTGATTGCTTTACTTGTCTTCAACGACAATTAACACCTTGGAATGGCAAAAGTGATTCCAATATTGAGTATAGTAACTATCGACTTACATACATTCATCTTTAATGAATTATTAATAATTCATGTGCTTGCCAGTCACGACTGACTAAAAAATCAACTTCCCATATCGAAATACCACTTAGCTACTTTTAACCCACCTAAAAATTGGATACATTATCCAAAACTAATAGGAGGTAATATGCGAGTTATCGATGCCGATGCGGTCCATCAGGCACTAGACTTTCCCAGCCTAATCGCCGCGCTAAGAGAAACATTTGCCCAGCCCGCCGGAATGCCACAGCGCCAGGTGTTTCCATTAGACGACAGCCACAGCGATGCCTTTGCCGTGCTGCCGGCCTGGAACCAGAAGACCATAGCGGTGAAAGCCTTTACCTATTTTCCTGGCAACCCGAAAAAATCTTCCGAACTGGAAAGCCTCTACTCCAAGATTTTGATCTTTAATCGTGATACAGGTGAGCCACAGGCCTTAGTCGATGGCACCAGCGTCACCTACTGGCGCACCGCGGCGGTGTCGGCATTGGCGAGCCAGTATCTGGCTCGATCAGACGCCAAACATCTGCTGCTGTTTGGCACGGGCCGGCTGGCAGCCTTCATGGCACTGGCGCACGCCAGTGTCAGGCCGATTGAAAAAATCACCGTGTGGGGACGCTCAGACGCCAAGGTCGACAAGACCATCAGCGCCATACAGGCTGGCGCGCCGCAGATAGAAGTGAAGGCCTGCGACGATCTTCCCCGGGCGGTGGCCGCGGCCGACATCATCTGCTGCGCCACAGGTGCACCTTCGCCATTGTTCGATTCCGCCTGGGTGTCTCCCGGTACCCATGTGGATCTGGTGGGCAACCATCATCATGACCGACGAGAATGTGACAGCGACCTGATTGCCAGGGCCGAGGTTTATGTGGATGCCAAGGTCAACGTCTTCGCCGAGGCGGGCGAGCTGTTAATCCCCGTCTCGGAAGGGGTGTTCGAGCTGTCTCAGGTCAAGGGCGAACTAGCCGATCTGTGCCGGGGCACGCTCACTCCACGCCAGGACTCTCCTGACCAAAATGCTCCACGCTCTGACAACCACGCCATCACACTGTTTAAGTCCGTTGGCACTGCGCTGGCCGATCTGGTGGGTGCCCAACTGGTATACGAAAAACAAGCCTAGCGCTAATAAGATGAGAAGTAGGGCGGCGCTGCCGCCCTACTTCTCTTTCACACTCGATTTCTACTGCTACCGCTTCATCCCCCAAGTTGGCATTCGATCTCCGCTGCGCTACCTTAAGCCAAACTTTTTTTCATATCGCATTAAACCTTTTCAAACTCTGCCTATGTCTAATAGGTATTGTTCACTCACAGGGAAGACAGATTTGAGCGCACTCACGAGTCCAGATGATGCTCACCAGCTCCTCGATGCCGTATTGGTCGAGCGCGCCAAGCAGGGCGACAAGACCGCATTTCGGCAACTCTTTGACCAGCATCATAGACGCGTTTATGCCCTCTGTTTTCGCCTGGCCGGTCAGGCCGAGCTGGCGGAAGAGGCCACCCAGGAGACCTTTGTCCGCCTGTGGCAGAAACTGCCTCTATTCGATGGCAAGAGCCAGTTTACGACTTGGCTCCACAGCCTGACGGTGAATCAGGCCCTGAGCTGCATTAAGAAACACAAGAGCTTCTGGGCCCGATTCATGCCCGGCGAAGAGACCCAAACGGCCGCGGTCGCCTTCGACGAATATCAGGGGGTGGACAAGTTGCTGCTAAAACTACCGGAGCGCGCTCGTATCGTCTTCGTCCTCTATGCCCTGGAGGGCTATCAACACGACGAGATAGCCAAACGCCTCAAGATAGCCCCCGGCACCAGCAAGGCGCAGTACCACAGGGCCAAGAAATTACTGCAGGAGATGATCTCATGACAGATAAGGCAGACAAACTAGCACGCCTGCTGGCACAAACGCCGAAAGAGATGACCCCTGAGCGGGATCTCTGGCAGGGAATAGACCAGCGCCTCGATGCCCCAGTAAGCACCACAAATCACTACTGGCGCCCCATGGCTATCGCCTCCACCCTGCTGTTGGCGCTGCTGGTCGGCAAGTTGAGCCTTGGGCCAACAATGCCTGATGCCGAGAACGAGGCCCTCATTCAGACTCTGGCCGCCATTCAGGCCCAGCATAAGGCAAGCGTCGACGCGCTAAGCCTGACCAAACGCGTCGACTGGCGCACTAGCCCATACAGCCAGCCGGTCGAGCAAGGGATAGAACAGCTAAGAACCGCCGCCAAGGAGATCTATGAGGCACTAAAACTCAACCCGACAGACAAACAGCTGTGGCAGCTCTGGCTATGGACGCAGCAACGCGAAATAGAGTTAATCAAGCAGGGGCAAAAACTCCCTGTCGATCGTGATACAACAGGAGAGATGATATGAAAATACAGCTAAAAACCACCGCACTGGCATTGCCCTTTCTACTATTGAGCCAATCTGCACTAGCGGCCCAGAGCGTGGATAAACGCATAGAGGTTCAAGGAGACCTACGCCTGAATCTCGAGGTGCAGCGCGGCGAGGTCGAGATTTTACCTTGGGATCAGTCCGCCATCACTGTCACCGGCACCCTGGATGAGCTGAGTGAAGGCCTAACCGTGAAGCAAAACGCCGGCACTATCTCCATCGAAGACAAGCTGCCCCGTCACTACTCGGGCAGTAACAAGGAGGGCTCGCGCCTCACCATCAAGGTGCCTAAGCAGCTCAAGCTCTACAGCGAAGGCGTCTCGGCTAACTATAAAGTGAGCGAGCTCTCGGGCGACATCAATGTGCAAACCGTCAGCGGCAACATCAAGGCCGACGGCTTGAGCGAACAGGTCAGCATCAATACCGTCTCGGGTAATATTGTCAGCCAGGGGCTTGAAGGCAAGCTCAAGCTGGAAACCGTGTCGGGCAACATCAAAGACAAGCAGAGCCTAGGCAAGGTCAGCTACACCCTGGTCAGTGGCAAGCTCAACGCAGATAGCGGCGCCGAGCAGGTCTCTATCGAGCTGGTATCGGGTGATGCTAAGGTCAACCTTGATAAGGTAGAGCGCCTCAAGGCCCAGAGCGTCAGCGGCGATCTTAATCTGTCTGTCTCCGGCCTAACCACTAAGGCCAGCCTGGAGAGCGTCAGTGGTGACATCAGCTTCAGCCTGCCGGCGAATCTCGATGCCACCTTCACCATCGACGGCGGCCCCAGCGGCGACATAGATAATCGCCTGACACAAGACAAGCCCAAGCGACCTAAGTATGGCCCGGGTAGCTCGCTACAGTTGCAGATGGGCAATGGCAGCGCCGATATTCTGATCAACACCATCAGCGGCGACATCAATCTCAAGTAGCGCTAGAACTGAGGCCGACGACCCGAATCTTAGCATCAAAAAGGGCCCGCTATCGGGCCCTTTTTGTTACGAACGGCATAAACCTGTTAAAAGCCAACCACCTTGGCCGCCGAGTGATTCAATAGGGAGTCGATAAATCGCTCTGCGCTATGACTCAAGCGACGATTCTTCATCGATACCACACTAAAGCTCGCCTGGATGCTCGGCCCCCCCACTACGTCTAAAGCCACCAGCTCGCCCGATGCCAGCTCCTCTCGTACCGAGATATCTGGGGTGATCACCACCATGTCACACTCCTTGATGGCCGACTTAATGGGCTGAAACTGAGCATATTTCACCAGGCCAACAAAATCATGTCTGTCTTCATCGAACAGATCCTCATATTTTTGCCTCAGCGACTGCGGCATGGCGCTAGGCATGCCAAGGGGGTAATCACGCAGACTCGGCAAGTAAACCGTTTTTAGGCGAGTGAGGGGATGGTTGGGACGACAGCAGAAGATCGCCTCTGACTGAGGCAGGCATTGGGTCACCACATTGTCTCGCTGATCCAGCAAGGTGACATTGGTCTCGGCGACAAACATGTCCAGCTCCCCCTTGAGCAGTAGCTTGTAGAGTCGGCTCCAACTCTCGACCTTTAGCTCCAGAGAGATATCTGGGTTATCGCGAACAAACCTGCCTACCGCCGGCCCGATAATACTGTTGGACGGAATAGGACTGGCGCCAATGGCAAGCTTAGCCTGCTCAAGCCCCTGTTTGGTTTTGATCTCAGACTCCAGGTATTCCAGCTGACTGACAATCAACTCCCCCTGGGCCAACACCAGGCGGCCATATTCCGTCAGCGCAAAATGTTTCTCGTCACGGGCCAACAGGTTGGCTCCCAGGCGCTGCTCCATCTTCTGAATGCTACGAGACAATGAAGGCTGGGCCAAATGCAACTCGTTAGCCGCCTTACTAAAACTCTTCAACCGTGCCAGTACAATGAAGTGCCTTAAGTGTCGTAATTCCATCTATCTCACTCTTATTATTCTTGTTGTGATTATCACTATTAGGGTCATACCTTAGTGCAGCACCAGTTACTGAACTAGTTACTGCATAATCACCATTTCTATCACTATAGAAAGGCAAGCGATATAGGACCCAGGACGGGCAAGGTATAAAACTCACCCTAAGCGGGCCCGTATGACAAAAGCAGATCTTGAGCCATTAGAAATAAAAGCTTTTAAAACAGCACATTATGAAACACCAAAGTTAAACTGTCGCAAATAAAGCGTTCAACCTCGCCCCAATAACATAAAATTAACAATTTGTATCAGATTGCTACCAAATGATACATAAGGCATCCAACTCAATTTGGTCTTCCGCCCCTAAAAAAGGCTTCAGAAACACACAAATCACAAAGGCCAACCGCCAAAATCCAACATAAAAAATCAAAATAACAAGCAGAATCAGTTTAAAAGACTAGCTAGCAGGCGCTTAGTCCGCCCGACTCAAGGTCTTCACTTTCATTGGCGCATAGCCTTTATGCATACCCCTATAGCTTTTACGCATTGGCCTGCACATCCGTAACTCAATAAAAATCGAATGGTGTACGAGTGCCTTACTTTTGCAACCAAGCCCAAGCTTTGACAATAAAAAGAAAAGGGAACAACCAATGAAATTGAAAAAAATAAGTCTCATAACGATAGCGGCCATCTATGCCGCCGGTGTTGGCGGCGCCGCCGCGTCCAGCAATGCCGATACCCACAACATGCGTAGCATAGAGATCACCGACGCCATCCTGAAATACAACGAGGATCTACGCGCCGGTAAGCTGCGCAATGGCACCCAGAGTAATGAGTCACTGCAACAGCGCGGCAGCAATGGCAAGAACGTTCACCGTGCGATTGCCACGCAGCAAAACAGCAAGGTGCCATTTAAGTTTGAAGCTGGCCTAACCGGTGAGCAGACCTATATCGTCGAACTCAGCGACAAGCCGGTCTCACTCTATCGCGGCGATCTTCCCGAGCTAGCGGCGACCTCCCCAGCCATGAGCACAGTACCTGTGATGCTCAATCCAAGAGGCCACAACAAGGTCGATATGCAGAGCAGTGCGGTGAAGCAATACAGCGACTATCTCGCCGACAAGCAGGCTCAGGTGCTGTCGCAGATCGGCGCTGCCGTCGGCGGCAATGTCGAAGTTAAACAACACTATCGTCTGGCCTTTAACGGCATGGCGATGCGCATGACCCAAGATCAGGCCGCTCGCGTGGCTGCCCTGCCCGGCATCCGCAATGTCAGCCTGGAAAAAATGTATGAGCTGCACACAGACGTTGGGCCAAAACACATTGGTGCCGACGGTCTGTGGATGGGCACAGCGGCCGACGATAAGTACAAGGGGGAAGGCATAGTCGTCGGTGTGCTGGATACGGGGATCAACACAGATCATCCATCGTTCGCTGCCGTCGCCGGCGATGGCTATGTGCACCAGATGCCTGCGCGTTACAGCCACTATCTAGGTGACTGTGAAAAGGCCGAATTTGCCAGCATGTGTAACGATAAGCTAATCGGGGTACGCTCATACGAGGCGATCACCGACAGCTATCTGGATCCTATCTTCCAGCCAGATAAGAACTGGTGGGAAGTAGAAGACCCCAAACGCCCCCAAAACGGTGAGGACTATAACGGCCACGGCTCACACACCTCTTCGACCGCTGCGGGTAACGAGCTTTCAGATGTCGACTATGTGGTGCCTTCACTTGGCGAAACAGGCGACGGTATTCCTACTGGACTCAAATTCAGCAAGATCTCAGGCGTCGCGCCTCGTGCCAACATCATCATGTATCAGGTCTGCTATCCGGGTGATACTAGCTATGGCGACAGCTATGCCGGCTGTAAAGGCTCGGCGCTGCTCGCCGCCATCGACGATGCCATCGCCGATGGTGTCGATGTGATCAACTACTCGATAGGCTCGACCTTCGGCAGCTTCCCTTGGGACGACCCGATGGAACTAGGCTTCCTCGCCGCGCGCGAGGCGGGCATCTCAGTATCGGCCTCTGCGGGTAACTCCTACATGCCGCAATACGCCTCTCAGGCTCGCGGAGCAATCGATCACTTCTCTCCTTGGCTCACCTCGGTAGCCGCTACCACACACGGCCGTGAGATTGCCGTAGAAGGCAAAATGCTGACCAATGCAACCGGAGGCGAGCAGCCGCTTAGCGATCTGGAAGGCTCGGGGATCACCGACGCCTATACAGGCCCAGTGGTCGAGGCCAAGGCCTACGGCAGCGAGTATGAGATGTGTAACGAGCCCTTCCCGGCGGGCTTCTTCGATGTCGATCCGGCAGGAAATCCTTATGCTACTGCGCCGATCGTCGTCTGTAAGCGCGGCGAAATAGCCCGTGTAACTAAGGCGGTGAATGTCCAGGCCGGTGGTGCGGGTGGCTTCATCCTATGGAACCCAGGATACTCAGACCCGACCCATAACGATCCATACGTTATCCCTGGCATCAACATCAACTACGGCAGTTACTATGGCAACAGTAGCAATGGCAACTATGGCCTGCAAGATTGGCTCGCGGCAGGCAGCGACCATGCCCTAACCATCACGGCCTCAGAGGTCAGCACCAGAGAAGGTGCCGCCGACTATGTCGCCGACTTCTCGTCTCGCGGCCCCAACCTGGAGGCGCCAGATGTGATGTCGCCTAACCTGGCAGCGCCAGGCGTTAACGTATACGCCGCCTGGGCCGATGAGATGCCATTCACCACCCAAGGCATGCCAGCCGACTACGCCGCCATCAGCGGCACCTCTATGGCGGCACCGCACGTGGCAGGCGCCATGGCACTGCTGACTCAGGCGCACCCAGACTGGAGTCCGGCGCAGATCCAATCGGCGCTGATGACCACGGCATCACTTGAAGGCGTCACACGCGCTCGTGACGGTAATCCTTACGACCCAGTCGCAGCGGGCTTCAGCGATGCGGGTAGCGGGGTGATCAATGTGTCGCGCGCCAACAACGCACCATTATTGCTGGATGAAAGCGTCGAAAACTATCGCGCCGCCAACCCTAATAATGGTGGCAACATTCACACCCTAAACCTGCCTTACTTCTACCATGATAGCTGCGCGGGCACCTGTACCTGGATGCGCACGGTAACTGCAACCCAAGACGGTACCTGGACGGTTGAGGCAACGCCTAACGAGATGGAAGGTGCCCAGATGCTGGAGCTCGAGGTATCGCCTAAGACCTTCACCCTCAAGGCCGGTAAATCTCAGGCGATCAGCCTCAAGGCTAAGATCCTCGAAGTGGAAGCCATTGGCGCCGACTCTTCGCAGATCCAGCTGACGGGTAGCGTTAAGCTGACGCCAAGCGACAGCAGCAAACCTATGCAGCATCTACCGGTCGGCGTTCGCTATAAGGGCGACACACTGCCTAACGAGGTCTCTGGCATTATCCATCGCCAGCAGGGCCACAACCTGACCCCTGAGATCCATACCAAAGAGGTACAGTCGCTCAACTCACGTGTCTATGGCCTCACCAAGGGTGAACGCCACGACGCCGAGCTTAAGCGCGCCGAAGTCAGACTCTACTCGGACGGCTATACACGTCAGGAGATTGAGGATGGTGGTGCCAAGGTGATCTTCTTCGATGTGCCCGAAGGCACCAAGCGTGTCGTATGGGAAGTGTTATCGGCACCGAAACACGCTTATACCTCAATCGACTTAGGTATGGACGTTAACGGTGATGAGGATATCCAATGGTTAGACGAAGCCATCTGTTTCTCACAGACAGACAATGGCGACTTCTGTGCCATCAATAACCCTATGCCGGGTCGTTACTGGGCCATTGCTGCCAACTGGAAATGGGAGTATGAGGATCAGAAGAACCTCGCCGATCCATTCGAGCTTAGCCTGGCGATTGTAGGCGAAAGCGATAGCGGCAACCTGTCCATCGAAGGTCCGGCGACCAACAACGGCATGACCCCTTATCAGCTAAAACTCAACTACGATCTGCCCGGCGCCGAGGAAGGCGATGTCTACTACGGCATGGTCGGCCTGGGAAGTGATGAATATAACGACTCTAATCTGGGTGACTTCGCGGTGAAACTCATGCATATGGGCAGCGACACCACAGTCACGGCCTCGCAAACGGCAGCCAAAGAGGGCGACATTCTGGATTTCGTCGTGGAACTCGCGCCTAACCTGTTAGGGGGCGAGCGAGAATTCACCTTTAATACCGAGCTAAGCGACGGCCTGGTACTGATGCCAGACACTGTTGCAGTAGGCGGTATCGGCAACTATGGTGATGGCATGACGGTTGACGGCAACAAGATAGCAATCTCGGCCACGCAGCCTTCGTCTAGCGAGATGAAGCGCCATTATGTCTTTACCACTAACCTCACAGATGAGACCTGTCGAGTGCCCTATGGGGAAGATGGCAGCTTCTTCGATCTACCTTCTCAAGGGTCTCAACCCATAGGCCTGTCTGGAAGATCGAATCAAACACTACTGATCCCACTCAGTGCCAATGGCTTACCCCATGTACCACTGTACGGTAACCCTGAGGTGTTTGGACAGGACGTATTAGCCATCTCGCCATTTGGCTATGTACAGTTTGACCCTATGCCTGATTTCTGGAACTACAATCTGCCATTTGATGATAACTTCCAGGGCTTCCCTGATACTATGGTGGCACCACTATGGCGCGGCGATGTGAAAATGCCGCAGACCATGTTCAACTGGAATACGGGTCGCTACGAGCATGCCGTCTATGCGGTGCTCACCAACAAGCACTACATCTTCCAGTGGGATGGTGGTGAGGAATGGAACTCCTTCCTCAGCGGTAACGATACGCCTGATCCGGATGCTAAGTTCAACATCCAGACTATCGTCGCAACTGACATCAGCTTCGATGAGGCAAGCCCAGAGATCATCTTCGCCTATGAAACCTTAGACACAAAGAACGACCAGTTCGGTTCTGTCGGTCTACACGGTTACTGGGGTGAGCGCGCCACCTTCGGCCCTGCAGGAGGTTGGTTGAACGATGGCTTCGCCTATAAGGATGTCGACGAAAAGATCAGTTCTGGCACAGTTGTCTGCGCCGACTATCGCGGCCCTGAGCAGTCAAAGGTATCACTCAAGTTCTCGGCGCGGGTTTCGGCCAATGCCGTCGGCGCCGACAACTTTGTAAAAGTCGATACCCAATATGCAGACTCTGAACTAGTGACGGTAACCCATGAGGTGTCTAGCCCATCGAATATCAGCGTGGCAGCCATTGCCGACATGATGATGGAAGAAAATACCACGTTAGAAGGCATCACAGTTACCTACAACGATGTTAAAGGCACAGCCAACGGCATCATGGTATCGGGTGAGCACATCACGGCAGAGGTCGATGGTGATAGCTTTAGCATCACACCTGATACCGACTGGTATGGTGACACCTTGGTAACGGTAACCGTACATGATATGGCCTACCCATCTGACGCCGCCTCCACCAGCTTCATGCTGACGGTGAACTCAGACGGTGTTGAGCCAACGCCGCCGGCGCCGGAAACGCCAGATGAGCCAACAGACAATGACTCGGGCGGTAGCCTCGGCTTCCTGGCTCTGGGCCTACTGGGTCTGCTGGCCGGACGCCGTAAGCTACACTAAGCGTCCAACGATTTAGTTCGACCTTGTCTTTGGGCCCTCTCTGAGGGCCCTTTTTTATGCATTCTTAAATTGACAAAACCACTAGTTCATACCGTGGCAATCGGCGCACTCTTTGATGGTCAGCTCAGGCGTATGCATCTCCATGTCGGGGGCGTGGGCATCCTTCATGCCATGACAATCATTACAGGTTGCCAGGGTAGCCTCTGACTCTGTGTGCATGGTCAGGTCGATAGGCTCATGGCAATCTTTACAATCCATGGCAACGGCCGCGCCAGCAAATAGCAGGCCGGCGGCTAGGGTGATTAATTTTTTCATTTCAGGCTCCAGTTTTGGCAATTCAAACAGCTAAAAAGCTCACAATAGTAGGCGAACACTCTAGGGTCTGTTTATCTTTCAGGTTTAATTTTTGTTCGATCTAAACGCGTTTTGCTCAAGGCGCGTTTAGATGAACCCTTCGGGCAGCTTTTGTAGGCCATTTCTACGGCGTTATCACCCGCTCATGTAGAATAACTACACTACACGGACTCCACCTTGTATAAATAACCTACAAAATGCTGCAGAAACAAACAGGAAAGGTCAACAAACCCTAGGCTTGCCGGCCCGCCTCCTGCCTGTCACTGGTCTATACAAGATAGATAGACATACTCACAACAGGCATACTCAAGAAGCGCTGGGCGCAGCAAGCTGTCTGGCGAGCATTACCAGCCAAGATTAAGCCAAACTTAAAAATGCCATCTCGATGAAAGAAGTGCTGGCAAGATCATACGCCTCACTAACACTTTGTGATCCAAAGCAAAATTTCATCTTGTATAAGACACAAAGAAGCCGCCCAAAAGGCGGCTTTTTTAAGCGCAAACGGCTAAGTCAAAGAGGTTAGAAAGAGGTGCGCTTATAACGGCGATATTCCGCGGTCCAGAAGTTATCTTCAATGGACTGCATCAGCAGCTCGTCGCTGGCCGGCAGCGCATGGCCCTGCTCAATGGCCACCTTGCCCACCGCGAAGGCGATATGCTTACTCACCGCATGGATATCTTCCAGCGCCGGCAATAGCGAACCTTCGCCATCTTTAGCCAAAGGAGAACACTCTGCCAGGGCGCGGCTCGAAGCCATCAGCATCTCGTTACTGACGCGCTTGGCCCCCGAGGCCAACACGCCCAGGCCTATCCCTGGGAAGATATAGCTGTTGTTGCACTGGGCGATCTCATAGGTCTGCTCGTCGATCACCACGGGCTCAAACGGGCTACCGGTTGCCACCAGCGCCTGGCCCTTGGTCCAGTGCAGAATATCTTTCGGTGTCGCCTCGACACGGCTGGTCGGGTTAGACAGCGGGAAGATGATAGGACGCTCACAGTGGCTGTGCATCGCCTTGATGATCTCTTCGCTAAACAGACCCGGGGCGCCGGATACGCCGATGAGCACGGTCGGCTTACCATTATTCATCACATCCAGCAGCGAGATGTTCTCGCTCTCAGTGTTCCAGCCCTCAACCCTGGCCGCCTGCTGTGCCAGGTTCTGCTGGAACGGCAGCAGATTAGGCATGTTATCTTGCAGCAGCCCCCAACGGTCTACCATGAAGACCTGCTGACGCGCCTGCTCGTCGCTTATCCCTTCTGACACCATCTGGGCGATGATCGCCTCGGCAATACCACAACCTGCACTACCGGCGCCGAGGAAGGCCACACGCTGCTGACTGAGCTGAGTATCCGCCGCCTGACAGGCTGCCAGCAGAGAACCTACAGTAACCGCCGCCGTGCCCTGAATGTCGTCGTTGAAACAGCAGTACTTGTCTTTGTAACGCTCGAGCAGTGGCATGGCGTTCTTCTGGGCAAAATCTTCAAACTGGATCAAGGCATCTGGCCAGCGTCTGTGAACCGCCTGCATGAAGGCCTCGACAAACTCGGCATACTCTTCGCCGCCGATACGCTGATTACGCCAGCCCATATACATAGGATCTTCCAATAGATGCGGGTTGTCTGTGCCCACGTCCAGCGTAATAGGCAGGGTGTAAGCCGGGCTGATACCGCCACAGCTGGTGTAGAGTGACAGCTTACCAATCGGAATACCCATGCCGCCGATCCCCTGGTCGCCCAGACCCAAGATGCGCTCGCCATCGGTGACGACGATGATCTTCACCTTCTGGCGCGTCGAGTTATTCAGGATGTCATCGATGCGATCCTTGTTGGGATAGGAGATAAACAGGCCGCGGTTACGACGATAGTTCTTCGAAAAACGCTCACAGGCCAGGCCAACCGTAGGGGTATAGATGATCGGCATCATCTCGGTAATATGGTTCTGCAACAGACGGTAATAGAGGGTCTCGTTGGTGTCTTGAATGTTGCGCAGATAGATATGGCGGTCGAGATCGTTACTGAAGTTCTTGTACTGATCGTAGGCACGCGAAGCCTGCTCCTCGATGGTCTCAATGACGTGGGGCAGCAGCCCCTCGAGGTTGAAGAAGATGCGCTCCTCTTCGGTAAAGGCACTGCCCTTGTTGATCAAGGGGGCTTCAAGAATGGCTGGGCCGGCAAAAGGAAGATATAGCGGGCGTTTATTATCGTCCATTGGTAACCTTTTCTCTATCTGTGGGTATGTTGGAATGGCTGTGCTATCAATTTTGGCAAGATTACCACAAAGTGTGATCTTTGTTGCCTTCGGCGCGATCATTTTTTTGATTATTTTCACACCCTGGCTGTTTTAAACACTAACGGCCAGACACAAAAAACGCGGCCTAAGCCGCGTCTTTAGCTGACGATATCTCTTACTTTCCGCGATACTTGATCGACAGGCCGGTCAAGAAGTTGCGCAGCACCTGATCGCCGCACTCCTTAAAGTGCTTATGGCCGGGCTTTCTAAACAGGGCACCCAGTTCAGAACTGCTCATTCTGAAGTCCGCCAGGGCTAAGGTCTCAATAATATCTTCTTCACGCATCTCAAGCGCAATCCTCAGCTTCTTGAAGATCAGGTTGTTGTTTAACTGAGACACAGGAGATGGGATCTCGGCACCTTCACGCAGGCCGCGCTTTTCGATGATCAAACCATCCAGAAACAGGCACAGCGTCTTGTCGTTACAGGGCTTGTAGCCCTCTTCGGACTCTTTCTTAAGCATGTTGAGCAAGACTTCCTGGGTCATCTCATGTTTGACCTTGGCGAAGATCTTGATCATCTTGGCGTTCTTGTAATCGAATACGAATCGTAGACGGCGTAAAATATCGTTATTAATCATTGTTTAACTTCTTAGATTACTGGCTCGCGCGGGTGCGCCTGCCACTGAGTCGATATTATAACCGACTTTGCGTCGACGCCGAGGCATTATTTTCAGCCTTGGCCTCGTCCTTCAAGGCGTCTCTAAGCGCCTGACGCAGCTTATCATGCAGGCCAAAGGCTTGATTGCGCTCATCAATGGGCCAGGAGGCGTTTTCCAGCACCACAAGATATGTATCGAACGCTGGATAACTCAGGCTCAGCGATTGATAGCCAGGCAGATAACCTGAGTGGCTATACTCCTCGATTCCCTGCTGATTCACCTGTACCCCGAAGCCGTAATAAAGCTGCTGCCAGCGGTGGGGGCGCTGCATCCTGGGCGTCACCATCGCCTGATAGGCCTCCTTACTCAGCAGTTTACCGCCATGCAAGGCACTGAGATAATTGAGCAGCCCCTTGGCCGAGCCCGTCATGCCGCCGCCGGGTAAGAGGTTCATCTGCACCTCATATTCCATCGGCTCATTGCTACTCGCCTCGATGCCGGCGATCAGCCCCTGCTGCGCGCCGAGTTGCGCCTCGACGCCGCTTACGCCGTGCTCCTTAAGAAAGCCGTTAACCAGGGTCGAAAAGTCAGCTTGATACTGGCTCTCCAGCAGCTGTCCCAGCACCTGATAGCCCAGGTTAGAATATTGAAAATCGCAGCCTGGGGCGAATCGGTTCGCCTTGCCCTGGGGGGCGATCCCTGAGCTGTGACTAAGCAGCTGAGCTATGGTGATGCGCTCGTCATAGGTAGGCAGATTGGCCGATGCCAGATAAGGATTCACCTTATCCTCCAAGGCAAACTTACCCTGGCTGACACCCTGCATCACCAGCGCCGCGGTAACCATCTTGCTCTGGGAGGCCAACATGACCCGGCTATCCAGCGTCGGGGCGAGCTGCTGACCATAGCCGCTTGACTTCACATAGCGGATCTCACCGCCCTGCATCAGGGCAACAATGCCATAGAAGGGACGTTCGTTGGCGGCGATAATGGCATCGAAAGCATCACCCAGCGCCACCTCTTGGCCCGGTTTTCGTTTTGCCTGCTCGTTAATCGCCGGCTGCTGGTCAGTCACTATATTGCTTGCCACAGCACTGCCCGCCATGGCCCCCAGCAGACAGAGGCTGGTCGCCAAGACATTGATCTTCATCCTTGTTCTCCTAACCGGCTTAACCGATAAACTTCCAGTAAACAAATAAAGCGGCAAACCCTAGCAGATAAGTCATGCCGATCCAAGAGAGCAGCCGCATGGCCACGCCGTAGCGGTCAGCGGCTGCCAGGTTATCACTGGTCATCAAACGATAATTGAGCCAGGCAAAGATGATGGTAGTCATAAAGGCCAGGGTCATCACAAACTGCAGCAGTGGCAGGAGCGCCCCCTTGAAGAACAAGATGATCCCGAGTCCCAATAGGCTGATGATTAACATGGTGAGATTCAGCCCGCGCTCGCTGACCTCATCCTGCCGCAACAGCTGCAGGCTCAAGATAAGCGTACGACTATAGCCATCGACCACTGTCACCGTAGTGCTGAAGATACACAGCAAGGCCACCAGGGCGATGAGGTAACGACTGCCCTCACCCAGTACCTGGCTATAGAGCTGAATCAACTGCTCGGCAAACTTGGCCCCCGATGGCGAGAAATGCACGCCAGAGCCATGCATCACCATGGCGCCCAGAGAGAGAAATACCACGGCCAAAATCGCCGTAGTGATAAAGCCTAGATTAAAATCGAACAATGCCTGCTTGGGCGTCACCTTCTGCTGTTTCTGCTTTTCGATCAGCCAGAGGGAGTTCCAGCAACTCACCTCGATAGGCGCCGGCATCCACCCCATCATGGCCACCAGAAAGCCAACATGGGCCCATTGCCAGGGCGAGGGCGAGACAAAGTCCGGCGCTAAGATAGGCTCGGCATTAAAGGCCAGCGCGGCGGCGCTCAGGGTCGTCACCGTCAGACAGAGCATGATCACCTTAGTGACCCTGTCCAGCACCCGGTAGTGCCCCAGCACCAGCAGAAGCAGGCTGGCCAGCAGCACGATCAGCGCCAGCAGGTCGATCGACAATGGAACAAATTGGGTGAGCAGCGCCGCGGTTAACATGGCGACACCTGCGGTACTGGCCACCGCCGCAAGGGCGTTGAGCAGCGAGAAGAGCAGCAGGTAGCCGCGTCCCTGACGTTGATAGCCGTGAAGCAGACTCTCCCCCGTCGCCGCGGTATAGCGTGCTCCGGCGGCGAAGAAGGGATACTTGAGCAAATTCACCAGCAGTATCACCCAGGCCAGCTGCCAGCCAAATTCGGCGCCGGCGCGGGTCGAGGCCACCAGATGGGAGGCACCTATCGCCGCGGCCGCCATCAACAGACCTGGGCCTGTGGCTCGCAGCAGTCGCCGACACACAAGCCAATAACCCGTTTGACTCGTATTTACAGTGAGATCTTCCACGGTCACTATTCTTCCTTCAGACAAAGTTAAAAATTGATAAACTCACGCAGCAGCAACTCTCGCGCGGCAGCAAAGACAAGAGTCGCTATGATTGAGGTAACTTGGCCTCGATACGCCTGAGCATCTCTTCGATGTTTTGCAGGCAGGTCAGGGTCTGGGCGGCCACATCCACCTTCGCCTCAACCGGCTGGCTCTGCTCGGCCAACGCACTCTTTTGCGCCATCACGGCGGCGCGAAACTCGGCGGCCTCCTCTATGCCTGTCAGGCTGATCAGCGCGCCAGTACCCGACTGCCCCGCCGTCTCAATCGTTAACTTATGAATACCGAACAGCCGCATCAGGGGGCCCTGGATCATCGCCATGTCGGTGATCTTATCCAGCGGCACGGTATTTTCGGTGCGGGTGAGTATTCCCTTACGCACGATAAGCTTCTTAGTGGTCAGCTCGGCGCTCATGTTGGCGATATAACGACTGGTCGCCCATAAGCCTATGGGGTACCAGAGCAGCAGGAGCGGAATACCGACCAGGGAGATGCTCAACACCGCCGCGCCAGTGGTCAGCCAATAGAGTCCGAGCTTGCCGTGAAAACGCGCTTCGAGCAGTGTTTTTTCTTCCATTTTATTTACATCTCCAAATACACAGGGCGGGAACCAACCTATGACAATGCCAAGGCTCCTCGCTTTAATCAATCAAAATCATGCGTTTATTTATTTACATTTGTTAGCAATTCGCACTATTGACTTTGTTACATTAGCAATTAGTTTAGTAACGTCAATGCAACAAAATGGTGGCGGTAGTTGAGTGGTAGTCACTGAATTAAAAATATAACGAGTAATTAGGGATAATCATGAAAAGACCTCAATACTGGCCCAGCGCCTGCGCTATCGCCATTACCATTGCGCTAACCCCACATGTTTATGCTGCCGACGAGAGCGTCGAACGCATCGAAGTCACCGGCTCTCGTATTAAACGTACCGACATCGAAGGCCCATCGCCGATCCAATCGATCAATAAAGACGATATCGCCAACATGGGCTTCGACAACCTGCAACAGCTGCTGGAACGCATGCCAGCCAACGGCGCGGGCGCCTTCTCTACCCGAGGCAATAGCCAAGACTCAACCGCTAACGGCGCGGCCTCAATCAGTCTGCGTGGCATGGGCCCGGACGCCACCCTGGTATTGATCAATGGTCGCCGTGTGGCTATCAGCTCCTTCGCCGAGGGGATCACTAACTCCTTCGTCGACATCAACAATATTCCGGTTTCCGCCATCGAGCGTATCGATATCCTCAAAGATGGCGCCTCGGCCATCTACGGCTCAGACGCCATCGCCGGTGTGGTCAACATCATACTGCGTAAAAACTTCGAAGGACTCGAAATTAACCTGGGCTATGGCGATGCCTCAGGCTCAGGCTATGATGAGCAGAGCGGCTCTATGCTTTGGGGCATGCAGTCAGATAAGGGCAGCGCCTCTATCATTCTCGACTACTTCAAGAACAACACCCTGGCCGCCAGCGAGATGGGCCGTTTCGGTACCGCTAACCAGAGCCCATACGGCGGTGAAGACTTCCGCTCTTCACGTGGCTTCCCAGGCTACTTCTATGTCGATGGCGTCAAGACCATAGACCCGGATTGTCCAGCCGACTCGGCAACTGCCAGCGGCAGCTGTCTGTTTGATTACGGCCCATACAACCTCACCATTCCTGCCGCCGAGCGTGTGGGGGCTATCGCCCAGTTCGACTACCATCTGAGCGATGAGATGACCGCTTTCCTAGAGGTCGCCGCCCAACATAACACCTCAGAAGCGGGCGGCGCGCCGACACCGCTGGATGAAGATGCCATGCTAACGGTACCGGGCACTCATCCCAACAACCCTTGGGGCAAGGATATCGAGATCGGTCGTTACCGCACCGTCGATGCCGGACCACGTCGTTGGGACATCGAATCTGACACCCTGCGCATGGTTGCCGGCCTGCGTGGCAACATAGATGAGTGGGACTGGGAAGTCTCGGCCCAGAAAGGCCGCAGCGAATCGACCCAGAAAGGCGATAGAACCCAGGGCTGGGTACGCACCGACTTCCTGCAAGCGGAGATCGACGCCGGCAACTACAACCCCTTTGGCGGCACCATGAACTCACAGGATGTGATCGATCGCATCACCACCAGCCTGGTTCGCCAGGGTGTATCACACCTAACCGCATACGATGCCAGCATCACGGGCCCTGCATTTACCCTGGCCGATCGTGAAGTCATGATGGCCGCGGGTGTCGAGTACCGCGAAGAGGACGTGAGCGATATCCCGGATGATCAATTCCAGCGCGGCCTCATCTTCGGTACCGAAGCCGTATCGG
This sequence comes from Shewanella aquimarina, assembly GCF_023349185.1. GTDB lineage: Bacteria > Pseudomonadota > Gammaproteobacteria > Enterobacterales > Shewanellaceae > Shewanella > Shewanella aquimarina. The sequence goes on along the minus strand of NZ_JAKIKY010000002.1, from coordinate 456,549 downwards.
CACAGGCCGATCGCGACCAGTACGCCGCCTATGTGGAATTCTCTATTCCTGTCACCGACAACTTCGAGTTGCAGCTGGCTGGCCGCTATGACCACTACAGCGACTTCGGTTCGACCACTAACCCTAAGGTCGCCTTCCAGTGGGGGATCACTGACGCACTAACGGCTCGCGCCTCTTGGGCAACCGGTTTCCGCGCACCGTCTCTGGCACAAATCGGTCTTGGTCCATCGAGAGAGAGTAGCTTCTTCATCGATACCTACCGCTGCGCCGCCGACAACGTCGACTGTACCGCACTGGACTACAACACAGAATTCGCCGGTAATTCAGACCTGGATGCCGAAGAGTCAGAAACCTGGAACGCGGGCCTTATCTGGGCACCGAGCCAGAAGTTCGACATCGGCTTCGACGTGTTTAGCATCACCCAGGACAACAAGATCGACAAGCAGCCACTGGGCGAGATCTACCTGGCCAACTGTAACGATCAAAACAGCACTGTCTGTGAGCGTCTGGCGCCTCAACCAGGACAAACACTGGGCCCAATCAGCCTGATCCACTCGAGCTTTATCAACCTCAGCTCACAAGAGGTACAAGGGGTCGACGTCTCCACCCACTACGGCTTAGAGTTTGATCGCTTCGGTGACCTCAAGTTTGGCTTGGAGTACAGCTACCTGCATAAGTTTGAGAAGGACGACCTGGATTACACGGGTGAATACCGCTATCCACAACACCGCTGGTTACTCACCACCAACTGGACCATGGATGACTTCGCCGCCAACATCAACTTCAGCTACATCGGCGAGTTTGAAGATACGCCAGACATTGACTTCGACGGCGTACTCGACTTCGAAGACAACAAGTCACGCATGGTCGACTCTCAGCTGCTGGTTGATATGTCGGGCTCTTACCGCTTCAACGACACCTTTAAGTGGACCGTGGGCATCAACAACGTATTGGATGAAGAGCCGCCATTTGCCATCGGCGACGGTGACACCGACCTCTACGGCTATGTGATCGCCACCCATAACCCTATGGGTCGCTACTTCTATACCAAGTTGAGCATGAGGTTCTAACTGTCACAAAAATGGCATCCAAATGGATGCCATTTTTATTTAGACTAACGGCTCTCCCAACAATAAGTGAGGAAAAGGATGATTACGCTATATGGAACCCCAAGAAGCCGCGCGCTGCGCGTCTCTTGGCTGCTTGAAGAACTCGGTATCGATTGGCAATTTCACTTCATCAATTTTGCTAAGGGCGATAACCGCAGCGAGACCTTCCTGGCCATGAATCCCAGTGGCAAGGTGCCTGTGATCCAAGATGACGAGCTGGTACTGACTGAATCGGCAGGCATCTGCCAATATCTGGCCGAAAAATACGGTAAGGGCCAGTTTCTGCCAACGCCGGGCACGCCCGAGGCCGGTCACTATCATCAATGGATGAGCTTCATCATCTGCGAACTGGAGCAGCCCCTATGGACCATGGGTAAGCACAAGTTCGCCCTGCCCGAGGCGCAGCGTCACCCCAGCATCTTACCCATAGCGGTTTGGGAGTTCGACAAGGCAGCCGCCTTGGCCGAGAACATGCTACCGGACACCCCTTATCTGCTAGGTGATGAGGTAAGCGTTGCCGATATCATGCTGGCGCATACCCTGATGTGGGCGACAGTGTTTGAGCAAAGTATTCCCCCCAAGTTGGCGGCATTCAGAGACAGGATGCAGCGCCGCCCGGCCCTGGCCAGCGCGCTTGAAAAAACCGAGGCCGTTGCCGCTAAGGCGGCTGATTAGCGATAACGGTTTAACAGCATAATGTCTCTCAGGCATTATGCTGTCCTCCTTAGGCCATAATGCCTAAAAATATTCGCTCATTTTCCTCAGTTTACGGCTAACTGCCCTTAAGTCGCCACACAATCCGGTGCCTTGGCAAGATCCAGCATGATCTCATCCTTCCGAGAACGGATCCTCAAGAGCTCCTCATCCAGACTCACCTCTATGTCGCCCAACCAGTCCAAGGTTTTAATCGGTTTTAGCTGATAACGCCACAGCGGCAAATCACACTGGCGCCACACCTTGTGATAGGCCTTGCCCATGGCACCAGGGTCTATCGTCTGCACCCAGATGGCGTAATCTCGATCGCGCTTAAACTGGCTCTGCTCATCAGTATCTGGACTCAATACCAGGCCCATCAACAAACCTAGACTCAGTAAAATCAGCTGAACTATCCCAACCAAGAAACTGAGCTGAATGAAGAAAGACACCGGCCAATGAAGGTGAATAAACTCGCTAAATTGGCGACGATATTGCTCCAACTTCCAAAAGCCAAAAAATACCACAATGAGTTTTATCAGCAGGACCATGGGTTTCACCTTGGCCATAAAAGGTGGGTTGAGCCAATAGGCCCCAAACAAGCCGGGTAACAGACTCTCGATGAGCGGCAGATAGATAATTGCGGCGATAGCGACTAAAAGCAAGATGGCCTGGCGAGGGCTGACGGCTTGGTACATATCCTTGTCCAAATTGAGTTAACCTTTAAGTAACATCTGCACAAGATAGCATAGGGCTCGTTGAAGCAACACAGTTTAAAGATGAAAGATAATTAAAAAAGCCCCGCTCGTTAGAGCAGGGCTTTTTATCGAATCAGGGGTTAACTCACAGCTGTGTAGCTGCCCACTTGGCGCGGCTCTCGCGGCTCTCTTTCAGGCCTTCCTTCTCGCGATAGGCTTTATAGGCATCGACGTCCAGCGGCACCAGAGTGACCTCGACTTCCAGCACCAGCTTACACTCTTTCTTGATGCGCCAGGCCGCCGTGTTGTATAGCTCGGTCAACGGCAGCGAGCTTAAGAACTCGGGGTTGTACTGGGTGTATATGGCCTGTGTCGGGTAGACCACGAAGCTCAGACGACGCTTAGGCTCCTTCTTAAACAGCTCCTCGATGCCGTCACAGGTGTTGAGCACCTGCATCTCTATGGTCTCATCCAGTTCCAGCAGCTTCTTGGCCGCCAGACCAGACACCTCGGCCTCACCCGCTTCCCAGGCCAACACATCGGCCTCGCTGCACTTGCTCAGCTCGCCCACCTGGGCGGCAGTTAGGCCGAGTGAGTGACGCAGGTATTTAATTTCTATTGCATTTAATTCAGCTGTCTTTGCCATCTTGATATCCAAATTTGAGTTAATCTTGTCACGCGCCTAGGCGGGGATCCAAACCTCTTCGACCCATTGCCAGAACGACTCCCAGCTCTCCTCGGCCAGCTCGCCGTCTTGCCACAGCATCACCTGACCTTCCTGATCGATACAGTAAAAGTCATCGCCCTGCTGACAGATGGCGATATATTCCCTCGGCATGCCGATAGACCAGGCATAGGAGGTCACCTCGGGCAGATAGGTATGGGCATAGGGATCGGCTGCGGTCACAGGCTCTATAGTGCCGTGAATCACGTCGCTGGCGTAGAGGAGATACTCTTTCAGCTCAGCGGGTAAGGGGATCAGGATCTGCTCTTCCACTTCGACCAGTTGATCGAAGCTGGGCAGCTCCAGAGGGACGGGAACTGTCTCGCTCAGTTCCCTGAGTTGCTCGATAAGATCGTGCATTGTCGTCTGCTCTAAATGGGCTAATGGCCGCAAGTATAATCGCTTTAAGCCCAGATTGTTAATCCAATTTATCGCAGACACAGCGCCACACAAAGATTAGGCCGCGGCTAGCAATTCGGCACTGTCCAGCCTTTTATAGTAGAGCCACGCCTTGTGGTACTGCTTGTGGGAAGCCTGACGCAGATTGGTTATCTGCGCCAGCTCCAACTGACTCAAGTCGCGGGACTGGGCCATGGCCCGCGCCTCGATGGCCTGGATCTGCTCGTAGGCCTTATGTTCCTCTCCGCTCTTGATCTCGGCGATAGCCTTGAGGTGCAGCTGCACCTCGGCGATCATGCCGGTTTGCGGTAACTGCACCAGCAGGTTGAGGTCGCGATAACCAGAAGCCTTAGGCTCGGCGAAACGGTTTTTCACCTGCAGCACCTTGACCTGTTGCTGAAGATCCTCAAACGCCGTCATCAGCCCCTGAATATCTTCGGCCACCAGGCTGGCCCTGGCCAGATCCGTGATGCGGCTGGCGTCGCCGTCAAACTTGGCTGCAATCTTGGCCTTAGCACGCTCATAGCTTTTCACTTCGGGGATCAGCAGTTGGTAACTCTCTTGGGTATTTAGCCCCTCTAGCAGGCTAGTCAGCTCCTGCTGGGCGTTCTGGGCCTGGGCATAGAGGCTATCGAGGTCGTCGCTACTCTGGCGGATCAGGGCGGCGGAGCTACTGGCGATGGCGTGCAGACCATGCTGGTCTTTACTGAAAGACTGTTTCTGGGCGTAGCAACCAGACTCCTCTTTGGTGTCGATTAAGGCGTCATAATTGGTCGCCAGGGCGCTACGGGTGGAGACAAGTAACAGGAAGATAAAAAAGGGTCTAAACAACTTATTCATAACCGTCCTCGGTAAAAGCGCAAGCCTTGTACCCTTAATCTAGCCAGGGTTCACTTAACCCTTGCTGAATGGATGATGAACAATTATTTATCATGAAACAGACATAAAAAAAGAGCGCCTTGGCGCTCTTTTTCATCGAGAAAACTCGAGTTACCAGATCTTCACACGCTGAGCGGGTTCGATGTACATGGCATCGCCCTGCTTAACGTCGAAGGTGGTGTAGAACTCAGGCATGTTAGACAGCGCGCCCAGGGCACGGAACTTAGCCGGTGAGTGTGGATCGGTCGCTACGCGGTTACGCATCGCCTCTTCCTTCATCTTGGCGCGCCAGATCTGGCTGAAGCCGATGAAGAAACGCTCGTCGCCGGTCAGGCCGTCGATAACCGGTGCTTCCTTACCGTTGAGTGACATCTTGTAAGCCTTGTAGGCGATGGTTACGCCTGACAGGTCGCCGATGTTCTCACCCAGGGTCAGCTCACCGTTAACATTCAGGTCGTCAAACACCGAGTAACCATTGTACTGATCTACCAGCGCCTTACCGCGCGCAGCAAACTCTTTCAGATCTTGCTCGGTCCACCAGTCACGCATGTTACCTTCGCCGTCGAACTTAGCGCCCTGATCGTCGAAACCATGCCCCATCTCGTGACCGATCACGGCTCCGATACCGCCATAGTTCACCGCGTCATCTGCCTCCATGTTGAAGAAAGGAGGCTGCAGAATCGCCGCCGGGAAGACGATCTCGTTCATGGTTGGGTTGTAGTAGGCGTTCACCGTCTGTGGCGTCATGTGCCACTCCCACTTACGGATTGGTGAACCTAACTTTTCAAGCTCCTTCTCGTGGCTCAACTCGCTGGCGCGCATGCTGTTGCCAACAAGGTCATCGGCCTTGATGGTCAGCTTGTCGTAGTTTTCCCAGCGATCTGGGTAACCAATCTTAGGATCAAACTTAGCCAGCTTGTCTTTAGCCGCAACTTTAGTGTCTGGGCTCATCCACTCCAGGCCGTCGATGCTCTCGCCATAGGCACGACGTAGATTTTCAACCAGCTCCTGCATGCGCTGCTTGGCTTCTGGCTTGAAGTGACGCTTCACATAAACCTTACCCACAACCTCACCCAGCAGGTTGTTTACCGTGCTCACGCCGCGCTTCCAACGTGGCTGCTGCTCCGCCTGGCCGTTGAGTGTCTTAGAGAAGAACTCGAAGTTTTCACGGTCAAGCTCTGTGCTCAGATCGCCAGCGAAGTGAGTCAGAGTCTGCCAGGTCATGTAGGTCTTCCACACAGACAGATCGTTAGCTTTCAGCACTTCGTTGAAGCCTTCGATGAAGCTTGGCTGGTTAATAATGATGTCGGCCTGCTTGTCGCCGCCCAGGGTCTTGAGGTAACCGTTCCAGTTGATATCCGGTGCCAGCTTAGGCAGATCCGCTACCTGATACAGGTTATAGGTCTTAGTGCTGTCACGGGTCTCGACGACGTCCCAATGACGGCTGGCGATAGCGGTTTCCAACGCAAGGATCTGCTCGGCGCTCGCCTTAGCGTTTGGCAGGCCGGCCAAGGTGAACATCTTCTCGATGTGGGCCACAAACGCCTTACGAATGTTGACGAAACGCTCGGCTTCGTTGAAGTAGTAATCCTTCTCAGGCAGGCTCAAACCATATTGCCAGATATGAGTCGCATAACGGCTAGAGTCTTTCGCGTCGATATTGATATAGAAAGCCAGCGGCGTGCCGCCACCTATGATCTGGCTGTGGGCAAAGTATTCCACCAGCTGATCTTTGTTCTCAAGGGCGGCGATCTTGTCCAGCTCACCTTGAATCGGCTTGATACCCAGCTTGTCTAGCTGGTCTGTGTCCATGAAAGAGCGATACAGGTCGGCAACCTTCTGCTCATCGCTGCCCGCCTTCAGGTTAGGCGTAGCCGCCACCTCTTCGATGATCGCCTTAACATCGTCACGTGACTTCTCACGCAGGTCATAGAAGGCGCCTGTGCTGGTGCGATCGCCTGGGATCTCAGTGTTCTTAATCCAGGTGCCGTTTACATAGCTATAAAAATCATCTTGCGGACGTACCGACTTATCGAAGTTAGCGAAATCGATACCCGAGGTCAGGGCCTGCTCTACCGCAACTGCGGTTTCTGTCTTGGCGGTTTCAGGGGCCTTAACTTCTGCCTGGTCGCTGTTGCAAGCGCTAAGACCAAGAATCAAAGAGGCGCAAACCCCTCCAACGAACACTTTTTTCATGTGAATTCCTTTTATGCTTAATTGTTTTTTTGTTAGCAATGCGACTGTCATGGCGAAGCCAAAATGGTGCAAAAACTGCTTCAAGAGACCTATGTTAAAGGGATTAGGCCAATGTAAACAAGTTTATCTGCGGCCCATGGGTGAAATTATGGTTACTCATATGTAAGTAAAGATTTCCTCTCCCTAGGCCTGCAGCCCAGTAGCGCCTAGGGCCTGTTTATCTTTCGCGTTCATTTTTGCAGCATTCTGTATCGCTTTTATACAAGGCAGAGCGATTGTAATGTAGTGCACTACATCAATGAGCGATAACGCAGTAGAAAAATGATACAGACGCTGCCCGCAGGGTTCGTCTTGAGCACGTTCAACTCTTTGTTACTCGGCTTTTATATAGAATAACTATACTTCAAGCCTCATGCCGCGATTTGAACGTGCTCAATTAGAACAAAAATTGTTCTCAAAAGGTCAACAGGCCCTAGATATACCGTATCACCCGCGCCGGATTACCGCCCACTAGAGTTTTAGGAGGAACATCCTTAGTCACCACGGCGCCCGCCGCGACAACCGCCTCATCGCCTATGGTTACGCCCGGCAGAATGATCGCCCCGCCACCAATCCATACCCGCTCGCCGATCAGGATAGCCTCGGCCTGTTCCCAGCCCTCACAGCGACGCTCCGAATCCAGTGGGTGATTGGCGGTGTAGCACTGCACGTTTGGCCCTATCATGGTCTGGCGACCTATGGTGATAGGGGCGTTGTCCTGCAGGGTAACATTGACGTTGATAAATACCTGAGGCGCCACATGCAGATTCTGCCCATAGCTGATATAGAGCGGCAGCTTAATCACGGCCTGGGAATCCAGATGAGGCAGCAGCTCATTGTCCACTTCCCCGCGCCGGTTCATCTCGGCGTTCGCCTGTTGCCGCAACTGCCAGCGCTTTTGCAACTCGCTGTCGAGGCAGTTGTACTCCTGACCGCCGATCATCTTGTCAAATTCACTAAGAGCTTCCATCGCCTGCCGACTCCTTAGGGATGCATACACAATATAAGATTACTCATGCTAACATTTTTCCTTACCGGCATTTATCCCGATTGCCACTTTTCCTTTCTCGCACTTTTCCTTTCTTCTCTGTGGCCTCATAATAGCGCCCCACAGTAGCATCCTTAGGTTAACCCAGTGCGTTTAGACAAATTTATCAGCGAATCCACCCACCTCAGCCGCTCCTTGGCCAAGAAGGCCCTTCACAGAGGTGAAGTGACCGTCGATGGCCAGGTGATCAAAGATGGCAGCTTCAAGTTGAATGATAGCCAGAAAGTCTGTCTGGACGGCGAGCCTATCTCGCTGATTGGGCCACGTTTTATCATGCTGCACAAGCCGGTGGATACCCTCTGCTCGACCGTCGATGAGGTCTACCCTTCTGTGCTCAATCTGCTCGAACTGCCCCATAAAGAAGACCTACACATCGCCGGACGACTGGACGCCGATACCACTGGGCTGGTGCTGATCACCAGCGACGGTCAGTGGTCCCACAGGGTCACCTCGCCGAAACGCGAATGCGGTAAGACCTATCTGGTGCAGCTGGCCGATCCCCTCAAAGAGGAGTGGGTCGAGCAATTTGCCACCGGGCTGGCACTGCGCAGCGAAGAGGGACTCACTAAACCGGCCAAGCTTGAGTTGCTTGGCAGCCATGAGGCGAGACTCACCATCACCGAAGGCAAATATCATCAGGTGAAACGTATGTTTGCCGCCGTCGGCAACAAGGTGGTGGGACTGCACAGGGAGTCTATCGGCGAGATTGTGCTGGACGAGAGTCTGGCACCGGGTGAATGGCGCTACCTGACAGAGGATGAGATAGCCTCGATAAAATAGCGCGCTGCCGGTAGCCAATTGCGCAAGCTAGCTACCAGTCTATTATCGGCCCAATTATTTACCCGCGATGACCGCCTTGATGCTATTGAGTAGCGCGCGGTCGGTGCGGGCCTTCTTCAACTTCTTCACACTCTCCTTGAGCGAGGCATCTGAAAGACGGGTAAAGATGTTGTTGTACTCCTTCTCCTCAATCGCCTCGTCGCTATCGGCCAGCTCGGCGATATCCTGAGCGACGCGGCTAAGTTGCAACCAAGAGTTAGCGATATAGAAGCCGTGGAATTCGGCCTGAGCCACTAGCCCCTTGGCGCTGGTAGGCAGGGCCTCCCAGGCGGTGGAAAATTTACCCTCTTCATCGCTTAACAGCTCGTTAAACAGATTGGCATAGGCTTCCAGCAGATTTGCCGGCACCTTATCCATAGGGATCACGGTATTACATACGTTCAGCGCCGCCTGTTCGGCGATCGCCTGATATTCTTGACTGGGTTTACTCATAAGACACTCTCAACACAACACGCCGCTCTCACCGCGGCCAGGTTCGCCGAAAAACACTCGCCGGATTAGGCCGCCAAGCGGGCGCAAAATAAGGGCTGACGTTATACCCCTAGTCCGGCTGAAAAGCAAAGTTGCCACTTTTGTTATATAAAAGTTAAAAATAAACGCATAAAAAATATACTTTTTACTGTCAATAAACTGTCATCCGTATAATATAGTTACAAAAAAAGTGTTTATGCTATGGTTAAATGGTCACATAGCAAGGTTGGCAAAGCTAAAAATGACAAGAAAAATAAAAGCAAAATCCTGGATAACGTCTCTGCTGCTGATCAGTCTTAGCCTCCCACTCTTAGGGCTCAGCCCATCGAGCCTGGCGCAAGAAAATACCGCCGAAGAGATAGATGCTATTTTCAAGAAATTCGATCACGGCGAATATAGTGACCAAGAAGCGATCAAAGAGGCGCTTGGTTTCCTGACGACCAATGTCTCGCCCGATGACATGGAGCGTTACCTCAAGCTGCAGACTGTGCTTTGCTGGAACAACTATGACATCACCAAGCAGCAAGCGCTCAAAGATGCCATCGCCTTTGCCGACATGAAACTCCTTACCGAAGGGGTCGCAGCCTCGCCAGAGATAACCACAGATCTCAAGCTGTGCCGCGCCTTCATGCACCAACTGCTGGGCGAGGTGGAGGTGGCACTGGAGGAATACAACAAGGTTGTCGCCGAAGCCTATCTGATAGAATCCCCAAGGCTGATCGCCGACTCACGCTCACTGCGCGGCGCCATCTACTCTTTTCAGGGCAACTTTGCCCAGGCGCTGGAGGATCTGATCACCGCCCAACACCTCTATGAATCCCTCAACCTGCAATACTGGGCCATCTATAACCTCACCGAGCTGGCCACCAGCTATCGCCGCTTCGGCGATCCCCAGACGGCGATCAAGTACTATAGCAAGCTGGAAAAAGGATTCGAAGATACGGGTGACAGAGACGGTGCCAACGCCATCAAGACAGAAATAGGTTTCGCCCTGGAAGAGCTGGGCGAGTATGAGGCGGCGCTGAAGAAACACAGGGAAGCCCATCAATACTGGCGCGATACCCAAGGCGAAGAGGCCAGCTCCTATACAGCAGTGAATGTCGCCGGCGTATTGATTCAGCTTCACCGTGAAGACGAAGCCAAGGCCTACCTGGATCTCGCAGAGAAGCACGTGCAACCGGAAATAGGGGGCAGCTATAGTTTCATGCGCCTCTATCAGGCACAGTCGGCCCTCAACAAGGGGCAATATCCTCAGGCACTCGATTATATCGACAAGGCCAAGCGGAGCTTTGAGGCGATCAAGAATGCCCGCGGCCTGGAAAAGCTACACATGGTACATAGCCAGATATTCGTCGCCGAAAAAGACTGGCAACAGGCCTACGAGGCGCTACTGAGCTACATACAGACCCACAAATCCTTGGATGCCACCCAGCAGACCAATCGCACCACCGAGATGCGAACTCGCTTCAATACCGAACAGATAGAGCGCGAGAACCAGCAGCTGATCGAACTGCAGAAGATCAAGGAAAACGAGCTGGTGATCCTCAAGCAGAACAAGTATCTGCAACTGGCGGTGATCGTGCTGGGTTGCATCATCATGATCATTCTCTCGATCGTCGCCTACAAGCAGTCACAGAAGTCCAAGCTGCTCTCAATCCTGGCGCTGACGGACCACCTGACCCAGTTGCCTAACCGGCGCTACACCTACTCCAAGGGTGAGGGATACTTCAAGTCCAAGAATGAGGAGCACCACCCGCTGTCGATCATACTGTTCGATGCCGACCACTTTAAGAAGGTGAACGATAAGTATGGCCATGATATAGGTGATAAGGTGCTCATCGCCCTCGCCAACATCAGCAACGGACTGATGCGTAAACAAGATCTGGTGGGGCGTGTCGGCGGAGAAGAGTTTCTGGTTATCCTGCCCGGCACTACGGCCGAGCAGGCCCTCAATGTGGCCCAGCGCTTGGTCACCACGGTAGAGAGCAGCAATTTCGATGACGTCTACATGAATTTCAAGCTCACCATCAGCGCAGGTATCGCCTGCACAGATGGCGACAAGAGCTTCGAGCAGCTGTTGAAACGGGCCGACGATGCCCTCTACCGCGCCAAGTCATCGGGTCGTAACTGCGCCATATTAGATACCTAATAATTTCAATTAACCGACAGCTGCAATTAACCAGAAGCCACAGTTAAGACGCAGCAGTCAACCAATAGTCGCGGTTAGCTAACCGCGAAAAACCAGCGACCTACAAACTTAAGTCACCGTGTTTAAGCAACTCGATACGATGGGGTGGAGTGAGTTTGGGAAACCATTCGTGATAGAGGCGCGCCATCTCGCCTGATGCCTGCAGCTTAGCCAGGGCATCATGCCAGCGAAGCACCCGCTCTGGATCGGTCCCCTTAGAGAAAGCCAGATAGAGATCTACCTGCGCCAGCTCCAACACGGGATGCACCTCATCCAGCCCCATATTCACCTCGTCCAGCAGTCGCGCCACCGCCAGATCGGCCTGACACCAGAAACGGATCCTGTCGTGCTGTAGCTGACGCGCCGACTGCTGGGGAAAGCTAGCCACAGTCAGGTGCTCTACCCCTTGACGCATCAGGATAGACTCCCCCAGAGAGCCACGATAGACGCCGACGCTGCCCAGAGCATCCAGCTCGGCTACCGATGTGGGCGTGACCCTGTCTTCGGCCTTGGCATAGATAGAGATACTGGTGGTAGCAATTGGACCGACGAAATCGAAATTCCTGCTGCGCTGCTCGTTGCGAGAGGTGGCAAACAAGAGCACATTGGCCTGGCCCTCTGCGATGGCAAAAGCCCTCGCCCAAGGCAATACCTCGATATTGGCCTCTTCGCCCAGTTCACTGGCGAGGCGCCGTACCAGGCTGACACCATAGCCCATGGGAAGCCCCTGTTCCTGATAGCTCATGGGCGCCCACTCTTCGGTCAACATACGCAGGGGCGCCGCCCCAACCGGACGAGATAGACCAAGCAGTGATAAATAGATCAGCGATAAACCAATCAGCAAGATGCGCCACGCGCTACACCAGATCAAATTGCTCTCCCGCAAGTTAGGCCAACGCCTGTTATTGATTATCGTCTAAGATGGGCAGGCTTTCCCTATGCCTATACTAATGCCTATATTTGGCGCCCATATTCAGCGCCTATAGTTAGTGTCTAAATTAGTGCCTATATTCAGAGCCTAAATTTGTGCCTATGCTGCCGAGCCCTTTTCTCGACTCCTCTTCCCAACTTAAATAGCGCCCAGCCAAATTGCAATAGGCGCCATTAGAGGCAAGACCAGGCCCTCGCTATTCTTTTAAGCAAAACCCCAACCACTAGATTAATCACTGGTATTAGTCATGGCCTTAACCACTGGCATTAGTCATCGCCTTGACCAGCCGTGTTAAATTTTCTCACGCAAAGCAAAACTGTTATCATGGCGCCACAGTTATCCTGACCTCACCACTCTTGGTCCAAAGTATGTCTCACCACAGCGCCCTGACGCCTCAAGCATTACAGCAGCTCGCCCTTAAGATCAAAACCTGGGGTAAGGCATTAGGCTTTGCGCAAATCGGCATCTGCGATACCGATCTCGGCGCCGAAGAGCCCAAACTACAGGCCTGGCTCGATAAGGGCTACCACGGCGAGATGGGCTATATGGAGAGTCATGGCATGATGCGCGCCCGCCCTCATGAGCTGCATCCGGGCACGGTGCGGGTCATCAGTGCGCGCATGGACTACCTGCCGCCAGAGGCCGGCTTTGCCACCCACCTTAAAGACCCCAATCTGGCTTATATCTCGCGCTACGCGGGGGGCCGTGACTATCACAAGATGATCCGCAACCGGCTAAAGAAGCTGGGGCAGCAGATTGAGGCCGAGCTGGATGACTTAGGGTTAGCGCGCCCCAATTACCGCCCCTTCGTGGATTCCGCGCCAATCTTAGAACGCCCACTGGCAGATAAGGCCGGGCTCGGCTGGACGGGCAAGCACAGCCTGCTACTCAATCATGAGGCGGGGAGCTGGTTCTTCCTGGGTGAGCTGCTTATCGATCTCCCGCTACCTGTGGATATTCCAGTCAAAGCCGATTGCAACACCTGCGTGGCCTGCATCAAGTCTTGCCCCACCAACGCCATCGTCGAGCCCTATGTAGTGGATGGCAGACGCTGCATCTCCTATCTCACCATAGAACTGCAGGGGGCAATTCCCGAGGAGTTCAGGCCCTTGATAGGCAACCGCATCTATGGCTGTGACGACTGTCAGCTGGTGTGTCCGGTCAATGGTGAGGCGCCCTTGACCCAGGAAAGCGATTTTCATACTCGGGACCCGCTCAAACGTCCAGCACTATTGACCCTCTTTGCCTGGAGCGAGGCGGAGTTTCTCAAGTTTACCGAAGGCAGCGCCATTCGCCGTATCGGCCATAAGCGTTGGCTGCGCAACATAGCGATTGCCCTGGGTAATGCCCCGGCATCAGAGGATGTAATCGCCGCCCTCAAGGCTCGCCGGGACAGCGAAGAGGTCGACGACATGGTACGCGAGCATGTCGACTGGGCGCTGGCGCGCCAGCAGTCTGGTGACGTTCAAATCAATCGTAAGACCCAGAGGGTGATCCGCACCGTCGAAAAGGGGCTGCCCCGGGACGCCTGACGCCTTGCATCATCAATCTGAGTCTAAGGTGAAGCCCACCTTAATCGTCACCTGCCAGTGGGCAATCAAGCCGGCCTCTAAGTGCCCCCGGGTCTCGACCACCTGAAACCACCTGAGATGATGCAGCGACTGACTGGCCGATTCGATGGCATTCTTAATCGCCTCGTCCGAACTTATGGGTGAGGAACCAACGAGTTCGATGATCTTGTAGGTATGACTCATAGTGGATCTCCTGTTGCAAACTGGCTATCCCCTTGAGTATAGAAAAGCTTTGCGCCCCCTGTGTACCCAGGGGCAAAATCCGTGCTGAATCACCACAGCTAAGCCTGCTTTAAGCGCCCTAGCAGCTTGTCGGCCACCCGAAAGGCGTTGGCATAAATGGTAAAGGTCGGGGTGACGCTCCCGCCATTTGGCATGAAGGCGCCGTCGGTCACATACAGATTATCGCAATCGTGTACCCGGCAATCGGGATCAAGCACAGATGTGCGCGGATCGACACCGAAGCGGCATCCCCCCGCCACTAGGTTGGCCGTGGGGTCGCTAAACACATTGCCCCAGACCTCGTCGGCACCCATGGCCTGCATCACCTCCACGCCGCGATCGATCAGATACTGGGCGACCTTAAGATCATGGGGATGAAAACCGGCGCGCACCTTGGCCACCGGCTGGCCCCATTTATCCTTCTCCTCATCATCCAGGCTGACAAAACACTCATCATGGGTGAGCCAGTCGCAGAAGACCTCAAACTTAAAGTCCCGCGACTGGGTAAAGTGCGCCTTAAGCTTCTGCTTGAACGGCGTGCCCCAGAGCAGATTGCCCTCCTGCCACTTGAGCGCATTCGCCTCACTGGTGGGCGATGGCGGGTCGAACACGAAGTCTAAGGTGCCGCCCTTTACGGGCTTATCGAACGCCGCCTTATCATCAATCACATACCAGTCTTGCAGGGCGCGATTAAAGAAGGGACCGCGCTGCTTGAGGCCTCTGGCGGTCTCGGCTGATAGTTTATCCAGCTTAAACACCCCATGGCCGGTCCCGCCGGCGCAGCAGTGCAGGTTCTTGCCAACCTGGCCATGGCGATTGCCTATCCCCTTGGGGTGTTTCTCACCAGTACTCGCCAGCAGCAGGCGCGCACTCTCGATGGCGTAGCAGGCAACCACGAAAATTTTGGCCTGGATCCGCCGACTCTCGCCCTTGGCATCGAAATAGTCGGCAGAGCTCACCCGTCCCTTGCTATCGGTATTGAGTCGATACACCTTGGCTCGTGGGATGATGCGGCAATGGCCGCTAGCCACCGCATGGTTCAGCAGCGCCGCCCGGGAGCTGCCCTTGGCACCCGAATGGCAGCCATAGCTGCCGCAATAGCCGGAATACTCGCAGCTCATCCGCCCGTTGAAGGGGCGAGACAATATGGCCCGCGCCATCGGCAGCGGATTAAGCTTAAGCGCCTCGCAGGCATTATCGAAACGCGCCGCGATAGGGTGCTCGACGGTAGGTACAAAGGGAAAGTCCGGCGTCGACCTAGGTTCTAAGTGGGGATGTTGCACCACTCGGCCGCTGACGCCGACAAGCTGCTCCACCTTAGTGTAATACGGCTCTAGCTCCTCATAGCTGATGGGCCAGTCGACCGTGTTGCTGCCGGGGATCACCCCATAGATCGAGGCGAGACGAAAATCCGTTGGCTTGAGACGATGGAAATAGCCACTCATAAAGTTAGAGGCGCCGCCGACGATATTGCCGCCCCAAAACTGCGCCGTGGTCTCCCGGCGCCAGCCCCCCTCGCCATCGGGTAGCTCGAGCACGTGACGCTCCTCGTCAAACCGAGAGCGAAACACCCTGTGGCGCGGCAATTGCTCATCTTTCACGAAATCCTGCTCGGTATACCAGTCGCCCTTTTCCAGCACGACCACGTCGATCCCGGCTCTGGCCAACTCATAGGCGATGGGGCCGGCGCCCGCGCCGCTGCCCACGATACAAACCTCGAATTGATGGGGCGTCTGTGGCTCCCTCTTAGTTGCTAATCCCCTAGCTGCTGTCATCTGCAAAGCGTCCTAATAAAAATCTGCTAAAAAGTGGCCTGTCATCCCAGATTAAAAATCGAGATAACTCTTACCCGCTTTAGGCCGAGGAAAACCCGGCTGGTGCTCGAGCCAGCGCCAACCTATCTCGTCTGGATTACCACCATAGAGGGGATCCAGCGTCAGCGCCTCAATCAGGTAATAGAGCAGCAGGGAGAGCCAGTTCTCACCGGCGCGGCTCTTGGCAATCTCTTTTAGCAGCGCGTCTTGCTCTTCCCAGCTCATCACCAGAAAACTACGTCCCCTTTGGGTATCGGCCCAATCCTCCAACCAGGCCGCGCCCTGCAAGATAAATTGCCTGTCCTCATCGATGCGATTATCGGGATCTTCAATGGCCCACAAGAGATAGCGATAGGCATTGAGATCCTTGGCCGAGGGGCCATCGCCATCATCGGGAAACAGATGTAGCTGCACCGCCTCAATGATGGCGCGGTTGATCACATCAAAACCTTGCGGCCTTGTCGTGATGGAAAATTCGGTGTCGGCCCAGCTCAACTGGGGTTTAGCCGCCAACAGCATCGCCGCGGCGCCGCTTCCAGCCAGAAACGCCCGCCGGGTCAAGCCGCTTTCAAAGGCATACTCTGTAGCCATCTTATTCCCTCGCCTTGTCACCTTACCTCCTCAAGCCTGCAAGCTGATCTCGCCTCAGTGGGTAAACAGACCGAAATTACCGCTAAATCGATTCAACTGAGTGTGAATTTTTCACCGCCCCGGGTCAACACCCAGCGCACAAAGCCATTGAATCACCAGGCGGCGACTCGGCGAAAATGCGCCTAGACTATAGGCAACGGCCAATGCGCAGCCCCTAAGGAGATTCCATGGTTAACCCTATCATCGCCGATAACAAGCCTAAGAAAGTCGAGCTCACCAAAGGCAAGGAATACTATTTCTGTGTCTGTGGCCGCTCCAATAACCAGCCCTTCTGCGATGGTTCCCATAAGGGAACTGGGTTTAGCCCCAAGGCCTTCACCGCCGAGAAAGATGGCGAGGCCTACCTGTGCGCCTGCAAACACACGGGCAATGCCCCCTACTGCGACGGCACCCATAAAAACTTCACCGCCGACCAGGTGGGCCAAGAAGGGCCTGGACGCGAGGCCTTAGGAGTCGATGTCGGCAAGCCGCCCAAGGCGGTCGCCACTCAGGAGGAGCCCCGCGTCGAGCTGATCCATCAGCTGGCCAGGGAAGGCCTGAAGACTCTCGGTCATCACGGCCCCATGGTCGCCATGGGCGTCCCCAGGTATCAGCTACCCAGCTGGGACGAGATTCAGATCATGACGGCCCAGATAGCCAGCAAGCCTCTGTTTGAAGAGGAAGCCGTCGAGACAGAGCTGATCATAGGCCCAGAGGCACGCAAGCCGCTGAGGCTCAAGATCCCCCTGCTGGTGTCGGACATGAGCTTCGGCGCGATATCGGAAGAGGCCAAGACCGCCCTGGCCAAGGGGGCCGAGCTGGCGGGCACAGGGATCTGCTCGGGTGAGGGCGGCATGTTGCCCGAAGAGCAAGCGGCCAACTCCCGCTACTTCTACGAACTGGCCAGCGCCCAGTTTGGCTACCAGGAAGCCTTGATGGCCAAGATACAGGCGTTCCATTTCAAGGGGGGCCAGGGCGCCAAGACAGGCACAGGCGGTCATCTGCCCGGTAGCAAGAACCAGGGCAAGATCGCCCAGATAAGAGGCATTCCGGCGGGGCAAGATGCCATCTCACCACCGCGTTTCAGGGACCTCAACTCGGTGGCCGACTTCAAACGCTTCGCCGACAGGGTGCGAGAACTCAGCGGCGGCGTGCCTATCGGCTTTAAGCTCAGTGCTAACCATATCGAACGGGAGATCCAGTTTGCACTGGATGCCAGCGCGGACTACATCATACTCGACGGCCGAGGCGGCGGCACGGGCGCGGCGCCGCAGATCTTTCGCGATCACATCAGCGTGCCCACCATTCCAGCCCTGGCCCGCGCCCGGCGCTACCTCGACCAGCAGGGCGCCAGCGGCAGGGTTACCCTGATCATCACAGGCGGTCTCAGGCTGCCCATGGACTTTGTCAAGGCGATGGCCCTTGGCGCCGACGGCGTGGCCCTGGCCAACAGCGCCATGCAGGCGATCGGCTGCGTGGCCGCCCGCATCTGTAACACCAACAACTGCCCCGCCGGCATTGCCACCCAAAATGCCGACCTGCGTCAGCGCCTCAACATAGATAAATCGGCGCAGCAGCTGGCCAACTTTCTTCAGGCCTCCACCGAACTGATGCAGGTGATGGCCAGGGCCTGCGGCCATCACAGCCTGCAAGATTTCAACCTGGACGATCTCGCCACCTGGCACAGCGAGATGGCCAGGCTGTCGGGCATCCCCTACGCCGGGGTGACGCCTATCTAGGCGTTAGCGAGCATCATCTAGCCTAATCTAAGGCACGTAGGCTTAAGGGGGAAACCTTAGGTTAGGCGATAAAAATAAACAGGCTAATGGCTTGTTTAATAAGATAAACCGGTGCAAACTTGCCGCCGAGGATCTCGGGACGAATCCATCGCCCAACATCAGCACTCGCCTCATTGCTGCCATAGACAATGTGAAGGACCACAATGCAAGTCGTTATTTTATCGGTAATCTTAGCCCTACTCTTCATCACCCTGCTGCTGGTCTACCTTAACTGGCGCAATAAACAACCTCTAGCGCTTAGCGGCGGCCCTGACGAGGTGTTGTTTCAGGCCAGCCAACTCTTGAACCGAGGCAAAGATGCCCAGGCCATCGACTATCTTGAGCGAGCGGCCGACATGGGCATGGCCCATGCGGCGCAGTTTCTCGGCGAACTCTACAGCCTCGAAGATCACCATCTGTATGACCTAGATAAGGCCGATCACTGGTTTCAACAAGCGGCCGAGCTGGATGAACAATTTGCCCAGATTCAACGCCAGATGCTCAAGTTGAAGGTTCATCCAAGCCAAGAAGGCGGCAGTCACGAACTGGAAGCCATGCTGAAACCTGGCGCCGATCAGGGCAATAGCAATCAGCAGGCCGAGCTCGGCAGGCTCTATCAGGAGAGCCCGCTGCTGGACCCCGACGGCACCAAGGCACTGCACTATCTCGGCCTCGCCGCCGAGGCGGGTGACACGCAGGCGCATTACCACCTGGCCAAGGTGCTGCTGGAACCGCGCCATGGCGAGCCGGCTCCCATCAGGGCAAGAGCCCTGCTGGAGGCCATTACCGAAAGCGACCCCTTAGCCAAGAGCCTGCTGGCGCAGATGCTGCTAACGGGAGAAGGCGGCCCGGCCGAGCCCCGCGAGGCAGAGCGCCTAATGCACGAGGTAGCCGAGGAAAACGACTTTGCCTTCATCGAGCTGGCACACCTCTATCAGGAAGGCACAGCCCTGCCTCAGGATATCCCCAAGGCAGAGGAGTGCCTAAGACAAGCGCTCGCCATGGAGAATCACAGCGCCGCCTATCGCCTGGGCGAGTTACTGCTCAAACATAAACGCGATAGCGACAGCCACCGCGAGGCGATCGCCCTGCTCACGCCGCTGGCCGAGCAATGGTGGACGGATGCCCTCTTCCTCATGGGCAAGGCCCACGAAGATGGATTAGGCACCCGCCGTCATCTGCCCACGGCGCTGAGCTACTACCGCTTGGCCGCCACAGATCCCGCCCCCTATCATCTTGAGCGGGTCGACGAATTGAGTGCCAAGATGGGAAGCTATGAGCTGGAGCAGGCCGAGAGCCTGTATCGGCAGTTTTTGACCGAGCATCCACTGAGCCAGGAGCAACAGGCCAGCATAGAGCTTACCCATGGGCTGCGACTGTTCCATGAAGATGACAGGGGACGACGCCATCCCAGAGAGGCCATCGCTTACCTTGAGCGCGCCGCGCTCGCCGGCGAGAACCTGGCACTTGAGCCCCTGCATCAGGCCTGTGTAGAAACGGGGCAGAGGGTAGACGCCGCCATCTGGGCCCAACTCGCCCTAACGGATCAGTTTTACTATCTTCCCACTGGCAAGCTGGAGGTCAGTTTAACCAGCCTCAAACAAGGCTTTAGCGAGGCCGAAGAGGCGCTGTTTGCACAGCGCCTCGCCGAGAGACAGGCGACACTCGCCACCAACTGATTAGCTCACGGTGCAGATGAGCCAGGTCATAAAAGCGTAAATAAAAAGCGTAACGGGCGCTCCGTCTTGGGCTCGCCCGCTGCGTGTTAGAGACTCGGCCTAGCCCAGGCGTCGCCTCAGCTCCTTGGTCGCCTTCACCATGTTAGCCAGCGCCGGCTCCACCTCATCCCAGGTACGGGTCTTGAGACCACAGTCGGGATTGACCCAGAGCTGGCCCACGGGGATCTTGGTCGCCGCCTTCTCGATAAGCGCCACCATCTCCTCAACCGTTGGAAGATTGGGGCTATGGATGTCATATACCCCAGGGCCTATCTCGTTGGGATACTCGAAGTCCTCGAAGGCATTGAGCAGCTCCATATGCGAGCGCGAGGTCTCTATGGTGATCACATCCGCATCCATGGCGGCGATGGCGTCTATGGTGGCGTTGAACTCGCTGTAACACATGTGGGTATGGATCTGGGTCTCATCCTCCGCGCCCGCGGCGCTGAGCTTGAAGGCGGCCACCGCCCAGTCGAGATAGTGCTGCCACTCGCTGGCCTTGAGCGGCAGCCCCTCTCGAAACGCCGGCTCATCTATCTGAATGATGCCTATCCCCGCCGCCTGCAAGTCGGCCACTTCGTCGCGAATGGCCAGGGCTAGCTGATTGGCTATCTGTTCACGGCCGATATCTTCCCGAGCGAAAGACCAATGCAAGATGGTCACAGGGCCGGTCAACATGCCCTTCACCGGCCTGTCGGTCAGGCTCTGGGCGAAGCAGGCCCAGGAGAGTGTCATCGGCTGACGGCGCGACACATCACCGTAGATGAGCGGCGGCTTGACGCAGCGCGAGCCATAGCTCTGCACCCAGGCAAACTGGGTAAAGCCCACGCCATCGAGCTGCTCGCCGAAGTATTCCACCATGTCGTTGCGCTCAGCCTCACCGTGGACCAGAACATCTATGCCCAGCTTGAGCTGACGGCTGATGCTGTCTCGGGTCACCGCCTCGAGCTGGGCCACATAGGCCTGCTCGGTCAGCTCCCCCTTACGCCAGCGACTACGCAGGCCGCGAATGGCCGGCGTCTGTGGGAAAGAGCCTATGGTGGTGGTAGGTAGCAGCGGCAAACGAAAACGAGCCTGCTGCTTGCGGCGGCGCTCGCCAAAGCCGCTACCACGGGTGAAATCTGCAGGCGTTAACCCCTTGAGCCTCGCCTGCACCTCAGGGTTGGCCGCCTGCTCACGGGCCTTACGCCTCGCCTCACAGCGCATCACTATCGCCTGGGCTGCCTCGCTCTGTGGGGTAAGCAACAAGGTGCGCAGCGCCGCCAGCTCGTCGAGTTTCTGCTTGGCAAAGCTGAGTTGATTGGCGAGCTCTGGCGCCAGCTCGGTCTCGCTCTCCAGATCCACGGGCACGTGTAAGAGCGAACAGGAAGGCGCCAGCCAGACACGCTCACCAAGATCCGCCACCACACCGCGCAGACGCTCGGCCAAGATATCGAGATCCGCCGCCCACACGTTGCGGCCGTTGATCACCCCAAGGCTAAGCACCTGGGCAGGCTTTAGGCTGGCGGCAAACTGCTTAAGCTGCTGGGCATCGCTCACCAGATCCAGGTGCAAACCGTCAACCTCGAGTTCCTTGATCACCCCATGATGATGGGCCACAGAGCCATAGTAGCTGGCCAGCAGCAGCTTAACCCCCTGACCACCGAGTTCTGCGTAGGCTGGTGCGAAGGCCGCCAGCCAGTCATCATCTAGCTCTAGCGCCAAGATAGGCTCGTCGAGCTGCACCCAGGTCACGCCCTGGTCGGCAAAGCGCGCCAGAATCGCTTGGTAGGCCTCGAGCAAGTTGTGCAGCAGGCTCAGCTTGTCGAAGGGCTCGCCCTCGCACTTGGCAAGATAGAGGTAGCTAAGCGGGCCAAGCAATACCGGCTTAGGCTGATGCCCCAGGGATTTAGCCTCGGCCACCTCGTCGAACAGCTGCTCATAGACTATTTCGAAGCGCTGCCCCGTCCTGAGCTCCGGCACTATGTAGTGGTAGTTGGTATTGAAGTATTTCTTCATCTGAGCGGCGCGGCAAGCCTCTCCAGTGGGCGCTCGACCGCGAGCCACACGAAACAGGGTATCTAGATCCACCTGCTCGCCGCTGCGATGACGCTCGGGGATGGCGTCTATGGTGGCGCTAAGGGTGAGTACCTGATCGTAGAAGGCAAAGTCCCCCACCGGCAGCAGTTTCACGCCCGCCGCCTGCTGCCACTGCCAGTGGGTTTGACGTAGCTCACTGGCAACCGATTGCAGCTGAGCCTGGTCAATCTCGCCACGCCAATACTTTTCCAGGGCAAATTTGAGTTCCCGTTGACGACCGATTCGTGGAAAGCCTAATGAAGCAATATCTAGAGTTTGCATATTGTATACCTTTTGCATTAAGATGAGCGAAATTCATGGTTAGCGCCCTTCGCTGTCATCGCAATCCAGGTTTGAGAACTGAAATTGCACAACAAACCAAAACAGGCGTCTGGACGTCTAGAAGTTTATTGTGCTAATCTGTTGTCTCGCAATCGAATTGATTTCACGAGCAACATGAGCCAAATTCATGTGAGGTAAAAATGATAGAGCTTAGGCATTTACGTACATTGGTCGCCCTGAAAGAGAGCGGCAGTCTCGCGGGCGCAGCCAAGAAGCGCTTTGTCACCCAGTCGGCCTTATCCCACCAGATCAAGGAACTGGAGACCCGCATCAACTCGGCGATTTTCGTGCGTAAGAGTAAACCCCTCTCCTTTACCCAGGAGGGCGCCCGTCTGCTCAATCTCGCCGAAGAGATCTTGCCTAAGGTGATAGAAACCGAAATCGATCTCAAGAATGGCCTGGGCAGCGAGGCTAGAGATCTCTTTGTCGGCATAGAGTGTCACAGCTGCTTTCGCTGGCTGATGCCGGTGATCGAGCAGTTTAATGCCGGCTTTCCCCACACCAATCTGGAGCTGTCGAGCCGTCATCTGTTCGATTCACTGACCGCACTCAAGCAGGGACAACTGGACGTAGTGCTCACCTCAGACCCTATTCCGGATCATGATATCGCCTATCAGCATCTATTCGATTTCGAGGTCAAGCTATTGGTCGCGGCAGACCATCCGCTGGCCGAACTCCCCTATGTCACGGCGGCGCAGCTTAAGGATCAGACCCTGCTCACCTACCCTGTACCGCTCGACAGACTGGATATCTACCGGCACTTCTTGGAGCCTGCCGGGGTGCCTGTAGCCAAGCAGATCCGCTGCGATCTCACCGCTATGTTGCTACAGCGCATCGCCTGTAAGGATGGGGTCGCTGCCCTGCCTAACTGGTCAATCAACGAGGCACACGGCCTGTCGCTTAAGGCGGTAAAACTTGGGCCAGAAGGACTCAAGCGTCCCCTGTTTGGCGCCTATCGCAGCAATGGCAGCAGTGCGCGTCTCGCCCAGCAATGGCTCAATCTGGTGACCTCAGAGGGACTGGAACGCCAGGGGCATTAGACCCTGTTTCATATCACCAAAATCAAGACACAAAAAAAACCTGCACTTGGCAGGTTTTCTTTTATCTGGTCGAAGGCCCTAGGGCCTGTTGGCCTTTTGAGAACAAATTTTATTCTAATTGAGCACGTTCAAATCGCGGCTCGAGGCTTGAGATATAGTTATTCTATATAAAAGCCGAGTAACAAAGAGTTGAACGTGCTCAAGACGAACCCTGCGGGCAGCGTCTGTATCATTTTTCTACTGCGTTATCGCTCATTGATGTAGCTCACTAGATTACAATCACTCTGCCTTGTATAAAATCGATACAGAATGCTGCAAAAATGAACGTAAAAGGTCAACAGGCCCTAGAGCGGGTTGAGCAGTTGATTGCGCATGGAAAGCACCCGGCGCAGCACTAGGCCCGGAGAGTCTGGGTTACGGGTCTGACGCAGGTTGTGGGCGATCATAAACTCTTCTCTAAGCTCTTCGTCCAGGCCTAAGGAATCGAAGGCTTCCAACGTCAGGGTCTGCTTCTGATTATCGATCAACGACTTGATGATGGAGAGCGGGAACGACTGCTCCGACTCGGCATTCAGATAGGCGAAGGCGGTCAGGGCGATGATCTCGCCAAACACACTAAACAGCGCCAGGGTCTGTACCTCATCGGGATTGATGTTTACCCCTTCCATATGATGCAGGCTATCGACGGCGTCTGTGGCTATGCTCTCGGTAAGTGCCCAGTAGCCATACACCAGCTTCTTATAAGGCTGAGGCAGCTCATCGAGGCGCTCCTTGAGATAGAAGGTGAAGGCATAACGGTAGATATTGACCTGCCCCAGGCGCACCAGGGCATCTTTCAATGAACGGTTCTTCGAGGAGACTATGCCACCGGCATTGGCCGCCGAATTACTGCGCCATAGCAGGTGCGCCGCCAGGGCGGGATCGGAAGAGACGATATCGATCACATTGCGAATATCGCCATCGGCAATAATGGCTTTCTTCAACGGGATCAAAATACCCCGTCGCCCGATAACCTGTTCTTCATTGGCAATAATTGCACGTACTTGAGTGAATACCTGATGCTCAAGATCTGTCATGAGAAGTCATTAACCTGATTTATTATTGGCACGGCGCCGTTTGTTATCCGAGAATTTACCCATAAAACGACTGTCTGGGTCAAGTCGATTTGGGGGAAAAACGGACATTAACCTAAATAAATTCATCTTGCCACTCACGCTAACCCTTTCGGCCTGATTAAACGACAAAATTCCGTCATTTAACCAAGCGGTGGCATCCATAGATTGGCCTAAAGCCGGGGGCATATTTACTCGCTGCCAACGCCATCGAAACTATAAGGCACCAGCCTGTTGCAGACGCCGGTAAAGGTGCTCGGCGAGGCGGCGATAGCCATCATCATTGAGGTGAATCGCATCAGATTTTACCTCTGATAATTTTAGCAGCTCTGTCAGAAAATCCTCAATAAATAGCGGTTGATATTGCGCCGCCAACTGCCCGTACAGGGGCGCAGTTTCCAGCCAGATGCTCTTCTGGGGAACGCCGATCAGCACGACAGGAATATCTCGCCGCTGCGCCTCAGCGAGCATGGCGGCCAAATTGGCCTCCACCTGCGCCGCGCTGCTATTGCGCAAAAAATCATTGCCGCCCTCGAGCAAGATGATAAGGTCCGGCGCCATCTCATCAAGCACCCGGGAAAAACGCGTTAGCCCCTGGGCGCTTGTCTCCCCCGAGATACCAGCGTTAATCACCGCTCGCCCGCTCATCCTCTGCAATTGGCTGGGATAATCCATGCCGGTGCTGGCCCCCACGCCTTGGGTCAGGCTATCGCCGAAGGCGAGGATCCTGGCATCGCTGGCCAGCGGAGCAAACGAGGGGCCACTGGCGGGCCAGAAGGTGATGATCGCTAGTAATATAACGGGCAAGAGCAGCCACTTAAATTTCATCCCACAGACTCCCAAATGATCTATGCCCTATGATGAACAGCGGGCAATAAAAAAGCCAGTCAAGTATGACTGGCTCTTAGGACTTTAACAGCTCTAGAAGCGGTAACTGGCGGTCAGGCGCAGCGCGCGCCCCGTGCCAGGGTAATAACCGCTACCCCAGGTGCTGAAGTAACCTGAGCTGACATATTCCTTGTCCAGCAGGTTGTCGACTCGCAGGCTGGCCAGCCAGGCATCGCGGCTATAGTTGATGGCGATGTTTGCCAGGGTATAGGCATCGAGCTTGTCTCCCTGGTTGGCATTATCGCCCTCCATGTAGCGCTCACCGGTGTAGACACCCTCGACGAAGAGCTGTAGGTGCTGGTACACATCATAGCTGACATAGCCACGGCCACTGTTCTTGGCTACCCAGGAGAGCGCCTTGCCCTCGTTAACCCCTTCGGTGAACTCGGCATCGATATAGTTGTACTCGAGGCCCAGCTGAACATCCTGACTCACCTGCCAGTCCCAATCGGCGCTCACACCATAGCGACGCGAAGCATCGGCGTTCACGTTGGCGCCGGGGAAACTACCACCCACGGGGGTCTCGGCGCTCGGGTCGAAGACGATCTCATCTTCGAGATCCAGACGATAGGCACTCAGGCGCAGGCTATTGCGCTCGAGCAGCAGATCCCAGCCCGCCTCGTAGGAGCGACCCGTCTGAGGCTTGAGTCCCTGAATGCTAGCCGGGGTATAGGCCTGCTCATCCACCTTGGCGAAACGGAAGTTATCGTCGACCCGCAGGTAGAATCTATGTTGCTGGCTCGGGCGATAGTTGATGCCAAGCTCGAATGCATGGGCATCCTGATCCAGATCTATCCCATTTGGATAGGCACTGGCGTCCACCAGCTCATCTGTCACCTCGGCATAACGACCGCCCACCACATAGCTGAAGCTCTCGGTGAGGGGCACGGTCGCCTGCAGATAGGCGCTGGCCAGCTTCTGCACATTGCTGCGATTGCTAAATGTCGCCTCGCCGCGGCTCAAATCCAGGCCGGTCACCAGCTTAAGCTCGCCGTTATCCGTCTTGATGTTAGCCACAGCCTTGGGTTTAAACTCCAGCAGGGAGCGGGTATCGCGGCGGCTTGTGTTCCAGGTGCTTAACCCGGTTGTCAGGGTGTCGCTGTAGTTAAGGTCGGCGCCCAGCGACCAGGCTTCATTCAGTTGTCGCTGATAGCCGGTGCGGGCCGCCGTGGTCATCTCATGCAGGTAGGCATCGATAAAGAGATCGCCTTGCTTCAGATCACCCATCTGTCTTGGTTTTTGCTTGAGCTGATCGTCATTCAGCGCAGCAGCCAGTTCGCGGTGGTTGTCATAGTGACTCGCCTCAGCGAAGAACTGCTGCACTTCATCGTCATACTGCAGGCGTCCCAGCACTGAGCTGGTCTTGCTGGCATTGTGATCGCGATAGTTATCGCTCTTGAGATGGTTGGCCGCGCCATAGAGGCGCCAGTTGTCGTTGATGGCGACCGACCCTTCGGCCTTGGCCTCAAGGGTGTCGAAGCTGCCGCCGGAGAGCTGCAGGCTGCCGCCGTTATCTTTCGGCGCCTTGGTGATAATGTTGATCACCCCGCCAACTGCCTGATCACCATAAAGCACACCGGCGCTGCCTGAGAGGATCTCGATTCGCTCCACCTGATTGAGCCCGATGGCACTGATGCTCGGCGCGGCGATATCGATGTTATTGAGGCGACGACCATCGATCAGGATCAAGGTGTTGTTGACGGCCTGACTAGCACTGAAACCGCGCATGGCAAACACGGCACCCGAGTTTGAATCTGATACCTGAATGCCGCTCTGTCCGCGCAGCAGCTCGGTGAGGTTGGTGGCACCGCTAAGTTCGATGGCGGCGGCGTCGATCACATTGACGTTAGCCGCGATATTGATAGGGGTGTTTTCGGTGCGGCCGATAACCGTGATGGTTTCGTCCACAGGCCCAGGGGTGCCCGACGTCGCCGCTAAGACAGGAAAGCTCCCGGCCAGACAGGCGCCAAGCAGTAGCGCAATTTTACTAGGTTGTGTACCCATTTTCCTTTAACTCCTAAAAGGGAAACAGGGCAAGGCGTCACGACTGGGCGCAGTCCATCAAACCGCCAGGGTCGCATTTCGAGATCTGCCCGCCGAAATCTCAAAATCACCTTAAGGGCCGGTCTCCGGACTGAGGCTAAGTCTAAACAAAGTATTTAAACGACGAGCATAGATTTTTTTAACGCCATGATGTTAAAGGCATGGCGCACCCAGCTCTCACCTATCACCGTTGCGGGGGCAGTGCCAGATTCTCACTGGCTTCCCGATTATCCCGTGTCGTCTCGCGCCACAGGCACCACATAAGGTTGACTAATACCAATCGTAGTAAATAGTCGATCATCCTAGCTTGTTAAAACGTTCGATAACTGCGTTAGATTTTTCGATTGTAGAATAACTACTTATCTAAAAATTCTAACTTGTTCTAAAACGTTTTTCCGACGCTATTTCTGATCGCTTACTTACTGTGATTGGTATGAATTTGGTCATGCTCTGTCTCATGGCAAGCCGCGGCTTATGTGCGGCGTTGAGGAGAGGCTCTCCAGGCCCAGTGACAGAACGCGGACATTATAGACGTCTACACGTATAAATGTCTAATACTCCCAGGCTCGGCCTCATCCAAATCTTCGCCAAGGGAGCAGGTTCACGCCCTAAAGACAGCTTAGCGCCCTCAAAACAATGAAGGAGGCCTAAGCCTCCTTCATCACATGATTGCGTCATCATATCGCTAACGATATCAGGCCTCGGCTAATGCCTTAGGATTGTCGCCATATTCGTTGCCTTCAACGCTGTCTTGTACATAGAAGACGATCAGCACGATAGCGCCGATGAGCGGGATCAGACCGATCAGCTGCCACCAGCCCGAACGGCCGGTGTCGTGTAGGCGTCTGGCCGAGATAGCGAGAGTTGGGATCAGCAGTGCCAGCGAGAAGATACCGCTCAGCATATACAGACCTGTCACCACATCTATGGTTGCCGCCACGGCATAGAAGATGATGTAGAACAGGGTAAACATCCAAAATTCTTTGCGACGCGCGCGACCGGTGAAATCAGCAAACTTCTTCAACGCACCAATAAAATATTCCATATAGTTCCCTTTGTTTACGTAAATTAACCGAAAAACTCCAATAAAGAGGGGGCCATTCCTGAGCCCCCTATTGGATAAGCTTCATAATATATCAATAGTTTCAAAAATATAATTGAAATTTAATGACAATCTCGCTTCGCTCACAGACGATCCACTTGCATCTAAAAAAATCGCCCCCTTGTGCCTCTGAGGCGAGTAGATGAACCTGCATCTAACGAGCGAGACTAACGCAGGCTCGCCATGTCGGCGATGCGCTCGATGGGCGGTGCTATCTTGAGCGAAGAGGTTGATAACAAGGCCTCTCCCCGCGCCGATTGATGCAGCAGAAACAGATCTTCCTCACCGGCGATAACCGTGTAGTGGCCTATCTCACCTACCGGCTTATCCATGCCCTGCTCACCCCTATGAGTGTGAGGCATCTTGTCGCAGGTTAGCATGGCGCTATAGCTTGCCTTGCCACCTAGCTCGCTGGCGCCCAGTTTCTGATAATGCATCTCCCCTTCGCAGGTAATGCGGTACTGCTCGGCGAAACCGTCGAGAAAGGCCTCAGGGTCGATACTGGCAGCCATGCCTTTAAATCCCTGCACACAATAGAGCGACGACCAATGGGCCAGCAGCTCCTGGGCAGGGACAAACTCGGCCGAAAACATATCGCCGTGCTGGTCGCTATAGGCTAGCCGCCAGTTAGCGGGGAAATACAGTCCAAGATTTTGCTTGAAAATAGTCAACTGACTGGGTTGTACCTGAACCTGTGACGACATCTGTGCCACCTGGGTGGCGCTCACGCTAAGGGGCTGTAAGAGCAAGGCCAGCGCCAGCCCTCTCGCCAAAGCCTGAGTGAATACCTGTGGTGAAAAATCCATTTTATCTACCTCATCCTCAATGCTGCGACACTTAGATAGCCGACAAAGATAGCTAACAAAGATAGCCGACAAAGATAGCTAACAAAGATAGCCGACAAAGATAGCTAACAAAGATAGCCGACAAAGATAGCCAACAATCCGGTCGCAAGCGGTGGCTAATCCCAGTGTAAATCACTAAACGGGAGTGATATCCAGCAGATGTTACTACAAAGTCGCGCCAGTCGATGGGTTGATTTACGAAATTTAAGACTGAAATAATGCTTGACGCTTTTGATTACAAATGTAATCTTAATTTAAAAATTACACTTGTAATCAATTGAAGACGGTTGAATCATGAAAGAGATCAGCAACGCCGAGCTGTCGGTACTCAACATAATCTGGCAAAACGCCCCCTTAGGTGCCAGCGACGTGGTGGAAGCTCTGGCCAGTAGCCAGGGGATGCACGAAAAAACCGTAAAGACCCTGCTCAACCGTCTGGTGAAGAAACAGGCCCTGGGTTATGAGAAAGAGGGCCGGGCCTATCTTTACTATCCCTTGATCGATCAGAGCGAGTATCAACTCAAGGAGAGCCAATCTTTCGTCGAGCGGGTATTCGCCGGTAAGGTCGCCCCCCTGGTAGCGGGTTTCGCCAAGCAGAAACAGCTGAGCCCCGAAGATATCGCCGAACTAAAGGCCTTGATCGATGACTGGGAAGAGGAGCAATCCTCATGATGAGCCTAATCATCAGTGTGATGCTGCCGCTGACCCTGTTGTGCGCCGCCATCTTGCTGCTACACAAACCGCTACTAGCCAGGTTAGGCGCCCACAACACCTACACCCTCTGGGTCGCCGTGCCCTTACTACTGGCGGGCACTGTGCTGGGCCAACTCATCCCGGCAAGACAAACCAATCCGTCGCTGTACCAGTTGCAGCACTTTAGGGTGCAGGCGAGCGAGTTCCTATCCCAGAGCCATTACGCCACGCTGAATATGACCCTAGGCTGCATCTGGCTGCTGGGCAGCCTGACACTTTTGGGCATACTCCTCTATCAGGCCATTCGGCTCAAGCAAGTTGTCGCGCAAGCCCAAGGGCTCGACCTGCCCAAGGCCCTGCTCTCCTTCATGCAGCTAGCAGGTTCGACGCCTAAAGCCTCTGTGGGCATCAAGTGTCACCCACAGATAGACTCGCCCATGCTGGCCGGTCTACTCAAGCCGGTGATCTTGGTACCTATGGATTTTAAACAACTCACTCAATCCCAGCAGGCCTCGATACTCGACCATGAGCTTAGGCATCTGGCACGTCACGACATTGCGGCCAACCTGCTGGGCTATCTACTGGTCTCCCTGTTCTGGTTTAACCCTGTCTGCTGGCTGGCCTATCGTCGTTTTCGTGACGATCAGGAGATCGCCTGCGATGCCGAGGTCACCAGGCATATGGATAAACAACAAAGAATTGCCTATAGCCAAACGCTATTGGCTTACTCCCAGCAGGCCCACCTGGGCATGCTACACACTCACTATGGAAACAAGACCATCCTCAAGGAGCGGATTATGCAATTGAAGAAAACACACACTAAGCGCCCTCTGGCCATTTTAGGCCTGGCACTCACATTGGGCTTGTCGGGCGCCTTAATTAACCAAAGCGCGGTTGCAGGCGACAAGCACCAGGACAAACACCACAACGAGGCCAAGGCGCCAAGCCCTGTCATGCGCGTCGAGCCAGCATATCCCGCCGAGGCCGCCGAGAAACGCATCGAGGGCTATGTCCAGCTGCAATTTGAAATCGACAAGCAAGGCAACGTCAGCAACGTCACCATCATCAAGTCTTACCCGGGCAACATGTTTGATGACGAGGCGATGAAGGCTCTGTCCCAATGGCGATATGAATCATCAAAAACAGGTGTCACCAATGCCAAGGTACAGCTGGACTTCATGATGTCAGCCCCTAAGGCGGAGATCGAAAGAGTGCGGGTGACCGCTGGCTAACGCCTGCTGGACAACACGAAAGTGAAAAGGGGCCGCGTCGCTCTTTTTCTGTTACTGATTCTGTTACTGAGCATTTGCACCCGACCTTCACTTATTTCTAGCAGCTCTTCCCCCCGAACTGCTCTTCCCCCTCCCGAGCTGCACTTACTCCTTAGCGACCATAGACTCAAGTCTCATAGCTAACGCTGCCCCCTAAGCAACACCAGAGCAAACGCCTGAGACTCTCCTCGACGCGCAGCAGATTGACCCCTATAGATAGATGGAGTAAAACAATGGCTTACATAATAAGAATATGAATTCCCTTAACCCAAAGGTCATCGATGAGTTCAACGACAACCACGCCCCGCACCCTCAAAGTCCCGCTAGTGAATGTCTACGCCAAAGGTGGCTACAGCGCCCAGCTGCGAATTGGCGCCGAGAAACACCCGCTAAATCTTATCTTAGATACGGGTAGCAGCACCCTGGTGGTGTCTGGCAGCGACTATGTGGAAGAGCGCGACAGCGCCCTCACCCCCACCAGCTTCGCCCAGGAGGTACTCTACGGTATAGGCGGCTGGGACGGCCCGGTAGTCTATACCCGGGTGGGCATTCGCGAAGACGCGATTGACTTCGATCTTCATGACGATCACGTCCCCCACGCCCATCACCCCATAGTGCTGGATCAATGCCCCGTGGCCGTGGTGTCATCCCTGGCCCAGGAAACCAGCTTTGCCGATGCCGACGGTATACTCGGGCTTGCCTATGATGGCCTTAACAAGGTCTATGATCTAAAAGACTATTTTCATCACTATGGCATAGCCCCGGCGCTCACCCATCCCTGGCCGTTCGACGAAGAGATCCACCTGTGCACCCAGCACTATCGTCCCATACTCACCGAGGCCAATCGGGACTTTTCTATGGTGCAGACAGGCAGCAACTCTGCGGCATCAGACGCCCAATGGCATCAGGCGACCGAGCAGAGCTTCAACAGCGAAGACCTACGTCAGTTTAAGCGCTTCTTGCGTACCCAACCCACCAATGATCTCCCCCCCTACTTTAGCAACTTGACCAGTCATGGCCTGACGCCAAATAAATTTGCCTTCTTCGCCCGCCGCTCCAGCATACATGTGGCGAGCCAGGAGGTACTCGTCCCCAATAGCGCCAACGACTTTGCCTTCCTCGGCCAGGATCCCCTCAACCAGGGCTGGTTAATCTTAGGCGGCGGAGAGGAACATACCGAACTCTATCGGGGCGAGTTTAAGACCATAGCGGTGATCGAGAACAAGTATTACAACGTCAATCTGGTGGGGATGAGTATCGGCGACAATGAGATGGTCCCCAGCCTGCTGACGCAGTCGCTGGCGGAGCAAGCGCCCACTTCTGACGACGCTCAGCCTGACCATAACGAACTCTGCCCCGACGGCCTGCACCTGCACACCCATGGGGTACATATCTGTGACACCCTAAGGGGGCAGAGCAACGCCATTATCGACACTGGCGCCTCGGCCATAGTGCTCACCCGCCACCTGTTTGGCGCGCTCAGCCAGGCGCTTGAAGCCATCAATCCCAGCTTCATCCAACAGATAGCCCCCTTTAGCGATATCGCCTATCAGCAGACAGGCATCCCCATGGACGAGCTGCAACTCGATAGCTGGCCGGATCTCACCTTCTATTTCGTCGGTCCGAGAAACGAGCATGAGGCAATGCCAAGTTGTGATGACCCAGACTGCCCGCCCGGTTGCGAGCCCATCGCCATCACTGTCACGCCCCAGCACTACTGGCAGATAAACACGCCGACTCAGGGGAAGGCCTGCTTCAAACTGCTGTCACAACTGCCTAACTGGCCGGATCAATCTATCCTCGGCCTGCCGCTGATGAGCGGCTACTATGTGATATTTGATCGCTCGGTCGATGAAAAGGGCGTCATTCGCTTCGCCGAGCAGAAACCGCTAGTGATGTCGGAGGCCCAGCTTGCCAAGTAACCCTCAGCTCCCGTCGAGACTTACCCAAGACTTTCCAAATCATGTTTTTTGCAGCGAGCGCCTGACTATGCGCCCGATAAATGAGACAGACAAGGCGCTATATCGCCGCCTCTATTGCGACGAGAGAGTGATGCGCCACATAGGCACGCCGCTCACACAGGCCCAGGCCGACAGGGCGTTTCAAACGGCATTAACCCAGATGAAGCAGGCTCTTGGTAGCACTCAGCCAGATAGCCAATATATGAACTGGGCCATAGTGGAGCGGCAAAGCCAGCACGCTATCGGCATACAAGGGCTCACCTGGCTGGGCGAGGATCGCACCCAGGCCGAGATAGGCATAATGCTGACCCCCGAGGCCAACGGCAAGCTCTATCCAGAGGAGGCCATGGGCGCCCTAATGGAATACGCCTACCTCAGGTTAGAGGTTAAGCGCATCCAGGCTCACTTTGCCGCCAGAAACCTCGCCACCGAACGTTTCGTCAAAAAGCTGGGATTTATATTCGAAACAGAAGGATTTTCAGCAATGGATTCGGTAGTAGATGACACTCGCCAGATGAAATCTTGCTTCGCCGATCCTCAGCACTATAAAAGTCAAAAATAAGTCATCAATTCAAGGCAATTAGCAGTTTTAAAACTCGGCGATTGCTGTTAGCTTTAACCCTTAATTAACATACATGAAATCAGGACCCAAATTCATGGCGGGAAGCCTGGCTTGTGTCGGCATAGGGATGACCTTAGGCGCCCATATCTGCCCGCTGGCACGCAGCTATATTGAACAAGCCGACGTCGTTTTCTCGGGCGTTTCAAACGGCATAGTCGAACTCTGGCTAAAAGAGATGCACGGCGATGTCCGCTCGCTACAGGTCTACTATGACGAGGGCAAGTCACGCCATATCACCTATCGTGAGATGGTCGACGCCATGCTAACAGAGGTCAGACAAGGCAAGAAAGTCGTCGGCGCCTTCTATGGCCACCCCGGCGTATTCGCCCAGGCGCCCCATAGGTCACTGGAACTGGCGCGCGAAGAAGGCTTCGAGGCAGTCATGGTACCAGGCATCTCTGCCGAAGATTGCCTCATCGCCGACCTTGGCATAGATCCAGGCCAATTTGGCTGCCAGCAGTTTGAAGCCAGTCAGTTTATGTTTTATCAGCGCCGCTTCGACCCCTCCTGTTACCTGATCCTCTGGCAAATAGGCCTGGCCGGCGACAAGAGCATGGCCAGATTCGCCACCGGCAAGGCCCATCGTCAGGTGCTGATAGAGCTGCTGGCAGAAACTTACCCCTTAGATCATCAGGTGATCCTCTACGAGGCGGCCGTGCTGCCCATAGATAAGGTACGCAAACAAACGCTGCCGCTGCGTGATTTGGCCGATGCCGAAATTTTTATGCACACCACCTTAGTGATCCCGCCAAGCGAAAAGATGCGACCAAACCCAACAATCCTAGATAAACTAGCTAGACTTGAAACGGCTCACCAGGTCGATAACACCCTAATGCCCGAAAACTAATCAATAACAAACTAACTACCAACAACAATTAAGGAAGAGCAATGTCGAACATTATTCAACTACTGGAACGCATGGGTCAGGATGCAGCGCTACAGACCGAAGCTGATAAACTGCAGACAATTGAAGAGTCACAGATTAGTGCAGAACAAAAAGAGCTTCTGATAAACCGCAAAGGTGATGAGCTTGCCGAGTCTCTCAAAACAAGTAAAGATATCATTTGCTTCCTAATCCCAGCGAAAGATGAGGAAGAAGAAAATGAAAGTGAAACCAACGAGGAATCTGACAACAAGTCAGTGGTAAATCAATAAAATGAAATTTTGCTACCTACTATTTAGCATTTTATTCGTATCACTTCCTCTGCACATTAAAGCAGAGGAAAGCTTTGATTTAGGTAGCAAACTTTTACATGCAAACGAGATAAGAAGCAGTAAACCTGAAGAATTTTCCTTACTTCTTGCTGAGATCAGAAAAACAAAAAACCAGTTGAACTCGGAACAGCTTGCACTGCTCGCATATTTAGAAGCTTATGAGATCACATACAAAGGCAACTTAGAAGAAGGAACATCTCAGCTAAAAAGACTAGTCAAGAATAGTAATACACCAAATGAAATTACACTTCGGTCTGAAATATCATTAATTAATATTTTTTCGATCACCAACCAATGGACTGAAGGGTTATCCCACCTAAAAAACTTATTAAGCTTGCTCAATGAAATCCAAAACATAGAACTGAAACATAACGGCTATGCCGTTGCTTCGATGTTTTTTAATCAATTGGGACAGTATAACTCGGCTATTCAATACGCAGAAAAATTAAAGAACAGCAAACCATCGAAAAGAAATACTTGTATAGCCAATGGATTAGCCATAGAGGCACAACTTGGCCTCAATCAACTCGAGGTCGACTCCCCCGGCCTTCAAGCCGCACTCGCCAGCTGTGATGAAGAGGTGATAATGGCGAGTTTCATCCACTCCTTTATCGCCACAAAACACCTGCGAGACGGCAATACGGCAGAGGTCTATGAGCAACTCACTCCATCGCTGGAAGCCATAGAGAAGACCCGTTACCCAAGGCTTATCGCCGAGGTCTACGCCACCCTGGCCAGCGCCTATCTGCAGGATCACAAGATAGGTGAGGCTCGCTTATTGGCAGAGAAAATTGTCAATTTGGCAAAGGGCTTAGGCAATACTCAGGCGGTCGTTACCGCCTACAAGGTGCTCTATCAGATCGCCGAGCTCAGCGGCAACTACAAGGCGGCGCTGGATTATCATGTCAAGTACGCCCAGGCCGACAAGGCATACCTGGACGATATCAAGACCAAGCATCTGGCCTTCCAGCTCGCCGAGCATCAGGCGGCGGAACAGAAGAGCCGTATCGCCCTGCTGGACAGACAAAACAACCTGCTACTCACCGAGCAGCAGCTGGCCAAGACCCAGGCGGAAAACAACCGGCTATTTATCTCGCTACTTATCGCCATCATCACCCTGCTGGGCTTCTGGGCCTACAAGTCGTGGACGATTCAGAAACGACTCAAGCAGCTGGCGGAATACGATGCCCTGACTCATGTGTTTAATCGCGGTCACTTTACCCAGGTCGCCCAGAGCGCACTGACCTACTGCGAGAGCAATGCCTCCGATTTAAGCTATATCTTGTTCGACCTAGATAATTTCAAACAGATCAACGACAGATTTGGTCATGCCGTGGGTGACTGGGTACTCAAGCGAGTCGCCAAGGCCTGTCAGGCCCAGGGACGCAAGAACGATATCTTCGCCCGCATAGGCGGCGAGGAGTTTTGTATCGCCCTGCCGGGCTGCACGCTGCAGACGGCAATTAAACTGGCCGAGGCCTGCCGCACGGCGAT
Organism: Shewanella aquimarina; assembly: GCF_023349185.1. Lineage (GTDB taxonomy): Bacteria > Pseudomonadota > Gammaproteobacteria > Enterobacterales > Shewanellaceae > Shewanella > Shewanella aquimarina. Next base: position 419,915 of record NZ_JAKIKY010000002.1, on the reverse strand, counting down.
TGCCGCCATAGATTGCACAGAGACGGGTCATGAGTTTGAAGTCACTGCCAGCTTTGGCATCACAGACACTAATATGTCGGGCTATAAGCTGGAGCGGTTAATCAACGACGCCGACAGCGCCATGTATCAGTCGAAGGAAACCGGGCGGGATCGCATCTGTATCTTCGACCCAGAGGCCAAGCGTACTATTCCTCAGGCGTCCCATACTCTGCTCTCCCTCTAGCGAGGGAGGCTAGCATCAAGCGTTCGGGCCAGCCTTAGCATGAGACTGGCCACGACTATCTGCCCAGATATTAATTGTGCTGCTGCGCAACAGATTGAGATGAAAGCCTTTTGCCAACCCGCAGCCCCTTTTATAATCAGGCAGTCGGAAACTCAAGCATACGTAAAAAGGGAATGACTCTCGTGCTAAAGAAACTGCTCGCCATGACCAGCTCGACCCAGATGCTCGTCGCCATGTTTGTCGGTTTTGCGGTGGGGCTCTTTTTCGGAGAGTCCGTCGGCTGGATGAGCAGCATAGGCACCAGCGTGATCCTCTTGATGCAGATGACGGTATTGCCCTATATTCTGGTCTCCTTGGTAGGGGGCATAGGTAAACTCAAGCGCGCCACCGCCAGCCTGATCTTCAGCCGCGCCGGCGTCATCATGCTGCTGCTCTGGGCTGTCGGACTCCTACTGGTCGCCCTGATGCCGCTCTCCTTTCCCTTTGTCGAGACCGCCTCCTTCTTCAGCACCAGCTCCATAGAGCCCGCCGCGGCCATCGACTACTTTAAGCTCTATATCCCCTCCAACCCCTTCCAGTCGATGGCCGAGGGTTATGTGCCCGCCATGGTGATCTTCGCCATCGCCATGGGGCTGGCACTGATTGGCATGGAGGGCGATAACAAGCAGCTGATCATTAACTTCATGCACACCTGCAGCGAGATCTTCTCCAAGATCACCCAGGCGCTGGTGAAGGTACTGCCTATAGGGATCTTCGCCATGTCGGCCTCGGCCGCTGGCACCATGGGGGTGGATGAGTTTGCCAGCATGCAGGTTTATCTCATCAGCTATTTCGTGCTCTGCCTACTGCTGACCTTCTGGGTACTGCCCTGGATTGTAGCCTCACTGACCCCAGTCACCTTCGCCCAGGCGCTGAGGATAAGTAAGGCAAGCCTGGTCACCGCCTTCGCCACCGGCAACATCTTCATCGTCATTCCTGTGATCGTCGAGGAGTGTAAGCAGATCATGCGCGAGCATCAGAGCCTGAGCGACGATGCCGAAACCTTGGTGGAGATCTTGGTGCCCATCGCCTTCACCTTCCCCAACATAGGCAAGCTGACGGTGATCCTCTTCGTCCTCTTCGCCGGTTGGTTCAACGGCACACCGATAGAGCTCGGCGCCCTGCCATCGCTCTCCATCAGCGGCGTCTTGTCGCTATTTGGCAGCGTCTATGTGGCTATCCCCTTCATGCTGGACCTGGTGCATCTGCCACAGGATCTGTTCCAGCTGTTTGTGATGTCTGGCTTCATCACGGGCAAGTTTAACTCCATCACCGCCGTGATGAACCTGTTTGCCCTGACACTGCTGACGGTGGCGCTATTTGAGAAGCGTCTAAGATTCAGGCCACCGCAACTGCTCAAGATGGCCATAGGCGTGGGGGCCAGCGTGGTGCTCACCCTCATCGTCTGCCGGGTGGGCATGGGGTTGTTTATTCATAGCCCAGAGGTAACCAGCGGCGTTATCGCCAACATGCAGGTGGCCGATAAGGTGCCGACTAAGGTCAACAAGCAATATCCTGTGTTAGGCCAGACAGCCAAGCAACCCATTGCCGATGTCAACGCCATCCGCGCACGCGGCCTGCTCAGGGTCGGTTATATCCCCAGTAATGTGCCCTTTAGCTACTACAACAACGCCGGCCAATTGGTGGGCTTCGACAGCGCCATGGCAAACCGTCTGGCGGACGATCTCGGTGTGCAGGTTGAGTTTATCCCCTTCGAGAAAGACAAGCTGGCGGCCTCACTCGACGCCGGTTTCTTCGATATCGCCATGTCTGGCCTGGCCATGGATATCGAGCAGATGGACAAGCTCAGCTATGTGGAGCCGGTACTGCTGCTTAACCTGGCCATCGCCACCAAAGACCATAAGGTCAGCGGCTTCAAGCGCAATGAGTCGATTAAGGCGATGGAGAATGTGACTATCGCCTATGTGGAGCATAGTGACATCATCGCAGATGCCAAGGCATTTTACCCCAACCTCGAGTTCGTCAAGATTGAGGGCTATAAAGACTTCTTTCGCCAGAAGGGTGATAAGTACGATGCCGTGGTGATCAGCGCCGAGGCGGGCTCCGCCTGGACCCTCTTCTTCCCCGGCTACGGCATAGCGCCACTGGAATATAAGGCCAAATACCCCATCGCCTACGCCGTCGCCCAGGACAACCAGTCCCTGCTCAACTATGTCAACAACTGGCAGAAACTACGCAAGGTAGATGGTCACCAGCAGCGGCTGTACAACTACTGGATGCTGGGCCAAGGCGCCAGCGAAACTCAACCCAGATGGTCCATCATACGCGACGTACTGCACTGGGTAGATTGAGGCTATCCCTCGCGCCCCAAGGCATCGCCCAAGGGGCCGAAATAGGCCAGTAATTGTCGATAGATCGCCTGGCGGTGTTCATGAGTCGGATAGCCGCCCGCCTTCGCCAGCGACGAATCCAGGGTCTCGTTGACCAGGTAGGGATTGCGGATCTCGGGATGGGACTCGATACAGGCCTCGAAGGCCCTGGCCATCATCTCTGTGGGTTTGGAAAAGTATTGCCTCCCCTGCTGCCTGTCGAGCGCCACGGCGCGGCGCACATAATCATGGCTGTCCTGGCCATCGCCGCTCAGCAAGACGCAGGCAAACAGCTGCATCAGGCGATCATTTAGGGGATGAACTATGGGCGTGTGGTCGGCCAGCCAGCAGTGACTGGCGAAGGCGATGCCCGTCTTAGGGATGTCGAAGGCCTTGGTGGCAATATAGTGGTCGAAGGCGTGCCAGAACTCGTGTGCCAGGGCGCCCGCACCGGCATTTTTTGCCAGGGCTAATTCCCGCTGGGCAGGCATATAATGCGCCTGCACGCCCATCTGCCCACCAGTACCAAACGCCAGGTTCAGCGTCTGTCTCAGCCCCATGGCCTTGGGCGGCAACTGTAACATGAAGGCGAGATCGGCAAAGGCGTCGAAGATAAGGTTAGCCGCCTTTTGCTTCTCTTCCTCCTCGACCCAGCTGCCCAGGCGAATATGGTTGAGGCCAAATACCTCCTTGATGTCATGAAAGCTCACCTGCTCGCCGCAGCGATAGTCCGGTCCCTCACGTCGATACTGATTTCGTTTTAGCACAGACTACCCGCCGATTTGCTGATGCACCGATTTGTTGACCTCACTATGATACCCAATATTACCCGTCATCTCATGGCTTATCGCCACCAGCCCCCACGTTCAATCTTGGTTCAGCTAGCCACAGGTATAGTGTCGCTAAATCAATTTACCAGCACACGAAAGGGGAAACGATGAGACTATTGATCCTATGGAGCGTCATTATCATGATGAGCACTGTGGTCGTGGCACTGTCAGGCACAATTCATTGGCCTATGTTAGCCACCATTTTTATCGCCATGAGTATCGCCCTGCTGGTCATGGTAAAGATTGGCAAGGTGGCCGATAAACACTTCGTTAACTTCTGCTCCCCCCACTAAACCTGAGGTCCCAAAGACAAAAGCCGCCCCAAGGGGCGGCTTTTAACGGATAAACGCTTACTCTAAGCTATTTTTAACGCAGCCTTATCGCTTATTAGCTGCATGTCGAAGTCGAACTCGTCGACCCGAATGGCACGCTCACGCTTAAGGTTATAATCAAGCAACTGCTTGTGCTCGCCCTCTGTGATGATCTTGGCGGCGCGGGCTCTGTCCAGCGTCTGCGCAAATCTGACACCAGACTTGAAGTAGCCCTGCTTCAACCCCTTCTTCACCTTGGCCAGCAGCGGCAGACAGGCGATCTTAGCCAGATAGGCCTGCTGATTGATATCGTTACCATCGCCCGGAACAGGCTTCACCAGATGGGTCAGTTGACGCTTGATCTGGGTATTAAGCTGCGCCTCGTGGGCCAGTTCACGAACTAGGTCGTCGTTGATCTTCTTCATCTTAGGCGAGTAGGTCACGGTGATCAGCTTCATCAGCTGGCGGGTCGCTGCCGATGGGAAATTGTCCAGGAAGCTCTGCAGCGCGTTTTCGGCGTTAACCAGCGCCCAACGTGTAGCATACTCGAAATAAGGCTTGGCCTGCGCACGATGTTCGCTACTCACCTTCTGCTCGTAGTAACGAATCGAGGCCATGGCCGCGTACAGGTAGCTCATCACATCCCCCAGACGCGCCGACAGCATCTCGGCCTGTTTGAGCTTGCCACCGAGCACCAGCAAGGAGAAGTCAGCATACACAGCCAGTTTAGACGCCAGCTTGTGCACCGCCTTCTCATATTCCACTACCTCGCTCAGCTCAGACTTGGCTCCCGCAGTGAAAGGCAGTAGGCCTAGGCGGAAGGCACGCAGACTGTTACCGACACTGTAGCCCACTGTCTGCTTGAAGATGCGGTTAAAGGTCTTGTCGGCATCATTATCGTCGCTGTGAATCGCCTCCACCATACTTTGCAGATGAGGGTGACAGCGCATCACGCCCTGACCGAAGATCATCAGGTTGCGGGTCAGAATATTCGCCCCTTCCACCGTGATGGCGATAGGCTGCGCCACATAGCCAGAAGCCAGGGTATTTTGCGGGCCACGCTGAATCGCCTTACCAGCCTGAATGTCCATGGCCGAGTTCAGCACATCGCGGCCAATCTCCGTCATGTGGTACTTAGCCATTGCAGTCACCACTGATGGCTTAAGCCCCAGGCCCAGGCCTTCTGTGGTCAGCACGCGCATCGCCTCTTGCAGATAGGTCTTACCTGCGATATCCGCCAGCTTCTCCTGAATCCCCTCGAACTTGCCGATGGCCAGACCAAACTGCTCACGCACAGCGGCATATTCCGCCGACGATTTAAATGATGCCTGGCTCACAGAGACCCCGAGTGCCGGTAGCGAGATACCACGGCCGGCGCCGAGACAGGCCACCAGCATCTGCCAGCCGCGACCTATGTTCTGCTGACCACCAATGATGAAGTCCATCGGAATAAACACATTCTCGCCGCGAGTAGTCCCGTTATAGAAACGACAGCCCATAGGGTCGTGGCGATTGCCCAGCTCAACGCCTGGATGAGACTTAGGGATCAGCGCGCAGGTGATGCCTAGCTGCTCCTTGCCCCCCAACAGACCCTGTGGATCTTCCACCTTAAAGGCCAAACCTAATACGGTGGCGATAGGCGCCAGGGTGATATAACGCTTGTCCCAGGTCACCGACAGGCCGAGCACCTGCTCGCCCTGATATTCGCCCATGGTGACAGTGCCGATATCGGGAATACCACCGGCATCCGAGCCCGCCTCTGGACTGGTCAGTGCGAAACAGGGGATCTCCTGGCCGTTGGCCAGACGCGGCAGCCAAAAATCTTGCTGAGCCTGAGTGCCATAATGCATCAATAGCTCACCAGGGCCTAAAGAGTTAGGCACCATCACGGTAACCGCCACCGCCGAACTCTTGGCGGCAATGGTCGCCACTATGGTTGAGTTGGCATAAGGGCTGAATTCCAGGCCGCCAAAGGCCTTAGGAATGATCAGCGAGAAGAACTTATGCTCTTTTAAGAAATTAAGAATGTTATCTGGCAGGTGCAGGCTGTTTTGAATGGCAAAATCATCCACCATCTCGATCAAGGTCTGCACTGGGCCGTCGAGGAAGGCCTGCTCCTCATCGGACAGGGTGGCACCCGGAACCTGACGCAGGGCATCGAAGTCTGGGATCCCCTGATAGATAGATCCTTCTAGCCACACATCACCGGCGTCGAGCGCCTCTTGTTCAGTGGTAGATATACTCGGCAGTACTTTTTTAAATTTTGTTCTAATACTCATCTTTCAGACTCATCCGACCAGAAAACCTAGTGTGCATTACGTCACAAAAAACGAATTAGATCAAACATTCTAACCTCAAAAAAATGCTTTATTTTACAGTTACAAACATAACTTAAAATTAAGACCATTCTTTTCAAAAGGTTACAGATGTACGCCCAAATAAAAAATTTAAACAACCGTTTCATATAATTGTTTAAATCAAGCCTTTTTTGACCTGGATCAGTGACATTTTTCATTAATGAGTGAGCGAAATCATCCTGTTTCAGAAATGAAAAAATACGTATATATATTTACTAAATTAGCACTACTTATTATGTGGATATAAGCTTAAATTATCATCACAAATAACCCTGCAACATGGGCTAAATAACCAGCTTATGCCACCTGTAGCGGCACGATAAGCCAGCGCATTCGCCCACATGCAGCCATCAAAAAAAGAGAGTGCTTCATGAAGATAGCCCTATTCATTCCCTGTCTGGTGAACCAGATGATGCCCCATGTCGGCATCGCAACCGTCGAACTCCTCGAAAAACTCGGCCATCAGGTCATACTGCCCAAGGGCCAAACCTGTTGCGGTCAGCCCATGACCAACTCGGGCTGTTTTGATGAAGCCAAGAAGACCACCCTCAAGCTGTTAAATGCCTTCAAGGGCGTCGAGTGTGACGCCATCGTCTGCCCGGCCGCCTCTTGCCTGGTGGCAGCCAAGGAGAACTTCCATGAGTTCGACGACAGCCCGGAAGCCCAGGCGGTGATCGATAAGCTCTACGAGCTGACCGAATTCCTTCACGACGTCGCACCTATTCCCGCCTACAACAAGGCCTTCAACTACAAGATCAGCCTGCAGCTGAGCTGTCACGGCATCCGCATGTTGGACTTAGCCACACCGAGCGAGCAGATGGGCCCACGCACCAACAAGGTCGAGGCCGTACTGAGCAGCATCCCAGGCATCGAAATCGTCTATCCGGATCGCCGCGACGAATGCTGTGGCTTCGGTGGTACCTTCGCCGTCGACGAAGGCGCCGTCTCCGCCAAGATGGGTAAGGACAAGGCGCAGGCACACGCCGCCACTGGGGCAACCTATGCGGTGGGCTTCGATCCATCATGCCTGCTGCACCTGGATGGCATGATCCGCCGTCAGCTATTGCCGATCGCGACCCGTCATATCGCCGAAGTCATCAACGCAGCCCTCTAAGGAGCCGACCATGTCTAGTCAAACAACCGCACTCAACTCAGGCGTGCATGCGAAGAAGGCCGACATCTTCTGTAAAGATGAGGCGCGCGTCGATTGGCACTCTAAGGCCCTTTGGGTATTGCGTGAGAAGCGCGATCGCGCCGCCGGGAGCCTGCCTGAATGGGAACAACTGCGTCAGCTCGGCTCCGAGATGAAGCTACATACTCTGACCCACCTGGGCGAGTACTTAGAGACCTTCGAGAAGAACTGTCAAGCCAACGGCATCGTGGTGCACTGGGCCAAAGATGGCGCCGAGCACAACCAGATAGTGCACAGCATACTGGCCAAGCATCAGGTGAAGAAGCTGGTTAAGTCTAAGTCGATGCTCACCGAAGAGTGTCACCTTAACCCTTACCTGGAGAGCAAAGGCATAGAGGTGATCGACACCGACCTTGGCGAGCGCATCATCCAGCTGGCCAAGCAGCCACCGTCACATATCGTGGTACCGGCGATCCACATGAAGAAAGAGGAAGTGGGCGACCTCTTCCACGACAAGCTAGGCACAGAGGCCGGCGCCTCGGACCCCACCTATCTGACCCGCGCCGCCCGCGCCCACCTGCGTGAGCAGTTCCTGTCGGCCGATGCGGCCATGACAGGGGTCAACATGGCAATTGCCGATAAAGGCGCCGTTGTGGTCTGCACCAACGAAGGTAACGCCGACATGGGCGCTAACCTGCCGAAACTACAGCTGCACTCCATGGGTATCGACAAGATGGTGCCAGATCTCGACAGCGCCGCCATCTTGCTACGCACCCTGGCCCGCAACGCAACCGGTCAACCTATTACCACCTACAGCAGCTTCTATCGCGGTCCACAGGACGGCGGCGAGATGCACATCATCATCGTCGACAATGGCCGTACCGACATGCTGAAAGACAAGATTCTGGCCGAATCGCTCAAGTGTATTCGCTGTGGCGGCTGCCTGAACACCTGCCCCGTGTATCGTCGTTCGGGTGGTTACAGCTACAACTACACGATTCCAGGCCCTATCGGTATCGCCGTAGGTGCACAGGCCGATGACACTCACTCTATCCCTTGGGCCTGTACCCTGTGTGGCAGCTGTAGCTATGTCTGTCCGACCAAGGTGCCGCTGGATAAGATCATCCATCACCACCGTCGCCTCAAGGCCAAGGCGGGCAAGCTACCATACGGCAAGCGCAACTATATGCCGCTGGTCGGCAACTTCATGGCCAGCGAGACCATGCTCAACTGCTCCATGAGTGTCGCCCGCACCGCGCTGCGCATCCTGCCGGGGTCACTGCTCAAGCCATTCTCGGGCGCCTGGGGTAAGTACAGAGAACTGCCGGTCGCACCTAAGTCCAGCTTCGAAGCTTGGTTTAACAAAAACAGAGGTCAATAAACATGTCGAGCAAGCAATCAATTCTCAATGCATTAAAAAGCGTCGCGGTTGCACCTCAGGCCATGCCGCCAATCAATGTCAGCCCACGTCTTGACGATGTGATCGGCCAGTTTGAAACCAACCTAGGCACTGTCGCCGGCACCCTGCACAGAGAGGGCGGCCTGGCCGCCTTACAGGCTAAGGTGGACGAGCTGATCAAAGAAGGTAAGCAGGTGATCTCTCAGGTCGAGGGTGTCACCGGCAACCGCAGCGCCCCGGAAACGGCTCACGAGCTGAAAGATATCGACTTTGCGGTGATCCCAGGCGATGTCGCCGTGGCGGAAAATGGTGCCATCTGGGTCAATAACCAACACCTGGGCCACAGGGTAACTCCCTTCATCTGTGAGAACCTGTTTCTGGTGGTGAGCGCCGACAAGGTGGTCGCCAACCTACATGAAGCGATTAAACAGATCGGCTTAAACAGCGGTGAGTTCGGCGTATTCATTGCCGGTCCATCTAAAACGGCCGACATCGAACAAGCCTTGGTTGTGGGAGCCCATGGTGCCTGTAGCTTGAATGTCTACCTAATTTAACCCCCCATTTTGCAGCCTCAAACTGCCTAGCCACCGCTTTTAAAGGGTGGCTTTTTTTTGGTTAAAACTGAGAGAAAAACTCTTAAAGAGAGTTCCGGAATCAATGAAATAAACAGCTGGCTCTTTCCTGCATAAATTCGATAAACAGCTTTACCTTTAGGGGTTGATGGGTACGCTGATGGTACAGCAGAGAGATACGTCGCTGCTCCCCTTGCCAGTCGGGCAACACCCGGCGCAGCTCACCCGAGGCAAGCTCCTCCTTCACGAAAAGTTCTGGACCATAGAGAATACCGCCGTCGTCTACCGTGGCACGCACCGCACCGTTGAGATCCCCAAGGGTTAACTTGGCCGGCCCCTCGTAGTAAAAATCTTCGCCGTTAATGTGTTTCATCGACCAGTTAAACAGGGGCCACACCTTGATCAAGGAATGCTCCGCTAGCTGATCGGGATGGTGAGGAATACCGGCACAGGCAAGATAACCCGGCGAGGCAAACAAAGCATAATCCAGCACCCCAAGCGACTTGGAGACCCAGGAGGAATCCGGCTGGGCGCCGCCGACAATGGCCACGTCCACCCCCTCATCGATCAAATCTATGCTGGAGTTATTCTGAGTAATGTGCAGCTGAATATCCGGGTAGGCCTTGGAGAAGTCGTTCAGCACCCCGATGAAGATCATCGAGATGATCGACACGGGCGCCGCGATGCGCAGCGTACCTTCGGCCTTTTCGACTCTGGGTTCGCTACAACGGTCAAACTGGGCAACCACATTTTGATAGCGACCAAAGAGCTCACTGCCCTCCTCCGTCAGCCTGAGCTTACGGGTACTGCGCATGATCAGCTGGGTATCGAGCAGGCTCTCCAGCTTAGTGACCTTGCGACTCACGGTAGCCACAGGTATTCCCAGCTCTTTTGCCACCTGCGAAAACCCTCCGGTATTCACCAGATGCACAAACAGATGGATAAGCTCAAGTTCCGTGCCTACGTTGCGCGCCATCAAAAGCCTCGAAAAAACCGATTAGAAATGGATAAGAATTATAACAAAACCAAGTGTGTCAGACAGCTATCTGACCTCATTAAGCTTGCGCTCAATCAATAAATCCCTCATCTGCTCCCACAGATACTCGCCCAATAGGATCCTTGCTTATCATTCCCCCAGGCTTCTCAATGGGTTAGCCCCTTAGTTCATGAGCAAACCCAGCGTTCACAAGCTTAGCGCTCGCTAATTTAGCTATCAACAAGATATTAATTTTTAAGACAAAAACTAGACAGATGATATTTTGCACAGCAGAATAAATGTGACACCGGTCACATTTACCATGAGGAAGATAATAATGAATAAGATGATCCCTACAGCACTCCTACTCGTCTCGTCGGCACTTTCGGGCGCAACTTTCGCTAACTTTACCGCCATTGAATGTAACGATTGCTCATCGGCCGCAGCCCTGCAACAGGCCGCCAAGGTACTCGCGAAGCAGGACAACAAGCCCGTTTATGTGGTTGACTTCGTTAACTATCAGGTCAGCAAATATCAACAAGAGGGGGAGGCGGTCACTGCCAAGGCCATGACGCTGTCTGAGAATCTACTCATCAACAATCACTATTCTTATCGAAAATCGACCCTACGCTCGGCAAATTAAAGCTTGGCAATTTAATCACCTAGGGGTCTCCTTTACGGAGGCCCTTTCACAATCCTGGCTATCCTTTTGCCGAGAGAAATGGGCAACCCCAAACCAAGGTGGCTAAATCCTCTTGGGCCAGCGAAGCCTAAGCCAGTATAATGGCCAGTATCAGATCCAATTTATTAGCCAAGAGGCAACACCAGATGGCCAGAACCGCAGCGGCGCTTCATATCTTAGTCAAACATAAAGAGCTCGCCGAAGAGATCATCGAAAAGCTCAACAAGGGCGCCAAGTTTGACCAACTCGCCAAGAAACACTCAACCTGCCCATCGGGCAAGAAAGGCGGCAGCCTGGGTGAGTTCAAGAAAGGACAGATGGTCCCGGCCTTCGACAAGGTCTGCTTCAGCGGCGAGCTAATCACCCCGCATCTGGTGAAGACTAAATTCGGCTGGCATGTGGTGAAGATCCTCTACAGGACATGATGGTTTAAGGTCTGCGTAGACATAGTAAGACGACTTGCGACCGTCTTAAACATTATTTTCGCACGAAGCGCTAAGATAGTGCATTGTAATGAACACGTTACTAAGGTGTTGTATCGAACTTGATACTGAGATTTGCCAGTGACACGCTATGAGGCCGTCCCTGGCCACTCTACAGTTTCATCTGACCTCCACGGAAGGAGGGAATGCCGATAAATCTCGGAAACATTTTAGGCCCTGAGACCGACTGTCACCGGCGTATCTGCACAGAGTTATTCTGCCTCTTAGCTTTAACTTCATTTAATACTTCGTAAATACAAGAACCAGAAATAAAGCTTCGGCAGGCATTTCAAAGTTTTAAATTATCTTTACTATCTGTGTAAAATCAGGCCTCTATGGCATCAGTAGCGATTCAGACAGCAGAACGACTCGTGGGCGGCCTCTAGCTTGCCGATGATATAACAGCTCTGCCAACCTCAAGTTATACCATTTACCCACATCACATGTGCAAAAAACAATAAATTCATAAGATTAACTCTATCATCGTCTTCCCTCTCACTCATCCTTTCCCCGTTAAATCAAGAGCAATACATCACGTCATTTAAGTATTCCAGGTTAGACGTTGTACTGTCACTAACGCGTTAAATTCATTAGAGTAGACTAAGCTCTCACTATCGATTCACTCCCTGTGATGAACCTGAATTTTGGGAAAATCAGGCCCCAAATAGTCAATCAAAAGGAAATTCGATGACAGACAAATTTCAGCAGTTTGCAGACAGGCTCGACAGCGCATTACTTCAGGGCGATAACGCCGCCATTCAGGACATTTTAGCCGAATGTACCAGCGCCGAGACCGCCCGTCTGCTCGAGTCTCAGCCTCCCAAAGAACGACTACAGATCTGGGCGCTGGTGCCCACGAGCAGCTGCGCCAAGGTGCTGCTGGCCCTGCCCAAACCACTGCGCCGCACGCTGATCCAACAGACAGAAGAAACCAGACTCATTATGGGTCTGAGCCAGATGCAGATGGATGAGCTGGCGGATATCGATGCCGATCTGCCCATGCCCGTGGTGTCGGCCATGGTGCAGGCGATGGACGCCCAGCGCAGGCAGCGCTATGAGCGCGTCAGAGACTACCCAGACAACAGCGCCGGCGGTCTGATGGATGTGGATAGTAGCGCCCTGCGTGCCGATGTCTCGGTTAAGGCGGCCCTGCGATATCTGCGTCGTCTGCGCCAGCGCGAGGGCGAGCTGCCGGAACACTTAGACAGCCTAATGGTGGTCGATCGCGACAACACCCTGCTTGGAATCGTCCCCCTGAGCCTCCTGGTCTCCACCGAGATGGATATCAGCATTCGTGAGCTGATGTCGACCCAGGTAACCCGATTTACGCCACAGATGCCCGCCAGCAGCGTCGCCCAGGTCTTTAAAGACCAGGATCTGCTCTCGGCGCCCGTGGTGGACGACGAACAAAAACTTATTGGTCGCATCACGGTGGACGATGTGATCGACGTGATTCAGGATGAGGCCGACAAGGCGCTCTATTCCCAGGCTGGCCTTAACACCCACCCGGATATGTTTGCTCCCATAGTTCGCAGCGCCACGAGGCGGGCGCTCTGGCTCGGGATTAACCTGCTTACCGCCTTCCTCGCCGCCTGGGTGATCGGCCTGTTCGAGGCCGCCATCGAGAAGGTGGTTGCCCTGGCGGTGCTGATGCCCGTGGTGGCCAGCATGGGCGGCGTCGCTGGCAGTCAGACCCTCACCCTGGTGACCCGGGGCCTTGCGCTCAATCAGGTCAACCGCAACAACATCATCAGGCTGATCGGTCATGAGTTCAGTATCGGCGCGCTCAATGCCCTGCTGTGGGCCGCCCTAGTCGCCTTCATCGCCCTCAGGTGGTTTGGCGACTGGCAGCTGGGACTGGTATTTGGTCTCGCCATGGTGATAGTGCTGATCACTGGTGTCGTGGCAGGCGCTAGCATTCCTATGCTGCTCAAGAAGATAGGCATAGATCCTGCTCTGGCCGGCGGTGTCGTACTCACCACGGTCACAGACGTGGTGGGTTTCTTCGCCTTCTTAGGATTGGCGACTCTGTTCATCCTCTGAATTAGACTCTGAACTAGACTCTGAATTAGCCTCTGAGCCACTCGGTGACCTGCCCGTAAGCTTAAGCTCGCCATCGATATGCAGATCCCGCTGAGGGAAGGCGATCACTATGCCGGCATCATTAAACTGCTTATAGAGCCGAAAACGTATGTCGCTGCGGATGCGACGAATATCCGCCTCGCTACTGGCACACACCCAGAAGATGCCATCGAAGATCAACGCGTTATCGCCAAAATCTTCGAAGATGGCAATGGGTGCGGGGCCATCTAAGATCTCATCATGATCATCCAGCGTCTGCTTGATGATGGCCCCCACCTTCTCCACGTCTGAGCCATAGGCCACTCCTACCCTAACCGTCGAACGGGCGATATTGTCGATCAATGTCCAGTTGGTCACAGTGTTCTCAAGCAGATGGCTATTGGGCACCAGCATATGTACCCCATCGTTGCGACGGATCAGGGTCGAGCGGGTATTGATGCTCTCCACTACGCCTTTAGTGTCGCCTATCTCTAGAAAATCGCCGATCCGTATCGGCCGCTCCCACATCAAGATCCAGCCGCTGATAAAGTTATTGATGATGTTTTGCGCCCCGAAGCCCACCCCAATGGCGATGGCACCGGACACGAAGGCGAACGCCTTGAGGGGGATATTGAGGATCTCCAGGCTGGTCACCACAATGACGGCAATCGCCAGGATGAGGTAGATACGGGAAAACAGATGCACCGCGTCCGGCGCCACCTTACGGGCCAGCATGGCACGGCGAATGAGCTTACCGATACGGGTCACGATAAACCAGGCCAACAGCAGCAGCAGCGGCACCTGCAGAACCTGAGAGACGGTGATCGCCGACTCACCATAGGTAAAGAGAACGAATGATAAGATCTCTTTAATATCCTGCCAGCTCATGCCCCGCCCCCTTACATTGCGCCGTTCATTGAGTATAACAGCCGGGGCGAAAAGCGTGATTTAGCCATCGGGGTCAAGCACTTTGGCAATGCAGCTCCCTAAGTTAAATACTGAGCCAGAGCACGGCTACCAGAAAGAGCATGGAACCCGAGAGACGATTGAGCCACTGGCCCCTGCCGCGCAGCAGGAGGAAGCTCGAGAGCCGTCGACCACCATAGGCATAGAGCAGCAAACAGGCAAACTCTATGACCACCACCAGCGCCAGCAAGACTAGCGCCTGGGTCATCAAAGGCTGCCCGGGACGAATAAAGGGCGGCAGCAACGTCATCAGAAAGGCCCAAGCCTTAGGATTAGAGATCGCGGCGGAGAAGCCACTCAACGCCAGTGCCCCCGGCGATGATTGCGACGCACTCTCCACCTTACTGGCACTATAAGGCGAGCGCCAGCTCTTCACCCCGAGATAGATGAGATAGGCTGCCCCAAGGTATTTCACCATCAGCAGCAACCATTCATGACGGCTAAGCAAGTTGCTGATACCGACAAGCGCCAAGGTGGCGATCGACGCGATGCCCACCAACACGCCGATCATCATCCAGAGGGTTCGACGCACGCCTATGTTGGCTCCGAGCGTCATTGCCAGCATCATGCAGATCCCAGGTGAGACCGACATGAGAAAGAAGGTCAACATAAAGACCAGTAACCATGAGAAATCCACAGAGTCTCTCCCTTTCCTGAGTTAGGCCTGAGCGTCGTCGGGCGTCGCAACCAGCCCGGGCACAGAGAGCAGATATTCAAGTCCCTTAGCGTTGAAGCCATTTAGGCTCAGCCGCTTTCGACTAAAGGGCGGCTTAATCAACTTAGTGCGGGTCGACACCCGGTTGAACCAGTCGGGATTACCCAAGGCCGCACTGCCCACGGCCACCATGTCGGCCCCCAGATGCAACGCCTGTTGCGCACTGAGGCCATCGGCAATCTTACCGGCTACCATCAAAGGAATATCACCGATAAAGCCTTCACGAATATTTGCCAGCAGGGAACTCCCCTCGCCTTCATCCGGCGCCTTAAAGCTGTCCCCCAAGGAGAAGTGCAGGCAGTCGATATCTTGCTCGGCGAGGATATTGGCAACCTCCATCTGATGGCTCAGCGCTATGCCACGCACATTGGCATAGCTTTCCGGTGACAGACGAACGCCGACGATAAAGTTACGGGGCAGGCGACGGCGGATCTCTGCGATGATGTCGCGCAGTAACTTGGTACGCTTATAGACGCTACCACCCCATTCGTCGCTACGCTGGTTGAGGGTCGGATTGAGAAAATTACACAGCAGAAAATTGTGGGCGCTGTGGAGCTCTATGCCATCCAATCCCGCCTCAAAGGCCCGCTGCGCCGAATGAACGAAGGCCTCCTTAAGCTCGGCGATCTGTTCGCCGCTCATCTCCTGTACCCCGAGTGGATAGCGTCCACCCGGTGGGATGGCTGAGGGCCCCATTGGCGCTCGGCCATTTAACTCCACCGAGGCGCGTACGCCACCGTGATGTAACTGCACTAGGGTCAGTACCTCATGACCCCTGGCCATCGCGGCCACCTTGGCAAACTGTCCCTGCTGATAATCGCTCATCAGACCGGGCTGCCCCTGCCAGCAGCGCCCGCCGGTCTGAACCTGGGTGGCGGCTAAGATCAGGGTGCCGAACCCGCCCCGGGCACACAGGCTAAGCCAGGCCATCTCGTCGCTGCTGAGATCGCCATTATCTTCGCTCATGTTATGGGTCAGCGGGGCCAGAACCGTCTTGTTTTTAGCGCTCTTACCTGCGCGGCAAAACAGCTGGGGATGGGTAAAGCTTGTCGTCACCATAGTAGATATTCCACACCATTAAACTCATGGCGCCTACTGTACACCACTCCCATAGGCGATATAATCAGGCAAATCAGCAAGAGTAAATTTCCCAATAGGAAATAATAACTGTGAAGAGTAAGCTAGATACCATCTACCTGATGAAGCTATTTGCCGCCATTGTCCACCGCGGCTCCTTTGCTGCCGCGGCCGCACAGCTGTCGATCACCCCGAGCAAGGCCTCTAAGGATATTCAATACCTGGAAAGCCTGCTCGATACCCGACTGTTGCAGCGCAGTACCCGCCATGTAACCACCACGGACGCCGGCGAACTCTTCTATCACAAGTCCCAGGAGATCCTGGAGCTCAACGACGAACTGCTAGACAACCTGAGTCACCAGAAGACCCAGCTTAGCGGCGAGCTGCGCCTCACGGCCCCCAAACTCTGGGGCGAGCGCATACTGACCCCCATCATCTTGGCCTTCAAGCGTCATCATCCCGATGTGCACATCAAGGCCAGCTTCTCCAACGAACACAGCGACCTTCACAGAGACAAGCTACATATCGCCTTTCGCAGCACACAGATCACCACAGAGCCTTACCTGGCGCGGCTGATCGCAAAAGATGAGTCTATACTTTGCGCCAGCCACGACTATCTGAGTCGACATGCCGCCCCGCAGACCCCAGAGGCGCTGGCTGAGCACAAAATGATCCTCCTTAGCAGCAGGGACAAGGTATTCGATCGCATCAAGCTGCTATGCACTAACCATAGTGCCATGCAGAGTATTGATCAGCGGCTGGATGGCGAACTCACTTTTAACAATAAGAGCGCCATCTACCAGGCGGTCAAGGCTGGATTTGGCATCGCCGTACTGCCTAAATATCTAGTTGATGCCGACCTGCGGCGAGGCGATTTGGTGGCCATACTGCCCGACTACCAACTTGCGTCAGCCAACTTCTACGCCCTCTACAGCCATAGGCGAAAAGACTCGGCGCTGATCAACCTGTTTATTGACTTCGTAATCGCCGAGCTTACCCCCGCACAGGCAAAAGTCGACTAGAGAGAATCCCTAGAAATCAAGATGACAAAATAGTTACAGAGCTAATTAAACTACTCGCCATAGTTAAACTCTGTCAGCCTAAACTTCCCTCAACTATAAAGGCTCGGCAGCGAGCAAGAAGCATACACTAGCGGCCTCAGTCATGGATAACAGCCCAGACCGCCACAGGGTCAGTGCTAAGCATTCGCTCAGCCGTCATTGAGTCAACAAAATGGCCTACGACTATGGACATGAATTCTTCCAGACCATAGCTCCAGCCATGCTGCTGACAACCGAATACTGGTTATTTTTCATACAGAGGTAAGGTTGATCCCACAACAGTACTAGGTGTATTGCCGCTTCATATTTTTATTTCAGCGTCTACTTATCACGCCTCAACCTCAGCAACCACAAGGGCTACAGAGGATTAGATGAAGGTGCGAGTAAGCGTTCTCTCTGGATTCAGGGTGGAAAAATAGATCAATTGAATGTTAATATAGTTTGAGCACTAATTATTAGTTGTGTAATTAATTTCTCATAAGAAACACTCACTTCGCTCGGGAGGGCACAATGTCGTCAGACAATGCAACGGAAGAAAATCTCATCTCACAGGCGTGGCACAAGCTCCACGGCAAGGCAACCTATGCCATGCAACTCACCTGTTTATTCGCCATCTTAAGCACCTATCTTTTTGTCATGTTGAAACCCGGCGGGAGTCAAAATAACAAAGCGTTAGGAGGCCACTAAATCCATGCATTACTTAACTTATCTCTCGCTTGCTATCTATTTTCTGGCCATGTTGGCCATTGGCCTGTTTGCCTACCGCCGCTCGACCGATGACGTGTCGGGCTACATCTTAGGCGGCAGGCAGGTGAGCCCACAGGTCACCGCCCTCTCTGCCGGCGCCTCCGACATGAGCGGCTGGATGTTGATGGGCCTGCCCGGCGCCATGTTTTTGGTGGGCTTCGAGACCATCTATATCGCCGTGGGTCTCCTGTTGGGTGCCCTGGTGAACTACCTAATCGTGGCTCCCAAACTCAGGGTCTATACCGAGGTCGCCAACAACGCCCTGACGATCCCTGAATTTTTCGCCAAGCGTTTTCACGATCCCAGCAGTAATGTCCGCATCATCTCTGCGGTGATCATTGTGATCTTCTTTACCCTCTACACCTCTGCAGGTCTGGTGGCAGGCGGTAAGCTGTTTGAGTCGGCCTTCGAGGTGAACTACGAGCTGGGACTGGCGATCACCCTGGGTGTGGTGGTCTCCTATACCCTGCTGGGTGGCTTCTTAGCCGTCAGCCTGACCGACTTCGTTCAGGGCTGCATCATGTTTATCGCGCTGATCTTGGTCCCTGTGGTGGCCTATCAGGAGTTCAGCAATGCCGACAAGATGATGAACTTCGCCTATGAGTCTATCCCCCATTTTGGTGAGGCGATGCAAAACGTCACCCTGCTGGGGCTGATCTCGGCGCTCTCTTGGGGTCTGGGTTACTTCGGCCAGCCCCACATCATAGTGCGCTTCATGGCGATCCGCAGCGTGTCGGATATCAAGACGGCTAAGAACATAGGCATGAGCTGGATGACAGTCACCATCATAGGCGCACTGGCCACCGGCCTGGTGGGTATCGCCTATGCCAACAAGTTCGACATGAAGCTGAGCGACCCAGAGACCATCTTCATCGTCTTCTCTGAGCTCTTGTTCCACCCCTTGATCAGCGGCTTCCTGCTAGCGGCGATCTTGGCGGCGATCATGAGCACCATCTCGTCTCAGCTGCTGGTGTCATCGAGCTCGCTGACCGAAGATATCTACCGTGTGGTCTCCAAGAAAGAGGCCAGCGAAGAGGAGATGGTAAAACTTGGCCGCTTCGGCGTGGCAGGGGTGGCCATAGTCGCCAGCCTGTTGGCGCTCGATCGCTCTAACAGCATTCTGTCACTGGTGAGTAACGCCTGGGCCGGCTTCGGCGCCGCATTTGGTCCGCTAGTGCTGTTTAGCCTGTACAAGAAGAACCTGACCCATAAGGCTGCCGTAGCCGGTATCGTCGCCGGTGCCGCCACCGTACTCTTCTGGATCTACGCGCCAGTACTGCCCGAGGGCAAGGCGCTCAGTTCAATGCTCTATGAGATGATCCCAGGATTCATGGCCAGCAGCCTGGTGATCTGGGGCGTGAGCGCCTTAGATGGCGATCCTTGTGAAAACACCATAGAGACCTTCGATGAGGCCGGGCGTCAACTAGCCGAGCAGAGATAAGGCGGGGGAAACATGGCAAACATACACTGGAAACGCATCGTCGTTAAGGTGGGTAGTGCCCTGATCGCGCCTCATAAGCAAGGATGCAGCAGCCATTACCTGCTGGGTATCGCCCAATTTATCGCTAACTGCCGTGCCCAAGGCGTCCAGGTCGTCCTGGTCTCCTCTGGCTCGGTGGCCGCCGGCTGGCACCGACTGGGTGACGTCAAACAGCCAAGCGTATCACAGAAGAAGGCGATGGCCGCCGCGGGCCAGGCCGATATGATGGCCACCTGGGATAAGTTATTCGACTTTCCCTCGGCCCAGCTGCTGGTTACCCATGGGGATCTCAGGGATCGTGAGCGTTACATCAGCATCAAGAACACCCTCTTTAGCCTGCTGGATCACGGCCTGCTGCCCATAGTCAACGAAAACGATGCGGTCACTACAGACACACTGCGTGTGGGCGACAACGACAATCTGTCGGCCATGGTCGCGGCGGCGGCCGATGCCGACGCCCTGATCATCTGCTCCGACGTTAACGGGCTCTACACCAAGAATCCCCAGCTGCACGATGATGCCAAGCTGATCAAACAGGTGAACGAGATCAACGAGTCTGTCTACGCCATGGCCGGTGGTGCCACCAGCGAGGTTGGCACAGGCGGCATGCGCACCAAGATAGAGGCGGCCGAGAAGGCGATCGCCCACGGCATTGAGACGGTGATCATCAATGGCTTCGATCCAGACGCCTTCAACCGTCTGCTCAAGGGGCAAAACCCGGGCACCCTGTTCACCCCGTTCGACCAGCCCATGCAGGAGCATGTGCACTGGATGACCCACACCTCACAGGCCCAGGGCGAGGTGATCGTCGAAGACAACTTCGACGCCCCCCTGGACGACCAAGAGACGCAACTGACCAGCGACGATGTAGTGGCCGTAAAAGGCAACTTTTCCGTCGGCGACACCATCTTAGTGCGCAAAGGCGATGGCACTAAGCTGGCGAAGGCCCAGGCCAATTACAGCAGTTGCTTACTAAGTTTTATCGCCAAGCAACCGGACCGTGCCTTTGCCCATGATGTCGAGCAGCAAACCGGTCCCATCTTAAGCGATGAGAACATCGCCATATTGGAGTAAATATGAGCATAATTGAAACCCTATCTAGGGATGCCGCCCAGGCCGCGAAGACGCTGGCCCAGGTCGACACCCAGACCAAGAACACCATATTGCTGGACATGGCACGCAGCCTGCGCGCCGCCAGCTTCGAGATCCGCAGCGCCAACCTTATCGACCTCGCATCCGCCGAACAGGCTGGCCTAAGCGCCGCCATGATAGACAGGCTGACGCTGGACGGCGATCGTATCGAGGCGATGGCCCAAGGCATAGAAAACATCGCCAGCCTCCCCGACCCTATCGGCGAGCAACGCGACCTCAGCACCCGCCCCAACGGCCTCAACATCAGTAAGATGCGGGTGCCTCTGGGCGTGGTGTGCATGATCTACGAGGCGCGCCCCAACGTCACCGCCGACGCCGGTGCCCTCTGCTTTAAGTCGGGCAATGCGGTGATATTGCGTGGCGGCAAGGAGGCACTCAACACCAGCAAGGTGATCGCCTCCGTCTTGCAGAAGGTCCTCAAACAATACGGGCTACCGGCCGCGTTGATCGCCGTGGTGCCCGACCCCGACCGCGCCCTGCTGATGGAGCTGATGCAGCAACGCGATCATATCGATGTCATCATCCCACGTGGCGGCGAGGGGCTGATCAATTTCGTTACCGAGCACAGTAAGATCCCGGTTATTCAGCACTTTAAGGGCGTCTGTCACCTGTATGTGGACAAAGATGCCGATCTGGATAAGGCGCTGGCACTACTGCTTAACGGCAAGACGCAACGCACCGGTGTGTGTAACGCCCTCGAGGGCCTGCTGGTGCACAGTCAGATTGCCCCTCAGTTTCTCGCCATGGCGGCCACGGCACTGGCCAAACACCAGGTGAAGATCAACTGCTGCACCAATACTCAGCAGTACTTCAATGAGGCCAAGGTGTTAGAGGAGGCAGACTTCGGTCAGGAGTATCTGGCGCTCGAACTCGCCGTTCGCCAGGTAGAGGACTTCGACCAGGCCGCCGCTCATATTCATCGCTTCGGCAGTCGTCATACCGAGGTGATCTGCACCGAAAACGAGCTAACCGCTAAGCGTTTTCAGCGTACCGTCGATGCCTCTGTAGTCATGGTCAACGCCTCGTCACGTTTCAGTGATGGCGGCGAGCTGGGGCTAGGCGCCGAAATCGGCATCGCCACCACCAAGCTGCACGCCTACGGCCCTATGGGACTCGAGTCCCTCACCACGGAGAAATACCTGGTCAATGGCGACGGTCAGATCCGCGCCTAACATAAAACATGTCCTATCAAGCGTTACAGGAGGCAAGTATCTCTACCCAAGACACAGGCTTAAGCCCGCACCTGCGCATCGCCTTCATCGGCGGCGGCAACATGGCCAGCGCCATCATACGTGGCCTGATCAAGCATGGTCACAGAGCCGATCAGATCCTGGTGTGTGCGCCCAGCCAGCACACCCGCAGCCGCCTGGTGCAGGATTTTAATGTCAAGGTGCACTCTGACAACAGCGCCGCGGTCGCCTTTGCCGACATCATCATACTGGCGGTGAAACCCTTTATCGTCCCCCTAGTCTGCGAGGAGCTGCGCCCACTGCTAGCCCCCCTGTGCAAGCAGAAGCTGATTGTCTCGATTGCCGCGGGGCTGACCCACGCCAGCATCTCAGGCAGACTGCCCCAGCATACCCAGCTGGTGTGCGCCATGCCGAACCTGCCCAGCGCCATCGGCAAGGGACTGACGGGCCTCTTTGTGCCTAGCCACCTCGACAGGCTCGCCTTCGACGATGCCGAGCAGTTGATGCGCGCCGTAGGCGACACCGTCTGGCTGGAAGATGAGACCCAGATGGCCAGCATAGTGGCCACGGCAGGCAGCTCACCGGCCTACTTCTTCCTGTTCTTAGAGGCGATGGAGAAGGCGGCCATCGCCCAGGGCTTACCCCCCAAAACCGCCAGCAAGGCGGTACTGCAGAGTGCCATGGGCGCCATCTCGATGGCGATGGCTAGCAAGGAGGGGCTCTCCAGCCTGCGCCGTCAGGTTACCTCGCCCAAGGGCACCACTGAGCAGGCGGTGCTCGCCTTTCAGCACGGGGATCTCGATGCCCTGGTCGCCAAGGCGATGGACAGCGCCGCCCGCCGGGCCAAAGAGCTGGCACTCGGCTAAGCGGTTATCCTCTTAAGCCTTAGAAAAGAGAAGAGGCGCGCTCCGATGAGCGCGCCTCTTGTTTTTATCCACGGGTGATAAACCGCAGAAAGCGTTACTTCGCCATGCAGTTGGCGTAGTAGGTCACGGTCGCAGGCCAATCGCTGAATACGCCGATCACTCCGACATCTTTGGCGAGCACATCCAGCAGCTCGAAGGCCTTGCCCTCATCTCTCGTCGCCTCTGTGATGCTCTGATAGTACCAGCCGCCTCCCTGAGTCAGCAGGCCTGAGCGCTCCAGGGTCCAGGTGATGATCTTAAGCCCGGCGGCATTCGCCGCCTTGGCATATTCCGAAGGCACTATCTTGCCCTCGTCGTCCAGGGTCACCAATACCCAGAGCGGCGGCGCGATGATCTGCACGCCATCACCAGCCAGGCTATCCATGCTGGGCGACCAGGTAGCGCTGTTTTGCGGGTCGAAATCACTCAGATCGTATCTGTCATCCAGGTAGACCGCCTGCTGGCCAAACTCGGGGGCGTTGGCAATCCAGTATTTCACATCCTCCAGGTTAAACGACTGAGGATAGACCTGGGATGGTGACACGCCGGCCGCTGTGTATTCATCCAACATCATCTGGGCATAGTCAGCCTGTGTCATGCCATCAAACGGCATGGTCACGCTCGGCGCCTTCAACTCGGGCGTCATCTTGACGCCCGCCGCCTTAAACATGGCGATACTCTCGCCATGGGTCATCAGGGTGCCGTCCCCGGCATAGAGATCCGTGCGCCAGTTAGCCGTGCCCGCCATATAATCTTCCACCGTGGTGGCATTGGCATTGGCGCCATCCATCTTGCCCTTGAGGCGTTTGAAATCTGCCAGGGTAATGTCGCTGGTACAACAGGTCGCGCTGGCGCTCACCCCGTTAACTGGATCCGCTGGGGTAAAGGGCACGCTGCACTTGGCCGCGATGTCGTCGATGGCCAGGATGTTAGTGGTGGTGGCCAGATCGCACTGGGAGTGACGACACACCAGCGCCTTGTCGGCGGTAAAGGTCACGTCGCACTCCACCACCCCCGCGCCCGAGTCGATCGCCGCCTGGTAGGACTCTCTGGTATGCTCAGGAAACTGCATCGCGGCGCCGCGATGGCCGATAGCGAAGTCGCTGCGATAAAACGGCCCCTGACGGCACTGTTCTAGCTGGCTCTTGAACTCGCCATCGACCATCTGATCCACTAAAAACAGGGGTCTGACACCCACCTGAGCCGGCACCTGCTTATCGATGCCCATGGCCTGAGCGAGTGGGTTGCTGGTTTGCTGATTATCATCGTCGTTGCTATTACAGGCGGCAAGGCTCAGACCTCCCAATAGGATGCCTGCTAAGGCGGTCAGATTAGCTGTTGGTTTTCGCACTTTACTATTCCCTTAATTAACCATAGTCGGCCAGGGATACTAGCCAGTGCAGATGACAGTTAGACAAAATTATTGTGACAGTTTGCCGCCATCGGCCACTATGTTCGCCTTTAGACAGGCCTGCAGCGCCTCGGGGGCATCCAGGCTAATATCATGACCACAACTGGGTAACACTATCGCCTGGGTATGATAGAAGCTGGCCAGGGCTTTGCTACAGCGGGGATCGGCCAGTTTGTCATCGGCCGCGCAGATCACCACCACGGGAATACTGCTAAGGGGCGGCGCCTGGAACCGGGCACAGGCGATGAGCTGGCGAACGCCATTACAGAGACGGGTACGCCGCTCGCTGCGCCAGCGGCTCCAGTTGGCGATGAGCGCCAAGTCGTCACCATGATACAGGCTGGTGTATTGCAGCACACAGGCCTCCACTAAGCTAAGTCCCCTCCCCAACTGGATCAGCTTAAGCCGTACAACCCTCATTATCGCGCCAAGCAGAGGGAGCAGACGAAAACGGCGATACCAGGGGGAGAGATTGGCGGCGCTGCTGTTGAGTAGCACCACCTGACGTATGCGATCCGGATAGCGACTGGCGAGTGCCAGCGCCGTCATCCCGCCCATAGAGAGACCGATAAGCACCACAGACTTGCCCTTAAAGGGGTTGATATGCGGCGCTATCTGAGACCATACGCTGTCGCAGTAGCCGTCGATAGACTTGGGGCTCGGCTCGCTGGCGAGGCGGCCGTTACCCGGCAGATCGACCGTGATCACCCGCTCGCCGCTCGCTACCAGGCGCTCGGCAAAGCCCTGCCAGTGGCGCTCGTCGCGCATCAAGCCTCTTAGCATTACCCAGGTGGTCATCTCTTTCCTCGATTAAACCAAAGTCTCAGCCCCTCGGCGGTCAGCCTCGTCAGCTCAGGCGGTCTCACCTGTTCCAGCACCCTGCCATAGGCGGCGTCGAGCAGAAACTGCATCAGCACCACGTGACGACGCAGGATCCTGTGGTGTCTGTGGGGCGCCTGCGGATTGAAGTAACCGGGAAAGTTAAACAGCTGACGCGGATTTTTGCGCACCCAGGCCCAGGAGCCCATCTCTAAGGTTAGCGGTACAAAGGGCGTCTTGCCGTCAACCTGGGTCACCAGGTAGTCCCAGATATCGCCGTGGGTGCGATAGAAATGACTCTGAGGCGCCAGCTGATAGTGACCGTGATGGGGGTAACCTTTCTCGAACAGCCTATGGAGTCGATAGACGTAGCCTATGCCGGCGAAGGGCTCACCCGTATAGGCATGGGGAAACCAGAGGTGATCCTTGAGCCCGAAGCCCGAGTGGGCATCCAGCGCCAGCAGGCTACTGCTGCGCGCCTGTAGCGAGGTGACATAGTCTATCAAGGCCTTGGTTTCCGCCGCCATCGCCTCACCACGATACCAGGGCAGATGACGAGAGAGGCGCTGACCACCCACCAGGAAGGTCACCCCCTCCTGCGCCTCAATCGGCGCGTTGCGCATCAGATCCACATCCTGGCCATTGCCACGACTGCCACGCAGGAATCCCGCCGGATTGACTATGGGCACGAAAGCCAGCCTCACCCTGCTCAATAACGCCTGCAGATGTGTGTCCCAGTCGAGCCGATTGAGCAGACTGCCGAGAAACGCCAGCACCACCTGGGCGCCGATGCGCTCGACCCCGTGAACCCCACCGACGAAGAGCACACAGGGCACATCGCTTTCCTGAGTCCCCAGCTCTATGGCGGTCACAGAGAGCGCCTCGCCGCGATAATAAAAGTCCAGCAGCGAACTATGATGAAAATGTCCCTGATGCTGGGCAATCAGTCGCTTAAGGGTATCGATTTCAAAGGCATGCTCGAAGGAGAACCGGCTCATAGCCCCAGCTTAACACTGCTTATCCATAAGCCTAACTTAGCCTGACAATGCGACAGGCAGATGACACTGGATTGCCCCTATCGGTTGAGGCTTTAACAAGGCCATACAGATTTAGACTAATCTTAATTTAGGGATTTCACCTAACGCCGCGAATTTTGGCGCAGCTTCTAAGGATGACCCAATGAAAAATATGTTGATTATCTTAGGCCTCTTCCTCACCTCCCTATCGGCTTTTGCCGAGTGGGGACTGAGCTACAACCTGGGGCAAGCCGACCCCAAATGGCATGGCTCGGAAAACGCCAGGGCCCACAGACTCGCCTTGGTTTATCAGCTCCCCATGGAAGATAACCTGCTCACCCGCTACCACCTCGGCATCAACCTGGAGCTGGCCTACCACTACTGGCAAGACTACACACCGAGCGACAATCATGGCGTCTCAATCACTCCGGTTCTCATCTATCAATATCCCCTGGACAACCTCAGCCTCTACGTCGAGGGAGGCATAGGCATCACCTATATCGACAGCGAACACTACCTCGACCGCAGCCTGGGTTCCCATTGGCAGTTCGAAGACAAGCTGGCCGCCGGCGTCATATTTCAGAAACGCCACAAGCTGGGCCTCACCTTCAGCCACTACTCCAATGCCAATCTTGCCAACGAGAACGATGGCTTCAATGTGGTCGGCCTCAGCTATGGCTATTTTTGGTAACCATATCAAACTGGTAGACATAAAAAAGCGCAGCCAGGAGGCCGCGCTTCTTATCAATCAGATAGGCTAAATAAAGCTATGGGCAAGAGGCGCCGTAGATCTCACTCACCCAACTACTGTTATCGATGAAGGGGTTACGATTCTTCTGCCACTCGAAGACACGATTGTTGCGACGACGCTCCCAATCGCTGACCGGATCTTGCTGGTGCCAACGATACAGGGTGCAGAGGTCTCCAAGCAGCGCCTCACCATTACCCGTGACGCCGCTGACCACGCTAAGATCAGGCGTGCCACTGGCATCGTTCCCCTCGTATCTCACATCCATATAGAACACCATACGCGCCACATCTCCCTTCACCTCATCGCGGGGCTCGAAGCTGTCTGCATCGGTAAAGTTACCCGGCGCCTCAGAGATCTCATCGCCGCCCGCGGCAAAGTCTTTATTGCTGCGGCTGCTGTTCACCGTAACATCTGCCGGACGCAGGTGATGCAGGTCGGTATAGGCGTATTGGCTACTGCTGGGGAAGCCATGACTCTTGGCCCAGACATGCTCACGATTCCAGGCATCGAGCGAGTTACTCATTCCGGCTCGATTGCTCTTAGGCTCAGAACGCCCTGTGTACAAGAGGATCACGTTATTGCTGTTGGCAGGATCTTCATCGGCATAGCCGAGCCCATCCCACACCTGACTATAGCTAAAGCGGGTATGCCCCTTGATGATCTGGTTCAGGCTAGCCTTTAGCGCCGCGCCGGTTTTCCCGATCGCATCGCCATAGTAACTGGTGTAGACATAGTCCCCATTGTCGCCGGCCGAGCCGTCACCGCCAGTCCCAGTGCCCGAGCCGCTACCAGAACCATCGCCACCAGTGGCCACGCTATAGCTTAGGCTGAGCGAGACGCCACTAAAGGCCTCATAGGCATTGATGTTCACATAGTAGCGACCGACCACAGGTGCACTAACACTGCACTGCTCGTTGTTGCCGGTAAGATAAGGGGCGCAGTCATACTCTGATAGCGTCGGCTCGCTGCCCTGGCGCAGATAGAGATCGGCATCCCCTGTGCCACCGCTCATGGTCACCACAACCTCGCTCGCCCCCTGTGGCAGGTCGAACAGATAGCTCAAGCTCTCGCCCTTAGCCGCGCTAAGGTTAGATTTAGGCTGACCATTGCCCAGCTGATTGTCACCACCACCGGCGGAAGTGTCGCAGGTATCCAGGCTGCCCGTCCCCGGGGTACCTGGATTGTCCATAGCACTCCAATCGGCCTGGGACTTAGTGTTGATCACAGTCGTACGCGCCAGAGAGACGTCGCGCACATTTAGCGTCCAGCCACTCAGGCCACCTTCCCAGGCCACCAGATCCACCTCTTCGCTCCCCTTCGACAGACGCACGAAGTCGCCCGAGTTACCCAGGGTTAACGACATGGGGGATTGATCGGGGTTGGTGTTAAAAAGACTGTAGAAACCCGCCTGATTGGCCGCCACCGTATAGTAGGCGCCTGGAGCGAGCGTACCCTCCAAGGCATAGCTGCTGCCGTTGTCGCTGAGCTGGTACTGACTCAAGTCGATACTGCTGCAGCCGGCATTAAACAGCTCGACATACTCTTCGACACTGTCGTTGTTGGGCGCATCGTATAACACTTCGCTGATCAGCAGATTGGCGTTGGCATTGAAAGCCAGGCCAGCCACTAACGCAGCTGTTGATAACTTATACATATCCATCGTAAATTTTCACTCTAGTATTTTTTATTATTGAGCCCGGCCTAAGGCCTGGGCTGACCCCGTACACCACGGAGGTAAATCCCTCCGGGGAGCACAAGGAGGCATACTAGCGCTACCTGATTACAATTTGAAACATTTAAACCATCATCTTGATAACCTTTGATTAAAATCAAGCTAACAGGTGTTTTGTGCGGGGCTTTTACCCTAGGGATTAAAAGTAGGTTCTGTCCGAATAGTCATAGAGCCATTCGGGGCGATAGACCACCATCAGGGTCACCGCCATGCCGTTAAGCAGCGCCTCGGGGAAGGCCAGCAAGGGGATCAGCAGCAGATAGTTATCTGCCAGATAGGCCCAGTCATAGTCGGTCGTCAGGTAGAACCAGGTCGACCAACTGAGTATGTGAAACACTATGCAGAGGAAGGCGTTCATGAAGGCGCCGCAGAAGATGTAGACGAACAGATGGTGGGGCAGATACTTAAATACCTGACTGTAGACCACATAGCTGAGAAACAGCGGCAAGGCGATAGCCACCAGGCCATAGATGGCGAAATCCAGCGGCAACTTGAGCATGAAGGTGGCGAAGAAGGCAACCGGCAACAGCAGCGCCAGGGTAGCCAGGCGCCAACCAAACATCAGCATCAGAGTCACCAGACCGAGAAAGTGGGCATGAATCCCCGGGGTAATACTGGCGTCGATCAGCCACAGGGCATTGACGAAGAAGATGGCCAGCAGCAAGCGGGTCTGTAGCGCCTTATCCTTGAGTAGCGCCTTCACATCCTCGACGGGCCATATAGCCCACAGCCAGAGCGCCAACACGACCATGGCCAGCAGCTGGGCGCCGCCCAATTGCCAATTTATCTCACTCCACCTTTGTAGCAAGAATGCCGTCATTGCTTTTCCAACTCCCTTGAAACCCTAGTTGCCAACGTTAATCCTCACTCCATCTCTGTAGTAAGCATGCCGTCATCACCTCTCCCTCTTTAAAACCCTTTCTACCCGCTGCGTGCCAAATGCCCTTGGGTCAACCGCTTCCCCTTTGCGATCACCCTAACACAGCCCCAAACATGGCGTCATCGTACCTTAGCCAGAGAGGGTCGGACTCTCCGAATACCAAGGTACTTGAAACCACCGCATAAGCCACTGTCAATCTACTTAATTTTGGGTAATAATTCTCAAACGCAGAGAGGAAAGGGACATCATGCTCAAGTATTGGTACAAAGACTTTGCCCAATATCCACCAGGCCACAGAGACTATTGGCGAACCCGCTTGATCGGCCATACCCTGCTGCTCAGCAGCAGCTTCTTCCTGGTGCTCACCCTGCTCAACATCTTCTATTTCGAGAGCTATGAGTACGCCACCCTGGACGCCAGCGGCTTCGTACTCTCACTATCGATTCTGGCCTTCTTCAACCACACAGCTAACGTCAACCTCGCCTCCTGGGCGGTGACCCTGATGGTCACCGGATTGATCCTCCTGTTCGTCGCCTCTGTGGGCGGCTATGCCCACTCTCTCTATTGGGCCACCCTGATCCCGCCATTCGCCTTCTTCCTCCTAGGTAGGCAGCGAGGCAGCCTGGTCTCTCTAATCGCCTTCGGGGTTTGCGCCTATATTGTCTATGGCCAGATCCAGGAGGCCAAGCCCGTCACCTTCGGCATGGGCGCCCTGTTCAATGTTATCGAAGTATCCATTGCCCATATCTTGCTGTTTCGCTTCTACGAGGGCACCCGCTCCTCGGCCTATCGTCAGCTGGGTGAGCGCAACGCCAAGATCCAGAAACTGGCGGAGACCGACAAGCTCACCGGTCTCTACAACAGAGAGAAGCTCGACATCACGCTGGAGGAGCATGTGCTGCTGAGCCATCACCGACAGACCCCCTTTAGCCTGCTGATTCTGGATGTGGATTACTTCAAGCAGATTAACGATGCCCACGGTCACCTGACCGGCGATCGCGTGCTGATCCAACTGGCCGACAGCCTCAGGAGCCTCTGCCGTGAGGGGGATTTTCTGGCCCGCTGGGGCGGCGAAGAGTTCGTGATCTTACTGCCCGATACCTCACTCTCAATCTGTGTCGCCGTTGCCGAACAGCTACGCCAGGATATCGCCGCACAGAAGTTTGATGGCCAATCTCTCACCATCAGCCTAGGCGCCGCCCAGCTCAAAGAAGATGACACCATCAAGACCCTGGTCAACCGCGCCGATAACGCCCTCTATCAGGCCAAACACACGGGGCGCAATCGGGTCGTGGCCGAAGCCGAAAGCCCCCACATCCGCGCCGTTAACGACTAAAGATTAACAACCGCAATACAGACTTGCCACTACCTATGGCTAGTTTGCCAGCGACGCTTAAACTGCTAGTATGAAACCAATACAACCTATAAAAAACCAATAATATGAATACCCTAACTCAAGTAAGCCTCGCCGTTGGCCTGCTGCTTTCCGCCAGTGCTCTGGCACAAACCACCCTAATCCACAACCTCAAGGGCTACACCCTGGAACAGGGCAAGCTAACCCAGTTTAGCGCCATCGCCTTTAGTGGTGACAAGATAGATATGATCTATCAGCAGTTGCCAAGCGAGCTGCAAACTCAATCCCCTCAAGTTCGGATGATCGATGCCAAGGGGCAGACCATGCTACCCGGGCTCATCGATGCCCATGGACACGTGCTCGGCTGGGGACTCAACCTTATCCGCGTCGATCTCAAGGGCAGCGAGTCTGAACAGGCGGCCGTAGAGAGAGTTCAGGCCTTTAGAAAGCAAAACCCGGATCTTAACTGGATCCTGGGCCGAGGCTGGAACCAGGTGCTCTGGCCAGAAAAAAGCTTTCCCACGGCCAAGACACTCGATAAGGCCTTTCCCGACACGCCCGTGTGGCTGAGACGGGTCGATGGCCATGCCGGCTGGGCCAACAGCGCCGCCATGAAGCTAGCGGGCATCAATGCCGACACCCAGGCCCCAAGCGGCGGCGAGATCGCCCGCGACGATAAGGGACAACCCAGCGGCGTGTTTATCGATAATGCCATGGCGCTGATAGAACAGAAAATCCCGCCACTGACCCAGGCTGAGCAGGCCCGCGTACTGCGTTCGGCCATGGCCGACCTTGCCCGTTTAGGCCTCACCAGCGTGCACGATGCCGGTGTCGGCCACGATACCCTGGCCGCCTACCGTGAACTCGCCGATGAGCAGCAGATGCCGATCCGCATCTACGCCATGGTCGCCGCCGACGACAGCCAGTTCGACCAGACGCTGGCCAATGGCCCCTATCACCACCCTGGCAGCATGCTGGATATCAGCAGCGTGAAGATCTCCGCCGATGGCGCCCTGGGTAGTCGCGGCGCCGCTCTGCTGCAGGACTACTCGGATCTCCACGGCCACAAGGGACTGCTGCTCTACAAGGAAGATGAGCTGAAGGCCTTGATGCTAAAGTCGATGCAGGCGGGATTTCAGGTGAACACCCATGCCATAGGTGATCGCGCCAACAAGCTGGTGCTGGATGATTACCAGAGTCTGATCGCCAAGACCCACACCAAGCCGCTGAGGCATAGGGTGGAGCATGCGCAGATACTGCAGCTGAGCGATATTCCCAGGTTTGCCGAGCTTGGGGTGATCGCCTCCATGCAGGCAACCCACGCCACCAGCGACATGAACATGGCCGAAGACAGGGTCGGCCCGCAGCGGATCAAGGGCGCCTACGCCTGGCGCAAGCTGTTAGACAGCGGCGCGGTGATCGCCGCGGGTTCAGACTTTCCCATCGAGTCGGCCAACCCCTTCTTTGGTCTGCACGCCTCTATCACCCGCCAGGATCATGCTAACCGCCCAGAGCTAGGCTGGTATCCCGGCGAGAGGATGAGCCTCACCGAGGCGCTAAACAGCTTTACCCATGACGCCGCCTACGCCGCCCATCAGGAAACCATGATAGGCGAGCTCAGACCCGGCATGAAGGCCGACTTCATCCTGCTTGAGAACGACCCCTTCACCATGGACCCGCAGCAGCTATGGCAAACTCAGGTGAACCAGACCTGGGTCAATGGCCACAAGGTATTCGATATCAAGGATACCCAGTAACGATAAGCCCTTTGCTAGATGGATATAAGCCCACTAGCAAGACGTAGCAATAAGCCCGGTTTAACGACCGGGCTTTTTTAGGGCGCCTAGACTAATGAGATATTAGCTGGCCAACATGGCGCGATACTCGCTGTCCAGATAGGCATCCACCGCCTCGGCATCGATATGGCCGGCGTTATACCAGGCATACATCTCCTTAAGCGCCAGGTGACCGAAACGGCTCCAGCCCACCAGGTTAGTGCGCAGCAGAAACTGCACCATATCCCCACCGGAGCGTAGCGCCGCTTCGCCACCATCGATCAGACACATGCTGCCGTGAGCCACCAACAGCATCCGCCTAAGCTCGGGATTGCTAGCCAGGGGAACACACTCAGACCAGGGCTTTTGATGGTAACAGCGCTGTTTCACCGTCCAGCCAAGACGGGTGATCAACTCGGTCACCAGCACGGGCACACAGAGGCCCAGCCCATGGCGCAGATCATAGCCTTGCTCGAACACCTTAGTGCAGACCACGGCAAAGCTCTGCCTATGCTGACCAAACTCGCCGACGTCCATAAACTGCAACAGGTTATAGAATGGAATGGGGATCCCCGAGCCTCGGCCATAATCGGGGCGGTTTCTGTCTATCCCCGACGAGCCGGACACGTCGGACATCAGGTGCCCAAACCAGTTGGCCACGCCACAGAAGATCTTGGCGATGAAGTTATGTCCCTGTAGCTCAGCCTCCGCCGAGATGGTCACCAGCTTACCCTCGCTGACGAAGCTGGCACTCTGGGTAAACTGATTGATGATGGAGAAGAACAGCCCCACCAGGCAGGGACTGTGGGCCAGACTCTTGAGGTGGTGGTTCTTGGTACTCATGTGCTTGACTGCGCCAGCGGTGCCGTTAGGACCGAAGGAGGTGGCCTGATCATAGTTCACCTCAAACAGCCCCTCGAGATAGCTGATAGCACTGGAGGTCTGATTACCTCGCCCTCCCTGCCAGCCGTTGAAGCGGGCAAAGTTTTCCACCGCCTTTTCCACCAGCTTGTCGGCGCCCCTGGTCAACTGGCTCTCTTTGGGCGTACCACCGAAGGCGAGATCGATGAGACCACCAATCACACCTGCCGAACCCGCGATGAGATAGTCATACTTATCACACTGGGCCCCCTTGAGCGAAAACTCCTCGGCGATCCGCTTCTCCAGCGCCACGCGCTGACTCAGGGTCATCAGCCGGCGGTATGGGTCGCTGCTAAGATCTATCCCCTGCTGCTCGGCGTAGTGCTCCACCGAGGCGATGTAAGCTTGCCAGCTCATCTGCTCGTTGAAGTCCAAGCTGGCTAAAGGCGATAGCGCCCCGATGCCTAAGGTGATCTCCTCCTGAGTTACCTCACAGTAACGGCTCACCTCGGAAGAGATGGCGATCTCCTCATCGAAGGCGATGCCACAGCTGTCCAGAATCGACTGCATATCCTCCAGCATGTTATCCAGCGCCGCATCGTTTTGCGCTTGATGCTGATGCAGCGCCGACAGGGCGGCGTCCAGCTCGGCCATGCGCTGCTCCGACGCCTCGAGCTGCTGCTGCTGGGCTAACAGGGCGGCCGCTTGCTGATCACGGCTCGCCATCAGGAGAAGATCCCTGACAGCTTCCCCTTAATCACATCGGCCGCCTTAAAATAGCCAATGGCATCGAACACGGTGGCCAGTTTATCCAGCTCACGGGTCGGGATGTCCGGCTTGATCTTAAGCACTATGACATTAACCGACTCATCCCCCCGCTGAACCTCCTCTTCCACCTCCTGGTAGTATCCCATCACCAGGGCGTAGAACTGTTTCTTCAGCGGCTCCTGAGTCAGCGACTTCAACTTGGCCTCGTCCAGCTTGATAGGACAGCGCAACTTGATGCAGGAGTTTTGCATGATACCCGACTTCCTGCTCAGCACATCGGCGGCCCCCGTCAGCGATGTCATCATCTTCATCAGCTTCTGCACCTTGGCATCTTGAATACCATAGCTGGCCACCGCCTGATTAAACTTGTCGGTGATATAGTTGAGGTCGTTGATGAGCAGCGACAGTGTCGCCTGGGTCTGCTTAATCACCTCATTGAGCATCAGCTCCCGGCGCTTGGTCTTATCCAGCTCGTTGGCACCGGTGAAGTGCTTGATCCCCTTATAGGCACCGACGCCCAGCAATACAGCAACGCCTATGCCGGTTGCCATGCTGGAGAAGCCCAGTGCGCCACCCAGCCCCAGGGCGGCAAGCCCGGAGGTCATGCCCGCCGCCGAGAGCCCCACCACGGAGCCCGACAGATAGACGGCGGCCAGCGGCACACCGACCGCGCCGGCCTTGGCCGATAACTCCTTCATGCCACGCTTCAGGGCGTCATCGGTAAAGTCTTCCCTGAGCATGTTGAAGTCGTTCTTAATCGCCATCAGCGCCAGCTCCACCTCATCGTCGGACACACCAAACAGTGCTTGATGCTCGTCGAGGAAGGCGAAGTTTTCATAGGACCCATCGTTGACGCTCATGTAGGTACTGATAAGGTCTTTCACCAGAGAGATCTTCACCGCCTTGTTGTGGCTGGGTACGCACTCGGCGTCAATGATGGCCAGCAGATCAACCAGGGGAACTTGATTGTGCTCGCTGGACAGATAGCTGCGCAGCTCGAAGCGAGACTCGGTGGTCAGCTCCAGCCGGGTCATCAGCATCAGAATCTCGGAAAACTCCTTCTTATCCACCTCACCATCGTCGGCAAAAGCCATGTTGGCGATCACTTTGACATAGGCAACCTTTAGCGCCTCAGACATCTCCGCCAGGGTGACTATCTGATTCTCCTCCTCAAAGCTGTCGCACTCGGTCACCGCGCGATTGAGGATCTCGGCCAGCAGCCGGTAGTCGCAATCGATTAGGCCGTCTATGGTGTTACGTGAGCCATCCTTTCTCAGGAGCTCGACAACGACCTCCTTCTTCTCCTTACCCTTATCGTTTGTCGAAACGTATTCGACATAATCCACCTTCTCGATATCGCTATAGGGGAAGATCATTGGTTCATCGAACATAGGCTTAAACACCAGGTGTTCCCCGGTAAAGGCCAGGCCATCCTTAGCGCTGCCGAACAAGGTGTTGTCATAGATGGCGATGATGGTATTGACCCTGTCCGTCAGCCCCATAGACTTGGCCGCGTTGTTGAGCTTTTTCTCTGGGATCCCAGGAGCGACGAAGACATTCTTGCTGACGCTGCCTATGTTTTCTTTGATGAAGGTATTGATCTCTTGCATCTTGCTTCCTTGTGAATTGCCCGGGAAGAGACGGCGAAACAAGGGTCCTTCCCATGGCCAAATGCGCGATTGATGAGCGCCGAAATGAGTGTTGCTATTTATAGCATGTCCCATTACAGGCAAATGAAACCGAGGTCACAATCTCATCGAATGAAATTTAACAAAACGTTTAATAGACAATAGGTTATAATTTGATCTACGGGATATACAAGTGTGAATTGTTGCCCGCTGGCGAAGCAATATTCCGCCGCCGTTAGCGGCGTAAACGGCACAGCAACAGAGGGGAGACGCCCACCTTGCAGGGCATTCATCAAGGAGTCGCGCAATGTTAGTCACCTTTAAAACCAAGCACTATGCCAATATCACCCTGTTTGGCGATGTGGCACAGACCTTCCTAAAGATACTCGGCCACAGCACTTCGGTGCCCGGTGCAATACGCGCCGAAGATGTGCCCGCCGCCCTCACCCGTCTGCAACAGGCGGTGGCGAACGCTCCAACCGAGGCGCCTCAGACGGCAGAAGATGAGGATGAAAAGGGTCCCTTCGTGAGCCTGAGACAGAGGGCGCTTCCCCTTATCGAGCTATTCGAGTCGGCAGTTAAAAACAATGACAACGTAATGTGGGAATAAGAAAAACAGCGCTTAAATGGGTCTATTAATATCACTTAATCGGCCCATTTTATACTTTCTACCATATTCAAAAGCTTTCCTCTTCCACCTTAATATTATGACTTATTTATATTCAGAAACACCCAAAAAAAAATACCCCATACCAACCCGCCTGTTTTTAATACAAGCCAATTAACAGTTAATTAACAACCAGGCGTTACGCAAATAAAACTGAAGCATTAAAAACATAAGCAAATAATATTAACCAGTTATAACTCACTTGCTCTAATCGCTAAAAACTCAGAATCCCCCAAGAGCAATAACAAGCCCAGCCTACTGTTTTCAAAGCAAAACAATCGCAACGGAATGATTAGTCACTTTCGCTGACTAATTGCGCAACTCTTATTCAAAGCGCCGCATAACTAACAGAAAATATGAACATTTTAAAAGGTACAAATTTTGAGACATTTGTATAACTTTTGTTAAATAACATCTACTAAATGTCACAATAGACTGTTAGTATGCTGTCGAGTTTTTAAACTAAGGATGGTTAAATGTAGCTAAAACCTACAATGAAATTTGGATTCAGATTACTCATTTTCGATTTACACTTTTATTATAAAAATAAGGTAAAACATGAAAATTAATAAACTGAATATGGGGTTGTTGTTATCGCTAGTTTCAGCAATGAGCTATGCCGATGATGTTGAAGTTTACTTTAATCACGTGGTCAATCCACCCGCCGTTCAAGCCAACCTTGAACAGAAAATTATCGAGCTTATCGATTCCGCCAATAGCACCTTGTATATGGCAATCTATGATCTCGACCTGCCCGGCATCGCCAATGCCATGGTGGCCGCCAAGCAACGCGGCGTCGATGTAAAGTTTGTCACCGACGAAGACAATATCGCCGGTGAAAATGACCAGGCCATCGCCATCTTAAACCAAGGCGGCGTGCCCTGGATCGACGATACCGAGAACGGTAGCGCAGGCTCCAAGATCCAACACAACAAGTTCATCGTGGTCGATGGCAAGAAGGTACTCACAGGTAGCACCAACTTTAGCCAGTCTGGCGTCCACGGCGATCTGGATGCCCAGGGTAACCTGATCAGCGAAGGCAATGATAACCATATCGTTATCATCGACTCCAACCAGCTGGCCAGCGTCTACACCCACCAGTTCAACCTGATGTGGGGCGACGGTCAGGGCGGTGCTAAAGACTCTCTCTTTGGCCTGGGCAAGCCCGACCACCAGCTCGAAACTGTCTACACCAACAACGACAATATCCGCATCGATGTACAATTCACGCCCCAATCGCCAAGCGTCTATGTGGGTTCGACCCTGTACAACATGCAGCAATACATTCGCAACGCTCAGTATCGCATTCATCTGGCGCAATTTGTTATCAGCGCCCAGGATGTCGCCGATGAGATGGAGCTAAGACACGATGCGGGCGTCGAGGTGCAAGGTTTGGGCGACGCCTCCTTCTTCTCGCGCTACTACTCTGAGTTCCAGGATATGTTAGGCATTGAAAAGCCTAATACCTCGGGCGAGATCGAGGTAGACAGCTACACTGGCGCCGCCAACAACATCTGGGAAAATCCCGCCGACGTACGCGTAGCCAAGCTAAACGGTGGCGACAAGTTCCATCATAAGTACATGATTATCGACGATCTAGTACTAACCGGCTCCCACAACATCAGTGGCGCCGCGGCCTTTGGTAACGACGAAAACATCGTGGTGATCCACGACAGTGAAACCGCCGCCGAGTTTGAGGGACACTTCAGCTACACCTATTGCGTGGCTGGCAACGGCGCAGACTGCGCTAAGCCCGCCTATCAGGAAGGCACCTGGGAAGGGGTCTTCTTCAGCGCAAGCGAAGTCGGTACAGTGCTGGATATCGTCAACAACGCGACTCTGACCGAGCTGGATATTGACGCGGCCATGAACAAGACCGCCGCCAACAATATCAT
This sequence comes from Shewanella aquimarina, assembly GCF_023349185.1. GTDB lineage: Bacteria > Pseudomonadota > Gammaproteobacteria > Enterobacterales > Shewanellaceae > Shewanella > Shewanella aquimarina. Next base: position 381,671 of record NZ_JAKIKY010000002.1, on the reverse strand, counting down.
CGCGGCAAGACCGATCGCCGACATGGACACCCTGGCTGCCGTGCCTTACGTGGGTAACGCCGCCATGGTGGATCTGAAGGACTATATTGCCCAGTGGCTGAGCAAGTAGTCACTCGCTAGGTGAGATAAGGCGCGGCCCGCTTGGGTCGCGCCTTTTTTATTCAATCACAAAACAGCCCACAGGATTAGCGGGTCAGACGCTCGATGATCGCCCTATGCTGGGGATAGGCATTCAGCAGGGTCTGGCGGTCGAACAGCTCGAAATCCTCGAAGGTAAATCCTGGCGATACCATGCAGCCCACCAGTGAGAACCCCGGATTGTTCATCGCAGAGCCGAAGATACAGCCCTTAGGCACCAGAAATTGTGGTCGTTGACCGGCGGCAATATCTAGCCCCAGCTGAGCCGTGGTCAACTCGCCCGCCTCGTCGATCATATAGATCGTCAACGGCTCACCGCCATGGAAATACCACATCTCGTCGGCGGTCAATCGATGAAAGTGAGACACCTCACCGGTACGCAGCAGGAAGTAAATACTGGTCCATAGCTGGCGCTTGTCATCGAAGGCCTCCTGTGCCCGGTAGGAGGAACAGTAATAGCCCCCTTCGACATGCTGTTCTAACTCAAGCTCCTTAATGAAATAATCCGCGCCCTGCATAACAACTCCTTACTCTCGTTACTCTCAATACCCTAACTATCCAAACCTAACGCCACGCTATCGCTGCGGGCGTCTCTTTACACTAACCTATCTTGCCATCTAAGGCTGTGACCCACGCCAAGGCACACTCTCGTAGACACTCAGACCTAACAGGGCAATGACACCCTATGTCGCCCAACCAGCCATTAAGCTATGTATTTTTTTATTACAATTGTCTCGCTGATAAGCGTTTTAACTTTGTTGTTCAGCTTGGTAAGCTCTATGGCCATAGCTTTAAAATCAAAAAAATAACTCAGTGAGGAAGAGAGCACCAATGAAAAAGTCCCTAATCGCTATTGCCTTAACCACAGCAGTTCTAGGTGGCTGCAGCAACCAAGATAGCCGTTCTAACAATGCAGCTTCATCAGAAGTGAGCATTCCATCTCAGACAAAAGCCGAATTAGGCAGCTTTGGTGTCGATCTCACGGCCCGTAACCTAAATGTTAAACCGGGCGATGATTTCTTCATGTATGCCAGTGGAACTTGGTATGACAACTTCATTATGCCAGCAGATAAAACCCGCTTTGGCGCCTTTAATGCCTTGGCAGAGCGCAGTGAAACTCAGGTAAAAGAGATCATCGATGATATCGCCAGTCGTAAAGACCTCAATGCAGAAGAGCAGCTTATTGCTAACTTCTACAAGGCTTACATGGATATCGATACCATCAACAAACTGGGGATCACTCCGGTTCAGCCAACCTTAGATCAAATTTCCGCTATTAAGTCTACCGATGATCTCACTAAAGTCTTTGGTAATGCTTGGTTAGAGGGCATTAGCGCGCCTATTGGTGGTGGCATGTGGTTTAACCGCCTCAATCCTGATCAGTATGAGATGTCTATCGGTGCCGGTGGCCTGGGTCTTCCGGATCGCTCTTACTATTTGGAAGACAGTGAACGTTTCGTCAAGATTCGTGATGCTTACTTAGCCCACATCACCAAAATGCTTGAATTTGCTGGTATTAAAGATGCAGCCCCTCGGGCTGAGGCCATCTTAGCATTAGAAACCAAAATCGCTGAAGGCCATTGGCCACGAGAAAAGCGTCGTAACCGCGACCTCACCTTAAATCAGATTAAGCGCGATCAACTCAGCACTGAGTACCCAGGTTTTAACTGGGACATCTATTTCGCCGAGACAGGTTATAAAGTTCCTCAGCTCAACATCTCTCAACCTGAACCTATTAAGGCGATGATCGAGCTGATCAACAAGGAAGCATTAACGGTTTGGCAGGATTACCTGACTTTCCACGCCGTCAGTGATAATGCCGAACTCTTATCAGATGAGATCTACACCACTTATTTCGACTTCTACGGCAAGACATTAAGCGGACAGCAAGAGCCGCGCCCACGATGGAAACGCGCTGTTGAGCAGATGTCTGGTACCCAGTCATTAGGCTTTGCCATAGGTAAGGTATACGTCAAACGTTACTTCCCTGAATCATCCAAGCAGCAGATGGCTGAGTTGGTGAAAAACCTGCGCACCGCCTTGGGACAGCGTATCGACGGCTTAGATTGGATGGGTGAAGAAACCAAAGTCAATGCTCATGCAAAACTAGCCTCTTTCAACCCTAAAATTGGTTACCCCGATGTTTGGCAGGAGTTTGATGGCCTGACCATCAGCAACAATGACTTAGTGGGTAACATTAAGAATCTAAGAACCTTCTTCCGCGAAGATAGCATCGCCAAAGAGCTGCAAAAAACTGACCGCAACCGTTGGGGCATGACACCACAGCGCGTTAATGCTTACTACAACAGCTCGTTTAACGAAATTGTGTTCCCGGCGGCCATTCTACAACCACCATTTTTCGACCCTAATGCCGATCCAGCCGTTAACTATGGTGGTATCGGCGCCGTGATAGGCCACGAAATGGGACATGGATTCGATGATCAGGGGTCAAAGTCTGACGCTAACGGTATTCAACGTAACTGGTGGACAGATGCCGATCGCGCTGCATTTGAAACCAAAGCCGATCAGCTAGCCGCCCAGTACAGCAAGTATGAGCCCATCGAAGGCAACTTCGTTAATGGCCGTAACAGCCTAGGGGAAAACATAGGTGATGTGGGTGGTCTGGCGATGGCTTATCACGCCTACAAGCTGAGTCTTAATGGTAAAGAAGCTCCCGTTATCGACGGTCTGACAGGCGATCAACGTTTCTTCTTAGCTTGGGCACAGGTTTGGAAAGAGAAGCGTACCGAGCAGAGCATGCTTAACCAGCTTCGCGGCGGAACCCATGCTCCAGGACGTTACCGTGCACTTGCACCACGTAACCACGATGCCTGGTACAAGGCGTTCGATGTTCAACCGGGTGATGCCCTGTACCTGCCTGAAGATCAACGAGTGAAGATCTGGTAAACCGATAAAAATGCCTGTGATTTTGGTTAGGTATCTCAATCGATACCTAAACAAGGCATTAGGTTTCACCTCTTGACTTTAATCCCCTAATACTCATTTAGAGTTAAGGGAACCATATAATTAAGCCCGCGGTATCATGCCGCGGGCTTAATTTTTTATATCAACTGCTTAGTGGCGCGAGACGCCATGACGCACCATCTCTTTACCCTGCTCGAATACTTCATCCGTTATCCAGCGGGCATGCAGGAGTTTATGGTTCTTGTCGAACACCGCCACAAAATGGCGGCCATCGGCGTTATTGGTTGCCATGCCGACCCCTTCGACGCCTTCCAGTCCCAGACCACCGTTTTCCACCGCCAGCAGGAAGCTGGCAAGATCGTCCAGGTTATCAATTACAGTCTTATCATCACTCATGACTTTGCTTCTCATCTTCATGCCCGTAAACGGGACTTAATCAATGTCGCGTACTCTACCCTGAGTAAGTCAAGATGTGAACCTTGTTGGCGTCATAGCCCTCAGGCGCTCAGGCGCTCAGGCTTGAGGCGTTGAAAATGCCGTTACACACTGTCAGTTGCAGCGCAAAACAGACAATGTTAGGGTCTGCGCGACTGATAAACCTTCAAGGAAAGAAAATGTTAAAGAAAATCTTAGCCAGTGTCGGCATAGGCAAGGCCAGCGTCGATACCATTTTGCTCGATGAGCAACTGCGCGCCGGAGAGCCGTTTCGCATCGAGGTAGTGATCACAGGCGGTGAAGTGGAACAGGAACTCAACGGTCTGGAGTTTGCCATCATGGCCGAAGCCAAGGCGGAAAAAAGCGTTGGCGACGACGAGATAAAATACAACAAGAGCCTAGTACTGCAGAGCTGGAAGCCCATGCTGAAGCAGACCATAGCCCCGGGTGAGACCATTACGCGCCAGTTTAATCTCAACCTGCATCCAGAGACGCCGGCCACCCGCCTCTTTGGCCAGCGCATCGGCAAAGTCTGGCTACAGACAGGCCTGGATATCAAGAACGGCATCGACGGCAGCGATAAAGACCCACTGACCATCTTACCCTCACCCACCCAACTTGCGGTGCTAGAGCTTATCGAGCAGGCGGGCTATCGCCTCTACAAGACAGATATCGAGGCGGGCTATATCCATGCTCGCGAGTTCGCCTCACACCTGCCCTGCTATCAAGAGTATGAGTTTAAGCCCGAGTCACACTCCTTCTTCGGTGCCAGGGAGCTGGAAGTCAGCTTCGTCGACAACGGCGAGGAGACAGGTGTACTGATTGAGGTAGATCGCGCCTTCTTAGGCGACGGCTATCGCAGCATCGCCATCCCTAACGAATTGGACTCCGTAGAGGCGGTTCGTCCCTATGTGGAAGAACTGCTTTCATAATTGCGAGCGAATATGGCGGTCGTGGTAACTCATCAAGCACGATCGCCGTAACAAGAGTCGCCGTAACAAGAGTCGCCGTAACAAGAGTCGCCATAACCAGAGCCACCACAGCACTCAATAAGCTGTTATCAATTCAATGCCTATGCACCATGATAGTATGCATACTATTTCGACAGAGAATCGGCCCGATATGAATAAGCTGTATTATGTTTACGACCCCATGTGCTCCTGGTGCTGGGGGTTCAAGCCCACCTGGGCAAAAATCGAGCAGGCGCTATCGGGCGAGATTGAGATAGTTTATCTGCTTGGCGGGCTCGCGCCAGATAGCGACCAACCTATGCCGATAGCTATGCAGCAGCAGATCGCCGCGTATTGGCGCAGAATCGAGGCCCTGCTAGGCACAGAGTTTAATCATGAGTTTTGGGCGCTCAACACGCCAAGGCGAGCAACCTACCCCGCCTGCAGGGCCATACTGGCCGCCCGCGCTCAACAAGCCGAAGCCGAGATGCTAACCGCCATACAAGAGGCCTACTATCTTAAGGCGCGTAACCCGAGTGACGATGCGTTATTGATCGACTTAGCCAAAAACCTGGGGCTGGATGCGGCCAAATTCAACGCCGACTTGCGCCATGAAGCGACCCAGCAAACCCTATTGGACGAAATCCAATTTGCACGCTCCATTGGTGGCAATAGCTTCCCCTCCCTGTTTGTGCAAAGCCCTGCTGGCATCACGCCAATCACCATAGATTACCAGCATGCCGACACCTGTATTGAGCAGATAAAACATGCCCGATAGTGCTAATTAAAGAGAACAACATAAAATGGACTTTATCCCCAAGACACTGCTTTTACTGGCTGTATTGATAACATCTCACTGTCATGCATTTGAGTTTTCTGACCAAGACTCGCGCGTACAGGTCACGCAAATCGGTCAGATAGTGCCAGCCGAAAGTGTCGGCAATTTGGTGGTCATCAAAAACCGACTGACCACAGACACCCGCTCCCTCTGCACGGCTATTCTGATCGCTGAGCAATACTTAATGACTTCTGCCCATTGCGTATTCGACCACTTGGGTGCAACCCCAGCCATGAGTGTTGAATTTTTTCCTCAATTCCTCGGTGAGGGGCAACAAAAACGCTCTAGGGTATTTATCGAGGAGGGGTGGATACACAAGCAGTACATCAAGGAGGACTACAAGGAGGTTCAACAGTTTCCCAATGGCTTGGTATCACTGAATCGTAATACTCACACTAGCGATCTCGCTATCTTAAAAGTCATTAATCCTAATACAGGACAAGGGCTTGGTAAGCGCTTTGGCTATGTGAAGCCAATAGGTGAAAGCGCAATTTCCACTGAGGCCCATCATCTTCCCGTGAGCCTGTTGAGCTACCCCTCGGATAAAGCAGAACACACACTTTGGTATCAAGATTGTGAGCTAAAGAAAACAAGCTCACTCATAGGTCAATCCAATTGCCGTGTCGCCCCTGGCGCAAGTGGTGCGGGCATAATGATGAAAGATCCTAAAACCAGGAGGAATAGATTAATCGGGGTCTTATCAAGCGCCAAAGAGAACGGTCATATTAGTGAAGCGGTACTCTTTTCAAATGAGGTGATTCAAGACATAGAGCAAATCATCGCTCGGCATCCCGATAAGGTCACTCAGTTTGAGCAAGTGGCATTCAAAACCACGAAGAAAGTCTATATCCATATCGAAAACCGCTGCGATAGAGAGATCATTGCTCAGGCCTATCATCAACCCGAGGGCAGGGATGATTGGGGAGTCATAAAACGTACCATTCCGATAAATAGATCAGCCCTATTTAATGCCATAAACAGTCGAACCTGGTACAGCAATATTCGCGATAAGAATAACACTCCCTACAACGTCGGTAGAGATAAGGCATTCTTGATCGATGGAGAAACTTACTTTTTTAAACAACGTGCCGTCCCATACCTCAACGACAATGGCGGCTTATTCTATGGTGACTATTTCCTTAGAGTGCATTGTTTGTAAGCCAAAACCTATTAAGGATACATTTGCAATGTTCTCGACGCTGGCACCTAATCGATAAATCGCGTAAAATATCGCCGCCTAATCATAGGCCAAGTATCTGATCACAAACGCCCTTAGCAAGGAAATGGCTAAGGTTAACCACTTAAGGACGAGTCATGGATCCTATCTCCCAGCTATTTGCCGCCTATCTGGAAATGGTCAGCAGCAACATTGTCGCCAGCTATGAAGATGCCGCCAATACCCGTGTCGTCAGCCAGCGCCTGGTGTATGAAGACACGGCCATCGGCTTTCAGCATCAGCTGTGGCGAATCCGAGATAACAGCGTCTGCGCCGACATCAAACAGGATGTCACCCAATATGCCTACTGCACCCGCAAGGCCAAGCACATGTTCACCAGTCTGTGTCAGCAGCTCTCGGGGCGTGACGATCTCAATCAACACGGCAGGCGCCTGTCGACCATGTACTGTAACGCCTCCCTCAGCTTTAAACCTATGATCGCCCACATAGGCGAGCCAAGCCTGCGCAGCGAGCAGCAACGGGCGCAGAAGCGTTGTAATGAGTTGATCCTCAAGGCGATGCAAAACAAGAGCCCAGAGGTGCAACAACAAAAGGCAGCCGCCTGCGCCAAGGCTAACGGCTAACGGCTAACGGCTAACGGCTAACCGCTAGGCTCGGCTAACCGACACCCAAAAGCGAGGACCAAACAGCAAGCACAAAAAAGCGAGCACCAAGGCTCGCTTTTTAACTCGCTATCTGTAACTCACTATCTGTAACGCACAGTATTAAAGATTAAAGGCCGGCTTTAATTTTGCGGGCCTGATGCAGCTTCTTGTAGCTCTCGATGAGACGCAGGTGCGGCTCTATCCCTTCCAGCGCCATGCTGGTCTCGGTAAGGCCTGAGAAGCGCACCTCGCCATTTACCGAACCTACCACCTGAGCCATCACCTCTTCACCAAACATGCGAGTAAAGTTAAGGATAAAGTCTTCAAGCTCAAGCTCTTCATCCAGAGTCACCTCGAGTACCGCGCTCATCGCCTGGTAGAAGAGGCCGCGCTGAACCGTGTTGTCGTTGAACTGCAGGAAGTCCTCCACCAGCTCCAGCGCCTCTTCGTGTGCGCCCAACGCCAGATAGATAAGGATCTTCAGCTCGATAATGGTCAGCTGTCCCCAGACGGTGTTTTCGTCGAACACGATACCGATTAGAGTGCGGATATCCGTGTAGTTATCCAGCTGACTCTCTTCCAGACGATTGACCAGTTCGGCAAGCTCATCATCGCTCAGCCTGTGCAGGTTGAGGATATCTTCACGATAGTCCAGCGCCTTGTTGGTGTTGTCCCAGATGAGGTCGTCCACCGGATAAACCTCAGAGTAATCTGGCACCAGGATACGACAGGCCGACGCCCCCAGCTCTTCAAACTCGGCGATATAGACCTCCTTACCCAGGGTTTCCAGAATGCCGAACAGCCCCTTGGCCTCCTCCTCGTTGCTGCCGGAGAAGTCCCACTCGCAGAACTTATAATCCGCCTTATTGCTGAAGAAGCGCCAGGAGATCACCCCGGTCGAGTCGATGAAGTGCTCGACGAAGTTTTCCGGCTCGCTCACCGCCATGCTGTTGAAGGTTGGCTTAGGCACATCGTTGAGCCCCTCGAAGCTGCGGCCCTGCAAAAGCTCGGTCAGGCTACGTTCCAATGCCACCTCGAAGCTTGGGTGCGCGCCGAAAGAGGCGAACACGCCGCCCGTCTTAGGGTTCATCAGGGTCACACACATCACGGGGAACTGACCACCAAGGGAGGCATCTCTCACCACCACGGGGAAGCCTTGCTCCTCAAGCCCCTTGATACCGGCCAATATACTGGGGTACTTCTCCAGCACAGACATGGGCACATCCGGCAGCACTATCTCCTGCTCGATGATCTGACGCTTCACCGCGCGCTCGAAGATCTCCGACAGACACTGCACCTCGGCCTCCTGCAGGTTGTTGCCCGCACTCATGCCGTTGCTTAAAAACAGATTCTCGATCAGGTTCGAGGGGAAATAGACTGTCTCACCGTCCGAGCGACGCTTGTAAGGAATGGTGCAGATGCCGCGCTCGATATTGCCCGAGTTAGTGTCGATCAGGTGTGAGCCGCACAGCTCGCCATCTGGGTTATAGATGGCCAGGCTGTAATCGTCCAGCATGCCTTCAGGCAGCGAGTCGTCATCGGTCAGGGCAAACCACTTCTCGTTCGGGTAGTGAACAAAATCACTATTGGCGATATCCAGGCCGAAGAACTGATCGTTGTAGAAGAAGTTACAGTTCAGACGCTCGATAAACTCACCCAGGGCCGAGCAGAGCGCACTCTCCTTGCTCGCTCCCTTACCATTGGTGAAGCACATAGGCGAGGCCGCATCACGGATATGCAGCGACCAGACGTTAGGCACTATGTTACGCCAGGAGGAGATCTCTATCTTCATCCCCAGATCGGCTAAGAGGCCAGTCATGTTGGCGATGGTCTGCTCCAGCGGCAGATCTTTACCCAAAATATAGGTGCTGGTGTCACCATCTGGCTGGCCCATCAACATGGCGTTAGCATCGGCGTCTAAGTTTTCCACCGTCTCAATCTTAAACTCGGGGCCAGTCTGCACCACCTTCTTAACCGTACAACGGTCGATGGAGCGCAGGATCCCTTCGCGATCTTTGTCCGAGATGTCGTCGGGCAGCTCTACCTGGATCTGGAAGATCTGATTGTAGCGATCCTCAGGGTCGACAATATTGTTCTGCGACAGGCGGATGTTGTCGGTGGGAATATCACGGGCCTTGCAGTAGACCTTAACGAAATAGGCGGCGCACAGGGCAGACGATGCCAGGAAGTAATCAAAGGGGCTAGGCGCCGAGCCATCACCCTTGTAACGGATCGGCTGATCGGCGGTAACGGTAAAGTCGTCGAACTTGGCTTCGAGTCTAAGGTTATCGAGAAAATTAACTTTGATTTCCATGGGGTGCTTTCCACTGCGCTGCAACGCCCTGAGGCCCAACAGGCTATTTTTGAGAATGAAACAATTGAGGGGAATTATCGGTGTTTTTACCCCATTAGTCTTGGGTTAATTACCGAAAAAGGCCAAATGGCCGGAATTAATGCCAAAGGCGGCGCCTAAGCGCCGCCTTTGGGCCCATCTAGGGCATCTGCTGATTCTTCTGTCCCATCTTGTGTTCATACATCAGGCTGTCGGCACGCTCTATGATGCTGTCCACATCGTCGGTCTCGTGCAGCAGCTGAGTGCAGCCGAAGCTCAGGCTCCAGGCCTTACCCGTCTTGCCAAGCCCCATCACGCCATAGGCGGCCTGAATTCGCTCCATGATATCGTTGGCACATCTGCCGTCACAGTCCACAAAGACGATCAGAAACTCATCTCCGCCGATACGTGCGGCAAAGTCACCATTGCGGATCGACATGTTGATCACCTCGGCCACGCCCCTGAGCAGATCGTCTCCCGCCTCATGACCATGCAGATCATTGGTCCTCTTCAGATCGTTCACATCGATAAAGCTCACCGCCAGATCGGACTTTTGGCGTCGGCTTTGGCTGATATTCTTGCCCAGATACTCTATGATGGCGCTGCGATTATACAGGCCTGTCAGGGCATCGTGACGGGCATCGAAGGTCAGCTGGCTAAACAGACGCTGCTGCTCGACCTGAGCGCTGGCCAGCTTATAGGCCAGGAAGACAAACATGGGTGACACCAACAAGAAGGCGATCAGCGCGCTGTTGTTGAGATTCTGCTGGGTGGCCTGAATCTTACTCTCGGGCACAAACATAACCAGATAGGCGCTCTCCTTATTCACTATGGTAAACAGTGAATCTGGCGCCAGCTGAAAGCGGCTGAAATAATACTCGCCATCGTCCGTCACCACCTTGCCAAGCTCCGCCTGTTGCATCTTGCGCCAGGCCACTGGGTGGTCATCACCAAACTTAAGCTGCTCACGCTCGGGGAACATGAAGCGCCACTCCTTATCGGCTTGATCTGCCATAAGGTAGAAGCCTTTACCGTTAAGCAGATAGGCCTTGTCATGTTCATGCACATTCAGCGCTTCGATGATCTGCAACAGGTCTTTACCCTGATAGTTGATCACTCCTGCACCGATAAAATCCCCGGCCGGGCCATAGATAGGCGTGGCGAAACGTATGGTGGGCTTAAAGGGTAGCTCCACCTCGCCATGCTCGACATTGAGATCGAAGGGCGAGGCATAGATCTCCTGCGGCCTGAGTCCGGCAAGCTCGCGGAAATAATACCTGTCCGCCTTATTCTGCAGCGCCTCGTCCGGCACCAGATAAAGGCTGTCGTCCCGTAGTTGATCGATGCGGATCACCTCATCGCCCTCATCATTGAGTAGGCGGATCTGATCGTAATGCTTGTATAGGTTACCGATCTGGAACATCAGCGAGGTAAGATAACGCTTGGCCTGAGGCTCTTTATCTTGCAGGGTCGAGATAGCCAGCTCACTATGGGCATAGTAGGCCAAGTCCGTTCCCACGATATTCAGCTCGGCGAGTAGGCTTGCCTGCATGTTGCCAAGCTCGGCATATTGGCGCATCTCCCGCTGTTTGGCGATATTGTTGCTGGACGTCAGGTAGACAATCGCCAACACGGCAGACAGAAACAAGAGGAGCAACAAGGAATAGAGCATGCTCTTCTTGTACTTAGCGGAGGTCAGGTTAGCCTCCTGATGATCGTCTCTATACATAATAGCGATACGTTAATACTCATCCAGATTAAACAAGAAGGCCTGCTCGGCAGGCCTATTTGAGCCTAGTATAAATTACCTTGCCTTTCAAAACCTTAACCTTGTGTTAAAAACTGAGTTTTAATTCAACATTTGGTAACTATAGATAAGAATCGACCGATAGCTGGCCATGGTTCAAAGTGCACTCATGCTGATATCAAGGTAATACTAATCCGACTCAATCGTCCTGCCTGTCGGCCTCGCGCTTAACCAGGATAAAGGTGAGATACATCTTGGTGGGTAGCGAGAGCACCATGCCGAAGGCCACACAGACGGCGCTGATGATAATGCCCGTCACCCCCATGGCCTCCATGGTGTCACTAAAGTTATGCAGATAGATCCCGAGCGCGATCAGGCAAAGCCCGATAAAGATACAGGTCTTTAACAGGCGAATAAGCTTGGCATCCGTCAGTTCTCCCATAGTGGCCTCATCCCCATACCTGCAGCGCAAAGCATTAAACCTAACTAATATACTAAGCACTCATAGGCGCCATATTGACCAGGATCATAAGAAAGCCTCTGAGCCCCAGCTAAAGGCTCTGGCTGGAAGAAGCTAAATGCAAAGACTAGGCTTACAGAGGCGGCTCACCCTTTGCGCAGGTTCTAAATTGATGGCATTGAATCACACGAGCACCAGTAACCACAGTGATTAACCAAGCGTCCGACAACCTGGCAGGCCATAGTTCGAACAGAAAGTAGTACGAACAGAAGTAGTACGAACAATAGTAGTCTGAATAAAAACAGTGCGAACAAAATTAGCGTGAACAGAAAAATACTCTTACTCATATTGCTGTTAACCTCGCCTTGGCAAGCCTGGGCGCAAGCCGACGCCTCCCTATGTCCAACGCCGTTAAACGTCGGTTTCAACGACTGGGCCCCCTACTCCTGGACAGCTCCACAGGGCGAAGTACTAGGCCTGGATGTCGAGATGCTCTCCTTGATCGCCCGGCAGCTGGGTTGTCGCCTCAACTTCATCAAGATGCCAGCCAAACGAGCCCACCAGATGTTACAAACCGGCATGCTAGACATCATAATGGGTGCCAGCTATACCGATGAAAGAGCCAACTACGCTTACTTTTCAAATAGCTATCGTAGTGAAGAGGTCAAACTCTTCGTGAAGGCGGAGAGAGCCGAACAGATAAACGTCGAAAAGTGGCAAGATATCTTTAGTCAACAGCTTAAACTATTGGCCCCCTTCTACGGCTGGTATGGCCCCGACTACCAGGCGTCTAAAGATACCCTGTCACATCAAGGCCTGCTGGTACTGAGCCCAAACACTAACCAATCGATCCAGATGCTGGCCTATGACAGAGGCGATATCCTGATCGGCGATGCCATGGCCCTGCCTTATACGGCCAATCAATCCCATGGCGTGGTGCTCTCGCCACTCAGTCTCTTGGTCGACAGCAACCAGATCCACTTCATGTTCAGTAAGCAGGTAAACCATTTGGCACTCGTCAGCGCCGTCAATCAGGCCATCGACATCCTCTCCCAGCAGGGGGCATTAGCCAAAGTGATGATGAAGTGGCAACAAACCTCGCTGGCACACACCCAGGAGCACACAGATAATCCTCCGGCCCAGCCAGAATCAAACCCGCGTCCCGATGGCGCATTAATCCCCCAGGCGCAGGAGATAGGCCTCACAGCCGCTAACAGCTGGTGATAGACAAGGGAATATCCGGCGAGCTCAGCAGTGCATCCAGCTCATGGGGTGCAGCGCCAAACCAGAAGTCCAGCGCCTGCGGCTCGACAAGCAGCGGCATACGGTGATGGTAGGGGGCGCAGCTGGCAATCGGCTTGGTGGTCAGGGTCACTAGGGCATGACCACCATCAAGCTGAGGATAGACTAGCCCCGCCATCAAGAGCGGTTGCCCGTCACGCCTCTGAAACAGATACTTCTGCTTAGCACTATTCGCCTGTTGCCACTCATACCAGCCGCTACAGGGCACCACTACCCTGTGATGAGCAAACGCCTGGGCGAAGGTAGGTTTCTCTCTAACCGTCTCGGCCTGCGCGTTGATCAGCAGGCGTTTGGCCCAATCGGGTTTTATCCCCCAACTGGCATCGACCTGGTTTAGGGCCATACCGTCGGATGCTAGGGTTGCCACCCGCTGGGTGGGTCTGAGATCCCTATTGGTCTCGCTGTGAAACTTAATCCCCAGCTGACCCGACACCCAGTCGCACAGGGGATCGCTAATCACATTGAGTCGGCCACACATGCTCTACTCCTTATTAGCTCTATTCCTTCTTAGCTCTATTCTTTCCGAGCTGCTTATTGTTTATTGAGCCAATGAGCCCATTTATCTATGGCTTAAATGTAAACCTTGCAAGGACCAAGCTAAAACATCGGGCTGTCGCTGTCCAATCCCACTTTCGGCTGGGTGCCCAAAGACAATCTTGTTAATCTTCTGTGATTAATCACACACTTAGGTGGATACTTAGGTTTCTTTTCCCCTCGGCTATAGGTATAGTTTTTAACAAAAGTAACCCCAGTTCGTGGCGCACCGACTCAATCACTCAGCCCAACTCGCGCCATGACACCTCAGCTCGGACACGGAAGCGACAATGATAAAACTGATCATTCTTGGCTGTTTTGTGGCATGGATGTTTATTCGCAAGCTCAGCAAGTCTAAACCCGACTCGATTTGGCGACTCAAGCTAAGACGCCTGACCCGCTACCTCATGCTTGGCGCCGTCGCCTGGTTTGTGGTGATCGCGTTTGGCTCGGTGAAATACCAGATCTACACAGACAAGATATACACCTACAAGAGCAAGGTGCAAACCGTATTCGCCTGGGAAGAGAACCGCCTGCTGCCCATTAAGGCATTGGCCAAGCCCGTGCTACTGTCGCTGGACTATCAGACCAGCTTTCCCATGAGTCAGGCCACCGAGAAATCCCTCAGCAAGCAATATCCCTACGAGCCGCGCTTTCAGGGAATAAGCAAGTTCTTAGGCACCTTACTGCTGCTTGTCTGGCTCACCGCCTATCTGTCTCGCCATCGCCATACCGATAAGCGCTGGCAGGAGGCCGTCGCTAGCGACACCAAGGCCGGCTACCGCGACTTCTTAACCTGGGCGCGCAGCAATCCCCTCAGGCGTGCCCACTGCACCGGCATGCTCAAGAAGGCAGATATCGCCATGCAGTCTATCGACCAGCGCGGACGCCTGAAACTCGAGATGTACCGCAAGGGTTGGGCCGAACGCGGGCTCAACGCCGAGTTTCTCGACATGCTACATAAGGTGATCAAGGCGGGTCATTCACAGATCAGCATCAAGGCTGCCCATATGCCCTGCACCAAAACGGCGGCCGAGATCGAAGACATTAACATGCTCGTCTCTGGTTGGAGTGGCCTAGACCCGCAGCTGTTCATGCAACGCTACTACGCAAATCGCAAGGCGCGCGCCGAGCGCAAAGCCGAGCCCGATGCCTTTGAGGCGCAGCTACTCAAGACCCCGGAACACCTGCGCTTCACCTATCCTGAGCCTCATGTTGCCGGCAGACTGCTGGAGAAGCAGCTTGCCAGCGTGCTCAACCAAGGCAAGAAACGCTTTCTTGGCGATGAATTATTACAGTTCACCCCACACAGCGAGTTAGGCCTTAAGCAACCTGAGGTGAGGCTCGAATTCAGCTACATGCAGTCCCTCAATGCACAGCAGGGTAATCGTGCATCGGGTGTCTGGACCGGAGAGCTCAAGCACAAGACGATCACTATGGGTGACACCCAATATCCTGGCGGCAACATGCTCTGGCTGGTATTTGGTTTGGTGTTTGAGTGGCGCCTGATTATCGATGGCGTAGAGGTCAACAAAGGAGAATATAAGTGCTATCCAGACTCCAACATCTGTAACGTTAGCCGCCCGACCAAACAGAATATGCCGGAGAAAGCGGAAATCGAGAGACATATCTTCGATGTGGTCGCGCTTTCCAACATCAGCTCGCTATTCGCCCAGATGATGGGCATCAGCGAGGAGAAAATTAACCAACATACCATAGAGCTGAGCAACCAGACCGCCTTCGAAGCCAAGCGCCAGACCCAAGCCTCTAACCAGCTGGCCGACAAGCTCGAAGATGCCCTCAGGGGTGAGGCATTAGACGAGCTGATCAAGAGCAGCGGCGAAGAACTCTATAAGCAAAACAAAGAGATGGTCGATGCGGTCATTCGTGACTATATCGTCAATCACGGCGACACAGATACCGTATTAATGGTTATCGACCTACTTGGTGAAGCCGCCCCGGAACTGGCCGCTAGCCTGCTGCAGATCATCGGAGGTTCAGATGAATAAATGGATTTTACCTTGCTGTGCGGCGCTGCTACTTCTCCTCGCTCCCGAGGTCGCCCACGCCGATCTGAAACAGAAGATCAAAGACAAGATAGAAGATGGCATCTTCGAGGCCTTTGCCGGTGAACTGGCCAAGCTGCCTGGGCTATCACACCTGATAGCTCAGGTGGAAGGTAACCAGTATCAACTGATAAGTACCAACAAGAATGCAGGCCTGCTGGTTCTGGGCCGCAACAGCGATCTCGAGAATGCAACCCTGTCTACCCGTGCCAACGGAGCGGGTTTTGAGATCAGCCGCCAAGCCTACCTGGCCCCCGGTACCTATTGGCTCAAGGCCAGCCCCAAGGATAAGAAGAAGCAGGCCATCTCCCGCAAGGTCTATGTTCAGGCCAAGCGCCGCAGCCAGGTGACTCTCACTTTTTGGGAGAAGGGACGCAAGACCTTCCCTTTGGAGATAGTGACCCAGCCGACCTCGGCTAAGGTCAGGGTGATGAATATAGGGCCTAAATATGAGTTTGGCATGCCCCTCAGACCTGGAGACTACCAGCTTGAGGTGAGCGACAAGGGCTATAAAACCCGCAAGCTTAAGGTGAGGCTGGACCACAACCAGAATCAGTTTGGGATCAGCCTACAGCCGCTGAGTGGCAAGACGGTCACAGCAGCAAAAGGCGACACAACTAAAGCAGATACTGGCGCAGATACAGGCGCGGATACAGATGCGGACAGAGGCGAGCAGAGCCACAAGCCTAGCCAAACCGCCGGTGACCAGGCGGCAAAATCTGTCGATGCCAAACAAGATGGCGAAACGGACAAGGCCAAGAAGAAACCTTCGACCACCATAGAGGTGATCGTCTGGGTACTGATGATCGGCGGTTTTATCGGTTTCTGCTGGCTCACCTATAAATTGTTCACCTTTATTTTTACCCTGATGGGCACGGCCTGGCGCAAGCTGAGCGCCTAGCCTAATCTCATCGAGTCGCGTAATGGCTCATCTAACAAGAAGGGGGATGGCCGGCCTGGCAATCCTCCTTCTTTTTGTTTAAAAAACAGAGCTTAACTGTCGGCCTCAAATCTTGCTTGGCGAGCCTCAATGATAGTGCACTGGGTCTGCTCCATCAGCTCCCCCAGGGTGATACCTGGGGTCTCTCTGATCATTCGCACCAACTTCACCTCCAGGGGTTCTAACTTATCGGCATGCGGCAGTAGGCCCGCCTCCAGCTTAGTGATCAGATAGGGCGCCATAACGGGCTGACACTGCTTGAGTGCCTGGATAAAAGATTGCACATCAACCGCCCCGCCCGCCAGCAGCCAGTTACGTGACCGTCGCACCCGCTTCAGGCTGCAGCCAAAATCGTCGGCTAAGGTCTGCGCCTGTGTCACCTTCTCGCGACCGATTCGATGGATCAGCGAGGGTAAGGCGATGACGATCGCTTCGTTCATGGCGGCAATGTCCTCGGGCTAAAGCCTCAACTTAACCTTAGTGCTTGGGATGAAGCGCTAATGCTTAAAATGAATCGTGAGCGCCTCAAATAAGGCAGGAATGAGCGCCATTCTTCCAGCCCAAAGCCAAAAACTCAAGGCGGGTGTTATTCGCTTGAGCCCATAACCAGTATTGCCTACAATAGCGCACAACTTATTTGATTGAAGATAACCACTATGACTGACACTAAATCACTACCTGCATTGCCCGATCGCCTATCTGTCAATCCACGTAGCCCACACCATGTGGCCGACTACTTCGAGCACGACATCGGCATTCTTGTAAATGGCAAAGAGCGCTTCAACGTCGAAGAGTATTGCATCAGTGAAGGCTGGGTAAAGATCCCTAGCCCTAAGGCCCTGGACCGTCACGGCCAACCGCTAATGATGACAGTCAAAGGCACCATCGAAGCCTTCTACAAGTAGTCGCTATTAGTAGTCGCTATCAAGTAGTCGCTATCGGCCGCCAGCTTCAATCAAGCAAGGCAACAGGCTGAGACAAATCTACTGCGTAAAAGGGAAGCCCAGGCTTCCCTTTTTCATACTTGCTCTTCTCTATCACGCTGTCACTCTGTCGCTCTAGCCTCAATGGCTAATGTTGCCAACTAGTTAGACCCAGTTGCGATGCCAACAGGCTCACCTCTTAGCAATATCTGTTAATCAACTCTCATTTGTGTCAAACAAGTTGCATCCACATCACGATTCTGTAACCACCCGATTGCCTTTAGTTGAATTTTGCCACTAAATATCCATTAGATTTTTCTTATATCTGGTCAAATTAACTAGGCTGGTTTTTATGAAAATAACAATAAAAGCTAAACTAATCATATTAGTAGGCGCTTTACTCATTGCAGTTTCCGGCTTGTTTATCATCAACACCTTCATCATCGCTCAGGAGGTGCTAAAACAAGAAGAGCTCAATATCAGTCATGAAGTTGAAGCCCTCATCAAACAGAACCTTATCGGCCAAGTCGACACTCTAAGCCGCTCAGTCAACGACCTCTACCAACAATCACGAGAAGAGAACATCAAACAGGCCTTAGGCGATGAGATCAAAATGTTCCGTGATGTCATTAATCGCCTATATGAAAATGACCTCACCGACGATCCCGCTATGCTGATCTACACCTTTCTCAATGAATACCGCTGGGGCGAGGGCCGTTACCTATTTGCCTACAATGCCGACACCCTCGAAAACGAGGCCTCGGGCATGGGCGGTGTTTCCATGGGCAATAGCCGTGATGCACTGGATGAGCGAGGCAACTACTATGCGAGGGATATCGTCACCGCGGCCAAGGCCAATCCCATAGGCTACACCAGCTACTACTTCTCCAACCCATCAACCGAACAGGTGGAGGAAAAACTCTCTGCCTCTTTCTATTTCGAGCCGCTAAATTTAGTGATCGCCACAGGTGAATATGTCAGCACTCTGCGACAAGACAAGGTCAACAATGCCTTGCAAGCCATTTTGGCCGCCAAGTTTGGCGAGGATGGTCACTTCTGGATACAAGACCTCAACGGCAAGCTATTAGCCCATCCTCAGCAAGCACTGGTAGGACAGAGCACCAAAAACACCCAAGAAGCCAAACAGGTTTTGGGGGATAAAGCCGATGCCTTCCTTGAGCTCAGCATCACCAATCCGGCCACCAACAAGCAGCAGACTCAGATTGCCTATGTTAGGAAGATACTCCCCGAATGGGGCTGGGTCATAGGGACAGGTACCTTTGAGTCCAACATCAAAACCATAGAGCAGGGGCTTACCGATGGCACCGCGGCGATATTTGACGAAAAAATTTACCGTAGCATTGCCGTTGCCAGCGTTCTGATCATCGTTGCGCTGGCCTTCTGTGTGTTTTTGCTCAACAAGATCATCGCCGACATGCTGATGCTGAAAAACCGTATCGATGCCCTATCGACCGGGGATGCCGACCTAACCTCAAGACTCGCCATCAACAGCAAGGATGAACTGGCGGCCATAGGACATTCGGTCAATAGCTTTATCGGCTATCTGCAAGCCATGTTGCTTGAGATCTCTCAGGCCTCCAGCAAAATCACCCGCGAGATCAGCCAGCTCGACAGCCACTCGGAGCGCAACAGCTTGGCGCTAGACAATCACAGAGCGGAAACCGAGCTAGTTGTCACCGCCATTAGCCAGATGAATGCCTCGGCCGATGCCGTCGCCCAGAGCGCGGTAAAAATGGCCGGCAGCACCCAGCAGGCCGACAACGAAGCACAGACCTCTAGCCTTAGAGTCTCTGACGCCGCTAACAGTGTTAAGGCTCTGGTCGAGGAGATGCAGTCGGCCACCCAAAGTATTCATACCATGAGCGGTAATACCAATCAGATCATCTCGGTATTGAGCGTGATAAAAGAGATCGCCGATCAGACCAATCTGCTCGCCCTGAATGCCGCCATCGAGGCAGCCCGTGCAGGCGAGCAAGGTCGTGGCTTTGCCGTGGTGGCTGACGAGGTGCGCTCTCTCGCCTCACGTACCCAATCATGCACTAACCAGATTGAGCAGATCCTTTCCACCTTACGCCGCGACGCCGACACAGCGGAAAAGGTGATGCATGAAACCACCGACAGCTGTCACAGGGTCACCCAGGATACGGCACGCGTGACCTCTAGCCTGGGCACAGTCACCGGCTCTATCACAGAGATAAACGATCTCGGCAGTCAGATCGCCAGCGCCTCAGAGCAGCAGAGCACGGTCACGGCTGAGATCAGCCAAAACATGCATACGATAGAAGCCATGGCACAAGAGCTGGTAAAAAACGGTAAAGACACAGTGACCAGTACCCAAAGCCTGGCCGCCGCCAATCAGAAGCTCAGCGCCATGGTGAATAAATTCAAGCTGGCCTAGGGTCTGTTGACCTTTCCTGTTTGTTTTTGCAGCATTTTGTAGGGGATTCATACAAGGCAGAGCCTGTGTAGCGTAGTTAATCTACATGAACGGGAGATAACGCCGTAGAAATGGCCTACAAAAGCTGCCCGAAGGGTTCATTTAAACGCGCCTTGAGCAAAACGCGTTTAGATTGAACAAAAATTAAACCTGAAAGATAAACAGACCCTAGTCCCTTCGGTAGGATGCACTAGTCACTTAAGCGCCTCCTACCGGGAGGCGCTTTCACAAACAGACGAGTCAAGGCTCCACGCCTTTATCACTAAAAATTCTTGATCCAACACATATCTTTGGCGGTGTCACTTTGCTACATTTGGTTATCAAAATGTGAAATCTTGATCTGGCTTGATATAGCTATGCAATCAAGACGTTAGTTATTAATACCTTAGCTACGACTAACCTAGTTATTAGGAAATGGATTCGAGAGGCTATTGTGACTCGGGTACTCATCACACTCATCTCGCTGACCTTACTGGCCACCACCACGCTCAGCGCCGATGTCAGTGCCAAAACATTGAGATTTGCCGTAGTGCCAAAATTTTACGGCGCCTTCTTCGATCAGAGTAAGCTCGGCTGCGAAGCCGCCGCAAGGCAGCTCAAGGATGTCGAGTGTATCTATCTGGGGCCAGAGATCTCCAGCGTGCGCCTGCAAGACAAAGTGATCGAGCAGCTTATCGACCAAGGCATAGACGGCATTGCCGTGGCCATCACCCAGTCTAAGTTTCTCGCCGAGAACAGTCTCACCAAGGCCAAGGCCGCCGGTATCCCGGTGATCACCTACGATTCAGATTTCGACGCCCCAACCCTGGCCCAGCATCAAGATCTGCGCCGCGCCTACATAGGTACAGACAACTTTGCCTTCGGCCTGGCACTGGGCGAGCAACTCAAGAAGCTCAGGCCCAATGGCGGTAGCCTCATCATACAAACCGGTCGCCCCGACTCCCCTAACCTCAACCTCAGAATCATGGGGATTCGCAGCGCGCTCTCAGGCAAAACCTACACCACGCCACCGGGAAAGCGCCTACACAAGGATAACGGCTGGACGGAGATCAGGGAGCCCTTCTCCAACTTCGACCAACTCAGTCAGGCGGTGAGACAGATGGAATCCGTCATGAAGGGCAAACCCGTTAAGGCCGACTCCTTTATCGCCGTGGGTGGCTGGCCGCAAAACGATGAAGCCCTGTATCGCAAGATGATAGCGCCCTATAAAATTAAGTTAAATAACAAAGAGATAGTCGTGATCATATCGGATGCGGCACCTCCTCAGCTGGCCATGCTGCAAGACCACCTCGCCCATACCAACATAGGCCAGAGCCCCTACGAGATGGGCCGCCAGGCAATCTTCACCCTGCACAAAATTGTCAGCGACCAAGCCTTCGAGCAGATCGTCTTTACCCCTATCAAACTCTGCACGCCAGAAAATGCCAAGCACTGCGCTAAGACAGGCAGCGACTAAACCGAGCTAACCTTTAAGCAGAGGCTCCGACGCTCTCACTTTTCAATAGCCGTCAATTGCAGTCAATAGGCGTTAGCCAGCCTCTTTCGCCTAGCTCAGGCTGACAGTTTCCCATAGCCAAGACAGCGAAAATTCTAAACGAAGCAGCCGCTCGAAAAGTGACTAGGCAAGTGATTAATTAAGAGACTAAGCAGTAGTTGATTTCTCATTGTTCTCCATAGAGAATAGCGCCTAACATATTCAGATATTTAGCAGAGGAACCTCAAGAAGATGATGACCAAATGGGCAATACGTTTTTTACAGATGGCCGAGCTCGTAGCTTCTTGGAGTAAAGACCCCTCGACCCAGGTTGGCGCGGTGATCACCGAAAACAACCGCATTGTCTCACTGGGATTCAACGGCTACCCGCACGGGATCTCCGACAGTGCCGAGACAGATAACCGCGAGATGAAACTGCTGAAGACACTGCACGCCGAAGAGAACGCCATTCTCTACGCCAAGCGGGATCTCAGCAGCTGCGAGATCTGGGTGACCCACTTTCCTTGCCCCAACTGCGCCGCCAAGATCATCCAGACTGGGCTAAAGGTGGTCCACAGCCCACAACCCAGCGACGACTTCCTCTCCCGCTGGGGCGATAAGATCAAAGTCAGCCAGGATATGTTTGACCAGGCAGGCGTAGAGGTCGATTGGATGCAGGTTGAACGGTAAAATCAGTCCCAAGATCAGTCACGGAATCAGGCACCTTTCGGTGCCTGATTCCATTTACAGACCCTAGTGTTAATTCACTAAGTTGAAACTGCTACTGGTCGGCACACCATCCCAACTACCGCTGACATCGGTCACGCTAATGGTATAAGTACCGGGCGTCGTACCGCCACTGCCTTTTCTATTGGGCGCAGAGGTTTTCCAGCGGACCTCTGCAACCCCAGAACTGTCACTGGCACCACTAACAAGCATAAAACTTTCCAGCGTCGTAGTGTTGGTCACATTCATACTGACTAGGGCACCTTCCTCTAGCTCGCCATTAGCTTCCTGCACCAAGGCTCGAATAACCACCTCATCGCCGACTGTCATAGTGCTTGAAACGATATAAGTGGTTGTCTGGGATTTACCTTTACCACTTTGCTGTAAATACCCGGTGCTGATACTGCTCACCCCCAAGGTATCATCAGTCACAGGTGGTGAGCCCCAAGTAGTTGACGCCATCAACTGTGGCTTAGCCATCCCCGTATTGAGCCAAGCGTCCAGCATGTTATCGCCTTCGGCGCCGAGAAATGCACTCTGGCGATTATTGGCCAAGTAGAGGAACTGTATGTACTCCCAACTGGTGCCTTGGTAAAGCAGGTCGATAGTGGCATACACAGCACCAGCCGGAGGATTAAGCGTCAGCCGATCATAATGGTCATACACACCGCCAACACCGGGAGCGCCAAATTGATTGGCGGGAACAGGCAATGCATTGCGCCTTTTAGCCTCATCGAAGCTCATGCCATAGGGAGGAATACGATTGTCGGCCACCACACGATTGTTTAACGCAAAGTGAAAACTCTCCGCCACACTGTCTGCACTACCAGTGGCTAAATCCGCCAGAGTCGTTACCACCTCACCACTCAAGCGGTCATAGGCTAGTGCTATATCACCGCTGACACCTAAGGACACTAACCGCTCAGCCCAGGCTTGGGTGATCCCATAATGCGCCGAATAGATACGGGTATTGGCACCAGTTAGATCCACTATCGATTCCACTTCAACAGCTGCGCCACCGGCAGGATTGGCAAGCGTCACACCTATCGGCCCGTAAGCGCCATCTTCACGTAACAATTGCTCGTCACCGTCATACCACTTGATGTTAAGCCACATACGCCGACCTTCGGGATAACCAGAGATCAGTTTATGCCCGGTGAGATTCACAACTGTGAGCAGGTTACCCGCCACACTCAAGTTGGCCGCCTGTTGCAGATGCTGCTTCGCCCTTTCGGTCGCCAAGTCGATAGCCGATAACTGCACCGTGGTCAGCCCATCACCCAGCCTTAGTTGCGAGCGACTGTCCTGATATTTGATGACATCGCCAATCCAGCTATTACCACCGGTAAAGTCATGTTGTGGCAAGTCTTTACGCACTTGAACACCGCGCTTATTCGCACCGGCGCCTTGCACTGGCCGCATGTGACAACTTTGACAGCTGAAATAACGAATATCACCATCGGCATAATTTCCACCGGTTCCCGCTAATAGCGCAGCCTGATAGGTCTGCTCAATCGCGCCGCCTGGATGACGTAAGTTTTCAGGCAGAGAGAGAAAATCGGCCACCTGCGTGGTGGGAAATGCGCTGGCTTTATACTCGCTAAAAGTACGTTCAACCACGCCATAGGCATAAGGAGGGTTATTAAACGCTGCCTTCTCAACCACAGAGCCGCCCACATTTGGGGTTCCACTGGCATCTTGAGAGGAGATCACCTGCGGCGCTCCGGGCTGCGTGCCATTACCCGGAGCTAAATCGCCCACCACAGGGTTGGACACATCATGACAGGAGCCACAAAAGTCCACATGGCGATGAAACTTTGACTGCATAAACTGATGACGGGCATCAGCATCGACATAAGGGCCTAACTTGGCGCTGCTGGCGCTCCAGAGTGACAAGATGCCGCTGCCATAGAAACCTTCATCGGCACTTTGACATGTGCCCGACGGCGCTAATGCCTTATCGCTACAGTTAGCAATAAAGGGTGCAATCATCGCACCTTGCAACACAGGATCGGAATTGTCGGTGTTGGTCATCACATGGCAGGTGTCGCAATCCACACCATTGTCATCCATCGCAGGAATTCCCGAACCATCGGTTGGGGTTGAGTGCCCCTCATACCAGCCTTTGGTGCTGTGGCAGCGGATACAAAAATCTCCCGCGCCATCAAAATCTTGCTCTGCCACCGCCATGGTCGCCCAGAAGATCGGGTCGCGACTGGCATTGGCCATGGCACTACCGCGCCAGCCCGTAGCAGGCTCATACTCAGGGTTGGTTTTGTTATAGCCAGAGTGGCAGTTATCACACTTGTCCGGTGACTCAAAATTGCCTGCTTGCCCCTGCTGAGTCCCAGGCATCTGCACTTCGGTAGGCACCACATCTGCCGCAAAACATTGGGCGATGAGCAAGCTCGCGCCAAGCGCGATAAAGGAGAGTTTATTGAACATCATATTTGCCCCCATTGATTTTAAGCTGTGGAAAGGCGACAGCTAATGGTTAAATTTTAACCAATCCAATTTATCTAATATTGACCTACCTCAAATTAGGTAAGCTTTGTTATAACATTGTGAACATACTGCCAAGAGCATTAGACCCTTAATGACTTAGCGTCATAGCGCTTAGTAGATAAGCGGTGTAATGCCTGAAAGCTTTTGCAAGATATTCTCCACCATGAACGTATTGATTGCTCTAGACAGAAAAGAAAAGGATAACCATCAAATGCCCAAGTTAAGCTAACACAATCCACCACTGTTGCCGGCTAGCTTCCCCTCTACTCCCAATGAGACAGTCCCCCTAAACACTTAATGTAACAATTGGAAATATGTAAGTGTTGGAATACATAGCTAATCCCTTTATTGTCGATAAAACAAACGGCATACAAGTGACTTCTCAGGGACAGAAAACAAGAAGATTAGGAGCAACAAAATGAAGCTTAGCCATTTCACACTCACAACGATGTTTCTTGCGTTGGCAGGATGCTCGGTCAGCAACCAAGAATCGACAGCCGCAAATCAACAACTCGCCCGTCAACATGCATTCGAAAGCAACATTCGTTCAATCGACGATGATGGAAACAGCAGCGCATCAACCAATACGCTAGAAGCGCGAATGCAGGCTTATGGCGTCCCGGCGGTGAGCATTGCCGTATTTGATAACAACCAAATTATCTGGTCGAAGGGATACGGCAAGCCAGACATAGAATCGAACCAAGGAGTAACCAGGGATACGCTGTTTCAGGCCGCTTCCATTTCGAAAGCGGTCACCAGTGTCGCAGCATTTAAAATGATTCAGAACGGCAACTTTGAGCTTGATGAAGATGTGAACTTAAAACTTAAACGTTGGCGTGTACCCGAAAACCAATTTACTCAACAACAAAAAGTCACACCAAGCCGGATCATGAGCCACACATCGGGGCTGAATGTCTCTGGATTTGAAGGTTATGCCCAAAACCAGACTATTCCCTCACTAGTTCAAATATTACAAGGCAGTAGCCTGAGTAACTCTCCTGCCGTTAAGGTCTTTCAAACACCAGGTGAGTCTGAATATTACTCTGGCGGTGGCATGACAGTCTTGCAACTCTTGATGGAAGACACTAGTGAGCAGCCTTTCTCACAACTAATGAAGCAATTGATACTCAAGCCTTTAAATATGAGCCAAAGCTCATTCGAACTGGCACTGCCGAATGAACTCCAGAGCCAAATTGCAAAAGGATACGATAGCCAGCAATCCATGATTGAAGGGGGCTACCAT
This sequence comes from Shewanella aquimarina, assembly GCF_023349185.1. Taxonomy (GTDB): domain Bacteria; phylum Pseudomonadota; class Gammaproteobacteria; order Enterobacterales; family Shewanellaceae; genus Shewanella; species Shewanella aquimarina. The sequence goes on along the minus strand of NZ_JAKIKY010000002.1, from coordinate 355,854 downwards.
CTCTACCCAGAGAAGGCGGCAGCAGGTCTATGGAGCACGCCCACCGATTTGGCAAAATTTATGATAGCCCTGGGTAAAGCCTACCGCGGCGAGGATGAAACTTTGCTATCACAACAATCAGCCAAAACCATGTTAACCAGAGTGCCCGGCGCGGGTGGAACAGGCATAGGAATAGATGGTGAAGCAGACGCTTTTCGCTTTAGGCATAGCGGCGGAAACGCCGGATACACCTGCTATGCAGTTTCCTTTGCAAATTCGGGACGAGGCTTCGTTGTGATGACCAACTCGGACAACGGCTTTCAATTAATCCACGAAATATCCAGAGCCGTTTCGGAGGCTTATGGTTGGCCTCCAATGTGGATGCGTGAATAGTGCCCTTACCGTCTCGCTCCTATTAACCAAGACCACTAAAGCCAGCTACTCCATAATTGCGTCGCTGGCGATGATAAGACAATGAAGTTTGGGGTTTTCGCCGCGGAGTTGACTCAAGTCAATGAGCAGCGAAAATCTCGAACTGAGGCAGTATTATCAAGCCTAAGCAGCAATTAGCGCTATGAGGCCGTGCTGCTGCCCCACCGCATTAGCAACCGCCACCAATCGGCTTTTTATCTCTTCCTCGATCCCTGTACCACGCTCAAGCAAGTCATCAACGGCGATGAAGGCGATAGTCATCAGGCGGCAGCTCTCGTAGTGATAGGCGTAACCCGGTTCGACTATCCAGCTCTCTGAGATTAGCTGCTCGGCCTTTTCATCCAAGGTTCTGACCAGGGTGAAGTCGAAGGATAAGATATGGTCTTCCTTGCCATACCAATCTGCCTTAAGCGCCTGAAAGTTAATCCACATCTCAAGCTTGGCCAGTAAAGGCTTAAGTGAACTCGAAAATCTATCATCGGCTGTGATGGTGATGGGGAATCCTTGCTGCATGGCTCTCTTTACCTCTTGCGTAAGCTTTTCGCTTACTTTACCCGCCAGCTTGCTCTTATTCTTGGCTGCCGGAAATGACCTCGGTCTGTCGATAGAATTTGATTGTGCTGGTGTACTGCCTCAGATGCAATGGTAAAGACCAAAACCCAGGGCGCAATCTCCCACCACACCTTGTTGAAATTTAATGGTTAAGTTACTCTTGCAACGCTAATAAACCATGGGGATGGATAGGGTTTGCAAGGGATTCTGAGCTACTACAAACAGTGCTTTGCGCACGACAGCGCCGAGATCAACCTCTGGTCGTGTCATAAACTGGCCGAGCAAGATCAGCTGATGCTACAGGGTGAAGATGAGCTTGCCAGTGGCTTTCTCCCCCGTCTCCCCTTGCCCCACACCTTAGCCTCGGCGTTAATGAACCGCAGCGCCCTCTATCTGCGCGAGCGGGTATTGCTGCATTGCAGCCTCTTCTTTAGCGGCACCATAGAGCTCAATGGCGAGCGACGTAAGGTAGTTACACCGCTGCTCTATCGCGAGTGCCAGATACAGGCCGATGGCGATGAGATCTTCCTGCAAGCCAGCGAGTCATTGACCGGCCAAAACCCTTTTACCATCAACGAGGCGCTGCTCGAAAAGCTCGTGGTGGAAGGCCACAGCCTAACCCAGGAGCTGCGTGATAATCCCACCGACGTGAGCGGCTGGATTGCCTGGCTGAGCGCCGGACAGGCCGATGTGGATGCCACCCAGCTACTGCATTTTCCCAAGCTGATTGATGAAGCGGAATTTGAAGGCTTAAGGCGAAAACGCAAAGGCTTTCTGGTGAGTCGCAGCCAGCTGGTGCTGGCCGAGCGGTCCCTGGCCAGTCGCGGCATACTGCACGAACTCGACCTATTGATGGCGACAACTGAGCTTTCGCCGCCGCTACAGGCCCTGTTTGCCGAGCAGCAGCCATCGCTCCAGATCAAACGACAGATCACAACCCAGCAAGATTGCCTGCCGGGACTGCTGAGTAATGCCCAGATGCAGGCACTGGATATCGCCGCCAACCACACCCTAGGGCAGATCTCAGGCCCGCCCGGCACAGGCAAGAGCTACACCATAGCCACCATTGCCGCCGAACAAATATTACGGGGAAAGTCGGTACTGATCGCCGCGCACACAGATGTTGCCGTGGACGTGATCGCCGATAAGTTACAGCAACAATTTAAGCTAGGCAGCAGCCTGATCCGCGCCGGTTCGCCGCAGTTTATCAAGCAGCTCAAGTCCCAGGTGGACGACATGCTCAATGGCATTCATCCCGTCGCCAATCGCAAGGTGACGGATATCGAGCTGCAGAAAGCCTACAAACAGCTAGAGATAGTGACCAAGCAGCAAGCAAAACTGGAAGAGAGCTTTACACGCCATTGCAAACGCGCCATCGGCCGCGGGCAGAAGCTGGCAAAACTCGAGCAGCAAAAATCCCGCTGGCGCCTGCCCTACTATAACTGGTTCTATCGCGCTGGCATTAAGCGCTTCTCCCGTCAGTGGGAGGCTCTCGACAGCTTAAACGGCCTGATAGCGCAGAAAGAGAAGCTCAGCCTTGAATATATGCAGCTGGCCACCAGCCACAGGCAAAACCGCCTGCTGCAAAACAAGCGCGGCTCCTTGGTGAACTTTGCCAAGGCGATACGGGCGCGCCAGTCGGCGAAACAGCTGGAGGCATTCTACAACACAGACTTCTCGGCGCTGCAGCAGACCTTTCCCATCTGGTTATCCAGCCTGGCCAACCTGCACCGGGTTTTGCCCATGCAGCAGGAGATGTTCGATCTGGTGATCATCGACGAGGCCACCCAGGCCAATATTGCCGAGTGTCTGCCCGCCCTGCAGCGTGCCAAGGCGGCGCTAGTGGTGGGTGATAGCAAACAGCTGAGACACTTCTCGTTTCTGTCTCGCGAGAAACAAGCCAGCATTCAGGCCCAGCTTGGCATAGCGCCCGACAGACGCGGACTGATGAGCTATCGCGATGCCAGCATGCTCGACCTGGTATCTGGTTCGCTGAGTGCCCAGTCACAGGTCACCTTCCTGGACGAGCACTTTCGCAGCAAGCCTGAGCTTATCCAGTTCAGTAATCAGGCCTTCTATCAAAATGCCCTCAAGGTGATGCTGCATAGGCCCTGCACCAGCTCGGGACATCTGCACAGAATACGGATAGACGGCGATCGCGACGCCAAGGGAGTTAACATCCTCGAGGCCGAGGCCTTAATCGACAAGCTGAGCCAGCTCATCGATGAGCAGGTCGATGCCTTGGTGCCCGCCAGCATTGGCGTGCTCTCCTGTTTTCGACACCAGACCGACTATCTGTCGAAGCAGATCATGGCACGTTTCAGCCTGGCGCAGATCGAGCGTCATCAGCTACGTATTGCCACGCCTTTTGGCTTTCAAGGCGAAGAACGGGACATCATGCTGCTCTCTTTCAGCGTGACAGCTCAAGACACTCGCGCCGCGGCCTACCTGAATCGCGCCGATATGTTTAACGTGGCCATCACCCGCGCCAAACAGGCCCAGTGGCTGTTTCTGTCTTTGGATGAAACGGCGCTGCCTAACAATAATCTGCTGGCTAAATACCTCACCTCGGCGACCCAGTTTGAGGCTAAACACAACTATGTCGATGCGTTAGATGAGTTCGGTCAGTCGGTGACCCAGGCGCTTGAGGCCAAGGGGATTACTGTGTGGCGCGCCTACCATATGGCGGGGCTGGAGCTGGATATTCTCTGCCGCTACGGCGACCAGTATCTGGCAATAGACTTAATTGGCTACCCTGGCCCTTGGGAGGACTTCTTCGAGATTAACCTCTACAAGCTACTGCAACGCGCCGGCGTCAACCTAATACCCCTGAGCTACGGCCTGTGGAGCCAGCAGCAAGACCTGTGTATCGACCACATCTGCAAGCAGTTCGGCATTAAACAAACGGAATACATCCCAGCTAACAAATAATTGTATCACCGACGATACACATACTGGAAAGCCAACAATCTTCGTCCTCAGGTTGGCCTCCCTAAAGTAAGTAGCCAGCCATTGGGAAGCTAAAGGTCTATCTCTGGGAGGCTGGTAGAAACCCTTTTTAGATAACGCCTACCATTAACCTATTTATTACTATTTAAATTTATCGTGGTTTCCATAGCGTTTTAGACTGTTTCAAAGCTGACATTAGCGAGTAGTACTTCACCTTGTAGGGCCATTGATTCGATGGATGCCAGAAATCAACAAAGTAGTAACCTTTAGCATGGTACAACCATTCTGCAGACTTATCTGATTTTTCTAGTTTTGATTCAATTAATGGGTACGTTGCACCACAGATAATCAAGTCAGGGTTAATAGATTGAATTTGCTGCCACAGCAAATCCCAATCACTATTTACATAAGCAAACAGGTCTTCGTTAGTTGATGAGCTTTTGCCGCTACTCTTCTTAATATTAATTACCGCACAGCTTTGAAATGCCTCTTCTAACTTAGGATTTGACTTATAGCCCTCATCAAACTGAATTACCTCGCCGGTTTCAATAAGCTTATTAATCCCATCGACCCATTGCGCCATAGACCACCACATGGACTTCCCTAGTTCACTTAATCGTTTACTTGCTAGGTAATCATTGAGAGCCCATTCATCTATTACATCAGGAGAACTTTCATAGGCCTCCTTCATCAAAAAAAGAACTTTTACAGGAGCTTTTTCCCAAGCCTTTTCATTGATAATTCCGTCAGAAATAAAAAACTGACCATCATGTATCTCACGCTCTTTCCAAGATATAAAATCCATTTAACTCTCCGTTATTTACAATCCAATATAAGGGGTTTAAAAAACCTTTTGTGGTGAAATGGTACTTTTTGCTTAATACCGCCCAATGTATATGTTTTCCCAAAAAAAATTCTCCTTTTGAATCAGGGCGGGATTGTATTTTTTTGCCAGTATTGAGTGTAGCTCCCAGGTACTGTTCTAATGGCTGCCCATTTGATAAGTAGCGGTCCTGATGAATTTACTCGAACACCTAACCGTTGTTGAAGACGCCCGCTCTGACGTCAACCAAAAGCATAACATTGTGGACGTTTTGTTCCTTGTCTTAAGCGCCATCATTTCGGGTGCAAAGGGCTGGCAAGACATTGAAACCTATGGTGATAGCATACAGCCATGACTACAAAAATTCCGTCCATTTAAGCATACTATTCCTCGACGACACTCCACCGCTCGCATCTTGCATTCTGTGGTCGTGGAGTCACCACTTAAAAACACACCAACAATGCTCAACCAGCCAAACACTAGAACGAACCACAAGGGTTCGCTTTTTTATATCTAACCTTCAGATGAAGCTAGTTACGCCATAATTGCGTCGCTGACGAAGCACTCTTTGCACAATCAGCTCCGCGGCGGCAAATCGAAGGCTTTCGCGCGGAGTTGACTTGTGTCAATGAGCACGAAAGCTGAGATTCAACGCCGCAGTAACGAGTCCAAGCAGCTAACAAAAAAGCGAACCACAAGGGTTCACTTTTTTATTATGGTCAGTGCCATGCACATCTCAAATGACGTTACTGCCGAAGATAAGACAAGGAAGCCTGCTGTTTTCGCCGCGCAGTTGACTCTAGTCAATGAGCAGCGAAAACAACGGGGTGACGCCGTATTATCGAGGGCAAGTAGTCATTTACTTGTAATCGTCAATCGGTGCACACGAACACATCAAATTACGATCGCCGTACACATCATCGATACGATTCACAGTCGGCCAGAACTTGTTAGCCTTAACCGCAGCCGTTGGGAACACGGCAGTTTCACGGCTGTATGGACGTGAGTCGAACTCGCTGTCCATGATGTCGGCCATGGTGTGCGGCGCGTTGTGCAGCGGGTTGTTGTCCGCTGGCCACTCACCTGCTTCAACCTTGGCGATCTCGCCGCGGATGGCAACCATGGCTTCGATGAAGCGATCCAGCTCGGCCTTAGACTCAGACTCTGTTGGCTCTATCATCAATGTGCCCGCAACCGGGAAGCTCATGGTCGGCGCGTGGAAGCCGTAGTCGTTCAGACGCTTAGCAATATCCATCTCGGTGACGCCTGAGGCTTCTTTGAGTGGACGCAGGTCGATGATGCACTCGTGCGCGACGCGGTCATTACGGCCTGTGTAGAGCACTGGGTAATGAGCAGACAGCTTCTTCATCATGTAGTTGGCGTTAAGCAGTGCCATCTGAGTCGATTGTCTCAGGCCCTGATAGCCAAGCAGCTTGATGTACATCCAGGTGATAGGCAGGATGCTGGCGCTGCCGTATGGCGCTGCCGATACCGCACCGTTGTTGTCTGACTCACGACCATGCTTAACCACGGCGTGACCGGCAACGAATGGCGCAAGGTGCGCTTTAACGCCGATTGGGCCCATGCCTGGTCCGCCGCCACCGTGTGGAATGGCGAAGGTCTTGTGCAGGTTAAGGTGCGACACGTCGGCGCCGATTGAACCAGGTGAAGTCAGGCCTACCTGAGCGTTCATGTTGGCACCGTCTAGGTAAACCTGACCGCCATGCTGATGGATCACCTCACAGATCTCCGCGATGGTCTCTTCGTACACACCGTGAGTCGATGGGTAGGTGACCATGATGCAAGAGAGGTTTTCGGCCACTTCGGCAGCCTTGGCCTTAAGATCTTCCATATCCACGTTACCCTGCTTGTCACAGGCGGTAACCACAATCTTCATGCCAGCAAGCTGGGCCGAAGCCGGGTTAGTACCGTGGGCAGACTGAGGGATAAGACAGACGTTTCTGTGGCCTTCGCCGCGAGACTCGTGGTACTTCTTGATGGCCAACAGACCGGCGTATTCGCCCGATGCACCCGAGTTAGGCTGCATGCACATGGCGTCATAACCTGTGATGTCGACCAACCAGTTTGACAGCTCCTCGATAAGCTCGGCATAACCCTGTGCCTGATCTTGCGGGCAGAAAGGATGCATGTTGCCAAATTCTGGCCAGCTTACCGGCATCATCTCGGTCGCCGCGTTCAGCTTCATGGTGCAAGAACCTAGCGAAATCATCGAGTGGTTCAGTGCTAAATCTTTGTTTTCCAGACGCTTGATGTAACGCATCATCTCAGTTTCGCTGTGGTAGCGATTGAAGGTTGGATGCTCGAGGATGGCGTCTTGACGAACCAGCTCGGCTGGAATTGAGTTGCTGCCATTCTTGATGATGTCGGCGTCGATCGCCGCAACGTCCAGACCATGACCTTCGCCCAGTACGATATCGAACAGCTGCGCCACATCTTCACGAGTGGTGGTCTCAGCCATGGCAACACCTAAGATGCCGTCGCTGTCGATACGCAGGTTCACTTCACCGGCGATGGCGCGTGCCTGTACGGCGGCGCTGTCTGCAACCTTGAATGAAACGGTATCGAACCAGGTATCGTTTACCAGCTCAACGCCCTTGGCCTTAAGACCGGCGGCGAAGATGTCGGCGAAGCGGTGGATACGATCGGCGATGATCTTCAGACCTTTTGGACCGTGGAATACGGCGTAGAAAGAGGCCATGTTAGCCAGTAGCACCTGTGCAGTACAGATGTTTGAGTTCGCCTTTTCGCGGCGGATATGCTGCTCACGAGTCTGCATCGCCATACGCAGGGCGCGGTTGCCGCGAGTATCTTGTGACACACCAATAATACGGCCTGGCAGTGAACGCTTGTGCTGATCGCGGGTCACGAAGAAGGCCGCGTGTGGACCACCAAAGCCCATTGGCACACCGAAGCGCTGAGCGCTACCGAAGACAACATCGGCGCCCATTGAGCCAGGCGATTTAAGTGACACCAACGACATGATGTCGGCGGCAACGGTCACGACGGCTTTCTTCTCTTGCAGGGCAGCAAACAGCTCGGTGAAGTCGGTGATTTGACCATAGTGGTTGGTGTATTGGAACAGGGCACCAAACAGCTCGTAATTAACCGCTTCGCTGGCTGGGCCAACGACGATTTCGAAACCGAAACACTCGGCGCGGGTCTTTACCACGTCGATAGTCTGTGGGAACACATCATCGGCGATGAAGAAGATATTGGCCTTCTTCGCCTTAGAGACACGCTTGGCCAGCGCCATGGCTTCGGCTGCGGCGGTGGCTTCGTCCAGCAGGGAGGCTGAGGCCAGATCAAGACCGGTAAGGTCCATCGACACCTGTTGGAAGTTCAGGATGGCTTCTAGACGGCCCTGGGCGATCTCTGGCTGGTATGGGGTGTACGCCGTGTACCAACCTGGATTTTCGAATACGTTACGCTGAATCACGCTTGGCACGATAGTGCCGTAGTAACCCATGCCGATGTAGCTCTTGAACACCTTGTTCTTATCGGCGTACTTGCGAATCGCAGCAAGGCCTTCGGCTTCACCACAGGCGCTGCCAACGGCAAGATCGCGTCCAAGACGAATCGACTCAGGGACTATCTGCTGTGTTAAATCTTCTAAAGATTCTGCACCAACGAAGTTCAGCATCTCTTGCTGATCTGCGCTGTCCGGGCCGATATGACGACGGATGAATAGTTCGTGCTGCTCTAACTGAGTGAGGGTTTCAGTGGTCATGATTAACCTAGTTCCATATTTGCCAGTATCCTAGCTGTAGGGGGCTGGTGTTACCGGTCTCGTTGTTTGATGTGGTTCTACTTCTCGTTATATGGCAATGGCTTATTGCATGGCCTTATAACGAACGAAGCCCCATCTCTATGCGATATGGGGCTTCGTCGTCATCGACAATTACTCTTCGTCGATAACCGCTTGATAGCCTTCGGCATCAAGCAGATTGTCTAGTTCGCTCAGGTCGCTTGGCATAATGCGGAAGAACCAGCCATCGCCGTAAGCGTCGCTGTTAACCAGCTCAGGAGAATCTTCCAGGGCTTCGTTAACCGCTACCACTTCACCTGAAATGGGTGCGTAGATGTCTGAAGCGGCTTTTACCGACTCGGCTACCGCGCAGTCATCACCGGCGCTAACGCTGTCGCCAACTTCTGGCAGCTCAACGAAAACCATGTCGCCTAGTAGCTCTTGGGCGTGCTCACTGATACCAACAGTGTATGAACCGTCATCTTCTTTGCGGATCCATTCGTGTGAAGAAGCGTATTTCAATTCAGTCGGAATATTGCTCATTATTTTTGTTCCTTGTTCCGTAGTGCTAAATTTTAAAAACTAAGCCTGCTTAACCACTCAAGCGCCTGTCGTTGGACTGGGTCAGCCGATATTTTAGCAGCTTTGCCCCGAGTTGCTTAGCCTGTATCAGACTAACAACCCAGACCCACCAACGCCCTTTTGGCTACCTGACGGTCAAACAGGGATAACCCTTATCAAACAGTTAGAAGGCCTGCTTACCGTTACGCACGAAGCTAGGTGCGATCACTTTAACAGGGACGCGCTTCTTACGCATCTCGACTTCTGCGACATCGCCAACAGAATTAGGTACGCGCGCCATGGCGATTGAGTAACCTAAGGTTGGTGAGAAGGTGCCGCTGGTGATAGCGCCTTGCTGCTCGACGCCGTCTGCGTCGGTGAAGAAGACTGGCATGCCGGTGCGCAGTACGCCCTTGGCTTCCATCACCAAGCCAACGAGCTTGTCAGCGCCGGCGGCTTTGATAGCGGCTAGCGCTTCACGGCCGATGAAGTCACGATCTTCGGGTTCCCAGGCGATGGTCCAGCCCATGTTGGCCGCCAGCGGGTTAACGCTCTCGTCCATATCCTGGCCGTACAGGTTCATGCCTGCTTCTAAACGTAGGGTGTCGCGGGCGCCCAGACCACATGGCTTAACGCCATTATCTAGCAGGGCTTGCCACAGGGCTTCGGCTTCTGCCTCAGGTACGATGATCTCGTAACCGGCTTCGCCTGTGTAACCTGTGGTTGCGATGAAGAGAGAGCCAGACTGCACACCGAAGAAAGGCTTCATGCCTTCGACTGCTGCGTTTTGTTCGTCGGTAAATACCGCCGCCGCCTTCGCCTTAGCGTTAGGGCCTTGAACGGCGATCATCGCCAGCTCAGGACGCTCGGTGACAGTCACGTCATAGCCTTTAACTTGCTCGGTGATCCAGGCGAGGTCTTTCTCGCGAGTGGCCGAGTTCACTACGATACGGTAATGGGTGTCGCTGAGATAATAGGTGATCAGGTCGTCGATAACGCCTGCATTGTGGTCTAACATGCCACCGTAAAGCGCCTTACCCGGCACCTTGAGTTTGGCGACGTCGTTGGCCAGTAGCTTACGAAGAAAATCACAGGCCTGAGCACCGGTAACGTCAACTACTGTCATGTGAGACACGTCAAACATCCCTGCGTCTTGACGCACAACATGGTGTTCTTCAATTTGAGAGCCGTAGTTTAGCGGCATGTCCCAACCGTGAAAGTCGACCATTTTGGCGTTAGATTCTAGGTGCTTGTTAAAGAGTACAGTTTTATTAGCCATTATTATCTCTTCTTTTTTGCCCTTTTCGGGTCTTACCTGGCGGTGCCTCAGCGCTAGGGCATGATTGATGAAATGGGGCAGAGGCCGAAAGGGTCGGTCAAGCACTCTCTTGTCATCAATAGGCGGTAGCGAAGCAGACGATTATAGTCAACCGTGCTGAACTGACACACCTGAACCTAGGGTACTTTAGGGCCAGGATGTGATTGCAAAGATGAGTTTTTGCATCAATTGCGTCGAATAAGATGCATCAACAAATTCTGTTTTAAGATACGCGCTTGGTATCAAAATGCGGCGAAATTATACCTTGCGTCACAGTTTTGTATACAAGAGAATTTTCTAATCCGAACCATTTTTCCATTACTTTTTCTCATGTTTAAAATGTAGTTTTTTTACATGAGAATCCGTATATCAAATCAAATGATGTCAACCACTTGTATTTAAAAACAAAATGATATTCCGCCGCATTTTCTCAAGCCTTATTTACACAACTCAGGCAAGCGGGTTTTGTTACCCATAGCCTGTTGCATAAACAGTGTTTTCACAGGAGAAAGGTTATCCACCAGGTTGAGGCCCAGATCCCTGAAGGCTTTTTTCACCGGATTGCTACCTTCGAAGAGTCGCTTGAAGCCCTCCATCGCCGCGATCATCTCCAGCGCGTCCGCCTTACGCCAACGCTCTAGCGGACGTAGATTGGCATAATCGCCGATATCCTTGCCCTTGGCCTTAAGCTCGCTCAGGGTCTCAATAATGGCGGCGGCGTCTAAGAAGCCCAGGTTGACTCCCTGCCCCGCCAGCGGATGAATGGTGTGGGCCGCATCTCCGGCAAGTACCAAGCGGTGACGGGCGAAGTGACGGGCATAACGCATCCGCAGCGGGAAGGCCTGTGGCTCGCTTTCCAGCGTGCACATGCCCAGCTTACCGTCGAAGGCGGCGGTAAGGCTGCGCTCGAACTGTATCTTGTCTCCCTCAAGCAGTTCTTGCGCCTTGGCCGGTGGTACCGACCAGACGATGGAACAGAGATCTTTTTCAAACAGCGGCAGAAACGCCAGTGGGCCGTCGCTTAAGAACACCTGTCTGGCGGTAGCATTATGGGGCAGCTCGGTGCGAATAGAGGCGACAATGGCATGATGGCCATAATCCCAGAAGGTCATGGGGATCTTGCACTGCTCACGCACCCAGGAGTTAGCACCATCGGCGCCTATTACCAGCGCCGCAGACAGATTGTCGCCATTATCCAGGGTCAGCCAGGCTTCACGCTCACCGAAGGCGATTTTTTCCAGACGGTGATTTTCAAGGTGGGTTACCTCACCAAGCTCGCTCGCTCGGGTCGCCAACGCATGGCTGATGTTGTCATTTTCTATGATGCTGCCCAGGGTCTGCTCGCTGATAGAATGGGCATCGAAACCTATCTTGCCCAAGCTATCCTTATCCCACACCGCCATCTTCTGATAGGGGCCGACGCGAGACTCATCGATATAGGCCCAGGCTCCCAGATGGGTAAGTAATCGCTGACTGGCCTTGTTGATGGCACTGACTCTTAACCTGGCCTCGCCAGATACTGCCTGGGTTTCCCCGGCGTCGATCACCACGACCCTAAGCCCCTCCTGACCCAGGCCAATGGCGGTTGCCAGTCCTACCATGCCTCCGCCGATAATGGCAACGTCATAGGTTTGTGTACTGAACATAGAGAGATCCTTTATCGAAACTGACTGGCAGATTGAGGCGATTTCCACCCCATGGCTTTACGGGCAATAGGGGTCTTGAGCGGCGGACACCAGGAGAGCAGTCTAAGCCCCAAGTTGCGACCGGCCACCAAGGGCCAGTGCTGATTGGAGAAGCCGCGCACAAGAAATTCCACATTGGTGATTGTCGTGTCGCGATCTTGCTGACGACGACTCAGGTATTCGTGGGTCAGCTTGGCGCCGCCGATATCCTCGCCCCGCTCGAGCGCCTCATCAACCACCTCGAGCAGACAGACGAGATCCCTCAGCCCCAGGTTAAAGCCCTGACCGGCGATTGGATGCAGCGTCTGCGCCGCGTTACCGATAAACACGGTGCGCTGATAGATGGGGCGCGCCATGTAGGAAAGCTTAAGCGGGTAGGCATGACGCTCACCCACATCGATAAAACGCCCGGCGCGGTGGCCGAAGGCGTCCTGCAGTGCATCTAAGAAGGCGGACTTATCTGCCCCCAGCATCAGCTGGGCATGTTCAGGCGCCAGGGCCCACACCAGGGAGACGCGGGGTTGCCCGTCCACGTTGGCCATAGGCAGAATGGCCAGCGGGCCGCTATCGGTGAAACGCTCATACGCCCACTCGCTATGCGGCGTGTCGGTAAGCACGTTGGCCACCAGCGCCACCTGCTCGAAATCCACCTGCTCAAGCGGCAGCTTAAAATCTTGTCTGACCTTAGAATGTAACCCATCTGCTGCTACCACCAGCTTGGCGCTGATGGCAGTGCCATCGTCTAGCATCAGCAGCTGCTCATCGACCCCGGCGGCTATGCTGGCCACCTTGGCGGGACAAAACAGGCTGACATCCTGGTGCTCAAGCAGGTTAAACAGCTTGGCACCGACACGCTCGAGCTCCACCACCTGCCCAAGATAAGGCAGATGAAAATCCTTGGCATTAAGTGTGGTCATGCCGAAATGGCCGCGATCCGAGACATGAATATTCTCGATGGCCGTGCCCAGGTGGGCTAGCTTAGGCCAGATGCCGAGACGGGTCAGCTCGAAAATAGAGCCCTGGGCGATGGCGATGGAGCGGGCATCGAATCCCGGATGGCCGTCGCCGGGACGGTTGGCTTCGATAAGGGCGATACGCAGCGATTGCTGCCGGGTGTGCGCTAAATTAGCCAGGCCAAGGGCCAGGGTGGCACCGGCCATGGCGCCGCCAACGATGGCGATATCAAACGGCTTAGGGTAAGACGAAGTGGTCATTCACTTTCTCTATTGTTGGCAAGCGCTTAACTAGCGCCTGCCGCTTCAAATGCAGACAATATTAATGAATCATGGGGTCTTGATCTTTGATCTCACTCGGCTCGGGGCCGAATTCGGCATAACAGAGTAGCGCCGCCATACGGGCAAACTCCATTAGCTCGATATAAGCTGCCTCGGACTCTTCATCTTCGGCCACATCGAACTCCACCTGAGCGATCTCGGCGAGATCTTGAATCACCTCTTTGACATCACTCGAGGCGCGGTTGAGCTTAGGCTGCGCCATGGCAATCCCCGTCAGGAAGCTCTGCACCCAGAGCGACAGGGCCTCGACGCGCTTGCTCAGGGTCTCCTCCTCTTCCGGCGCCATAGGCGTGAAACCGAAATCGGCGTCAGTGATGCGCGCCAGGGTATCTTGATAGAGTTCTTCCAGCAGCTGCACCAGTGAGGGGGGCGGCAACTGACCATCGTTGATCAATTCGAGCAGGGGCTTGATCCACTCGCTCTTGGCTTGACCAACGCCACCGCAGATCAGTCCCACCAGGGAGCCATGGACTTCAACGGGATGTTGGGCGATATCGGCGGCATTGAGCTCGGCGAACAGAATTTCGATGCGTAAAGAGGGAGGGGTTGCCATAAGGTGTTCCAGTCATTATTTCACTTCTGACATGCTAGCAGATCTGGCCTGCTCGACCAAGCCAAAAGCATAGGCCTGCAGCCAGCTTAACCCATGGGCAGCGCTACACCATAGCGTTAGTTGCGCACAATTCACGCAGCCACAGGCTACCAATGCTAAGCTATTGGTTATCTAAACAACATTTAATCTAACAAAGCGTTATTAAGGCCCCAGTGTTATTGCACTTTCCAGGGCAGCCCGATATAGTCCGCTCAACGACAGGATAAAAGGATCTACATCGCAAATGAGTAGCCATGCTATCGAAATTAGCTTATTGGGCCGCACCTACTCCATCGCTTGTCCGATAGGACAGGAAGATGCCTTGCGCCATGTGGCCGACAAGCTGGAAAAGCAGCTGAGTTCCCTGCGTGCTCGAACCAACAACCTTAGCCGGGAAGAAATTGCCATCATGGCCGCTCTGAATATTGGCTATGAATTGTTGGAAGAACAGAAGAAGAATCAAGATTATATTAAGCAGATGGATGAAAAGATCGGTCTGCTGCAGTCGACCTTAGAGAGTGCGCTGGTTGAGCGCGCAACAAAAGGCGATTAAACTGTAATTACGCGTGAGGCGAAGCGATTTATAACGAATATCGCCGCCCGATCTAAGAGGTCGATACGCAACAATTTTGCTCCCTGTGGTGTGCGTGAGTCGGTTATGTCCCTGTGCCGATATTTACAAACTCAGGGTGAATGTTTTGATGACATTGCGCAAGCTCGGCGCGAACCGAGAAGCCTTAGGATTTAATCATTTACCCGCCTTGAACCTACGGTTCAAGGGCTACACCGGTAACGGCATCTTGGGGAGCAATTCAAATTCAAGCTTTAAGACCATTAAAGCTAATAAATAGCAAGGCCAGAAGGTTCACCATCTTCTGGCTTTTTTATATCCCAAGCAATCTACCCGCCTCGAAGCCATTATGGGTTCAAGGGCTACACAGATAACGGCATCTTGGGGAGCAATTCAAATTGGAGAGGCTGGAAGGCATTGATCAGAAAAGGTCACCTTCTAGCCTTTTTTATACCCCACGCAAACTGCCTGCCTCGCAGCCTATGTGGGTTCAAAAAACTTACCCCCCCTCCACCTTCAACACCAAAACCCAAACAATCAACAACAGTTGCAACAAAACCAACCAAAGCCACACAAAAGAATTACAAAGGTAAAGCACAATTCATGGAAAAGTGCGAAAAAGCTACTGACAGCCTTATGGAGATCCCATATAGATTAACCAACTCGCTATTGGAAACCATCCATTTACACATGTACCAAAAAGTATCTATGGGATTTCGTGTCCGCAAACAGTTTGCCAAACTAAATATCAGGATACCTAAGGCCGTTTTTTATTGGAAAACCCTTAAACTGGATCCAGCTATTAAGATTGAGCAAAATACGGCCTTCATCAAAGGCAAAATTTTGCATTCAATGGGCGCATATTCATATACACGCAGCAGCCTTCCCAGAAATACCATTGTTGGACGTTATTGCTCAATTGCTCGAAGTGTCACAAGTCTAGGCGTCCAACATCCTTTGAAACGCTTCACCACTAGCGCAGTGACCTATTCAAACGATGAAATCAAATTAGACACTCTTCCAGAAGGACTCCTAAAACCTTTTGATGGAGCCAAATGTCCAGCAATCATCATCAAAAATGATGTCTGGATTGGCAACAACGTGGTGTTGAAGCCTGGTATTACTGTCGGTAATGGTGCGGTTATCGCTGCCAATGCCGTAGTCACTCGTGATGTTCCCGACTATGCGATTATCGGTGGCATTCCAGCAAGAGTGATCCGCTATCGATTCTCACCAAACACGATAAACGCCTTATTAGAGCTTAGGTGGTGGGACTACAACTTCTTAAACTTTAAAGATATTCCTCTTGATACAGACATAGAAAACTTCATCAATGCACTCACACAAAAAATTAACGCCAACAAGATAGATAAGTTTTCTCCACGCTACTTTAGCCTCTCACCACAGCAGTAGTCCCGATCTCATCAAATTAATTTCCATGTAATAAGCGATAAGAGACGGCTGTAATTTGCTATTCCAACAGACCATGAATAACGGGTATCCCTATCATAAGTTGAAAAGTTCCACTCAGCAGAGATAGACTGCCCACATAACATCGAACTCGATGACAGCCTTTAATGGAGTTAAGGATATTGAAACCCGCCTTCGCGCCGAGCGCCACCAACCAGGAAAATCGTCAGGCGATTAGAAATCAAATCCGCATCGCAAGGCGGGCGATTCCTGCCGACACCCAGAAACAATTTGCCCATGAGGCAGCCACAAGGCTGATGGCGGTGATTGGTCAGCGTCAGGCAAAACACGTCGCCCTCTATCTGACCAGCGATGGCGAGCTGGATACTCAGCCGCTGATTGAGACCCTGTGGCAGGCTGGCGTTAATGTCTATTTGCCGCGTCTACATCCCTTTTCACGGGGCAACCTGCTGTTTTTTAAATACCATCCCACCAGCCACCTGATCCAGAATCGCCTCAAGATCTGGGAGCCAAAACTCAACATCACTGAGATGATCTTGCCCCAGCACCTGGATGTGATCATCACGCCTTTGGTGGCCTTCGATAAGCAGGGGAATCGTATGGGAATGGGTGGCGGCTATTATGATCGCTGCCTGAGTGACTGGCAGTTGAGGGGCAAACCCTACCCCATAGGCTATGCTCACGATTGCCAGCAGGTAGCAGCGCTACCCACAGAGCACTGGGATGTGCCCCTGCCCATGATAGTGACGCCATCTGTCATCCATACTGGCTAGGCCAGTTGCGGGGGGCTCTATTATCGACGGGCCTGTTTCTGCTGCCAATAGCCATTGGTTCCAAAACCATGTTCGCTGAGTATGCGATTCACCTCGCCACTTTGCGCCATCTCGGTCAGACTTCGATTGAAGTCGTCGAGAACCTCTTGATAATGAGGCAGGCTTCTCGAGAGACCAAGGTGAAAAAGCTCCACACTCAGGGGCTCGCCTACTACCTCAAACTTGTCTTTAAACTGATCGCCAGATTGGGCGATCAGATACTGCGCAACATCTTCGCCGATCAGCACTAAATCGATTCGTCCGGCGAGTAACTTCTTTAGGTTGACCTTATCTGAACTGGCGGCTTCGGTTTGCAGCGCGGCATTTTGAAATGCCTCTGGATTGGCATAGCCCCGGCCAATACCGATACGATACTGACGAAGATCGGCCATGGTATTAAAGGCTATCTGCGAATCCACCCGTTTATAGAGCACGACATTGACCGAGAGTAGCGGCGCAGAAAAGGCTATCCACTCCTCCCTCGAAGGACGATACCAGACACCCAAAATCACATCGGCGCCCCCCTTTTTCATTATGGCCTTGGCACGGGCAAAAGGATAATAACGGTGAGCCATGGGATACCCCGCGTGTTGAAACACCGCCTGAGCCAGATGATAGATAACCCCCTGTGATGGCAGATTCGCCGAATAAAAAGGGGGATAATCGTTAGACACGCTTACAAGAGAAAGTTTATCGATTGGCTTCTTTATCGGTGCAACTGCCACTTTGCCAGATATTGCGCCGCCATTATCGGCTGAGCAGTAGACAGAAAAAACCGTCGCCAACATCAGCGCAAATGCCAAACTCAAACGACGAGCCACACCAAAGCCGGTACTGGGCATTATTCGACACGAGTAGCCAGAGTGGCTCGTATCACAGAGAGTAAAGGTACTGGGCATAGTTTAGGTTTCATAAGGATTAACAGAAGGATAGTTCACATTTTAGTCTAATTTCCCGACCTTAGGGTTGAGAGATTAGGGTTAGCAAGAGAGCAAAGAGCGATTGAATGAAATCCGCTTTGAAAGCATGGAGAAGACAGACTAAAGTGTGCAGAGACTTATAACGCAGGCTGACCATTGGTTTTCAACGCTCCCCTGCTCGCCACCCGTTAAGGAAGAGATAATGAAGATAAGCGCGCGATTCCTCCCAATTGTCCTGCTCGCCCTCAGCGCCTGCGCTCAACAAACGCCAGCCCCGAAAGCCCCCGAGCCTCAGCCAGAAGCCGCGATATCACAGCCAGCAGCTTCTGTGTCAGCCATGCCGCTCGGCGACACCAGCCGCAATGCACTGGATTGGCCGGGTCTCTACATAGGCACTCTGCCCTGCGCCGACTGCCAGGGAATCGCCATGAGCCTGCAACTCAATGGCGACAACAGCTATCGACTCACCCAAGAATACCTTGGCAAGCCAAGCCAGGCCGCCAAGGTGACCCTTAACGGGCAATTTAACTGGAATGAGATGGGCAGCAAGATCACTCTTGATAACAAGGCCAGAAGCATGAAGCTTCAGGTGGGAGAAAATATACTCTTCATGTTGGACGACAAGGGTGAGCGAATTAAAGGGGCGCTGGCCCAGCAATACCAATTGGTGAAAACCAATTGATACGCTGATTCAGACTTAATTTGATTTACACCAGAGATTTACACAGGGCGTGTCACCCACGTTAACCTCAAATCCTGGGCAGTGGTTGGCAAAGTATTTGGCCTCCTGACAAGAGGTCATCTGCAGGCATTGCTGCCGGGCATCGCAGCTAAAGACCACATCTTGTAGCTCCTGCTTACCCACGTAATACTCAGAGCCTGGCGGAAACAGCCCCTCCGGCGGTTTGATGTCTACATTGGCTGAATAGTCATAGTTGACCATAAACAGATAGAGCAGATGACCAAAGGCGATCGCCAGCGCCACCAGACCGACCTTTACCCGCCAGCTGACGGCCTCGTGGTTATCGAACTTATCAAGCGACTCGAAGGGCGAGGTCAAGGTGATGGGATTGCCCAAGTCTATCTCTCCCTTGGTAACCTTAGTGCCGCGCAGCGAATCTTTCCATTGGCGATACACCACGGATTCACCCTCTTTGGGCATGTGTTCATAGGGGAGTAAATTGATGCCAAAAATTCTGAGTTCGTCCGATCCGTCGTCCGGGGCGATAAAGCCTACCCTCTGTTCCTGATTCCAACGAACAAGCGTTCCTCGCTTAGCTCTAATATCCATATTCCTGTCCGCCTTGAAAGCCTAGCCTGGTAGGCGGCCACCTACCCAAGCCGCTGTAACCTGTTGCAGTCTCTATGGGTTATCCCACCCAAAACCGTTAACAGTTACGTTACACTCATCTATCAATATAATTAGCTTTTCAGGGGACGGCAAGTATGATTTTGTAGCAGCTCGGCCTGAATTTTACACCTGCCAGTCGATAGGTGTCTCGCCGGAAGCCTTTAACAACTCGTTGATTTTTGAGAAGTGTTTACAACCAAAGAATCCGCGATAGGCCGAAAGCGGCGAAGGATGTGGCCCGGTGACCAGATGGTGACGGTCTGACTCGATAAGCTTGCTCTTCTTCATGGCATGGCCCCCCCACAGCACGAAGATAATCGGACGTGCTTGCCCATTGAGCAGCCTCAGGGCGTTGTCGGTGAAGGTCTCCCATCCGGCCTTAGCGTGGGAATGTGCCTTACCCTGCTCTACCGTGAGCACAGTATTGAGCATCAAGACCCCCTGCTCGGCCCACTTAGCAAGGTGGCCATGTGCAGGGATCTCAAACCCCTGGATATCGCTGGCAAGCTCCTTATACATATTCACCAGCGAGGGAGGAACCTTAACCCCAGGCTGCACCGAGAAACAGAGGCCATGCGCCTGACCCTCACCGTGATAGGGATCCTGACCGATTAATACCACCCTGACCTTATCCAACGGCGTCAGATCGAACGCGCTAAACACCTGCTCCTTCGCCGGATAAATTGCCTTACCTGCATCGCGCTCTCCCTGCACAAAAGACTGCAACTGGCCGAAGTAATCTTGCTGTGCCTCTTGATCGATAAAATCTTGCCAGCGGCTGATCTCTGTCATAGCTATCTCTTTATATCTTTTCAAAAAAAACTTAGAATCGAGTAGTACTTTTGGCGTTGTCCGACTCGCACAGATACATACGCCACATCTAAGACTGATCTAGCCTAAGACTTACCTAGCTTAGTCTCTACAATCCCAAGAGGTTTTACGATGTCCTTGGCACATAAACGCGGCTTTACCCTTATCGAACTCGTGGTCGTCATCATAGTGCTAGGGATCCTGGCGGTCACCGCCCTGCCAAAATTTATCAACCTCTCCCAGGACGCTCAAGTGGCCAGCGTCAAGGCCACCGGCGGCGCCTTCAAGTCCGGCATCGACATGGCCCGCGCCGTATGGGCCGTTCGCATAGGCTCGGGGCCGGCGGAAAACCTCAAGACCTTCGGCGACAGCGAGGCGGGCGAGATGGATTTTAACGCCAATGGCTGGCCGGCGCAGCATTACTTTACCGATAACGAGGCCTCGCCGCAGCTGGACAACGTAGAAGATTGTATCTCGGTATGGGAAACCGTCTTTCAGGGCGACGAGCCCAGCGTTTCCCGCAGCGATGCTCAGACCAGCACAGATTATAAGGCAAACTACATCAGTGTGAATCAATGTCGCTATCACCTGAGCGACAATCAGAACCTCAGCATCTACTATGATTCACGGGATGGCCGCGTACTGGTCGACAGCGATCCCGCTAGTTAATCTCACGAGCCTATAGGGATTGGCGATATAGATCCCATTACCTCTAAATCTATGCTTCATTAACGGCTAATTTACGTTACTATGCCAGCATACTATTGACCTACCTGTGAGCATGCGCATGTCAGAACAGCAAAAAGAAACCACTATTTTTCAATTAGCCGACAAGTTTATCGCCTTAGCCAACGAGCTCAGTGCCGAGGAGCAGGATATTGCCAAAGTAGGTACCGCCCTGCGTTTTGCCGCCGCCCGCTTTAACGCCTTCGAGGCAGCGCTGAAATCTGCCGATCTTAAGGCCGAGAAAACCAACGCGCTGGAGTGGTTTACCAAAGAATACAAGGATATGTTGAACGATAACTTAGACGATCATATCGACAATCCACCTTCGGCTCAGCAAGAGCCCGCCAAAGATGAAGCCGTACAGGTCTTCAACGGCTAGTCTGCCGATAGGCATAAACAGATAAAACAATGCGGCTAAGGGAGATCCCTTAGCCGCATTTGTATTACTCTGCTACTCACCTAAAAAGCGCTACGCCATAGAGGCTAGAGGGTCACCAGCACCCGCACCGCCAGCAGAATCAGCACCACACCCGAGAGCTTATCGATCAGCGCCGCCTTCTCTCTGAGCTTAGGCAGCACAGACTTGTGCGACAGCAGTAAAGCGATCAGCGTGTACCAGAGACCATCTACTACCAGTGGCGTCAGCACGATAAGCGACTTACCCCACAGCTCATCGGCCACCATCACAAACTGACTGAAGAGCGCCAGAAAGAACAGCATGATCTTTGGGTTAAATAGCGAGATGGCAATGCCATCGCGTGCGGCAGTGATGAGATCCGTCGACTTACCCGCCGCCAACTTGTCCGACATACCGCCCTTAGAGCGCAGCGCCTGAACGCCGATATAGGCAAGATAGAGGGCGCCGAGAATCGCGATACCGTTAAACACCAGCGGCGCCTGCTTAAGCAGCACGGCCAAGCCCAGCAAGGTCACCAGCGCATAGACACCTATGCCGATGGAATGTGCCCAGGCGCAGACGATGCCGTTGGCTCGACCACCACCTAGGGTGTGACGCACCACCATGGCCAAGCTAGGCCCGGGCGACATGGCCCCCAAACAACAGATAGCTAGCAGACCAAGCCAGGCACTAAAACTCATACGGTATCCTCTATCATTCACAATTACGAAATAGGCGCTACGAAATAGGCGTTACATCGCCCCAACCTGATGGCGACATGCGAATCCAGCGCAGGTCAATATACCTCAATCCCCTGATGCTTTTAATACTCTCAACACAACTAAACCAATGCGCGTGGCGCAGGCATCGACCTAAGTCAGGCCATTAACTTATTGATCTGTTTAATCTGTTGGAGAAGAGAGTCCCTCGCAAGGGCTCCACGCCATGAATTCATCCGCGCCTTGTTCAATTGTCCCCGCGTAAGCAGCAGACATGTTAGGCTAAGGCCCAATACTCAGACAGATTGATGAATCCCAGGATATGAGCTCTTACCTACTCCTCCTAAGCACCGCGACCCTAGGATCGATATTTGGCCTGCTTGTCTGGCTTGTGTACAAGCGATGCCAGGGAAAGAATATCCCGATTGGCGTGCTAGGCGTCCTAAGCTGTCTATTGCTACTCAATGCCGCCGTCACTTACTTTGTCTTCCCCAAGGAGGATAGCCAAGCTTATAAACAACTGACCTGGCACAACCTGCAGCCAGAGCAGATCCCCGCCTGGGTTGCTAAGGGCAAAACGGTATTTGTAGATGTCAGCGCCGACTGGTGCAACATATGTAAGGCCAACAAAGACAGGGTACTGCATCAGGCGGTGGTGGTTGAGCGGCTAAAGAATAAAGATATGCTATTGATGCGCGGCGATCTTACCCAGAGCGACGCCAGGATAGAGGCTTACCTGGCCAGATACCAGGCCTATGGAGTTCCCTTTAACATCGTCTACAGTCAGGCGCAGCCCAACGGCCTGGTACTGCCTAGGGTGCTGTCAATCGATGATCTGCTCAGCGCCCTGCCTCCGCGCGGCTAGTCGTATTCGGCATCAAAAAAAGAAGGCTGCAAGGCAGCCTTCTTATCATTTCAATTGCTAGCGCCTGGTGATTTTAATCACTAACGCCTAGGACTCCGAAATTAGAAGCGGTAGTTCACGCGACCATAGTAGTAGCCACCGTTGTAATCGAACGGGCCACTCTCATAGTACACGGCGCCTAGCACGCCACGGGTACCGTCTTTCAGCTTCTGCGCCTCCTGATCGAACAGGTTGTTGGCACCGATAGATACCGTCAAGCTGTCGAGGAACTGATAACTTAACTCGAGATCCAGAGTCACCGCCGAATCGGCCATCTCAGAACCCCAATCCGAGGTATCGTCGGCGTGGGTCGCATAGTACTCGCCGAAGTAGTTACCACGCAGCGACATGCTGAGTCTGTCCCAAGACTGTGCCCAGGTCAGCGTCGCACGATGAGCCGGAATACCATCTTCTAAGCGACGCACCTTACCCGCATCTGTGGTGTTCGGGTTGTACTTATCGACACTGGTATCTGTCCAGCCATAGGCCAGGCTAAACTTGGTATCGCCAGACAACAGCTGAGTGTCGTAAGAGGCTACAAGATCGATACCCTGAGTCGTGGTATCGAAGTCGTTGGTGTAGTAAGTCACCGCAGAGATCAACTCTGGGAACTCGACACCGGCTGCGCGCAGCGCATCATAGTCATCAGCCTCAACCGCGATCTGGCTCGACTGAGCGATACGTCCCGTCACCTCGATGTTGTAGTAATCTACTGTCACGAAAAGGTTTTCATGTTCAAACACGGCACCCAGAGCGTAACTGACAGACTCTTCAGGCTTGAGCACCTTACCACCATAGAAGGCCGATAGCGGATCCGTTGGCGGCGCGATAAAGGTCTGGATCAGATCGCCATCGACGATAGAGGTCTGAGTGTTTACCACGTTCTCCTGGCCCACGGTAGGCGCACGGAAACCAGTGCTGTGTGAGGCGCGGAAAGAGAGATCGTCTGTGGCCGTGAACTGCGCGGTCAGTTTGTAGTTAAGAGTATCGCCGAAGGTCGAGAAATCCTCATAGCGCAATGCAGCACCAAGCAACCAACGCTCGCCCAGATAGGCTTCCATGTCGGCATAGACACCTATATTGTTACGGGAGTTCTTGCCTGCGGCCTCTGGACCGAATCCCTTGAAGCCGTGAGAGCCTATGTTAAAGCCCTGGTCGGCGTAAGGACCGGCCACCCAAGAGGCTTCTTCGCCCTGAGTGATCTCGAACGACTCTTCACGCCACTCAAAACCTGTCGCGAAGCTGATATCTTCGACGCTGCCTAGGGTCAACATGCGAGAGAAATCCAAGTTAACGGTAGTCTCTGCTTGCTCATAGGCACCAGTTTCAAAGTCGGTCGGTGTGTCTAAGCCCAGTGACGGGTTGAGCGAGTTCTTCAGGCTGAAGGTCGACTTGTTGTTACCCATACCCGCGCTGAAATCATAGTTCCACTCTCCCAGCTCGCCCTTCACCCCGGCGAAGAAAGAGCTATCTTCTACCGTACCGGCAAACTGCGGCGTATAACCGCCCGGACGCAGTTGGTTCATGGCGAAACAGTTAGGATCGGCCAGCATCGCCTGGTAGGCATCGGTTTCCAGTACGTTGCCGTCGCTACCATCGGCATTCTTAGGAATAGGCACCACGGCGCAGGTAGAAGGATCGCCATTGATCGCGCCTACCAACAGGGTCTCACCGTCATCCAGTGAGTAGACGTTGCCACGATTGTGTGGGTTACGATAGTAGAAGCCACCGACCACGTCGCGCGAAGAGAGGTTACCGAAGGCATATAGACGCGCATTATCATTGATGTCATAGCCGGAGTTTAGGAAGAAGCTATAGTCATCCTTGATCTCTGGGTTCCCCCACACCTGAGCGGGGTCTTCGACGAAGGTATTGCCCTGCTCTATCAGGTTGGCTGCATCGGGACGCTGTATGCTGCGGCTGGTAGCATCGGCATTCTTGTATTGTAGGCTGAGGTTCACAAAACCAGCATCGGACAGTGGCAGTCCCACGTTGGCATCTATGGTGGTGGTGGCACCGTCGCCCTCATAATATTCACCCTGACCGACTGTGATAGAGCCACCCTCGGCGTCATCCTTAAGCACAAAGTTCATCACACCGGCGATGGCATCTGAGCCGTATT
The DNA here is from genome assembly GCF_023349185.1 of Shewanella aquimarina. Taxonomy (GTDB): domain Bacteria; phylum Pseudomonadota; class Gammaproteobacteria; order Enterobacterales; family Shewanellaceae; genus Shewanella; species Shewanella aquimarina. The sequence goes on along the minus strand of NZ_JAKIKY010000002.1, from coordinate 331,139 downwards.
GCGCCGCTGCACCATCGCGTAATACTTCTACTTGTTTCAGTGCCGCACTCGGGATCACCGAGATATCCGGGCCTTGGGCACCGTCGTTGATACCGCCGCCTTGGAAGGCGATCACCGAGGCGCGGTGACGGCGCTTACCGTTTACAAGCACCAGGGTGCTATCGGAAGGCAGACCACGCAGGTTGACCGGACGGATCAGGGTTGCCGCATCACTGATAGGCTGAGCACGGGAGTTAAAAGAAGGTACAGAGGTGACCAACATATCGATCATGTCGGTCGAACCATTCTTCTTAAGATCATCGCTGCTGATGATATCGATAGGCACCGGCGAATCGCCGATAGAGCGCGGCGCAGAGCGTGTCCCCACCACAGCAATCTTTTCAATATTATCAGACGCTTGAGCCTGTTGTTCATCGGCCAACGCCTGTGTACTCGCTAACGACCCTGTCAATGCCAAAGAGATGGCAAAACTCAGCGCACTCACGCCGAAACCTTTATTTTTATGTGTTGTCATCATATTTCCCGCATAGTTTTTTTTATATTTCGCCATCATTCGCGCCTTTTTAACGCGAATCACCACAGGCATTCCCCAGAGCGAAATGAATACATTTCATTTACACTTCTATAACAAATAAAAAATAATTGCTAATACTAATTAATCTAAATTAGACGATAGTCGGTTAGTGATACAGGCCAAAAACTGAACATTCATGCGGTTTTGGCAGCAAAAAACCAAATAGATTAGTCAGTAAAGCTTAAACAATTCCGGTTAGAGTAATTGTTCAGAAATACTCAAAAAATCAATTATTGGCTAACATCTACCTCTAATGAGATAGTTAAAATAGTCGGCTAGGCATAGCGAAAAACAAACATACTCGTTGGCCCAAAAATGAATAACGATATATCGCGACATTGATTGATGACGCCAACCAGAAAAACCGGTTAAGATAGACGCAAACTCACCCCTGGGATGTCGAGCTATATTCCGAGGCGAACATTTGAAGATTGCGCTCCCAAGAGGCGCATTGCCAGCAAGGAGCGGCGAGCATGGCTTGTAAACACCCAAGGGTCGATGATGCCCATGTGGACTTTCTACCCGAGAACAAACTCCTGCTCAACGCGGTCGGAGAAGGGATATACGGCTTCGACCTCGAAGGCAACGCCGTGTTTATCAATCCCGCGGCCGAGAGAATGACGGGCTGGAAGGCCGAGGAGCTGCTGGGCAAGAATATCCACGACTGTCACCACCACAGCCATGCCGATGGCAGCCCCTATCCTCAGGAAGAGTGCCCCATCTATAACACGCTCCACGACGGTATCGCGAGGGAGATCAGCCACGACCTCTTCTGGCGCAAGGACGGCAGCAGTTTTCCGGTGCACTACACCTCGACCCCTGTCTACAAGCAAGACCGTCTCATCGGCGTTGTCGCGATATTTCGTGACATTAGCATTCAGAAGCAGACCGAGGCCTCGCTCAGGGAGGCGCTTAAGCAGGTGCAGGCCCTGTCGGAGAAGTTGGCCAACGAAAATGATTACCTGCTGACCGAGCTGGCCAGCCACCGCCAGGAGGTGAATATCTCGGGCGAGAGCGAGGCGATACAGTCGCTGATCCAGCAGATAAAACTGGTGGCCAATACCAGCAGTACCGTGCTGATCAACGGTGAAAACGGTACCGGCAAGGAGTTGGTGGCCCGCAACATCCACGCCCTGAGCGATCGCAGCGATCAGCCCCTGGTGAGCGTCAACTGCGCCGCCTTCTCACCCACCCTGTTAGAGAGCGAGCTCTTCGGCCATGAAAAGGGCGCCTTCACCGGCGCCACCAGCCGCCGCAAGGGACGGTTCGAGCTGGCCCACCAGGGCACACTGTTTCTCGATGAGGTAGCCGAACTCTCCCTCGAGGCCCAGTCTAAGCTGCTCAGGGTGATCCAAGAGCAGGAGTTCGAGCGTGTGGGCAGTAGTACTCCCATCAAGGTGGACATACGCCTGGTCACCGCCACCCATCACGATCTGCTTAAGCGGGTAGAACAGGGACTGTTCCGCATGGATCTCTACTATCGCCTCAATGTCTTCCCCCTGCATGTGCCGCCCCTGAGGGAGAGACTGGAAGATATTCCACTATTGGTCAGCGATATCCTGCTCAACCTCAACCATAAGCTGGGTAAGAAGATCAAAGGGGTCAGCAAGCAAGGCATGCAGCACCTGATGGCCTATCACTGGCCCGGCAACGTCCGTGAGCTGCAGAACGTTATCGAGCGTCAGACCATACTCTGTCACGGTCAGATTCTGCAGATCCCGGCGCTACAGGCCGAGCCGCTACCTCAGGACAAGGGGGAGTTTCAGACCCTGCAACAGGTGGAGGCCGCCCATATCCGCCGCACCCTGAAGCGGCTCAACTGGCGTATCTCAGGCCCCAACGGCGCCGCCAATGTGCTGGGACTCCCCGCCAGCACCCTGAGATCCCGCATGCTCAAGCTGGGGATCAAGCGTCCGGCCTAAAACGTTCACGACAATCTCATACAAATTAGCGATATATCGCCAAAGCACGATATATCGCCAATGGAATTGAATTCAATCTGATTCAATTATATTTATTTCAATAACTTACAACACTCCTAAACTTGGATCTCAACTTGCATTGGCTGTCGGCAATTCCCCTAGCAAGAGTTTGGAAAGCCAATGAGTCAAGATCTCAGCAGTAAAGAGAACCCAATCGCCACCAAGGCCGCCCTGGGCCAGGCCATCCCCGTGACCAATCTGCCGGTGCAGCGCGGTAAGATACACATAAAAGAACAGAAGGGGCGCTTTCAGCGTCTGCGCACCGGCCTCAATAGCCTGCTTATCCTCTTCTTCTTCCTGTTGCCCTTCATCCCCTATCAGGGACGCCAGGCGATCCTCTTGGATGTGGAGCGCCAGGAGTTTCACTTCTTCAACCTGACCCTGTGGCCGCAAGATTTCACCCTGCTGGCGTGGCTGTTTATCATCGCCGCCTTCGCCCTCTTCTTCGTCACCGTCTTCTGGGGCCGTGTCTGGTGTGGCTACCTCTGCCCTCAGACCAGCTGGAGCTTCGCCTTCGTCTGGATAGAGCGGCAGATTGAGGGCAACAGCAACAAGCGTCACGCCCTGGATAAGGCCCCCTGGAGTCTTGAGAAGGTGCTTAAACGCGGCGCCAAGCATCTCGCCTGGGCACTGGCGGGGCTGATCACCGGCTGCGGCTTCATCGCCTACTTCATCCCGGCCAGCGAGCTCTATCCACAGATTTTCACCTTAAGCGCCAGTTTCTGGGTCAGCGCCTGGGTCTGGTTCTTCGCCCTGTGTACCTACCTCAACGCAGGCTGGATGCGCGAGCAGATGTGTCTGCACTGCTGCCCCTATGCCCGATTCCAGTCGGCCATGTTCGACGCCAATACCCTGACCGTCTCCTATGACGCCGCCCGCGGCGAGTCGCGCGGCCCGAGAAAACGCAAGCAGGCCACCGACCTCGGCGACTGCGTCGACTGTAACCTGTGTGTCGATGTTTGCCCCACGGGGATAGATATTCGTAACGGCCTGCAATATGAGTGCATCAACTGCGGCGCCTGCGTCGATGCCTGCGACCAGACCATGGATAAGTTCGGCTATGGCAAGGGCTTGATCCGCTACGCCAGCGAGAACGAGCTGCAGAAGAAGGAAGTGAAACGCTTTAACTCCTTCAAGTTTGTCGGCTATGGCATCGCGGTGATCATCATGCTCAGCGTATTCGTCCTGGATCTCTATCGTCACCAGAGCATAGATCTCAACGTTATCCGCGACCGCCAGAGCCTCTACCGCGAGGTAGGTGATGGCCGCATAGAGAACAGCTATACCCTGAAGATCCGCAACAAGACCCAGGAAGATCACCAGTACCTTATCAGCCTCAATGACACAGGCAACCACGGCTTCGCCAAGGAGACCTCACAGCAGGTGTTGATCAAGGCCGGTGAACAGCTGAGCTATCCGGTGACTGTTTTCAAGCAGAAGCGGGCGGACTTTGTCGGCGCCAAGCTGCAGAAACAGACCATCACCTTCACTGTCACCAACCTGAGTAACCCCAAGGAGAAGGTCTCCCAGGCCAGCCCCTTCTTCAGCCTGAGCGCCTTTTAAGCCCTTCGGTTAAGACAACCAACCCCGGCGGCGCAACATAACGCCGGGGCAAACGCCGCTACAAGGTGGGCGATTCTCACCCCTTGCTCTTCCGATTCAAGGCTCAGGTCTAAATCGTCAGGTCTAAATCATCAAGCCTAAGTCATCAGGCTTAAGTCATCAGGCTTAAAGGCCCTAGGTTTCCAGGCGATAAGCCTCTTCCCGCTTACCGCCAGGCCTACATCAGGTCAGACCAGATAGGTTTCACCACTTCAAAAATAATCATATTAAACATACAGATAGAAGTTAAACAGCCGTTTTACTCCCTGCCGACAGTGGTTGACCTGAGGTGATTTTTAGCACAGTCTAAACACCTGTTTGATTTTTAGCTGACGCCCAATCATACCCACAATAATAACCAGAGGAGACGCGTCCATGGCCTATGATTCTCACGTCCATGTAGACCTGGAGAAATATGCTTCATTGATCGATCTGATCGAAATCGCCGCCGAGCGCTATGGCGATAAGACAGCCTATGTGTGTCTGGGCAAGGCCAGCAGCTTTGCCGACATAGAACGCAACTCCCGAAACTTCGCCGCCTACCTGCAACAACATACTCAGCTTGAAGTGGGCGATAAGGTCGCCATCCAGCTCCCCAACCTCACCCAGTTTGTCATCGCCGCCTACGGCGCGCTACGGGCCGGTATGGTGCTGGTCAACACCAACCCCTTGTATACCCAGAGAGAGCTGATTCACCAATATCGAGACTCGGGCGCCAAGGCCTTGGTGGTGCTGAGCGATCTTTTGCCCACACTGGAAGGCGTGATCCCCGAGACCCAGATAGAGACGGTGATCGCCACTCATCCGCTGGATCTGATCGCTCCCCAGCCTCAAGCCGATAGCACCCTCGCACACATAGGCTTTACCCAGGTATTAGCCCTGGGCGCCGAGGCAGAATATCGCCCTGTACGGGTCGAGCAGGCTAGCCTGGCGGCACTGCAATACACGGGCGGCACTACGGGTCTCTCCAAGGGTGCCATGCTCAGCCACACTAACCTGCTGGCCAACATGCTACAGGTGCAGTCGCGACTGGCCAGCAAGTTTGTTGAGGGCGAGGAGATCTTCGTCGCGCCCCTGCCCATCTACCATATCTACGCCTTCATGGTGAACTTCGTCTACTTCGAACAGGGCGGCTGCAGCGTACTCATTCCCAACCCGAGAGATATAAGCGGCCTTATCCAGACCATGTCGCAACATCCCTTCACCGGGTTTGCCGGCCTCAACACCCTGTTTGTCGGGCTCTGCCATCAGCAGGCCTTCCAGGCGCTGGACTTTAGTCATCTTAAGATCACCATCTCTGGCGGCACGGCACTCACTCAGGCGGCCGCCAGCATCTGGCGGTCCACCACGGGCTGCACCATCTCCGAAGGCTATGGCTTGTCGGAAACCTCGCCCGTGGTCTCCCTCAACGCGCCAGGGCTCGAGTGTCTGGGCACCATAGGGCGACCCGTAATAGATACTCAGGTGAAGATCCTCGACGCCAACGACCAGGAGGTGCCTCAGGGTGAGATAGGTGAACTGGCAGTCAAGGGACCACAGGTGATGAGCGGTTACTGGCAAAAGCCTGAGGAGACCGCCAAGGTGATGACGCCGGACGGCTTTTTTAAGACGGGGGATATCGCCTTGGCCACAGAAGATGGCATGCACAAGATAGTGGATCGTAAGAAGGATATGATCATCGTCTCTGGCTTCAACGTCTATCCCAACGAGGTGGAAGATGTGCTCGCCGCCCATGAGAGCGTGCTGGAGTGCGCCGTGATCGGCGTGGAGGACAGTCGCAGCGGCGAGGCTGTCAAGGCCGCCATAGTGCTGCGAGAACCTGAGCTGGCAAACGAGGAGATGAAGCAGGCCCTGCTCGACCATTGCCGCGCGCAGTTGGCCGCCTATAAGCTCCCCAAGATAATCGAGTTCATGGCCGCACTGCCCAAGTCAACCGTGGGTAAGATACTGCGTCGTGAGTTGAGAAAGTAATCTGCTAATGCTGCGGCTTTGAGCCGAAAGGCCTAAAAAGGGCGCCTTCTCGGGCGCCCTTTTTTATTCAACCCATCATTCCCATTCCTAAATCTTGATTAAAGAGCCCTATCTATTACTCCCAGCTTTCTATTGCTCCCTGCTTTCTATTACTGCCAAATGATCGCCTGGGTATCGAACCCCAGCTTCTCGGCCTGGGTGACAAAGGCTTGTCTTACCGACTCATCCACCTTGGGCGTGCGCGCCAGCAGCCAGAGATAGTCACGGTTATAGCTGGTGATGAAGGCGTACTGATAATCCGCATCCAGACGGTAGATCACATAGGCACCATAGAAGGGACCGAAGAAGGAGACCTTGAGGTGGCCAATATCGGGTGACTCAACAAAGTAGGCCTTACCCTCGGCGGTTTTCCAGCTTTGTGATTGCGCATCGAAGCCGCGATTGACCACGCTCACGCCGCCATCGCCCCGCAGTTGATACTCGGCGGTCACCTGGCTCAGGCCGCGCTCGAAGCCATGATCCAGACGGGCGACTTCATGCCAGGTGCCCAGGTATCTGGAGAGTTCGAATCCCTCCACCGGCGCTATCCCCTTGGGCGCGCTGGTGCAGGCCGTTAGCAGGGTTAACAGACAAACAAGAGAAAAGGTAACTGGCCATCTCATCGCGATACTCCACTCATTTAGGTGTATTGGAAAAACAATTCGTCAAACCAATACGCAGGGGGATGGCCTTAGGTTCACAAGCACTAACGCTCTCCTGTAATAAAGCTCTCCTGTGATAATGCTCTCCAATGATAAAGCCCGTCTCCCTATCGCACTTTATTTTGACCATCAAGGGCTGAGCGTCCTAAGCGTTAGCCCTCTCACAAAGTACAAATTTTAACCAACAATTCCCTACATTTTGTGCAAGTACTCCTTAGAATGAATAAAACCATTAGAAAAAACTCATTAAAAGGTTTAATCAAGATGCGACCCTTAACTCTACCCCTAGCTTTTTTACCCTTCACCCTCGTTGGCCTTATGCTCAGCGGCTGCGGCGGCTCCGATGACACCAGTCCACCAGAGCCACTCGCCACAGGTACAGTAAGTATCGCCCTGTCCGATTCACCCATGAGTCAGGTCAGCCGGGTCGAGCTGGTGCTCGATAAACTGGTGATGACAGATGCTCACGGCCAGCGGCACACTCAGGATATGGCCCAGCACAGGTTTAACCTGCTGGACTTCCAAGGCATGGACAGCCACAGAGTGATCGACGGCCTAGAACTCCCCGCGGGCCAATATCACGACGTACACTTCACCCTGGTTAATGGCGATCAGGCCCAGGGTTGCCTCATCGAAAACGGCCAGGGCCAGCACCCGCTGATGATAGAAGATGGTCGCCTCCCCATGGCAAACTTCACCCTGGGCGAACATCAGCACCTCAACCTGACCATGGAGATCGACCTCTACCAGTCAATGCACCTTTCCGATGGCCAATATCAACTCAACCATCACGGTATCTACTCCATCGACGACGACACCATGGGACACATCTTCGGCGAGATGGATCCTCAATGGATCGCCGATTGTGAGACTCAATACGCAGCGAGCGCCCCCGAGGGCGGCCAGTTCTATCACATGGCCTATCTCTACCCGAGCGAGGTGACCGGCCTGGCGCAGATGGGTGACATAGCCCAGAGCCGCGACGACGGCCTCTTCTCGCCGGTGGCCATCTCCCCCATACGCCAAGACAACAATGGCAACTGGTTCTTTGCCATGGGCTATCTGCCCGCCGGCAACTATCGGGTGGGCTACACCTGCCTCGGGCACCTTGATGACCCGACCCAAAACGATATGACTCAAGGCGAATTTAAGCTGTTTGAAGATGGCGGTGAGATCGGTGTCGAAGATGGCGGCAGAGAAACCCGCCATCAGTGCCGTGGTGGCCACGGCGGCCATAGAGGCTAGTCTAGCTAAATATAGAAACAGATAAGAGCAGATATAACCTGTCTGCCCTTATCTCACTCTCCTATCCTTTAGGCCTCTTCGGTAAGCAGCTGCAAGCTGGCGAACTCGCGGTAGAGGCTGTTGCTCTGCATCAACTCACCATGGGTACCGCTGGCGATCAGCTCCCCCTTATCCATCACCAGTATACGGTCGGCGTTGAGCACCGTCGCTAGGCGATGGGCGATGATCAGTGTGGTGCGCCCCTGCATCAGCACATCCAGCGCCTGCTTCACCTTCTGCTCACTGACCGCATCCAGGGCACTGGTGGCCTCATCCAGCAGCAATACCGGCCTGTCCGCCAGTATCGCCCGGGCGATGGCGATACGCTGCTTCTGTCCGCCCGACAGGCGCACACCGCGCTCACCCAGATAGGTCTGATAGCCCTCGCTAAAATCAGCAATAAACTCGTCGGCGCGGGCGGCTACACAGGCCGCCTGCACCTCCTCCAGGCTGGCATTGGGGCGACCGTAACGCACATTCTCCAGCACGCTGGTGGCAAAGATCACCGACTCCTGGGGCACCAGTGCATATTGCTGACGTAGCAGCTGCGGACTCAGACTGGCGATGTCGATACCATCCAGGGCGATCACCCCGCTGTCCAGCACATAGAAGCGCTGCAATAGCTCGAACAGGGTACTCTTGCCCGCCCCGCTCGCCCCCACCAGGGCCACCCGCTCACCGGGTGCGATATTCAGGCTCAGGCCACGGATCACCTCGACGCCAGCCTGCGCCTCCATCCCCTCAGCACTATCGGCACTGGCCTGAACAGGATAACTGAAACGTACCTGCTTGAGGCTCAGCTCGCCACGCACCTTGCTCGGCAGGCTTAGCGGAGTTGGCGCAACAGGAATATCGATAGGCGTCTCCACCAGCTCGATAAGCCGCTCCGTCGCACCGGCGGCGCGCTGGATCTCGCCGATCACCTCGCTGATGGTCGCCACGGCGCCCGCCACCATCACGGCATAGAACATGAAGGCAGAGAGCTCGCCCGGGCTGATCGCCTCACTCATCACATCCTTGGCGCCCACCCAAGTGATCAGGGCGATGGCCAAGATACTGAGAAACATCACCAGAGAAATGAGTATGGCGCGGTACTTGATGCGTCCCCTGGCCGCCTCCATCACAGCCTCGACCCGCTCGAAGAACAGCTGTCTGTCGCGGTCTTCATGGCAATAGGCCTGCACCGTATGGATCTCATGCAGCGACTCATCCACATAGGCCCCCAGATCCCCGACCCTGTCTTGGCTTTTACGAGACAGCTCGCGCACCTTGCGGCCAAAGAAGAAGATAGGCCCGAGCACCAAGGGAACAGCGAGCAGCACCAGGGCGGTCAGCTTAAGGCTGGTGATCGCCATCATCACCAGGCCGCCCACTACGGTAACGCTGGCGCGCAGCGCCATGGAGAGACTGGAGCCCACCACAGATTGCAACAGGGTGGCATCGGCGGTGAAGCGGGAGATCACCTCGCCGGTGCGCAGCCTGGCGTAGAAACCGGGCGACAGCTTGAGCAGATGGTCATACACCTTGAGGCGGATATCGGCGCTTACCCGCTCTCCCAGCCAGGTCATCAGGTAGAAGCGGCAGAAGATGGCCGAACTGCTCAGGGCGGTGATGCCTATCACCAGCAAGATGATCTCGTTAAGGCGCTCGCTATTTTCCCTAAGGAAACCTTCATCCACCATGAGGCGTACCCCCTGGCCCAGCGACAGCCAGGCGAGGGAGCCGATAAACAGAAACACTATGGCGGCGATCACCTTGCCACGATAGGGGCGCAGGAAACTGCCGTTCCAGGGCAAAACCGACCGCTTAGGACTGGGTTTCCTGTCCTGAGGTACGGCGGAAGAGAGAGATTGAGACAAGCTGGCATTCCTTTTAGTCAGCGCGCGACACTTGGCTGACAGAATAACAAAACCCGCCGGGAAAAGCGGGTTTTGTTTGTCACCTCATTCAGGTTCAACAGAGCGCTGACTAGAACCAGGTCAGGCCTATGCTGATCACTATGCCTGTGATGATCAGCTGCATCAGGCAGAAGCCCATGATGTCCCGCGCCTTAAGCCCGGCGATCGCCAGCACGGGCAGGGCCCAGAAGGGTTGGATGAGATTGGTCCAGGCATCGCCCCAGGCCACCGCCATGGCGATACGCGCCACATCTGCGCCCAGCGCCTCGGCCGCCGGTAACATGATGGGGGCCTGCACCGCCCACTGGCCGCCACCCGAGGGCACGAAGATATTAACGATACCGGCGCTGATAAAGCTCCAGAACGGCAGGGTCTCGGCGCTGGCGATGGCCACGAAGCCTGAGGAGATGCTCTGTGCCAGGCCAGACTGCACCATGAGCGCCATGATCCCCGCATAGAAGGGGAACTGGATCACTATGCCGGCACCGCCCTTAATCGCCTCATTCAGGCTGATCAGCAGGCTGCGCGGCGTCTGATGCAATATGATGGCGAGAAACAGAAACAGGTAGTTAACGATATTCAGGTTGAGCTTGCCCCCTGAGGCGAAGAAGTATTGCCCCAGATATACCAGGCCTGCACCACCCACGGCCCAGGCCAGCAGCCGGCTGTTTTCCAGGTAATCCGCCGGGCGGGTAACTGCCTCTGTCTTGACCTCGGGCTCAGCTAACTTTTCCTTATCGACATAGATACTCTCCTCCTGGCTCGGCAGCATGAAGCGGTTAACCAAGGGGATGAGCACGAAGAGGATCGCTACCAGCGCCAGGTTAAATCCGGCGAAGATAGTCGTGTCCGTAGGGATAATGCCTATCTTATCTTCGGCAAAATGCCCCTTGGTGGCTATGGTCAGGGGAATCGAACCCGCCAGGCCGCCGTGCCAGACCACGAAGCCCGAATAGGCACTGGCCACCAAGAGGCGATAATCCACCTTCACCTGACGCGCCAGCGCCTTGGCAAACAGAGCCCCCACCACCAGGCCGAAGCCCCAGTTGATCCAGCTGGCCAGCAGCGACACTAACGTCACCAGGATGATCGCCTGGGGCGCACTCTTGGCCAGGGCGGCGATGCCATCTAACAGGCGTTTAATGGGCGGCGAGCTGGCCAGCATATAACCGGCCACAAGCACCAGCAGCATCTGCATGGAGAAACTCAGCAGGGCCCAGAATCCCTGGCCCCAGTAGGTAACCAGTTGCAAGGGGCTCTGCTGCTCCACCAGCATTGCGGCAATGAATACCAGCAGGGTGAGGAGTAACACGAAAATATAGGGGTCGGGCAGATAGCGGTCGACCAACTTGACCAGAGGTTTTGCGGCCTTATTGAGCATGATCTTGTCCTTGATAGCAGGGTATTATTATTGATTGAATTTGCCACAGACAGGTTAAGCGATAACTTAACTAAATCATACTCATACTATGGTATAGGGGCGAAGGCCATACCAGCAAACAAGGTCCGTAACCCTGGCGCCCGACTCATGTTATAGTGAGGCCATCATTCATCAGCTTAATGACCTTATGGCGCAGCAGATCTCCAACGAAACCAAGGATGAGGCGATGAAAATTGCCAAGGCCACCCAGAAACCCGGACAAACCAAGGAACAGACCAAGCTTATCGCCCAGGGAATAGAGAAAGGGATCGCCGAATATAAGAAGCGCCAGAAAAGTAAGGCCAGAGACAGGGATAAGCAGCGCAAACAAGTCTTGAAGGAAAAGCAGCGTCAGCCCGTCGAACAACTGAGTGAGCCGCGCCAAGAGACGCCGACCAGCCGCAAGCTGCCCTGGCTGCTACTGGCCCTCAGCTGGTTAGGCTTTATTGGCTTCTACCTGCTAAATCACTAAGCCTCTCAGATTCGCACTATCCGCAAAACTATCGGCTAGGCGTTAACGACTGGGCGATGGTCTCGATATGGCTCGCTACCCAGGCCTTATCGATAGGCCCCCAGTCATTGAGGCGATAGTAACCGGCATTATGGCGCTCGCCGTCCTGCACGAAAGTGCAGGTAATGCCGATATCCCCCATGGCGGCAATCGCATCTTGCAGGGTGCGGCGTGGCATAGAGGTGGCCTTGTTCAACGACAGTAAGTTGTGTTGCTCACCGTCGATCATATGGGCCAGGTAGAGCTTTCTCAGGAAGGCGATTTTCTGCTTAGATAACTCGGCGCTCAAGACATCCTCTCTTCTCTAACTTGTTATCACTATTATTTTTTATACTCTTGTAACATAAAAGATCCATCTCATACAGACGCAAATGGCTGACAGCCAAAGGAAAGATGTTATAGTCAGTCAATTGCCAACTTTAGCAGGATAACAAATGGAAGATGTGACTCCTCAAGCTTCGGCCTCGATGCAGGCCCGGCATAGGCTGGAGCAGCCGGATTGGATCAGCATAGACGAAGTGCCTCTGACTCCCTTGGAACGGGCCTATCTGCATCAGGTGCAGATAGAGAACCTACTGATCTTCACGCCGCTGCTCATCATTGCGCCCCTGGCCGCCATACTACTCAACCTGCCCGGCGGCCTGATCATCGCCCTGGTGACCCTGCTGCTTGTCCTGGCAGGCGTTGTTAGCTACGGTCGTTATCGCTACGCCCTCTCTTTCGCCTATGGCGTATTCGACCACGAGTTCATCATGCAGAAGGGATTGATTTGGCATAAGAAGATCGCCCTACCCTATACCCGCTTACAACATGTCAGCCTGTCTCAGGGACCGCTGGAGCGCTATTTTCGTCAGCACACCCTCAAGTGTTTCAGTGCCGGCAGTGGTAACGCCGAGATCAGCCTGCCGGGTCTGGGCGATGACACGGCGGAGCCACTGCGCAAGCACCTGTTAGCCAAGGCCTCCCAAAAACAAGCCACCGGCGAAGATGAGGCATAACCCATGAGTATGCGCTTCGCCCAATGGGCGAGCCTGTCTCCCTGGTCAATAGTCAGCTTCAGCGTTGGCAGCCTGAAACAGATACTCACCAATGGTTATGCCCTGATCCCCCTGGTCTATACCGGCTGGCAGCAGGGCTTTAATTCTCCCTGGGTGCTACTGGTCGGCCTTGGCGTCATACTCATCACACTCACCTATGCCAGCCTGCAGTGGGCCAGATACAGATACCGGCTCAGTGATGCCAAGCTGGGGATACGCCAGGGGCTAGTGTTTAAACGCGCGCACGAGATCCCACTCAACAAGATCCAAAACGTGCGTCTGGAGCAGCCCCTCTACTTTCGTCCCCTAGGTCTCTACAGCCTAGTGGTGGAAACGGCTGGCTCCAAGCAAGATGAGGCAGTGCTGGCGGCGGTTAACTACCGTCAGGCCATGTTACTCAAGAAACAGCTATTTCCGTCTCAAGCAATTAAAGACAATAGCGAATCAATTGAGGGGCACAATGAGGCGGTTCAGGCTGACCGTCAGACCATAGCCGTCAACACCGACCAATCGGGACGCCGCGGCGAAGGCCTGGTGGTCGCCAAAGATCTCAAGGCGCTTTTGATCTTCGGCCTCTATCAGAATAACCTCATCTGGTTATCACTGATCTCGGGCTCCATCATAGGCCAGGTAGACTGGGAATCCCTGGGGCAGAACAGCCTGGTACAAGGAGTCTGGCACTGGTATCAGGCCAACGTCGCCACCGGGCTTGTCTATCAGATCCTGGCGATACTGGCCGTATTGGCGCTACTCGCCCTGCTGCTCTCGTTAATCTCCATCGCCTCGGCCGTGCTTAAGTATTATCCCTATCGCCTCAGCCTGCGCCAGGGCACGCTACACAGAACCGGTGGCATACTGGCCAAGCAACAAGATGCCCTGCGCCTACACAGGGTACAACTGGTACGCTTCGAACAGCCCGCCATAGGCCGGCTAATCGGCCGCTGGACGGTGCATTTTGAACAGGTGAAGGGCAATGAGATTGAGCAGCTGAGCAAGCGTCACCTGTTGATCCCCAGCATGACCCAAGCAGAGATCCCACAGGCCTTCAAGCGATTAGATAACTTGGCCGCCAAGGCCAATGCCTTACCCACAGGTTATCAGGGGATAGATATCGGCTGGTTTTGGCGCCGCGCCGCCCTGCTAGTGCTGCTCCCCATAGTGATAACCTCAATCGTCGGCATCAATCCCTTCACCAAACTCCTTGCCGGCTTCACCCTGGTGGCGCTTATCGGCCTCTATCTCAACTATCGGCAGTGGGGCTATCACCTGGAGGGCGACGACTGCTGGATCCACACAGGCGCTCTGGGGCAAACCTGGCGACTGGTGCCTCTGAGTAAGACTCAGGACATCTGTATATCACAAACACCGGGACAGAGGCGTAAGTCATTGGCTAACCTGCACTTAGGCCTAGCCTCAGGCCCCTTAGTGATCCCCTATATTCCCCTGAAAGAGGCTAGATTGATCGCCGAAACCGCGTTAAATTTGACCAGGCAAGATCCGAAAAACTGGATATAGGTGAAGATAAGGAGCAAACATGAACAGGATAGCCCACACGCCAGACGAGATTATTCGCTTCTGGTTCGAGGAGATCGAACCTAAGGCCTGGTTTATCAAAGATCTCGCCTTTGACCAGACAATAGCCCGTCGCTTCGGTGAGCTAGTCACCCAGGCAAAACAGGGCGAACTCTATCACTGGCGCACCACACCACAGGGACGCCTGGCGGAGATCATCCTACTGGATCAGTTTAGCCGTAACATCTACCGGGATACGCCCGAGGCCTTCGCCGCCGATCCCATGGCCTTGGCCTTGGCTCAGGAGGCCGTAGCGGCCGGTATCGATAAGCAACTGCAACCTAAGCAGGTGCCCTTTCTCTACATGCCCTACATGCACAGCGAATCCCAGGCAATTCACGAGGTGGCACTGATCCTCTTTAACCGCGAGGGCGCCGAGAATAACCTGGCGTTCGAGCAGCGCCACAAGGCGATTATCGACCGCTTCGGCCGCTATCCCCATCGCAATGCGATTCTGGGGCGCAAGTCCACCGACGAGGAGCTGGCGTTTCTCGCCGAACCTGGCTCGAGTTTCTAACCTATCCTGCGAGTCATTCCCCATTAGGGCGTAAGGAGTACCCATGGAGATCACCCTCACCCACGGCCTGCTGCTGGTCGTCACCGGCTTCTTGGCTGGCATCATCAACACCCTGGCCGGCGGCGGCTCTAACCTTACCCTGCCAGCCCTGATGGTCATGGGCATGCCCGCCGAGGTGGCCAATGCCACCAATCGTGTCGGGGTGACGGTGCAATCGATCACCGCCATGCTGGGCTTTTACAAACATGGCAAGCTAGATACGGATGACAAGGGGCCGATTCTGCTGCCAACCATAGTCGGCGGCTTCATAGGTGCAGGCCTCGCCGCCTACGCCCCCAGTACGTTGATAAAACCCCTACTGCTGGGCACCATGCTGTTGATGGCGCTCATCATTCTAGTGCGCCCCGCCATCATAGCCCCCGAGCTGGGCACCCCGGTCAACAGAGTCAAAGACACGCCCAAGTCCTGGTTCTGGCTGACCCTGGCCGGGATCTACGGTGGCTTCGTGCAGGCGGGAGTGGGATTCGTCTTGCTGGCCGCCCTGGCGGGTAGCCTAAGGTATGATCTGGTCAGGGCAAATGCCCTCAAGGTGTTCTGTACACTGTTTTTCACCCTGGCCTCCCTGCTTATCTTTATCAAGGAAGATCTGATCCTCTGGCTGCCTGGCCTCATCCTAGCGGCAGGCACCATGGTGGGTGCCCATCTGGCGGTCAAGCTGGCAATCAAGGTCAGTCCCAAGGTACTCAAGTGGTTTCTATTTCTGATGACACTCTGCGGCAGCGTCGCCGCTATGCTTAGCGACTAAGAGCTTAGCGATTAAGGGCTCTGGCTGGATCACTCGAGCCAGTCGATCATGAAGCTGATGGCGCCGGCGTTATCGCAGCGCCATACTCTCACCCGCACCGAGGGCCTGAGCACGCCGGGAGAAAGCTCGATCCGTTTCCAGTCTGGCAGGGTAAACAGCCCGCCATTTAGCCGCATCTGCTTAAGACGATAGGCGATATCCAGACGCTCTAGCGTGCCGTCGACGGTGCGAATGCCGAAGGCAATCTGTGTCTCGCTTCTGTGGTAGTTGAACACCTCCCCCTGCCAGGAAGTCAGCTGGTTCCGCTCACAAGGGACAAAATCCGGCGCGCGCAGCCGCTCAGCCAAAGCAGGACTCATCCACAACCAGAGGCCCATGGCGATACACCATAGGCCCTGTTTCAGCATGGAATTTGTCATGAGGCTAGTTACTTGGCCAGCGATAGGCGCCGCTTAAGATATCGGCACGCTCGGACTGCCCCTGAGTGAACTCGACCATGCAGCTGTCATCGGTATAATCCATGAAGTTGTAGATAGGATCGTCACCAACATCGCGCCTGCAGGTATCGCGTCCCGTTGGGCAGCCATAGGCCGCCGAACGCTCCGCCGCAGTATCGGCCACTTGGTCTCCACCATTACAGCCCCCCTGGAAAGTATGATACAGGCCCAGCCAGTGACCGACCTCATGGGTGGCCGTATCGCCTTGGTTGTAGGGTGAAGCGGTACCACCAGGCAGAGACTGATTGAGGATCACCACGCCATCATCGCTGGGATTGCTGGCATAGTCTGTGGGAAAGGTCGCCCAGCCGAGCAGGCCACCACCAGGGTTAGAGATATAGATATTAAGCGTGTCGGCGCCCCCCTGACGCAGGCTTTGTTTCATAGCACGCTCAGCACTGGTGCCCGGTCCAGCACTGTACCAGGCATCGTTTGTTGTTTTTGTCGTTCCCATTAAGGTAAAGCTGAACTTGGTGTCGAATCCACTGCCACCACCTGCGCCGGAGAAGGCGTTGTTCAGTACACTCATCTGCTCCGCAACCAGACCTGACACATCGCCGTCGCCGTTGCTACTTAGAATGAGATGGACATAGACGGGAATATTATACCCTACGGCCTTGTAGTCACCGCCTGTGCCGCCATCGCCACCACCGCCGTTGCCGTTGCCACCGCCATTGCCGTTACCCACACCATCAGGCTTCTTCAGGGCCTTGAGGTGTTCGTTTAGCATGCGCACCTCGAGATCCGAGGGGGTACGGGTACCGCAGCGCAAGAATGCGGCGTTACCGTTGGCATGGTCGAAGGCCGGAGTCGAACTCGTCTTAGCCTGCTCTTGACCGGCCAGCGCCTGACCAGCGAAGACCAGGGCACTTGCCGACATCAGCAGCAAACCAGTTATTCTCATTACGCTTCTTCTCATGGGAGCCTCATCTTAAAATCTGATCCAAGTCACATCACTGAGTATAGAAAAAGCCAGCAAACTTGCTAACGCAAAGGTCAACGCGGCCACCAGGCTTAAAAATTGACTCTTTCCTTTACATTCGACACAAAAGTAAATGATAACCATTCCCATTTAAAATCCTGCTTATTTTGTATATCCTTTGTTGCGTTAATTTGATTGGCGTGCCGAGTCCCCAGCGGCCTTGCACCGCTCCTCACTATTCCTCTATTGCTAAGATGACGACAGATCATGAAACTTAAGCCTATTTCCCTCGCTATCTTCTGCGCCCTGAGCATGGCGACTGTGCCAGGCCACGCAGAAGATCAAACTATTCAAGCAGAAAAAGACAACCAACAGAGTGACCAAGAGATCGAGAAGATCGAGGTTCGCGGCCGCTATGTGCAAGGCTATAACGCCCACTCGGTCGGCGGCGCCTCACGCCTGGACCTTGCCATCATAGATATTCCTCAGTCGGTATCTGTGATCACAGATGCTCAGCTGGACGACTTCCAGCTCAACGACATCAATAGCGCCCTGGACAGCGCCACGGGCATCAATGTCGAGCGCATAGAGACTGACCGCACCTATTACACGGCTCGCGGCTTCGATATCACCAACTTCCAGATCGACGGCGTCGGCCTGCCACTGACGTCGGGCAACAACCATGCCGACGAAGATACCGCCATCTATGATCGCATCGAGGTGATCCGCGGTGCCAACGGCCTGATGACGGGCGTGGGCAACCCCTCGGCCACGGTCAACTTTATCCGCAAGCGTCCCACGGCCGACAATCAGCTCAAGCTCCAGGCGAGCTACGGCAGCTTTAACAACGCCAGAATCGAGGCGGACGCCAGCGGCCGCATCAACGATACCTTCGCCGCCCGAGTGGTAGCGGTGAAGCAGCAGAAAGACTCCTACCTCGACCGATACGAGACAGACAAGAGCGTGATCTATGCCTTCATCGAGGCTAACCTGAGCGACGACACCAGCCTGTCGGTCAGTCACAGCTACATCAACAACTATGCCACCGGCAACAACTGGGGCGCCCTGCCGCTTTACTACACAGACGGCAGCCCGACCCACTACGACAGATCCACCAACACCTCGGCCAACTGGTCGAACTGGCAGGTGATCAAGGACAATACCGTCGTGGAGCTGAGCCATTACTTCGGTGATGACTGGCGCCTGCGTGCCACCTACTCCCACAAGAGCACAGACGAAGACACCGAGCTCTTCTACGTCTACGGTACCCCAGACAGAGAAACCGGCCTGGGCCTCACGGGTTACGGCAGCGAATATGACCTGGACGAGAGCCATGATCTGGTCGATATCTATGTCGACGGTGAAGTCAGCCTGTTTGGCCGCGAGCACCAACTGGTGGCCGGGGTAAACTATGCCAAGGTGGACTACATCGACAGCTCGCTGTACGACTACACCACGGGTAACGGCTTCCCGGCCATGCCGGATCTCAACACCTGGGACGGCAACACGCCCAAACCTGTGTTTGCCGATAAGCCTCGTGGCAGCGATGTCGGTGCCAAGCAGCAGGCCGCTTATTTTACCGGTCGTTTCAACCTGTTTGATGGCTTCCACTTCATCGCCGGTGGCCGCTTCAACAAGTGGCAGGCCGAAGGGATCTCCTATGCCAAGGTGCAAGATGTAGAAGACAGCCAGTTCATTCCCTACCTGGGCGCCGTCTATCGCATCACCCCTGAACTCGTGGCCTACGCCAGCTATACCGAGACCTTCAAGTCACAAATCGAGAAGGATATCGACGACAACCTACTGGCCCCAGTAACGGGCGAGAGCAAGGAGATAGGCCTTAAGAGCGAGCTGTTTGACGGCCGCCTGATCGCCAGCCTGGCCTACTTCGACGTCCAGCAGGTCAACCTGGCGGTGCCAGATCCCCGCACCGCTGCTCTGCCACCAAGCGATCAACGCTACATAGGGGCCGATGGCATCAACAGCAAGGGCTATGAGTTAGAGGTAGCCGGTGAGGTGTTCGATGGCCTCAACCTGAGCCTGGGCTTCACCGACTTCGACATAGATGGCAATGACGAGAACGCCGCGAAGGTAGCCGCCTACACGCCAAGTCGCCTGCTCAAGTTTGCCGCCACCTATGATGTGGCCGCTATAGAGGGCCTCTCGGTGGGCATGAACATGCGTTGGCAGGATGATATCTACCGCAATCAGGGGGTTGTCGGCGAGGGATTCGACAATGCGGGCGAGGCGATCGTCACCCGCCAGGATGCCTATGCCATCGTCGACCTTATGGCCCGCTATCGGTTTAACGACAACCTTCAGTTGAGCCTCAACGCCAACAATGTGACCGACGAGAAATACCTCAACAGTCTCTATTGGGCCCAGGCCTTCTATGGCGCGCCGGCGAACTACAGCGCCACCCTGAGCTGGAAGATCTGATCTAAGTCCATCAACAAAAGGGCTTAAGAAAAGCACACTAAAAAGGGCATGTCGCCGAAGCGATATGCCCTTTTTGTTGTTTCACTGAAATACCCGCCGATTTAAACCAACTCGGCCAACATCTCATCGGAGTAACTCACCAGCGGCTGCCTGTCGCGTACCCTGACCACATAGTCTGGGTTGGCGATAAAGGGACGACCTATCGCCAGCAGATCGAAACGGCCATCGGCAATGGCCTGTGCCCCAGTCTCGGCGCTGTAACTGCCTACCCCCACCAGGGTCTGGCTGTAATGGGCGCGCACATAGTCAGACACTCGTCCGTCGAGATAGTCGAATGTCAAAGCATCATCGAAGATCCCCACGTGCAGGTAGGCTAACTGGCGCGACTCCAGCTGTTTTAAGAAGTAGTCGAACACGGCGCGATCCCGGCTATCACCCTGCATATTGACATAGGCGCCCGGCGACACCCGCAGCGCGGTGCGATCCTGGCCGATACGCTTAATGATGGCATCCACCACGGCCAGCGGGAAGCGCGCCATATTCTCCGGCGTGCCGCCAAACTCATCATCGCGACGGTTACTGTCATGATGCAGGAACTGATCGATAAGGTAGGCATTGGCACCATGGATCTCGACGCCGTCGAAACCGGCATCGATAGCATTGGCCGCCGCCTGGGAATAGTCGGCCACCAGCTGAGCTATCTCCTCACCGGTCAGTGCCTTAGGGATCTCGTAGGCCAGTTCGCGCTGACGCGGTACCGTGCCTTCAATCTTTACCGCCGACGGCGCCACGGTTGGTCCACCGAAGAAGTGCGAGTGCGCCACCCGGCCCGTGTGCCACAGCTGGGCGAAGATCTTGCCGCCCTTGGCATGTACCGCGCTGGTTACCTTCTGCCAGCCCTGGATCTGCTCTGGGGTAAACAGGCCCGGGGTATTGGGGTAGCCCTGACCATCGGGGCGAATGATCACCGCCTCCGAGATGATAAGCCCGGCATCGGCACGGCGAGCATAGTAGTCTGCCATCGCTTGGGTTGGCACCAGATCATCGTCGGCCTGACAACGGGTAAGGGGCGCCATCAGAATCTTGTTGTTAAGGGTAATACTGGCGTTAAGCGCATAAGGCTGAAACAGATCGGCTGTCATAATCGGCTCTCTATCTTGAATGAGCGTTCAAGATACTCCCAGGCGAAAAATGATTCAAGATCTTTTTTGAACGTACATTCAAAATTAAGTACAATCTCATTTACCACCCAAGCAAACAGCTACAAGAGCAAGATGCGCAACGCCGAATTTGATCGCCAACAAGTACTGAGACAGGCCATGAATGCCTTTATCGACAAGGGCTACGCCAAGACCAGTATGCAAGATCTCACCAAGGCCACAGGGTTACACCCTGGCTCCATCTACTGCGCCTTCGACAACAAGCGCGGCCTGCTGCTGGCGGTAATCGAACAATATGGGCAAGACAGACGAGACGAACTTGCCGCCTGTTTCGGCTCATCCCTCCCCTTCCCTGAGCAGCTCAAACAGTATCTGGCCGGCGTAGTCGATGAGTGTCAGTGCCAAGGCACACCTAAGGCCTGCCTGCTGACTAAGGCGCTCAATGAGGTGGCACAACAGGATGAGGTGATTGAGAGTGCCATCAAGCAGCACCTGGAAGACTGGCAGCAGCTGCTTGCGGCGCAATTTAGCTCGGCTGTCGATAAGGGAGAACTTCAGGGGGACCCTGAACACCTGGCTCGCTACTTCATCATGGGCGTCTATGGGCTGAGAACCTTTGCCCATACCAAGCCGGCGCCAGAGGTATTGCACGCCCTGGCGGCTCAGCTTCATCAAGATACCTGCCGATGCTAACGCCTTAGCCAATTTGTGTAGAAGAACTAGCCTGCACTGGCTATGACTTGTATTAAGCCCCCTCAAACTGCTTTAAAACAAACAGAAAGGATCAGGCTATTTCACTACCATCACGGGGCACTTGGCCTTGTTGGCCAGCTCCTCGGCCACGCTCGGGTTCAGCAGGTGAGACAGCCCGGTATGACCATGACTGGCGACCACTATCATACCCACATCGTACTCTTCGGCATCGAGCAGTATCTGGCCCAAGACGCCACCGGTACGTACTTCGCTGTGCACCTTGAGATGGGGTGGCATCTTAATCTGCGCATCCCTGACAATCTCACCCAACTTACCGTTGGCATAGGCATGCAGATGCTGCTCCAGCTCTTCCTGACTCTCAACCACTATCCCATAGTTATGGGCGCCGTAGGGTTCACTCACCACATGAACGATACGCAGATCCACGCCATATAGCGTCGCCATCTCGATGGCATAACTCAAGGCGTGTGATGCCGTCTCGGAAAAATCCGTTGGGCATAATATTTGACGGGTACGCATATTCACCTCCTCAAATCAGGCGCTCGTCTCCCTCTGTCACAGACACGACAACCAGGCTGCACCCTCAGCCATCGGCCGACGGTCAGCTTAGAAACCAGCACTATTTGACGACAAGCACTGGGCACTTGGCGCGGTTCGCCACCGCCTCTGCCACATTGGTATGCAGAAAATGAGACAAACCTTTACGGCCATGGCTGGCGATCACTACCATACCGACATTACTCTCTTCGGCCTCGGCTAAGATCTCTGTGGTGGGATCGCCACGACGTATCATGGTCTCGATAGGTAACTTGCTATCGAGCTTGGCCAGCAAGGACTTCATCTTCTCGGCGGCGGCATCTTCCATCGACTGGGCGAGCTCTTCCGGCGTGATGGCGAGGATCTGAAAATTCTCATCCCCCATCGGCTGCTCGACCACATGGAGTAAGCGAAATCCCACCTGATACAGATTGGCCATCTCGATGGCGTAAGACAGGGCATGGGAAGCCGTTTCAGAAAAATCTGTCGGGCATAAAATTTGACCACTTCTCATCTATTACTCCTTAAGGACCTTTTACGCTTTCAGGTTTATTTTCTGTTCTCTCTAGACACATTTCGCCGAACACGCGAGCCATTTAGAGGCCCCTTCTAAGCAGCCCTTGTAGGACATTTCTCCTGCGTTATCACAGAGTGGCGTAGCAAAATAACCTCACTGACTCCGCCTTTAATTAAACGCCTACAAACTACCGCAGAAACAAACAGGAAAGGCCAACAGGCCCCAACGCTATCGGCATTCTCTTTTTACTTAAGCATAGCGGATAAAATTGACACAGGCTTGACAGAAATCGCTTATATTGCAGGCCCTTCTCGTCATCTATTCCCGCTGGTAACAGACCTTGGCAAAATGCTGTAAGCAGCCTCTGCTTTACTGCATACGACACCCGTCACAAGCATCAACACAGCCACTCGAGCGCATCGCGTTTATCCTCGAAAAATCTGAACTCGCCCGGAGTGAACCAGTTAGCGACCCGGGTCGCCCACTGCTGCAGATCTCCCGCGCCTATGATGGCCACCCGCTTAAACTCCTTGCCATGTTTCAATCCCAGCTTAAGGTCATCCCAGACGGCGTGCAGCGACAGGCCATCGAGCTCTGTGATATCGATGAGGGCCACGATTTCCGGCGCCTCTATACCCGCCAGGGCCGACTCCAGCAGCGGCGTCATCTGCTCATAATCTTCGTGGGTTAACTTGCCAACGGCCTTGAAGGCCAGGTAAAAACTCTCCCGACTGCGCTCTATACCTATGGCGATACCATGCAGGTTTATGCTCATATCAAGCTCCTTTAATCCAGCCTAAAATTGCCTTCTTCATTTTAGGATTCCAGCCTTTTCACCCGCTTGATCAAGATCACACTTTTCGCCGTCATCGAACAATATTTGACCCGAGCGATTTAACCCTCTAACATTAGACCGACTAATCAGTCGGTTTTGTGATTTTCCCATCCTTCACCACCTCAGGTGGCTTGAAGGGAGATAAAGCAGAGGCGCCTAGCGCCCTAACGAGTAATATCAATCACGGTCAGTATGTGATCAGAAACAGCACAGCAAAAACCCTTGAGAACTAAGCAGGATTTTTAGGTAAGTAGTTATTCTACAATCAAAAATACTCATACAGTTATCGAGCGTTTTAACAAGCTAGCATGATCAATTATTTATTACGATTGGTATAAGGATAAGCACCATGAATATGCCCGCCAACCTCGATATCGGCCAAGGCCTCAACCAACTGCTGGCGAAACAGAAGGCCAGCTTCCGAGCCCAGGGCGCCCCCTCGCGGCAGGCGCGTGAGGCACAGCTTATCGCCCTCAAACAGGCGCTGCTAAGCCATCAAGAGGCGATCGTCTCGGCGCTCAATGCCGACTATGGCCACAGATCAACTGATGACAGCCGTATTTCAGACATCATGCCCTGCGTCAACAACATCAACTACACGTTGAAGAAGCTCAAGGGCTGGATGAAGCCGAGCCGACGTCACGCCGGCATACTGCTGGCGCCCGCCAAGGTACAGGTGCAGTATCAGCCTCTGGGTGTGGTCGGCATCATAGTGCCGTGGAACTTTCCCGTGATGCTCTCCATCGGCCCCCTCATCACGGCGCTGGCCGCCGGTAACCGCGCCATGCTCAAGCTGTCTGAATTCACCCCTGAGACCAACAAGGCACTCAAGCAGATGTTGGCCGAGATTTTCGACGAGACCCAGGTGGCCGTAGTCGAGGGTGAGGCCGAGGTCGCCGCCGCCTTCTCGGCGCTGCCCTTCGATCACCTGCTGTTTACCGGCTCCACCACGGTTGGCCGCCATGTGATGCGCGCCGCCGCCGACAACCTCACCCCGGTCACCCTGGAGCTCGGCGGCAAGTCGCCGGTGATCATCGCCCCGGATATGCCGCTGGATACCGCCGTGGAGCGGATGATCTACGGCAAGTGCCTCAACGCAGGGCAGATCTGTGTCGCCCCCGACTATGTGCTGCTCCCCAAGGGACAGAGCGAGGCCTTCGTGCAGGCCTTCATCAGGCGCTTCAAGCAGATGTATGGTGAAATAGGTCAGAACCCGGACTACGGCGCCATCATCAACCAACGCCAGTTCGACCGCCTGCAGGCGGTATTGCAAGATGCCGTCGACCTCGGTGCCAGGGTCACCCCCACCAGCGGCGAAACCATGGCACCCGGCAGCCGCAAACTGCCGGTGCAGCTGATAACTGGGGTAAACGAGCAGATGCGGGTGATGCAGGAGGAGATCTTCGGCCCACTGCTGCCCATCATAGAATATGACAGCCTGGAGTCGGCCATAGAGTATGTAAACGATCGCCCTCGTCCGCTGGCACTCTACATCATGAGCTTCGATACAGATACCCAAGAGCGACTGCTCAACCAGACCCACTCGGGCGGCGTCTGCATCAACGAGACCGTATTTCATGTGGCGGCGGACGATGCGCCATTTGGTGGCATAGGTCCTTCGGGCATGGGCCACTACCATGGCAGAGAGGGCTTCCTCACCTTTAGCCATGCCAAGACCATACTAAGCCGCGGCAAGCTGAACACGGGCAAGCTGGTGCACCCGCCTTACGGCACTGCCATCCAGCGTATGCTGATGAAGCTATTTTTACGCTAAGGGGCGCCGCGGATGACAGCCGGTAGCAAACGCACCAAGAAACAGGCTATTCTGGATACCGCCCTGCAGCTGTTCGTTAGTCAGGGCTTTCATGGCACCAGCACCGCCACCATAGCACGGGAGGCGGGGGTGGCTACTGGCACCCTGTTTCACCACTTCCCCTCGAAGGAGCAGCTGCTTGAGCAGCTGTTTCTCAGCGTCAAGCAGGAGTTTGCCGACGCGATACAATCTGCGGTAAATAAGCGTGGCGATCTCAAGAAAGATGCCGAACAACTCTGGTTTGCCGCGCTCAGTTGGGCCATAGACAACCCGCTGAAACAGGCCTTTTTTCAGCTCTATTCTATGTCGCCGACGGTCGAACAGTCGGTACGCGATCAGGCGATGCACAGCATCTTAGGCTTCATCGGCGCGCTTATCCGCCAGGGTCAGGCACAAGGCTTGCTTGCCGACTTCCCCCAGGATCTGATGCAGGACAACTGTCACGGCCAGTACCTGGCCGCCACCCGCTATTTCGCCGACCATCCCGAGCGCTGGCAGCAAGAACATGAACGCAGCGCCAGCTTCGCCCTGTTTTGGAATGCGATGGCGGTGCGGTGAATCACTCCTGCCAATCGGCAAAGTGTGCTAACAGATGGTCTATAGCCATTCGCGCCCGCATAGGCAAGAAACGACGATTTTGATAGACAATCCAGCTGGTGATCCCCCGATTCCAGTATGAGGACAATACAGGTACCAGACTGCCCTTGGCTAGCGGCGCAATAAAGCTACTCTTGGGCAGGTAGGCAATACCCAGGTGTTGCTCTGCCGCCGCAATCACGGCTGGCACATTATTACTGCGCCAACGTCCCTCGACCTTAATGCTCAGCTCGCCATCCCCTTGCTGGAACAGCCAGTGATCATTGTTCGAGATGATGCAGCTATGCAGTCTGAGATCTTGCGGCGTCTTGGGAATACCAAACTCAGCCAGATACTGAGGACTGGCCACGGCCATCATGTCTCGATTCGCCAGCTTACGCGCCACCAGCCCCGAATCTTTAAGCGCCCCAAAACGAATGGCGAAATCGATACCGTCTTCGACAAAATTGACCATACGACTATTGAAGTCCATCTCTATCGTCAACGCTGGATGCTGCCTTGCAAAGTCAATCAATACCGGCGCAATATACTGCTCAGCAAAGGCACCTGCGGCACTGACTCTCAGCGTGCCGCTTAGCTGCAACTGCTGCTGGGTCACCTCCTCATTTGCTTGCCTAAGTCCCACCAACAGATTCTGACACTGACGATAATAGCCCTGCCCGGCCTGAGTCAGACTGACACTGCGTGTAGTACGCGCAAACAGGGCGCAGCCCAAACGCGCCTCGAGTCTTGCCACCTGACGACTGACATGACTGGTAGAAAGTCCCAGTTGACGAGCCGCCGCAGAGAAACCGTTAGACTCGGCAACCGCTATAAATTCGACAATACCCTCAAAGCTGTCCATGAATCACCATTATTGCTATATAACAATATTAATTTGCCACTAAGCAGGATTATCGCCACGCAAGGGAAGAATTACAATGAGTCCACTTTCAGTAACAGAGACATTGCATCATGAAAAAAGTACTTATCTATTTGACAAACCATGCGACCCTAGGCGATACCGATGAGGCCAACGGCACCTTCGCCCCTGAACTCACCCACGCCCTACATGAGCTGTTAGCCGCAGGTTTGGATTATGACCTGGTTTCAATTAACGGCGGCAAGGCACCACTGTATGGCACAGATATCGAAGGCGATGAGATTAACGCCTCTATGCTGCAAGACGCCGCTTTCATCAGCCGGGTCAACAACACCATTCCAGCCTCACAGATCGACATCCAAAAATACAGCGCCATCTATTACCCCGGCGGGTTTGGGCTATTGTCGGATTTAGCCCATAACCAAGAGGTTGCTCGTCTCAGTGCGGCGCACTACGAAAATGGCGGCGTCATAGGCGCGGTCTGTCATGGGCCTGCTGGCCTGCTCCCCATCACCTTGAGCACAGGGCAAAAACTCATTGCCGATAAGTCTGTCACCGGCTTTACCCGCGAAGAAGAGGTCGACTACGGTACTATCGATAAAATCCCCTTCCTGCTCGAAGAAGCCCTCACCCGCAGTGCCAAGCGCTATAACAAGGTGCAACCCTGGAACGCTTTTGTCATCGAGGATGACAGGCTTATCACGGGACAAAACCCCGCCAGTGCAGGCGCAGTCGGTAAGGCCATTGCCGCCCACTTAGCCTAATCCAAGGCAGGCACTCATGGTCACAACGATGGCCATGAGTGTTACCCAGCGCTCCACGGTTCACTCTTTTGATGTTAGTATCAGCAACTTAATTCATATTATTTTGCCGGGATCATCATAAGGGAGCGCACCATGCCTGTAGAAATTCAGCGACGTCAGCTACTCAAAGCCTTGGCCGCAGCGGGCTTGTTAACTCAGTTATCGCCCCTAAATGGCTGGGCAAAAACCGCAGGGAAGCCCCTCTATATCGATGGCCTCTCTTTTCTGCCCGAGGATTTAGCCGATCTTCACGCCTCAAAGCTCGATGCCTACCTGTGTGATATCTCCGCCATCGAGGCCATAGAACAGGCCGACGGCACCACCAACTACAAGCGCACCTACAATGCCTGCGTCAAGAGCATCGGCGAGGCCTTAGAGCGGGTCAATGCCAACCCAGACAAGCTGATACTGGGGCGCAGCGCCAAAGATATTCAGACCGCCCACGAAAGCGGCCGCACCGCCGTCTTCTTCCAGATCCAGGGGGCTGACTGCGTCGAGCAGAGTATAGGGCAAGATCTCAACCAGGTGGATGAGTTTTACGAGCGCGGCCTACGGATACTGCAGCTCACCCACCACTACGGTAACCTATTCAGCGGCGGCGCCCTGGACAACGATGGCAAGCAGGGGCTCGATCTGCCGCTGACACAGGCTGGCCATCAGCTGATCGATAAGCTCAACAGCAAGAAGATGCTGATCGATGTCAGCCACTCCAGCCCTCGATCGGCGCTCGACACGGCCAAGGCCAGCCGCGCCCCGATAGTACAGAGCCACGGCGCCGTGCGCGCCATCGTCAATCACGCTCGCTGCTCACCCGATGCGGTGATTAAGGCTATCGCCGACACCGGCGGCCTATTCGGCGTCTTCATGATGACCTTCTGGCTCACTACCGATCACACCCCCACCACTGAACACTACCTGGCGCAGCTCAAGCATGTAGTCAAGGTAGGCGGCATAGATGCCGTGGCGATTGCCAACGACTATCCGCTGCGAGGCCATGAAAACCTGCTCAAGCTGGGCAACGACAACGGCGAAGGGGTGAAACAATATGTCGAGTGGTGGCACAGCCTGCGGGCACGGGGTGTACTCGGCTTCGACCACGAACCTCAGCACGTGGTGATCCCCGCACTTAACCATATCGAGCGCATGGAACGTATCGACACCGCCCTATTCCAAGCCGGATTTAGCAGCAGCGATCGCGCCAAGATCATGGGTGGGAATTGGCAGCGGGTGTTGACCGAGGTACTAGGCTAGCCCCTCAGACCCAGGCTGGTTACTCTAACCTAGGCTGGTTAACGGCCAGCCTAATAACGCTTTCTTAAAGTTTCCTTTTAGA
Organism: Shewanella aquimarina; assembly: GCF_023349185.1. Lineage (GTDB taxonomy): Bacteria > Pseudomonadota > Gammaproteobacteria > Enterobacterales > Shewanellaceae > Shewanella > Shewanella aquimarina. Next base: position 302,236 of record NZ_JAKIKY010000002.1, on the reverse strand, counting down.
ACATCTACCCGATTTCGTATTTGAAAGGCATCCTTTAACCAAGACAGCATGGTGTATCAATTGCCTGCGGCAGGTGCAGTGCATGGAGGCACCAATGTCGTGATCACATGGATGTGAATGAACGACCTACTGTGCAAACACCAAGTTATTCCATCTCTTCGATTTGACCTTAATGGAAAACTTCTGGACCAAAATGAGTTAGCGACTTGGGCTCTGTCCCGTCAATTCGGATTAATGATTCTCTGGATTTAACATAAAACTAAAAGGAAACATGAACAGGCGGGCTTATTGATACAAAAAGCGTTACAGTTTGCCGAATCCGTTTGAGCGCCAGTTAAGTGATTAATTATATGTGAGTTTATTAAGCATCACCGCCCCCACCATCTCCTCCGCCATCGAAGCCACCGAAATCACTGCCGCTGCTACCGTCGTCAGATAAACCAGAACTATTGCTATGAGAGGCAATCACAGATGACAAAAATAATAGTTCAAAAAACCTAGGTTTAGTTTGCTGCACCTCAACATTTGAAGCAGTTGATCTGATTTGTGATAGTGCAACATTTAAAACGATCAAAGCCCCAACGAAGGGAATAAAAATAACAAATAGTGTTTGGAATATTATTTGAAAAGGCTCAAAGACATCTGACTTTATAGCATAATAAATAGCCATCAAGTCTAGGTAGATCAATGCCAATGCAAGTGCGCCGATTATGTATAGTTCCATATATTTCACTTAACATTTCATTAGAGAGCATGCACATTTACCCCATTAAGCGCACCCACATCCGCACACTTAACTTACTGCATTAATTAAAACCTATCAGCTTTTCATTAAATACACCATTCTGAAATACACGCATGTGCTTTTTCAAACCTCCCACCTAGCGCGATTAAATTTAAGCCCATGAATTTAATAATTTTTTTATTAAATCGGTTTGCCACCTATAGAAAACAAAGTGGCAAAGATGTACTAAGTTTTCCCCTCTATCGACGACAAATGCGGTCAAATCGAAGAGACGTTAGATACCGAGTGTAAACACGTTTTTGGCCTTCGAAATCAGGGATGATTTCGCAGAGCCCACATGGAAGTGCTCGTGGCGTGCCAAAAACGTGTTTGCACATAAGCCCACCGCAGGTGATAGATAACCATGAAGGTTCAACCTTCAATTCACTCAATAAACTCATATACAGCTGAATGCCAAAGCATTAACCCATTAACCACCGTGGCAAACAACCAATCCCACGATACACTGAAACTAATATCGCTAAGAGATTCAACGCAGAAGGTTTAGCATGCCCAAACCCTCCTGGCTACGCCTGGTCATTCTCACCTCAGTCACCATGCTGGCATTCGCGGCCAACTCGCTCTTCTGCCGTGAGGCATTGGCGACAGACAGTATCGATGCGGCAAGCTTCACCCTGATACGTATCGCCTCCGGCGCCCTGGTACTCGGGCTAATCGCATCGCGTCAGATTCGCGCAAGCGGCCTTGGCGGCAACTGGCTGTCGGCCGCGGCGCTATTTGGCTACGCGGTTGCCTTCTCTTTTGCCTACAACAGCCTGAGCGCAGGGACTGGCGCCTTATTACTGTTTGGTGCGGTGCAGATCACCATGATCCTCTACGGTTTATGGGCGGGCGAACGGATAAGTCGCAAACAGGTATTGGGAGCCATGCTGGCGGTCGGTGGCTTGGTCTGGCTCGTGCTCCCAGGCGTGAGCGCCCCTCCCCTAGTGGGTGCCGTGTTGATGTTTGGTGCGGGGGTTTCCTGGGGCATCTACTCCCTGCTAGGTCGCGGCACTAAGCGCCCAACTTTGGCCACTGCGGGCAATTTTATCCGCGCCGTCCCCATGGCCTTGCTGCCTCTGCTATTGCTTACCCATTCACAGAATATCAGCATCACAGGTATTGGCTATGCCGTGGCATCAGGCGCCCTCGCCTCGGGGCTGGGCTATGCCTTGTGGTACTCTGTGCTGCCTTCACTATCGGCCCTCACCGCCGCGACGGTTCAGCTCAGCGTACCTATCATTGCCGCCTTCGGCGGCTTTATCTGGCTCGGCGAGGCGATGACCACGAGACTCCTACTCGCCTCCATCGCCGTCCTCGGCGGCATCGCCCTGTTTGTGATGAGTAAACAAGGCAATAGCGCCAGCAATGAAGTCAAATCGAAGAAGCGGTGAATAATGGTGTAAACACAATTTTGGCCTTCGAAATCAGGGCCAAACACAAACCTTGAAGCCTAGGCTACTTAGGCTCGATCTGCTCCACCATCAGCTGCAGACTCTCGTTGCCACGAAACTCATTGATATCCAGCTTGTAGGCGACCTCTGCGTATTGGATGGTGGCATCTGGCCAGGTGGCGAGGTCCACATTGAAGGCGATGGCATCCACCATAGTCTGGCCGCACTCGCTCTCGAGCACTAACTTGAGGTGGCGCTCACCCACAATCCGCTGCTGCAGGATACGAAACACACCGTCGAATATCGGCTCGGGGAAATTCTGTCCCCAGGGGCCGGCGCTGCGAAGCTCTCTGGCCAGCGCCATATTGAGCTGGGCCGGGTTCAACTCGCCATCGCTGACGATCTCGCCTGTAAGTTGTTCTGGCGCTAACAGTTCGCGCACCGCCTCATCATAGGCCCTGGCGAAACGCTCGAACTCTCCGGCGTGCAGCGACAGGCCCGCCGCCATGGCGTGACCACCGAACTTGATGATCATTCCGGGATGACGGGCGTTGATCAGCTCGAGCAGGTCGCGCATATGCAGCCCCTTGATGGAGCGCGCCGAGCCCTTGATCTCCCCCTCACCCGCCTCGGCGAAGGCGATCACCGGCCTGTGGTATCTGTCCTTGATACGCGACGCCAGGATGCCTATCACTCCCTGATGCCAGTCTTGCTGGTAGAGGGCGATGCCCCAGGGCAGTTCACTCTCATCAAGCGACAGACTCTCTAGACTCTTTAGCGCCTCCTGCTGCATACCGGTTTCCAGCTCGCGCCGCTCGGCATTGAGCCCATCCAACTCGCTGGCCATGCGCCGCGCCCGCATCATGTCGTCGCACAGCAGGGTCTCGACCCCAAGTGCCATCTCATCCAGACGCCCTGCGGCGTTCAGCCTGGGGCCGACCGCGAAACCAAAATCTGAGGCCACGATGCGAGAGGTGTTGCGCTTGGCGACCTCCAATAGCGCGGTGATCCCAGGGCGACAACGCCCCGCCCGCACCCGCTTGAGCCCGGCGTCCACCAAGATGCGATTGTTGGTGTCGAGCGACACCACGTCAGCCACTGTGCCCAGGGCAACGATATCCAGCAGGCTCGCGAGATTGGGTTCCTGTATGCCCTGCGCCTGATACCAGGCGCGACTGCGCAGCTCGGCGCGCAGGGCCGACATGAGATAGAAGGCCACCCCGACCCCGGCGATCGCCTTACTGGCAAAGCCACAGCCCAGTTGGTTAGGGTTCACTATTGCGTCGGCCTCGGGCACGCTTTTGCCCGGCAGGTGATGGTCGGTGATCACCACCTGCATCCCCAGCGCCTTGGCCGCCGCAACGCCCTCGATAGAAGAGATGCCATTATCTACCGTGATCAGCAGCTCGGCTCCCATCTGCTGCGCCACCTCCACTATCTCAGGGCTGAGGCCATAGCCGTAATCGAAACGGTTAGGAATGAGGTAGTCCACATTGGTCGCCCCCATCATCCTCAGGGCTAGCAGGCAGACACTGGTGGAGGTAGCGCCATCGGCATCGAAGTCACCGACGATCAGTATCGATTGCTGCTTGGCCATGGCGTCGGCGATGATGGCCGCGGCCTTATCCACATCCTTTAGCGTGTCGGGGCGCAGCAGGTTAGCCAGCGCCAACTCGCAGTCGTCCGCCATGCAGCCTCGGCTGGCATAGACTTGTTTTAGGATGGGAGAAAGATGACTCGGCAGATGGCTGTCATCTACCCTGGGACGGCGCACTATCTTATGGATCACGACTCAAACAACCTTTAAAAATCTTGCCGCTAGCATAACAAAGCCAGCGCTGAACACACAGAAAAAAGATGGGCAAAAAAAAGGTGAGCCGTGGCTCACCTTGTTTCACGCGTTAGCGATTTATTGGATGCGATCCAGCACCTGGATCAGCTGCTCGGGCGGCTGATAGCCCGGGATCATGGTGCCGTCCTCCAGGATAATGGCAGGTGTGCCATTTACGCCCAGGCTTTGACCCAGGTTATATTGCTGGGCGATCTTGGCGTCACACTTGGCGCCGCTGATCTGCTTGCCCGCCTTGGCATCGGTTAGTGCCTTAAGCGGATCGGCTGAGCACCATACGGCTTCCATATCGGTAGCATTCTTCGATGGTATGCCCTGACGCGGGAAGGCCAGGTAACGCACAGTGATGCCTAAATCGTTATACTGATCAATCTGGTTGTGCAGCTTGCGGCAGTAGCCACAGGTGATATCGGTAAATACGGTGACCACATGCTTCTCGTTCTTGGCCTTGTAGACCAGCATGTTCGGCTCGAACGGCTTGATCGCCTCCATACGCGGGCCAGCCAGGGCGGCCTCGGTCAGGTTCTTCATGCCATTATCGAGATCATACAGATTGCCGTGAAACAGCTTGCTGCCATCTTTACTGATATAGAGTACGCCACGGTTAGTGATCGCCTCATACAAGCCTGGAATAGAAGACTGACTCAGGCTTTGTACCTCTACGCCTAAGGTGTCTGTTAATTTCTGCTTCAACTGGTCGCCATTGTCGACCACGTTATTCGATGCCGCCATCAGGGGCGTGGCCACCATGGCAACAACTAAGGTGAGCGCTCGGGTAAACTTCATTAGAATTCCTATAGGGTGTTAGGGCTAATAGCATTAAAGCAAATCAGGCTGCCGGTATTCCAACCTAAATTGTTACTAAAACTTGCTATGACCAATATGTCATTTTTTATAGACCGGCCTTGAGGCAGAAAAGTTACATGCTCACGGTCGCTAAAGCAAACGAATAATCGCAATGGCCGCCACACTTTAGCGCATTCATGGGGCTTTTCTCTGATTCAGGTCAGCCTCTGGGGTGATGTTGTTGATGCAGCTGCGCCAGTCTGGCCTTGGCCACATGGGTGTAGATCTGGGTCGTCGACAGGTCGCTATGACCAAGCAGTAGCTGCACCACACGTAAGTCCGCGCCATGATTGAGCAGGTGAGTCGCGAAGGCATGCCTAAGGGTATGCGGCGACAGGTGCACATAGATGCCGGCACGCTGGGCGTATAACTTAATCCTGTGCCAGAAGGTCTGGCGGGTCATCATGTTGCCCCGCTTGGAGGGAAACACCACATCGCTGGCCTTGCCCTTTAACAGCTCGAATCTGGCCGCCTTGAGATAATCCTCTATCTCGGCGCCCGCCTGCTCGCCAAAGGGCACTAGACGCTCCTTGCTGCCCTTACCGACGATACGCACCACGCCTTGTCTCAGGCTCATCTGATCCAGCGTCAGCCCCACCAGTTCAGACACCCGCAGGCCGCTGGCATAGAGCAGCTCCAGCATGGCGCGATCCCTGGCCTCGACGGGATCTTCCCGGTTGGGCTCGTTGAGCAGGCGATCCACATCAGCCTCGCTCAGGGCATCGGGGAGCTTTCGTGCCAGCTTGGGCGGCTTGATCATCGCCATGGGATCGACCTCGATCAGCTTCTTCGCCAGCAGGTATTTATAGAAACGCCTCAGGCTACTGAGCAACCTGGCGCTGCTGGTCTTGGCAAAACCCTGTTCGACCCTTTGAGCCAAGTAGTCCCGCACCTCGGCCTGACTGGCCGACAACAGGCTGGAGCGCTGCTTTTGAAGGTAGCGGTCGAAGTGACTCAGGTCGCTGCGATAGGCCTGCAGTGTGTGATCGCTCAGCCCCTTGGCGGCCCAGAGCTCATCGAGAAAGGGCTCGATGAGAGGATCCAGGTGATGGGCTTGAGCTTGAGCCGACATGCAACACTTCCTTATCAGATAAAAAAACGGTGCTAACTCTCAGAGTTAACACCGTTATCTTACGCTATGGGCGTAAACGACATCAATTGAGTACCGCCTCGCCGCTCGGGCGTTTGACCACTAAGCAGGCAAAAATGGTAATTGCCGTCGGCAGTAACCAGGCCATACCTTGAGCCGACAGTGGCATCACATCGAACACGCTCATGTCGACACCCGAAGCCTTGAGGCCGTCGATGATGCCAAATACCAGGGCCACGCTCAGCACCATGCGGTGGGCAAAGGCAGGCTGAGCGAAGCGCTCGGTCAGGTAAGTCACGGCCACCAGGGCGATGGCTACCGGATAGATGATAACCAGCACAGGGATGCTGATGCTGATCAGCTGCGCCAGGCCTACGTTCGCCACCACGGCGCAGGTCACACTCATCACCACCACCAGCAGCTTATAGGAGAGACGAGGCATCAACTCGTTGAAGTATTCGGCGCAGGCAGACACCAGGCCGACAACCGTGGTCAGACAGGCCAGGGTCACCACGGCCGCCAGCAATAGCTGACCCGAGGCACCAAACTGATGATTCACATAGTTGGTCAGGATCACCCCGCCGTTATCGGCGCCCACGGCCAGGTCACCGGCGGTCGCGCCCAGATAGAATAGCGAGATATAGACAAACGCCAGGCCACCGGCGGCGATAAAGGCCGCACGCACCAGGTACTTGGTCTGCTCTCTTGGCGAATCCACGCCCTTCTTACGCAGCAGATCGATGATCAGCATGCCGAAGATCAGCGAGGCCAAGGTATCCATGGTGTTATAGCCTTCGATGATCCCCTTGGTTAATGGGTTCGCCTGATAATCGCCTACGGCTGGCGCCACCTCGGCGCCCGGCAGGATCACCACAGAGAGCGCCAGGCCCATCAATAGGATGATCATGATAGGAGTCAGCACCTTGCCCACGCTGTCCAGCAGCTTGCCGGGAAACAGCGACAACAGCATGGCGATACCGAAGAAGATGCTGGTGTAGAGGAGTTGTGAGCTGGTGAAAACCACACCGGCAAGTTCAAAACTCGCCTCGGCATTTTCGATGAAGGGCTTGTAACCCATCTCATAGGCGACGAGACCGGCGCGGGGCGCCGCAAAGGCCGGGCCTATGATGATGTAGATGGCGACTGCCAACATGGTCGCGGCCAGCGGCGGCAGCAGGCCCATCACCTTGCCATTGGCCTTCGCCACGGCGATCAGGGTGATCAACGGCAGGGTCACCGCCGTCAGCAGGAAGCCAATCATGGCCCAAGACATATTCTCACCGGCAAGGAACCCGGCCAGTGGCGGGAAGATCAGGTTACCCGCCCCCAAGAAGAAGGCAAAGGTCATGAAACCTAAGCCCAATGTATCCGTCATACTCAATTTATTATTCTGCACACAACGCCCCGTTAATCTGCTTTGTATAATGATCTTAATCGCTTAGTGGAAATTATCGGCTAATGACCGCGACCTTCATTGCGTGTAAACTTCTTATTACACGTCTCCGTGGTAAATCTAGCCCATTCTTGGCTACTTCTTGAACGACAGCAGGATTAACTAACGCTAAAAATGCATTCAAACTGGCTTACCTGGCTCAAATCAAGGCTTTCAGCCCTGATAGGAGGACCTACTATTAGCAAAAAGGTTAATGAGACACAAGATTAGGGCGACAGATCGACGCAAATGAGAGCGTAAATTTAACAAACTCGCCACACACTGTTTTCACTCGTCACACCAGGCAACATTTAGCCCTAGCAAGATTCACTGTTTTGCGGCCCTGTAACAGCGGACTTTCTGCCCTTGGCGCAATCACGTACAATGCGCCCCAAGAGTTTCTATCCCCAAACGTCAGGCCATGCCCTTTACCTTCAAGCAATTTCACGTCGATGACAGCCACTGCGGCATGCCCGTCAGCACAGATGGCGTCCTGCTCGGTGCCTGGGCCCCACTTGCTCAGGCCAAAACCATACTGGATATCGGCGCGGGCAGTGGTCTGCTGAGCCTGATGGCGGCCCAGCGCAGCGAGGCGGCGATACAAGCGTTGGAGATAGACCCCATGGCGGCCAGGGACTGTCAGCATAATATCGACCAGAGTCCCTGGGGCGATCGCATCACGCTAACCCAGGCGGATCTGCTGCAGTGGTATCCCGGCGTACAAACGAAGTTCGACCATATCCTCTGCAATCCGCCCTATTTCGACAACGGGCCTCAGTCTCAGTGCAGCAAGCGCGCCCAGGCCAGACACACAGACAGCCTGGCGTTTGACCAGCTATTGTCAGCCATCAAGCAGCTGCTGGCGCCCCAGGGCAAGGCCAGCCTGATCTTGCCAAATGCCAGCCTGGGACGATTTCTGCCCCTGCTGGCCGATTTTGAGCTGCAGCTACACTCGAGAGTCGACATCACCACAGCGCCCAGCAAAAAGCCTCAACGGCACCTGCTCTGCCTGAGCCACGCTGCCTCGAGCGCCAAGCCTAGCGAAGCGATAGAGCCTGAGCACATCAGCATACGCGATGCCTCAGGCGCCTACAGCGAGGCTATGGTTGCCCTGACTCAGGCCTTCTACCTCAAGCTCTAAACCGCAGCAAATAGGCGCGGCGAGCGGCCTCGCACTTTACTCAGGTTTGGGTGTATAATGCGCCGCTATTATTTAGAGAGACGCAGCGCATGCAATTTGAAGATTTCCACCTTGACGACACCCTGCTCGAGTCGCTCAAGGCGATGGGCCATCTTGCCCCGACCACCATCCAGCAACAGACGATTCCCCTAGCCCTGGAGCATAAAGATATCCTGGCAAGGGCACCGACAGGTACCGGCAAGACAGCCAGCTTCCTGCTACCGGCGCTGCAACATCTGCTGGACTTCCCCCGCCGCTACTCGGGCCAAGCGCGCGTGCTGATCCTCGCTCCAACCCGTGAGCTGGCAAGTCAGGTACACAGATACGCCAGCCACCTGGCCACCGGCCTTGGGCTGGATATCGCCATCATCACAGGCGGTGTGCCTTACGCTCCGCAGGAGCAGGCGCTCAAGGAAAATATCGACATTCTAGTGGCCACACCTGGCCGTTTGATGGAGTACCTGGACAAGCAACTCTTCGACGCCCAATCGGTGGAGATCTTGGTACTCGACGAGGCCGATCGCATGCTGGACATGGGCTTCTCGTCGGCGGTGCAGTCTATCGCCATCGAGGCGCAGCAGCGTAAGCACAACATGCTGTTCTCGGCGACCCTGGAAGGCGGCGGCGTGAGCCGCTTCGCCGAGATGCTGCTGACCAATCCTGTCACCATAGAGACCAAGCCACCTCGCAGCGAGAAGGCCAAGATCCATCAATGGATGCACCTGGCCGACGATAAGGAGCATAAGTTTGCCCTGCTGTGCGACATCCTCAAGCGTGAAGAGGTCAGCCGCGCCATCGTCTTCGTCAAGACCCGTGAGGTCGTAGCCAGCCTGGAAGGTCAGCTGCAACAGGCAGGTATTCACTGCGCCTTCATGCGTGGCGACATGGAGCAGAAGGCGCGCTTTCAGGCGCTGGGCCGCTTCACCAAGGGCGAGGTTAACGTGCTACTGGCCACCGACGTGGCGGCCCGCGGTATCGACATCGATGGCATTACCCATGTGATCAACTTCGACATGCCGCGCTCGGCAGACACCTATGTGCACCGCATAGGTCGTACAGGCCGCGCCGGTAACAAGGGTACCGCCATCTCTCTGGTGGAGGCTCACGACATGCGCGTGGTGGCCAAGATCGAGCGCTATATCGAGCAGCCGCTGAAACGCCGGGTGATCGACTCACTGCGTCCTAAACACAAGGAAGCTAAGGTGCCCACCAAGAAGAAGGTGAAGAGCAGCGACAAGAAGAGCCCGAAGAAAGCCAAGAAGAAGCGCTAGCGTTAGACTTACCAAACGCCCGCCGTCTCGGCAATTAAGCGTCCCTTAGGGGGCGCTTTTTTTATGGCGATTTAACAAGTTGGTAGCAAGTGTCACCAGCTTCACTTGATTTTCAATATGTTAAATTGGTTTAACAGAGTAAATTTGACACAATTTATTTACAAAAAGACTTTTGCGCACCGAGTAGACTCTGGTAATTTATAGGGCATTAGCTCAGCACGGAATAGCATGAAGTCAATGATAAAAATTATCCTACGAAGAGTTTTCCCCCCTTTTCTCATCCTGCTCGTCTTCGGCCTGTTTGCCGCCCTCTTGATGAGTACTCAGGAAGCCCCAGAGCAGAAAGAGGAAGAGATGCCGGTTCCCATAGTGGACGTGATGCCGGTAAGAAGTGAAACCGTCTCACTCAACCTGCCCTCCTACGGCGTGGTGCTCCCCAAGAACAAGACCCAGCTGGTCACAGAGGTGCAAGGACGCATGCTGAGCATCTCGGACAAGTTTGTCGCCGGTGGCATAGTCAAGCGCGGCGATATGCTGGCGCAGATCGAACCCTCGGATTACGAGGCGGATCTGATGCAGGCTCAGGCCACCCTAGCCCAGGCCAAGGCGGCGCTGGATGAAGAGATCGCCCGCGGCGAGGTAGCCAAGAACGACTGGAAAGGTTACGACGGCGGCGTACCGCCCGAGCTGGGCCTGCGTGTGCCTCAGCTCAAGAAAGAGCAAGCCAACGTCAAATTTGCCGAGGCCGCCCTGGCCCGCGCCCAGCGCAACCTGGAGCGTACCACCATACGCGCACCGTTCGACGGCATCATCAAATCCCGTAACGTAGATCTCGGCCAGTATGTCACCTTGGGCACTAACCTGGGCGAGCTGTACGACACCCGCATCGCCGAGATCCGTCTGCCGCTGGCCAACCACGAGCTGGCCTACCTGGAGTCTATCGACAATCCCGATACCCAGGTGACCCTGAGCGCCGAACTGGCGGGCCGCACGGTAAACTGGACAGGCCAAATAGTGCGCAGCGAAGGGGTGATCGACGCCGACAACCGCATGGTCTATCTGGTGGCCGAGGTCAAAGATCCTTATCTCAGACAGAACAAGACTGAAGGCCAGTTGCCGCTGAAATATGGCAGCTTCGTCAATGCCATCATCAAGGGCCGCACCGTCGAGGGAATCGTCAAGCTGCCTCGCTATATCGTCAGGGATCATCAGGTCGCCGTGGTACGCGACGACAACACGCTTGAGATGCGTGAGGTTAACGTGGTGCGCAGCGATATCGACAAGGTCTATATCAAGGACAGCCTGGAAGATGGCGAGCGCATCTCACTGACCACCATCAACAACATGGCCACTGGCCAGCTGGTGAAGGTGATCGGCGAAGAGGACAAGTCTCAGAGCCAGGACAAAGAGGATGACAGCCAGCAGACCCTAGTGGCAGCAGGTGATCAGTAATGGAGACCAATACCCATAAAGGCATCATTGCCTGGTTCGCCCGCAACAGCGTGGCGGCCAACCTCTTGATGTTTGCGCTACTTATCGGCGGCCTGTTCAGTACCCTATTGATCAACAAGGAGGTCTTCCCCTCCTTCGAACTCAACTATCTGCAGATCTCTGTCGCCTACCCCGGCGCCGCCCCTCAAGAGATCGAAGAGGGGATCAACATCAAGATCGAAGAGGCAATCCAGGATATCAGCGGCATCAAGAAGGTGACCTCGGTCGCCAGCGAAGGCTCAGGCAGCGTCACCATAGAAGTTGAAGACGGCTTCGATGCCCAGGATATCCTGGACGAGGCCAAGCTGCGTATCGACGCCATCGCCACCTTCCCCGACAATATCGAGAAGCCCAACATCTTCCGCATCAAACCGGAAAACAACGTCATCTGGGTCTCAGTGTATGGCGACATGAACCTGCACGAGATGAAGGAGCTGGCAAAGAGCATACGCGAAGATATCACCGCCCTGCCCGCCGTCACCCGCGCCCAGGTTACAGGTGTGCGCGACTATGAGATCGGCATAGAAGTGTCGGAAGACAAGCTGCGTGAATATGGCCTGAGCTTCGCCGATGTGGCGATGGCGGTGCGTAACTCCTCCATCGACCTACCCGGCGGCTCGATTCGCGCCGAAGATGGCGACATACTGCTGCGCACCAAGGGCCAGGCCTACACAGGCGAAGACTTTGCCAAGATAGTGGTTAAGACACGTAAAGACGGCAGCCGCATCATGCTGCCCGAGGTGGCCAACATTCGCGATGACTTCGAGGAGCGTCTGGAATATACCCGCTTCAACGGCAAGCCCGCGGCCATCATCGAAGTGCTGAGCGTCGACGATCAGAACGCGCTGGATATCTCCTCTCAGGTGAAAGCCTATGTGGAGGAGCGCCGCGCCACCCTGCCCGCCAGCGCCCAGTTAGACACCTGGGGCGACCTGACCCACTACCTCAAGGGGCGTCTCAACATGATGCTGTCGAACATGTTCTACGGCGCCCTCTTGGTATTTATCATCCTAGCGCTGTTCCTCGACTTACGCCTGGCCTTCTGGGTAATGGTGGGCCTGCCGGTCTGTTTCCTCGGCGCCATGCTGCTGATGCCGCTGGAGCCCTTCTCGCTGTCGATCAACATGCTGACCCTGTTCGCCTTCATCCTGGTGCTGGGGATAGTGGTGGATGACGCCATAGTGATCGGCGAGAGTGCCTATACGGAGATCGAGCGGCACGGCCACTCGCTGGATAATGTGATCAAGGGGGCCCACAAGGTCGCCATGCCCGCCACCTTTGGCGTGTTGACCACAATAGCGGCCTTTATCCCCATGCTGATGGTATCAGGCCCCATGGCGATCATCTGGAAGTCCATCGGCCTGGTGGTGATCCTCTGTCTCGCCTTCTCACTGGTGGAGTCCAAACTTATTCTGCCGGCGCACCTGGCTCACCTTAGGCCGCGTCGCCCGAACCCTAATCCCAACCGTTTCGTGCGCTTTAAGTTGGCGCTTAACAACAAGGTGCAGCACTTTATCCACCATAGCTACCGCAGCTTCATCGGTCGCTGTATCGAGCACAGATACAATGTGGTCGCCACCTTCGTGGGCGTGCTTATTCTATCCGTGGCACTGGTCGCCAGCGGTAAGGTGCGCTGGGTCTTCTTCCCCGATATCCCCTCTGACTTCATTCAGGTGAGGCTGGAGATGGATGTGGGCAGCTCAGAGGCTAACACCCTCAAGGTGGTCAAGGAGATCGAGAACGCCCTCTATGCAATGAACGATCAGATGGAAGACGAGTACGGCAGCCCAGTGGTGAAACACAGCTTCATCAACATGGGCTCACGCACCTCGGCCTTCATCTTCGCCGAACTGACCAAGGGTGAAGACAGGGAGGTAGACGGCGTCACTATCGCCGATGCCTGGCGTAAGGCGCTGCCTGAGCTGATCTCGGTGAAGAAGCTAAACATCAACGCCAGCACCAACGACGCCGGCGGCGATATCTCCTTCAGGCTCACCTCGAGCGATCTCGAGCAGCTCTCCCAAGCCGCCGACGAGCTGAAGCAGAAGCTACGCACCTACGAGGGGGTGTATGACATCTCGGACAACTACTCCTCTGGCAGCCACGAGATCCGCCTGGCGATCAAACCCGAGGCCGAAGCCCTGGGGCTGACCCTGTCGGACTTGGCCAGTCAGGTGCGTTACGGCTTCTACGGCTATGAGGCCCAGCGTATTTTGCGCAACAAGGAAGAGGTCAAGGTGATGGTGCGCTACCCGCTCGAGCAGCGCCGCACCCTGGGGCATCTGGAAAACATGATGATCCGCACGCCCCAAGGCACCTCTGTGCCCTTCTCTAGCGTGGCCAACATAGAGCTAGGTGATTCCTACTCGTCGATCACCCGTGTCGACGGCCGCCGCGCCATCACGGTTATCGCCAACGCCAACAAGAATGTGGTGGAGCCCTCTAAGGTGGTGGGTGAGATCCAGAAGGACTTCCTGCCTTATCTTGAGGGCAAGTATCGCCACATCTCCACCACTCTCGATGGTGGCAGCGCCGATGAGCAGAGCGCCATGATAGGCCTGATCCAGGGCTTCTTCTTTGCCATGTTCACCATCTATGCGCTGATGGCGATTCCACTCAAGTCCTACAGCCAACCGCTGATCATCATGTCGGTGATCCCCTTCGGTATCATAGGGGCCTTGTTCGGCCACTTCATCCTGGGGCTCTCCATGAGCGTGCTCAGCCTGTGTGGTATCGTGGCGCTGGCCGGGGTTGTGGTAAACGACTCGCTGATCCTAGTGGACTTTGTCAACCGCGCCCGTGCCCAGGGCTTGCCGCTGAAAGAGGCCGCCATAGACGCAGGTTGTTATCGTTTTCGCGCGATCATCCTCACCTCTATGACCACCTTCGTCGGCCTGGTGCCTATCATCTTAGAGCGCAGCCTACAGGCGCAGATAGTGATCCCTATGGCCACCTCGCTGGCCTTCGGTATCCTCTTCTCGACTGTGGTAACCCTGGTACTGGTTCCCGTGCTCTATATCATTCTCAACGATATCAGACGCCTCTTCCGTTGGTGGTGGCAACCCCGCGGCTATCGCATCGAGGGCGAACAGTCCTAATCAACCTAAATTCGAAGGGAGGCTAAGCCTCCCTTTTTGATCCAGCTGACGTTTTCGCCGCGTCAAACGCGCTAGACTCATGCCATCACCTTTGCAGGCCGCCCTACCAGAGGCTTGTTCACCACAGCTTAACCGTGAGAGCCATGAGTCAGTCCACCTTAGTCTACGATATTCGCAACAGCCGCTACCTTAACATCACAGGGCGATGTACCCTGCGCTGCCAGTTCTGCCCCAAGCATAACGGCAGCAAGCAGGTGCATGAGTATCAGCTGGATCTCGACCATCAACCAAAGAGCGAGGAGATCATCCCTTTGCTTGGCGAGGTCGGTCAGTTCGACGAGTATGTGTTCTGCGGCTATGGCGAGCCGACACTCAACCTGGCCACCCTGCTCGAGGTGGCAAGGGAGATCAAGCGCCGCGGCGGCAGGGTGCGGGTCAACACCGATGGTCTGGGCAACCTGTTTCACCGGCGCAACATACTGCCTGAGCTTTCCTTGGTGGTCGACGCCCTCTCCATCTCCCTCAACGCCGATACCGAGGCCGCCTACCTCAAACATTGTAAGCCCAAGCTTAAAGGTGCTTATGAGTCACTGTGGGACTTTATTCGCCAGGCACCCCGCTATATCGACCAGGTGCAGGTATCTGCCATCGAAGGCTTACAAGGTGTCGATATCGACCGCTGCCGTGAGCTGATAGGTGAGACCAAGGCTGAATTTAAACACAGAAAACTTGGGGTCGTCGGCTAGCGTTGCCGGTTTGTAACCGACTGTGTTCTGCGGCGAAAATCATGCTAACATAGCCGCAAAATCACTCGGGAAACACCGCTTGCAATGCTGACGCAGAAACAACCACAACTGATCGCCGGACAGGGCCTGCACTGGTCTGCGCAACGCATCTTCTCGGTGGTCACCCAGATCATCATCTTGCTGATCAGCGTCTTGCTTCTGACTAACGTCATCATCACCCTGGGCGAGCGCCGCCTGCAGGAAGATTGGGCTACCCAGAGATACAGCGAGCTGCAATCTGTCGGCACCCTGATCGCCGACAAGGTCTCCTTCCAGCAGTTTCGTACCCAGATGTTTGCCAACGATGAGCTGCTCAAGCGCTACCTGACCATTCCCAGCGAGGTGCGTCAGCGCAAGCTACAAGAAAGCTGGGAGGTGATGATACGCAACATCCCCGAGCTGCTCGATATCGCCCTGTTCGATCCCCAGGGCAAGTATAAGTTCTCCACCACCAACGACTTTAGCCGTGACCCGCTGCCACCCTCGCTACTGGGCGGAGCGCGCAACATGGGCGGCAACGAGGTCTACACCTCGCCGCTGGAGTTTACCCCCATAAAGGGCAAGCTGGAGCCTTACCTTTATCAGCTGGCCTGGCTTGAGAATCCCGATCAGAGCGTGCGCGGCTACCTGCTGACCTATCAGTCGATGACTCGTATGCTAAAGAGCATCAAGCCCGCCTACTCCAGCGCCGAGTCGCCGCTGCTGATGCTCGACACCCAAGGGCTGCTGTATGCCGGCGCCGAGAGCAAACCGACCATCAACCGCATCCCAGATACCATGGGCGGCAGCCTGCGTCAGACCTATCCGGCGCTGTGGCGCAAGATGGCCATGAGCAACTTCGGCCAGTTCCATGGCGACGACGCCACCTTCGTCTACCTCAAGATAGAGCTGACCACTCAGTATGAGACGCGCCGGGAATACTACCTAGTCTCCTATGTGCGCAACGACGCCATCGCCGAGCTGTTCTCCGAGTGGCGCAACATCTTAATCGTCGGTGCCGTGGTACTCACCCTGCTGGCCCTGGCGCTGATCCTGCTGAGCCACTCCTACCGCATCGGTCAGCGCTCGCGGGAATACAGCATAGAGCTGGCTCACCGCCTGTTCCACCAGGATATCGGCTGCGTGATCATCAACGACAAGAACCGGGTGATGACCGCCAACGAGAAGGCCGCCGAGCTGCTGTGCCTGCCCCTGGACGAGCTGCAAGATCGTAACCTGCAACGCATCTTGCAGTTCGAGAACGAGCAGTACGCCGAGGTCGCCGCCCAGCTGGAGGCCAACAACAAGTGGCAGGGAGTCATCGACTTCGACTCGCCCGGCGGTAGCCATCTGGCCATCACTGTCACCAGCTCGCCGCGCCGCAGCCGTCAGGAAAAATATTATCTGGTCACCTTCGAGGATGTGTCTCAGCTAAGAAAGGCTCAGCATCAGGCCAAGCTCAATGAGCTATTGAACGACAACGCCATCCCCTGCGCCCTGGTGCAGGCCAACGGCATGCTGGAGCTGGCCAACCAGGCCTTCATGCAGCTGGTCTCCATCCATGATATTCAGGGCAAGAACCTCACCGAGCTGCTCAATAACGATCTCAGCTCCCAATGGCCGAGGATCACCCAGCAGATCTTGCTGCAGGGCAGCTGGAAGGGGCAGATCCTCTGCGACCCCAACAGCAAGGAGAACACCTGCCTGCAGGCGACCCTCAAGGGCCACCTCGACGCCGCCGGTGAGATAGAACATATCGTCTGTACCCTGGAACAGGCGCAGAAGCGAGCCCTGCTGCAGGACTCCGGCGACTTCATCCCTCACCGCAGCGCCATCTTAGTCAACCTCAGGGATCTGGACGATTACTTTAAGTCCCTCAGTGCCACCAGCCGTGAGCACTCCAGCCTGCTCCTGATCGACATCACCGCCGAGAGCATGCTGAGCCACATGAGCGACATAGGTCAGCTGGAGAACCGTCAGCGCGAGGTGGAGATCCATATCCTCAGAACCCTGCCGGTCAACTACCAGATGTCTCACTGGCAGCTGGGCAAGCTGATCGTCATCCTGCCCGACACCAACTCGGACGATGCCCACCATTTCGCGGTGAAGTCGTTAAATGGCCTCAACGAGATCGGCCTGGGTACGGGGATCTGCATGGGGATCGCCAGCTACCAGACGGGTCAGAACCTGGAGCAGTACCTGAGTAATGCCGAGGTGGCGCTCAAGCGCGCCAAGCAGATAGGCGAGCAGAATATTTGCCAGGCGTTTACGCGGCAAAACTAAAGCCCACACTAGACGCCTGACGGAATCAGCATTACTGATGCATGGAAAGGATGTAATCTTCCAGGCAGTGTTGCAGCCAAAATGGCGTCGTCACCTTGCCACTCGCATCGAGCCTTAGCCATAGATAGACTGTGGGGTGGCTGAAGTTTTCCAAGATGATGTTGTCCTGCACAAGCTCTATCTGCTGTGCGCGCAGCCCTTTGATGTTTCTCAAGAAGTTTACGGCTCCCTTCACGCCGATGATAATGATGGCATCTGAGTTTAACAGGCTGTTAGCCGCACTCCCCAAGTCGGGCGCCGTGGCATAGATCTCTAGCTGCTTCCCTACTCGCTTGGCGTAGTTTCCCAGCGGCGACTTGTTGGCGGGAAACGGCATGGTCCTCAGCTTAACCAAGGGGTAATTGATCATGTTATCCACATTGGGCGCCGACCAGATGGGGTGATCTTCCCGAGCAACAAGATAGCCACCACGATGCTGAATAACGGATTTAGACAAGATGGCGCGATCATTTGCCCGCTCGAAACAGATTGCAGCGGCGATCTCGTCGTTGAGCAGTTGTTGCTGGGTTAACTCGCCCCAGGGGGACGTGCTCACCATCAACTCGCTGTCAAAGACACGATAAGCGGCCTGCTTGACGCTTTGGGTTAAATTAACCTCCAACTGAGGCACGGTGGCGATTTCAACATGGTCGTGAACCACCCCAGTCACACCTCGCATCAAGAGATCCACCTGCTGACGACACGCCAGCATCTCGTTAAACAGAGGGTAGAGGTCGTGGGCCCTGTCTGTCGCCTGAAACTGGCTTTCCCTGCGAATAAACAAAGGATCATCGAATACGTTACGCAGTGCCGCCAGGGCACGGCTCACCTTGGGCTGTGACAGATCTAAATGATTTGCCACCTCGATGGCGTTCTTCTTCACATACACCTGGCAGAATATCTCTATGGTCGACAGGGAAATATCCAGCAGCTTATCCTTTGGCATTGCCAGCTCCTTCACAGTTGAGAATGACATTTCCCTGGATATAGGAAGCGATCTCCTGCTCCAACCATGGCGGCCTATTCCCCCCTTCTCTGAGCTTGGTTAAGTAGTGGCGATGACCATCGGCGCGGCGATTGAGTAGCCTGTTTTGATCCTCTGGCAACGCCAGGGCCGACAGATTCGCCTTAGCACATAGGAAGGCGACCGCATCGCGATAACAGATAAGGGTTAATGCATCGCTACGCTCTAGCTGAATCATGAGATCCGACAGCAAACAGACCTTAGCAACTAGGTTAATGGGCAATCCACGGTCTAGTGCATAGAGGGTAAGCGGATCATGCTCCTGCTCCAGCTCATGACCGTTAAAGCTTATATAGGGATATTGCAGCATAGCCTCAATATCCGCTCGGGCTTGGTGATGGAAAATCGGATGCTGCTGGTTGCCTACCAGCACATAGGCGTCTGCCCGCGCGACGAAGTCAGACGATAGACGCTCAGAATTAAATGCCCTCAGGGTAATGGCTAAATCCACATTCTGACGAATAAGCAGCTTGTCGATATCATTGCTACAAGGCTTGATATTGAAGGTATAACGCTGCTTAAGCTGCGAGGCCTTGTCCTGAAGGTAACTTAACAGGTTTAGTGAAATAGGAGGCGGACAGGCAATAGTCAGCTCGGTATGAGACTGCTCGGTATCCTTACTGGCGCAGGAGAGACTCGCCTCAGACAGGGCTAACATCTGCTTCAGGTGAGGATAGATACTCTGGGCAAAAGGCGTATGTTCGAAACCATGCTGCCTGCGGACAAACAAGGGTTCATCGAAGGAGTGGCGTAATGCCTTTAAACTCCGGCTGACTTTAGAAGATGCCACCCCGAGTTGCTGGGCCACCTCAGTGGCGTTTAAGGTATCAAACAGTAAGACAAACACTTTAATATTGAACAGGGTATTAGTATTAATCTTGCTCATGCCTCTCCTTGAAGAATCGCCCTTAAATTAGGCTTAAGTGCCGTTAGCTAATGTACGCTAAGTCACCTGGCATTACGTTTATCCAGTGCAAAGTTTTATCTCTTCCCCCGTGCATTTGTTAAATATGTGACATCGAAAAACGCCATGCCTCTCTGACACAGATAACCGACAACCGGGAATAACCCGACACCATAAAAACAGAATACTTCATATTAAACATGAGGATAGATAGACGTAGGCCTTTGCAGATAAAATTCACTTTTGCCATTTGCATAATATGAATATGAGAGTTCCACTTTCTAAAAATCGAGATGCCTCACTGGTAACAGCAAGCCAAACAGACCACCGCTCTAAAAACAGGCGCACCAGCAAAGCAAACACCAAACAAACATCAAGCTAGGCAGTGTTTTATATAACTGAAAACTTTATTGTTAAGGTGATGTGCTTCATATCTGACAAAAGCCCGCTTCTTTAACATTTCTCCTGGCTATACCCCAGTGGTTTATCTTGGAGAAAAAATGATGATAACAACAAAAACAACCACACTGGCGGCACTTATCGCTTCGGCAATGATGCTGTCGGCCTGTGGAGATGGGAATGATGGAAAAGATGGTATCGACGGTGAAAATGGTCAACCCGGTACACCGGGCACACCTGGCGCCGTCGGTTTACATATTGACATGGCAGAAGAAGCTATCGCCAATATCAACAAGGCAAGCTATGCCGACGGCATCATAAGCGTCGACTTTGAGCTGGAAAACCGCCAAGGCGTAGGCCTGTTTGGTTTAACCGGTGAGAATCCGTTTCACGATTTCCGCTTCTCATTGGCACAGCTGCAAACCCATGAAGGCAGCGACCTGAAACAATGGATATCCCTGCTCAACGACACCACCAACGACGACGGCACCACCTTTGAGCAAGGTTTCGAGAAGATTAAAGACTGTATCGAATGCCTAGTCGATCATAACGACGGCAGCTACACCTACACCTTTAATACCAACCTGCTCACCGCCGAAGATGCCGCCGGTATCGAGTTTAACCCTGACCTGACCCAACGTATCGCCATCGAGATGCAGTTCGAATATGACTCAGGCCATGAACTGGCCGAAAATGCTCACTTCGACTGGATCCCCTCCACCAATGGCAGCGAAGGCATAGAGAGCCGGGAGCTGGTGACCATGCAGACCTGCTACACCTGCCACCAAGCCGATAGCCTCAAGGCACACGGTGGACGTCGCCTAGACCTGGAAAACTGCCAGGCCTGTCATAACGGTATAGTCACAGATCCCAATGCCATCTCTGTCGAGTTTGGCCACATGGTCCATGCCATCCATATGGGGCCACACCGTGAAGGTAAAGACGCAGATGGCAATGTGGTGCCCATGCCATACACCATCGCCGGCTACGGTGGCGATCATGCCTTCGACTACCCAGCCTTCCCGACAAAACCCTTCATGGACTGCGCGGCCTGCCATGTCGAAGATGACAACTTGGCAGACAAAGATCTCTGGCTCGCCAACGCCAATGCCAACGCCTGTACTGGCTGTCATACCGACTCGCCAGCCCAGCATCAGTCAGACAAGAACCCGGCGCTGAGCTGCACCGACTGTCATAGCGCCGCAGTGCATGGCGATCATGCCAAGCCCTATCAGGCAGCCAAAGACTATGATGTCACCATCAGCAAGGTCGCCATCTCTGCCGCCAACGAGATCAGCTTCGACATGGCCATCACAGATCCAGCCGGTAACCTGGTGAGCCAGCAAGAGGTCTACAAGCTTGGCTACAGCAAGCCTTACATGGTGGTGAGCTGGGACGTCGACAAAGATTATCCCGACTATGATCAGTCGCCCTACAGCCAGCGCCGTATCGACATCAAAGATCCCACCAAGGCAACCTGGAATGCCGACAACAGCGTCAGTGTAAAGGTCGCGATGAACTTCCCAGCCGACATCGCCTCACGCTCGCTGGAAATCCTGCCTGTACTCAAGGTTTGCTTTGCAGAAGGCAGCGACACCCGTGTTAGCTGCGATGCCGACAACGCCTACCCTGCCTATGTGCAGACCGATGCCTTACGCACCGTGCTTGATAACAGTGAAGCCGTGGTGGCCGATCGCCGCGCCATCATCGACAGTCAAAGCTGCTATGGCTGCCACAGCTTTGAGTTCTATCATGACTCAAACGGCGTCAACTGTATCGCCTGCCACACCAATGACAAGAAGCTGGGCGCGGTCGAAGACGCCAACGGTGACGCCGTTGCCTGGGGTGAGATGAAGTCCACCAGCTTTATGTACAAGGCCCACAAGGCGAAAGGCCATGACAATGGCCATGGCGGCAGCGGCACCCTGCTAAAGACCGACTGTATGACCTGTCACTCAGCCGAGCAAGACTGGGGCGGCCTGTCCTATGGCTTTGAGCTGGGTCGTAACCCAGGACAAGCCCATACGGTACCTAGCTTCATCCCAGCTAAGAGCAACGACCCTGCGGTCAACCCGGTAGCGACCTGGTATGCCTCATCCGATGCCGCAGCCTGCATGAGCTGTCACCAGAAGTATCTCTCTGAGGCGACCGTGGCTCACATGGAGGGCAACGGCGCCTACATAGGTGCCGACAAGGCCAGCGCCAAGGCGGCACGCGAAGCCTGTGCGACCTGCCATACACCTGAGAAGCTGATGCACGCTCACGGTCATCAACTGTAAGACCCAAAGGTGCTCGCCCTCACCGAGCACCGAGTTCCACCCTGCAATGTCAAAGGCACTTTCGGGTGCCTTTTTTTGCCGCTAAACTTTTTGTTTAGCGAGTGGGGGATGGAGCGCCCGACATGGCGACTTGATACCTTTCCTCAAGCGGGTTTTCTATGTTGTAGCGTCTACCGGGTTTGTTGTTGGAATGCGAGTTGAAGGTTGCACCTTCGTGGCAATCTAACGCCTGTCCGGCGGGGAGCGTGCAAACACTATTTTGGCTCGCCACGAGCACTTCCTTGTGGGCTCTGCGAAATCATCCCTGATTTCGAAGGCCAAAATCGTGTTTACACTGGGTATCCAACGTCTCTTCGATTTAGCGGTATTTGGCGCGAGTAGCGAATCTAAAGGCTGGATTATTTTTGCCCCATTCCTTGTTTAGTATGGCTGAACTAGCTTTGATTGGTATTGGACTGTTGACCTAATTTTAGTAATGCTACAAAGTGTCTACTGTTCTAGAGGCTTACCAAGCCGCTGAATGCGGCGTTGGTATGAGCTCATCATTTACTTAGTTAAGAGTTAATAATTGGATATCTTAGAAATTTTTAAAGACTACATATTTGCAGTCTTAATGGCGCTGTTTTTAGCTTATATTACGTATCAACAGTTAGTAACTAACCGTCAGAAACTCAAACTAGATCTCTACAATAAGAGATTTGAGGTATATACGGCTACGTTAAAGTTTTACCAAGAACTAATAGGCGATGGTGTTACCTCAGAAACTCACAAGGACTTCATCGAGAAAAAGGAAGCAGCCAAATTCTTGTTCTCAGAAGATGCATCAATTTACGAATTGCTCAATGAACTGCACGAAAAGTCATTTAAGGTAAAAGCTTTCAAAGGTCATCGTAAAGAACTTGAGTCCAGCCCTGAAATATTCAGCAAAGCGGCACAAGAGTCTCTAGAGGTAGTTAACTGGTCAGTTGAAGCCGTCAAATCTCTCAGCAGTAAATTAGAGAAATATTTAAACATGTAGCAAGTTTCGTATAATAAGGCGTTTAAGGCGGATTCCCAACGCTTGGTATTCTCCGTTTGATTCAGTTTTAGTGTTTACGGCACAATGGTTTAGGTAGGGGGTAGCGTTGCTCAGCACTTAACGCGGCGTTAGCCCTTAGAAATTTTTATCCGAAACTGACAAGTTAGAGTTAAGGCTTTAACTCGGAAATGTCCAAAAATGGCTTAACTTGAACAATTGCAAAGATCAAATACGGCTAAATCGAAGAGATGAATAACTAGGTGTAGATACGCCGGTGAGCTTCCGTGACAGGGATGTCACGGTAGAGCCTACAGGGAATGTACTTGCGGCGTCTCACTGGCGTATCTGCACGTAAAGCCTGCCGCAGGCAATTCAAAACAATAACGGTTAACGCTATACATAGCCAAATTCGTCAAAGCTAGTTGAAGCTCAAAAACTAAATGCTTTATCTAATAAACCCTATCCATCAACCACAATGGTTAATCGAAAAGATGAGAAACTAGGTGTAGATACGCCGGTGAGCTTCCGAAACAGGGCCAAAAATGTTCCCTACATTTTTGGCATTCCCTCCGTCCATGGAGGTCAGATGTTTCGGCAGAGCCTACAGGGAATGTACTTGCGGCGTCTCACAGGCGTATCTGCACGTAAGGTCGCTCATTCACATCCATGTGATCGCGACATTGGTGCATCCATGCACTGCACCTTCCGCAGGCAATTCAAAAAAATGAAGGTTAACGCTACATTACGTTTAAATAAATCCAAGCTAGGTCTGCTTGCCAATACCGCAATCTAGGCGCTTGGACTTGCGCCTTCCTCATCGTGTTCCATCCCAATGGCCTCTACCCCATCTGGTAGCGCACTCTCACTGATATCCACTATGGTGGAGCGGTTCATGGTGATCTTGTAGCGGGCAAACTGGGGGGGCTTGCGGCCCTCCAGCAGGGAAAGCACCAGGTTGATCTGGTAGCGGCGTTCTACCGAGTCGCTGCTGATCTTGCCATCGGCCTCCTTGTAGATCTTGGCCTTGCCGCGCTCCAGGTAGCGGGCGAAGGGAGCCAGGCTGAAGTTCACCTGCTCCTGTATGGTGGAGTAGCCGGCGAGGAAGTCTTTGCTGGCGATACGCGAGTTGATGCCATAGTGCAGTATGTCGGCGTCCAGCTTATTCTGGCTGTGGCGGCGCTTCAATATCTCGTCTATCTCCTCGGGGAGATCCTTAGACTTGATGAAGTCTATCCACACATGCTGCCTGGCGATCATCGCCTGGCTGGTAGTATCACGCAGGATGCGGCTCCAGCGGGGACGGCCCTTCTGGATCACCCGCCACAGGGCGTTGCGAATATCTTCCTTGAAGATCTCACGAAAGCCATAGATCACCGCCAGGGTGAACACCAAGGCCATGGTGAGGCCGCTGAAGATCCCCTGGGCCTTGATGATGAGCGACGAGACCACCAACATCACGAAGGCGGTGGCGATCCCCGTGGTCATCTTCTTCAGGCCCACACCTAATCGTTTCTGCTCCTCTTTCAACACAACCCCTTGCTGGATCAGGCGGCGCAGCAGCAACATCTTGTTGGAGATGCGGTTGGGATCGTTGAGAGTCTGGGAGGAGTTATAGTTCTTGCTGTCGCGATAGCTGCTCTCGCTGCGGCACAGGTTGATCACCTCCTCGGTCACCTCGCTGTAGTCGCTGCTGCGGGGCGCGTGGGACATGAGTTTCAACAGGCGCTGCTCACAGAACCAGGAGAGGTAGTTGTCGGCGTTCTCGAAGTAGTGCTTCCACTTAGGGTCGCTGGGCTCGTTACGGCGAAACTTCTTCAGCAGCTGAGTGACGATCTCGCTGAGATCTTTGAGGGAGGCATAAAACTGCTCCACATCCTCCACCTGGGCCAGCTCCTTGCTGTCGGTCTCGATGGCCACGGCAAACTGATAGGCAAACAAGTTGAGGTAGAGTCTGAACTCCTCGACGGTACGCTTCTTCTGGCTGATGAAACGCCCCTGCACCAGCGGCAGATGCAAGCCTGAGGAGTAATAGGAGCGTCGGCCGGCGATGGCCGCATGATAATATTCTTCTTCGTCAAGGCTCTGGGGATTGATCCCCATCTCTTTGGGCAGAAAGAAATAGAGGTCGAGCCGCCTATGGTCACCCACCTTCATCTGATGGGTAAACTTGATCGACAGAGACTCTTCCTGCTTGATATTGACCTTAGACACAAAACCTCAGAATAATAGAATTATTTCAGTAATTTAGAAATGCACATCCTGAGTATAGCCTAAGTGCGACTATTGCACTATACGGCAACCGCAGACGGTATTACTCGGCTGGAATAATACCACCGCATAGTCCCTGTGGGGATCTAATTCCAATGTCTCGATGGAGAGGTTATGCATCCCCTTGCTGTCTAAGTTAAACGAGCTGATATAGGAGAGATATTGCATATGCCTTGGCATGGTCTCGGCCGATTCGGTACCTATCTCCTCCTTGGTCTCTACCGAGAAGTGATAACGGCCGTTGGCCTTATCGAAATCGAGGAAGCTGCCCTGCATGCGTATGGTGCCCGCCGAAGTGCCGTCGAGGTTAAAGTAGCGATAGTTGATCTGCGCCTGCTGCTTCTTGGCCATGATATCCACCAGCAGATAGTGACGTCCCTCGGCCTGAGCCTCGTCGCGGCGATCGAACAGCTCGGAGCTACAGCTGAGCATGATGCTTTCGCTGGGATAGAGATAGCGATAACTGATGGTGATGCTTATCGCCAGCAGCCCCAGCACAATAATATTGATCGCCCACAGTACCTTTCTATTCACACAGAGATACCTCTTTAAACCAGGCCTCGGAGATAAACCGCTTCTGCTGCCTGTAATCGGTTAACTTAAGGTTGCGCACCAATGACTGCCCCATCTTCTCGCCTCGCATGGTGATGTTAAACACTTGCTTGTCGTGGGACAGCGACATATAGACCTCTTTCCAGGGCGAAGACTCACAGCGCTCAAACGCCTGAGACATCTTCTCCGACAGGCGCAGCAAAGAGGTGTTATTGGTCTTGGACTTGGCGTAGCTGATAAACATCATCTTCTGCCCCGACTCCAGGGTGATACCGTGGCGCAGATAGGGTTCGCTATGTTGCACCTCGAGATTCACCGAAGAGAAGAGCTGCAAGGAGACCAAAGCGCCCAGTAGCAGGACGATCAGCCCTATCCACAGCTTGATCCAGCGATGGCGTTTGCCAAACAGCCAGGCTAAAACCGCCTCTATGCGCTCGCCCACACCATGGAGCTCTCCCTTTGCAGGTGCGTTATCGGCATGATGCACGCTTGAGGGCACGGCGCTATCCAGGCGCAGGCGATAGCCCTTGCCCTTGACGGTTTCTATCATATGTTCATGCAGCGGGCCGAGGAAGGAGCGCAACATAAATACTGCCCGCGCCACCGACGAATCGCTTAGCGGCGGGTGTTCGTCATCCCCGGCACCCAAGACGCGCTTAGCCACCACCTTGTCGCTATTGGCCAGCAGGAGCAATAGCACCTGCAGTTCGGCGCGCGGTAGATGCCACTCTTCACCCGTCAGCTCGTTGGTGAGCACGCCAGCATGTCTGTCGAATCGGCAATCACCCAGTTGCATCTTTGTTACTCTGTCGTTTCATTGCTAATAAGCTTATGCAAACGCAGTAAAAAAATCTGTGATCCCCTCTATCTCCTCGAAACTCATCTAAAAAATGACCTTACAGTCGCTAGGGAATAATAAGCTATGTGATCCCCGCCGCCTTCTTCACGTCCATAGGCCCACTATTTATCGCCACGCGAAAGCTGCAAATTAACATGAATGTTACAAATAAGATGATCTAGCCCACAGTGCAATCTAGCCAAACAATACCCAGCCAACACATTAATTGAACAAATCGATGCAAGGCACCCAAAAAACGCCTGCCAGCAGATGCTCATCCATCCCAAGGCTTCATCCAGCCCAAATCACACTATTTGCAATCTACCCGGACCACACTGACCCCAAGTTCAAACCGGCGTATCCCTTTAACCACGCCAACAACAAAAATAACATCTATCCAAGTGAGGACATTGTCATGACCATCAATAGACGCCAAGCACTTAGCCAAATCATCGGCATCAGCACCGCCGCGGCAGGCGCAACCCTAATGGGCACATCGGCCTTCGCCGCCACCGACGAACAAGGCAACTACAAACTGGAACTGGGTGAAAAGCTCAAGTATGTTCCACTCGATCCTATGGCGACGGCCAAGCTGGCCTATGAGACTGGCGGCGGATGTATGCACCAGGTGTTCTACGCCTTAGTGACTATGCTGGCCAACTCTGACAGCCCAGACGCCGACAAGTTTAAGACGATTCCAACGGCGCTGGCCGGTTATGGCTGGGCGGGTATCGTGGGCCAGGGCACAGTGTGTGGTAACAACAACGCCACCGGCATGCTGGTCAACATCTTAGACGACATCAACGGTCAAAACTCTGCCGTGATCGGTGCCTCTTTCCGCTACTACGAGGTGACCGAGCTGCCGTATTCAAGCGATGAGTTCGTGGCTGGTATCGGCTCTACCGCCGAGAAGACGGCCCTGGTCGGTAAGTCATCGGTTGCCAACAGTATCCTGTGTCACTCATCTATCAGTAACTGGTCTAAGGCCTCTGGCTTTACCTTCAGCCAGAAGGGCGAGCGTTGTAAGCGTCTGTCGGCCTCTGTGGCCTATCATCTGGTCGAGCTGCTTAACCGCGCCCATGCAGGCGAAGATATCTCGGCACTACCTGAGTCAAAGCCTTCAAGCGAGGCCCAAGGCTGTCAAAGCTGTCACGGCGTAGAGACCACCATGGGCAGCGCCGCCAGCGTGAAGTCTGACATGGAATGTACGACTTGCCATACCGGCCACTTTAACTAAAGGAGCAGGTCATGAATGAGAAGTTATTAACTGCCCTACTGGCAACGGCGCTTATCTGCGGCGGCTGCGGTAGCGACGACAACGATGATAAGGATGACGGCGGTAACATTACTCCGCCACCAGTTGCCGACACCATAGATGCCGGTGAGGCCTTAGCCATCAACCTGACCCTGGCCGAGTTTGACGGCGCAACGGGCGCACTGAACTTTGCCCTGAAGGATGCTGACGGCCTGGCCATCACCAATGCCAAGGATTATCGCATCGTCTACTTCGGCTTCCCCGACAGCACGACAGCGTCTTCTAACGCCAAGGCTTGGAAACACTGGCACGTGACCCAGAGCTATCTGTGTGACAGCGCCGAAGGCGACTGCCAGGGCGTGCTAACAGAGACTGACAAGGGTCAGTACAGTTTCGATGCAACCGATCTTAACTGGGACGCCAACACGGCGCCTGGTTCAGTAAAGGAATATAAGGTCGGAATCGAGATAAAAGGTGCCAAGGCGACCAACGAACTGGTTCTGCTCCCCTCCACTTAACCCACTGCACCACTTTGAGGGTCACCGCCTAGCGTGTGGCCCTTTTTTTATGACCCGATTTTATACCAATCGTAATAAATAATTGATCATTCTAGCTTGTTAAAACGCTCGATAACTGTATTAGTATTTTTAATTGTAGAATAACTACTTATCTAAAAATCCTGCTTTGTTCTCAAGCGTTTTTTCTGCGCTATTTCTGATCCCATATTTACTGTGATTGGTATTAGAAAGCATCCCGTGTCGGCCGAGGCTGAGACTAGGTATGCAAACTACACATGCGCACGAGTATGGGCATGAACTGGCCTAGCCAGAGATCGGGAGGAGGCTATTGCTCGCCGAGCAGTTCGCCTAGGGAAGGCAGATAGTTGGAGGGCTCAAATACGGAATAGATGAGCAGAAACAGCAGCAACAGCTGGGAGATCAGCAGGATATATTGTTGCTTGGTCATGCGGCGAATTGGGCCGCTGCCCAGCAGCTCGCGGTGAGGTGAGAGTTTGGCGTGCAGTATGTAACCCTGATCGCCCACCGACTCCAGCAGCTTGCCCGACGGGCTACCGAGAAAGAAGCGAATACGATCCACCGCCTGTACCAGACGCGCCATGTTGGCCTCCTCCTCTGGCAGGCAGGCCAAGAGGTCGGCATTGGACATCACCTGTCCACGGCGCTCGGTCAGTAATTTGAGTACGGCAAACTCCGCACCCGGCATACGCCAGCTGGTGTCATTGTCTTGATTTGACAGCGTCGACTGAGACGGCTCAAACCAACAGCAACCTATTTGCATCGGGGTCTCACATTAAGGGAATCACACAAAAATCACGAAGCCAAACCTGGCTATCGTCTCTTTGCTAGTGTGACACTTAAGCCCGGCGACTTTCGTGACAATCAGCACATAACCCATTAAATTATTTAAATAATTATGATACATCTCGATACAGATTTAAGCTGACCCAGGCCTATTTTCAGGCTGATTTCAGCTAAAAAAAAGACGCCCCGAAAGGCGTCTCTTGAACCCAATAAAAACCCTATTAGAAAGAGTACAATAGGGTCATGTTGGTTTCGGTATCTGTGCTCTTCTTGTCGTCCAGCGGCTCGCTGTTGTAACGCACGATAACCGCAAACTTCATCGCCAGCGCGCCAACGATATTCGCCGTGATAGAAGTCTCTGAGCGGCCTTCCAGGCTCTCACCATAATCGGCCACAAACAGCTGCTTGAACTTAGAGTTGTCGGTGATCTCGGTTTCGAAGTTCATCACGCCGTGTGCCACCCAGCTATCTTCGGTG
Source organism: Shewanella aquimarina (assembly GCF_023349185.1). GTDB lineage: Bacteria > Pseudomonadota > Gammaproteobacteria > Enterobacterales > Shewanellaceae > Shewanella > Shewanella aquimarina. The sequence goes on along the minus strand of NZ_JAKIKY010000002.1, from coordinate 272,379 downwards.
TCATAACCCGCTTCGGCGGCGCTCTCATCGTCCAGGCGCTTGTACTGGTAACCAGGACCCACTTCGATAGCTAAGGTCGTCTTCTCGGTATCGACAAACTTGTAACCATAACCGGCAGAAATCGTAGACTTAGAATCGAAACCGGTAAAGGGATCGATCTCGTGGTTGGCGTTGGCAAACATATAGTTCACGTCGCTGAACTTGTAGTTGCCCTGTACCAGACCGTAGTAGCGCTTACCCGTCTCTTCGCCGCTATCTTCTTTATAGAGGGCTTCTAACAGGTACTGGTTTTCCCAGTTGCCCAGCTCATGCTTCATGTCCAGACGGCCCTTGAGCGAGGTCGTCTCTGTGTTACCTGTGGTAACCGTCGCACCCAGTTCGGCGTCGGCGGCAAAGGTTCTGTCACCCTTAACAAAATCGGCACCCGCATGGGCAGCAAAAGGAGCCGCCATCAGGATGGCCGTGGCTGTCAGCAGTTTTTTCATTATTTGTTTACCTATTTATCTAAGTCCCTTAAAAATTGGCGCAATAGTATCATTCGGCGCACAGAAATGAAAATTGCACTTGCCTTTGCAGCATTTTGAACTAGCCACTCACCTAACGGCGAGAGTTAGTCCTTACTTTTTATTGCGCTTTGGCCATAAAAAAGCCCGCCGAAATGGCGGGCCTTTGTCAAACTACCTATGGCTATCAAACCGAATTAGTTCACCTGTGGATCTAACTCGCCAGACTGATATGCCTTGTACATGGCTTGCAGTGACTTAGGCTTGATCTTAGAGCCCATGCCAGCCGCACCGAAGGCTTCGTAGCGTACGGTACAGATGTCTGCCATCGCTTCCATAGAGGCCTTAAGGAATTTACGCGGGTCGAACTCGCTTGGGTTTTCCGCCAGGAACTTACGTACCGCACCGGTAGAGGCCAGACGCAGGTCGGTGTCGATGTTAACCTTACGCACGCCGTGCTTGATGCCTTCGACGATCTCTTCCAGTGGTACACCATAAGTTTCAGGGATGGCGCCGCCATACTGGTTGATCACTTCCAGCCACTCTTGTGGCACAGAAGATGAACCGTGCATCACCAGGTGAGTGTTAGGGATACGCGCGTGGATCTCCTTGATACGGTCGATACGCAGCACGTCACCGGTAGGCTTACGGCTAAACTTGTAGGCACCATGGCTGGTACCGATAGCGATAGCCAGGGCATCGACGTGAGTGTCGGCCACGAAACGCGCCGCTTCTTCCGGCGTAGTCAGCAGCTGCTCTTCGCTCAGGATACCTTCGGCGCCAACACCATCTTCTTCACCGGCTTGGCCAGTTTCCAGGCTACCCAGACAACCGATCTCACCTTCTACCGACACACCACAGGCGTGTGCGAAGGCAACCGTCTTACGGGTTACGTCGACGTTGTACTCGTATGTAGCCGGTGTCTTACCATCGGCCATCAGCGAGCCGTCCATCATGACTGAAGACATACCCAGCTGGATAGAACGCTGACACACGTCAGGGTGAGTACCGTGATCCTGGTGAATACACACAGGAATATCTGGGTACTGCTCGAGCGCCGCCGCCATCAGATACTTAAGGAACTGAGGACGAGCATACTTACGTGCACCGGCTGACGCCTGAACGATAACCGGGCTGTCTGTGGCTTCTGCCGCCTGCATGATGGCGCGCATCTGCTCCAGGTTGTTAACGTTGAACGCGGGAACGCCGTATCCGTGCTCTGCGGCATGGTCTAGCAGTTGACGTAGGGAAATTAAGGCCATTTTTAACTCCAATAATAGGGTGGTCATCGGGCGCAGCCCGCTTAACCACCGAGGTCACTATCGTTTGGACAGATTTTTATACCGATAGCCAAACCTGCAATTCCATGCGGCCCGACTATCGGCGGTTTCTTATAATACTAATTATCTTTTTTTACTTATTCGCCGCGGCTTTCCAGCATAGCCACAGCAGGCAGTTCCTTACCTTCCAAGAATTCCAGGAAGGCGCCACCACCGGTAGAGATGTAAGAGACCTTGTCGGCGATCTCATACTTGTCGACCGCCGCCAGGGTATCGCCACCGCCGGCGATAGAGAAGGCAGAAGAGTCGGCGATCGCCTGAGCGATGCGCTTGGTGCCTTCACCGAACTGGTCGAACTCGAACACGCCTACAGGGCCGTTCCAGACGATGGTGCCGGCATTCTTAAGGATCTCGGCCAAGGCCTCGGCGCTGTCGGGACCGATATCGAAGATCATATCTTCATCTGCCACCTGCTCGACCGGCTTGAGGGTCGCGCTCGCCGTTGGGCTGAACTCGCCAGCCACAACCACATCGGTAGGGACTGGGATATCGCCGCCACGGCTCTGGGCGTTAGCCACCAGACGCTTGGCTTCATCGATTAGGTCTGCTTCATAGAGGGACTTACCCACGTTGTGACCGGCTGCGGCGATGAAGGTGTTGGCGATACCGCCACCAACGACCAGCTGGTCAACCACACCAGAGAGGCTCTCGAGCACGGTCAGCTTGGTCGATACCTTAGAGCCACCTACGATGGCTACCAAAGGACGCGCCGGGTTGTCCATCGCCTTACCCAGGGCTTCCAGTTCACCGGCCAATAGCGGACCGGCGCAGGCCACAGGGGCGTACAGGCCGACACCATGGGTCGATGCCTGAGCGCGGTGAGCGGTGCCGAAGGCATCCATTACATAGACATCACACAGGGCGGCCAGCTTCTTGGCCAGCGCCTCGTCGTTCTTCTTCTCGCCCACGTTAAAGCGCACGTTCTCGAACACCACGACTTCACCGACATTGGCTTCTACGCCGTCCAGGTAGTCTTTGGCCAGACGTACCGGGCAATCCAGCGCCTTCTCCAGGTAATCCACAACCGGCTGCATAGAGAACTCGCTGTTGTACTCGCCTTCGGTCGGACGACCCAGGTGAGACATCACCATCACGGCCGCGCCTTTCTCCAGCGCCAGCTTGATGGTTGGCAGAGAAGCACGCAGACGCGCATCGCTGGTGACCACACCATTGCTGACCGGGACATTGAGGTCTTCACGGATAAGCACGCGCTTGCCCTGAAGATCTAACGCTGACATATTGATAATCGCCATTTCACGTTTCCTTAAGTTTAAAGTTAAAAATAAAAGTTAAAGCAAAACTGGATTTCCCACCGCCGGGACGCTTCACCGGCACTAGGCTAAAAACATTCAAATCAGGCTCTTACGGCCTTTATCATCTCTAAACTGGTGTCCAACATACGGTTGGCAAAGCCCCACTCGTTGTCACACCACAAGAGTAATTTCACCAGATGGCCGTCGCTCACCCGCGTCTGGGTGCCGTCGACGATACTGGATCTGGGATCATGGTTAAAATCGCACGATACCAATGGCGCATTAGTATAGCCCACAACCCCTTGGTATGAGCCATTTGCCGCCTGAGATAATACCTGGTTCACTGTATCGATATCGACACGTTTATCTAAGGTGACCGATAAGTCAATTGCAGTCACATTAATTGTCGGCACGCGCACAGATATCGCCTCAAACTTATCCTTCATCTCGGGCAGGATACGCTCGATCCCTCTGGCCAGCTTGGTATCGACCGGAATGATCGACTGCCCCGCCGCGCGGGTACGTCTGAGGTCGTCATGATAGGCGTCGATCACCTGCTGATCGTTCATCGCCGAGTGAATCGTAGTGATGGCGCCGCTGCGCACCTTAAAGGCGCGGTCTAGCACCTGGATAATGGGCACCAGGCAGTTGGTGGTGCATGAGGCGTTGGAGACCACCTGATGCTCCGCCTTGAGATCTTGATGATTCACACCATAGACTATGGTGGCGTCTACGTCGCCGGATGAGGGGTGGCTGATCAGCACCTGTTTGGCGCCCGCCTTGATGTGGGCCTCACAGGCCTGGCGGTCGATGAGGGCACCCGTGGCCTCATACACGATATCGATATCCAGAGATTTCCAGGGAAGCTTCTCGGCATCTTCCTCATGCAGCAATTGGATATGGTCATCCCCTATGGTCATCGTATTGGCGTCGAGTGACGCGGGAGACTGAAAGCGACCATGGGTGGTATCGTATTGGGTCAGATGAAGCATGGCTTCGGGGTTGGCAAGTTCATTAATGGCGACAATCTGGATCTGATCCCGCTTGCCTGACTCATAGAGGGCACGAAGAATCGAGCGGCCAATCCGGCCATAACCATTAATCGCAACTTTAATCATTAATTGCTTCCACTCCTAACACCGTCCTGAGATAGGCTTCTTGATGCGACAACGGCCTATCGTTATCGATAAGCCGAGTCATCATGGCATAGGGCAACTGCTTGCCCTACGCCCTTGGTGGCAATGCCTTATAGTATGGCGTTAGCCTTGGCTACCACGTTTTCCACTGTGAAGCCAAAGTGCTTCATCAGTGCGCCGCCTGGTGCAGACTCACCGAAGGTGGTCATGCCAACGATGGCGCCGTCGAAACCAACATACTTGTGCCAGTAGTCCACGTGAGCCGCTTCGATAGCGACACGCTTGGTGACAGAAGCTGGCAGTACAGAGGCCTTGTAGTCGGCGTCTTGCGCGTCGAACACGTCGGTCGATGGCATAGAGACTACACGTACCGCCTTGCCCTGTTCGGTCAGCGCCTTAGCAGAATCCAGTGCCAGCTGCACCTCACTACCCGTAGCGATCAGAATAAGATCTGGTGTACCGGCGCAGTCTTGCAACACGTAACCGCCTTTGGCGACGTTAGCCAGTTGCGCTTCGGTGCGTGGCTGTGCAGCTAGGCCCTGGCGGCTGAACACCAGTGAAGTCGGCGCGTTACGACGCTCGATAGCCATCTTCCATGCCACGGCAGTTTCGGCCGCATCACATGGACGCCATACCATCATGTTTGGTGTCATGCGCAGGTTAGCCAGCTGCTCAACCGGTTGGTGAGTCGGGCCATCTTCACCCTGACCGATAGAGTCGTGGGTGTATACGAAGATGTTTTGGATGCCCATCAGTGCAGACATGCGTACCGCATTGCGCGCATATTCCATGAACATCATGAAGGTCGCGCCATAGTTGATGAAGCCACCGTGCAGCGACACACCGTTCATGATGCCGCTCATGCCGAACTCACGCACACCGTAGTAGATGTAGTTACCGGCTGGATCTTCCTGGATGCCCTTAGAACCAGACCATAGGGTCAGGTTAGAACCGGCCAGGTCGGCAGAGCCGCCGAGCAGTTCAGGTAGGGCTGCGCCGAAGGCCGCGATAGCATTTTGTGATGCCTTGCGGCTGGCGATGTTTTCGCCCTTCTCTTGGCACTCTTTGATGAAAGCCTGTGCTTTTTCTTCGAAATCGGCTGGCAGTTCGCCAGTGATCACGCGGCGCTTATATTCGGCAGCCAGCTCTGGGTAAGCGGCTTCATAGGCAGCAAGCTTCTCGTTCCAGGCAGACTCGTTAGCCGCGCCCACTTCTTTAGCGTCCCAACCTGCGTACACGTCGGCAGGGATCTCGAATGGACCATGTTCCCAACCCAGGAATTCACGGGCCGCAGCGATTTCGGCATCGCCCAGTGGCGCGCCGTGACAGTCGTGGCTGCCAGACTTGTTTGGTGAACCGAAACCGATAATGGTCTTGCAGCAGATCATGGTTGGCTTGTCGGTGACTGACTTGGCTTCTTCGATCGCTTTGCGAATAGCATCGCTGTCGTGACCATCGACGCCGGCAATCACGTGCCAGCCGTAAGATTCGAAACGCTTGGCGGTATCGTCGGTGAACCAGCCTTCGACGTGGCCATCGATAGAGATGCCGTTGTCATCCCAGAAGGCAATCAACTTACCAAGGCCCAGGGTACCCGCCAGTGAACAGGCCTCGTGAGAGATACCTTCCATCAGACAGCCATCACCTAGGAAACAGTAGGTGAAGTGGTCAACGATATCGTGTCCAGGACGGTTAAATTGCGCCGCCAGAGTCTTCTCGGCAATCGCCATACCTACGGCGTTGCTGATACCCGCGCCCAGAGGACCCGTAGTCGTTTCAACGCCTGGGGTGTAACCATACTCAGGGTGACCTGGGGTCTTAGAGTGCAGCTGACGGAAGCTCTTTAGCTCATCCATCGGCAGTGCATAACCCGTCAGGTGAAGCAGAGAGTAAATCAGCATAGAGCCGTGGCCGTTTGAAAGGATGAAACGGTCGCGGTCGACCCACTCTGGGTTGTTTGGGTTGTGCTTCAGGAAATCATTCCACAACACTTCGGCGATATCGGCCATACCCAATGGCGCACCTGGGTGACCAGAGTTGGCTTTCTGAACGGCATCCATACTTAACACACGGATAGCGTTTGCGAGTTCTTTACGAGATGACATGCTCTCTCCTGCTGATTTGAATGTTGGGGATTTTGCGGGCCGAATTTGCGGGCAACAATGGGGGCATATTTTCCCCTACTCGCGGATGGGACGCAAATAAATTTCGCCCTTTAGCTTAGATTAAATCCTTCTAGACCCGAAAAACGGCGCTTCTGCCATCCCAGGTAAAACCTCGCTTACCGCCTTAGGGGGAGTCAGGATTTCACTTACCCGCGCCGGAACAACCCGCACCTCCTAGCCACCCCTCTTGGCCGCCGCGGCACTAATCCGTCCGAAGCGATCCTTTGGCAATAAAAAATTGGCGGCTTATAACGTCAATTAAAAATCAGCAATAACAATAAGTTATGGATAACTTTTATTTAAACTCATCCGAGGCATTAGAATAATTACCCGGTTTTACTCCACAATTTTCATCGAAAAGGGTGTTATCCGATCTGATTTCCACTAAAATGGCCGTCTAGATGTAGATACTTCTACACATTCGAATTGTTTAAAGACGAGATTTTTCCATTATGGCAAAGCACTTGTTTACCTCTGAGTCGGTCTCAGAAGGTCATCCAGATAAAATCGCCGATCAAATTTCTGATGCGGTACTCGACGCGATCTTAGAACAAGATCCTAAGGCACGTGTGGCGTGCGAAACATACGTCAAAACCGGCATGGTGATGGTCGGTGGTGAGGTGACCACCTCTGCATGGGTCGACATCGAAGAGCTAACCCGTAAGACGGTACGCGAGATCGGCTACACCCACTCGGACATGGGCTTCGACGCCGACTCTTGTGCGGTACTCAACGCCATTGGTAAGCAGTCTCCAGACATCAACCAGGGTGTCGATCGCGCCGATCCTAAAGAGCAAGGTGCCGGTGACCAGGGCCTGATGTTCGGTTACGCCAGCAACGAAACCGACGTGCTCATGCCTGCGCCTATCACCTATGCCCACGCACTGGTGAAGCGTCAATCGGAAGTACGCAAAGACAAGACACTGCCTTGGCTACGCCCAGATGCCAAGAGCCAGGTGACCTTCGCCTACGAAGACAACAAGATCGTCGGCATCGATGCCGTCGTGCTTTCTACTCAGCACTGCGACAGCGTCAGCCAGTCTGATCTGATCGAAGGCGTGATGGAAACCATCATCAAGCCAGTGCTACCAGCACAGTGGCTGAACAAAGACACCAAGTACTTCATCAACCCAACCGGCCGTTTCGTTATCGGTGGTCCTATGGGTGACTGTGGTCTGACGGGTCGTAAGATCATCGTCGATACCTACGGCGGCATGGCACGTCACGGCGGCGGCGCCTTCTCGGGCAAAGACCCATCGAAAGTTGACCGCAGCGCGGCCTATGCGGCACGTTATGTGGCGAAGAACATAGTGGCAGCCGGTCTGGCGGATCGCTGTGAGATCCAGGTGTCTTACGCTATCGGTGTGGCCGAGCCAACCTCTATCAGCGTCGAAACCTTCGGCACGGGCAAGGTCTCTGAAGAAGTGCTTATCGGCCTGGTGCGTCAGCACTTCGATCTGCGTCCATACGGCCTGACCGAGATGCTGGACCTGGCGCGTCCTATCTACAAGTCGACCGCCGCTTACGGTCACTTCGGTCGTAACGAATTCCCTTGGGAGCGTACCGACAAGGCAGAGGCGCTACGCGCAGACGCCAAGCTATAAGATTGGCGCAAGCCAGTCAGCAAAAAGCCGCCTTTTGGCGGCTTTTTTGTATCTTTGTCAATGAAATAGCATTAGCTTTAACGAGTCGACTCATTGCTAGTAAAGAATCGCTTCTCAAGATAGAGACTCAGCAGGCTAAACAGCATGATACCCACCCCGTCGGCCAGTAGATCATAGCCATCGAAGGTACGACTGGGAAAATACTGCTGACTGCACTCCTCGATAATCACCACAATCGTGACCACCACGGCCCCTAGATAGGGCCGCACCTTGCCGAGGGACACACGCCTGAAACGACTGCCGACATTGGCAAACAAGGTCAGGGTGCCAAACAAGATCATATGTCCCAGCTTGTCACCGTAGGGAATCGAATGGGCCAGCTCAAACAAGGGGTTGCTGCGCCCGGCATCGGCGCTGACGATAAGCCACACCAGGAAACCACTGAATAATACGCCCAGCAGGGCAAAGGTTCTCACCATCACTAACGACTCATCCTTAACATTCTCACGCCGCTTGCCAGGCGCTCCTCTTGGCGGCTCGCGCTCATGCTTAACTCACCCGAACCAGCAGGCTAACAGTGGTCGAAGTGGGCATACTGCATACACATGAAGCTCAGCTGCTGGGCATTTAACAGTGGCACCTCGACCCTTCTAGCCGTCGCCAATCGCGCCTCGGACGGCCGCACCATGGGCCGAATCTCGGCGCTATAGGCGTTACTGAAACCACAATCAAACCAGTGCCCATCCCAATTCGCAACATAGATGGCACGCGGCTCATCGCTCAGCTCGAGACACTCGCAGCCAAACTCGGCCTGGGCCGCCAAGGCGGCTAACAACTTGAGGTTATCCAGGGCGCTGAGCGAGACGCCCTCATAGGAGGTCAGTAGCTCGGCAAGGCGCGGCGGAAAACCATTCTTCTTGCTATTTGTTACCTTGCTATCTGTCGTCTTGTTCTTAGAAGTCATCCTGCCCTTCATCTCTTTGCTTGTCATAAGGGTACTCGTTAGCCTCTCAAGGCCTATCTTGTCGATGCCGCCAGCAGATAGTAGCCGCGGCCGTCGAACTCGAAGAAGTCCAGCACCTGCATGCCCCCCTTCTGGGTATGGGCGGCGAAGGAGCGTTCGTTCTCTTCGGCGATGAAGGTAACCATGTAGGGATATTGAGGAGCTACCCGTGTCTTGAGCTCGGCCACCAACTCGGCAAACAGACCTCTGCCTCTCTGGGACGGCGCTATCCATATGGGACCATACTGACAGCTATTGCTGGCGCCGACCATGCCCTGGGGCATCTCGAAGCGGCTCGTCTCGAGCCGTTTCACCAGAGAGCGATACAGGGGCCAGTCACCAAAGAAAGACCAGTGACCAGCGATCACATAGCCGGCGATCTCCCCTCCACGTTCGGCCAGCAGCAACCAATGCTTCTGAATCAGCTCGGATAACTCCTGGCGACTAAAATGCTGGCCCGTCATCAAAGCGCCGCGTTGTCCTGGGGTCAACTCGGCCTGCCACTCCCTCGCCTCCAATTCGACGAGGGCATCGAGATCGGCACCTGTGGCCAAGCGGATAGTCATGACAGACTCTCTATACTCAATTGAAACAAGGATATCCCCTTAAATATTCGGGCTATTTGCAAAATAGCTCATCGACTACCACACTTAACAAACTTGAAACACCAATAGGTTAGAGCCGATCATGCTGCCGGAAAACATTCATACGGGTGTGAGTATACTTGAAAACGATAACGCGCAAATCAACTTAGTCAGGTGGATGCATCAATGTGAGCTGATGAAACGCTATTTCGAGGCCGATGTCGCCTTCGTCGCCCAGCAGACGGATCTTGGCTTTGAGATCATCGTCAGCTCCATCAACGACACCCGCAAATTTCTCTCCGGCACCCTGTATAACGAAAAATTCGAGCTCTTTACCCGCCTGTCCAACAGCCAGCCCGAAGGGATCAACCTGGATCTGAGCCGAGAATCCAATGCCGAGCTGCCTAAGGATCTCGCCACCGCCAGCAGCCTGTTATCCCGGCCGATTCTCTGGCCAGACGGCACAATTTTCGGTTGCCTCTGTGTGGTCAATCCTGGCAGCAGAGAAACCGCCAGCAATAACGCCTTCATGCTGGAACCCTTCCAAATATTGTTGCAGCAAGATCTGGCGCTACTTTGTCAGAGTCAGCGTATCGAGTCGCTGTCGATGCGCGACCGTGACACAGGCATGTTGAATCACTACGGCTTTATCATGATGGCGCCCAGACAGCTCAACCTGGGCAGACGCTTCGGTGCCCATGCAGGCATACTCTTCTTCGAGCTCTATCCCAATCCACCTATGATAGATGAGATAGAGGACAAACATATCCGGCTACTTGGCAACATCATCCAGGACACCATACGCACCGCCGACATCGCCGCACACTACAGCCACAGCCAGTTCGTGGTATTGGTCTTCGTCGATGCCGAGCGCGACCTTAGCCATATCAGCCGCAGGGTCGAAAAGCTGCTGGCCCAACAAAACGATCGCCTACAGCTGGACTCGGGGCACTCCTTCTTCGCTCCCGATTCCTCCGCCAAGTTGGCGCCTATGCTGGAACAGGCCAAGCAACAGCTCAAGTCCTATCATCGGAACGAGGATGCGGTGGAGACGGAGAGCAAGGGCTAATTTCGGCCGTTTCTGTTAGCAAACAGATACCTGCACAGTGGGGTAATAGAGAATAGAAAATAGATTTTGCTCGCAAAAATTGAAAATTTACATTCTCACAACATATGATTTTTGAGTATGATGTAAACACTTTGTGTCGTCAGTCTTTAGGCTGATCGACAGAGACTAGCGAGTTATGCAATTAAATAATAACAATAAGAGAGCACTACTATGCTGTTAGAATGCGCCGATACCAGCCTCTGGCTCAGGGAAGCCGATCATCCCGCCATTACTCTGCCACGTTGGCAGCAACAAGTTGATCTACTTAATGAATTTTATCAGGCTCAGGCCAGTGTGGTACTGCAATGTATCGACGGCGAATATCAGGTCGTCTGTAGTCGCCAGCGCACGGATCTCAATCTCTATGCCGGCACCCAGTTTTATGATGCCAGCCTGACCCACGCCCTGAGCAAGCATACCGCCTACGGCCTGCTGGATCTCACAGAGAGCCAAGATCCCGAGAGTCATCTGGCCCGCTTCGACAGCCTACTGGCCCTGCCCCTCTACTGGTCAGACGGTCAGGCCTTCGGGGTGATGCTGATCTGTGACAGCCAGCGCAGCAAACATTTTCAGCGACTCCTGCCGCTTATGGAAAACGCCAAGGCCCTGATCCAGGCGGAGCTCAAGCATCTGTTCCTGATGCAGCAGATCCAGATGATGTCGGTACAAGACGACCTTACCTGCATGCTCAACCCCTATGGTTTCAACCTGATGGCGCCGAGACAACTCAGCCTCAGCCGTCGTTTCGGTTCCCATGCGGGTATCGTCCTGTTGCAAGATAATACCCAGTACAAGGGACAACTCGAGCAGAGTCATGGACTCAGACAGCTGGCGCGGGTCATACACCATAATATGCGTGATGCCGATGTCTCGGCCCGGATCGAGGATGGCCTGTTTGCCATCTTGGCCTTCGTGGATAGTCAGGCCAATCTCGAATCCCTCACCAAGCGTCTGCTCAAGCAGATCGCCAAGGAAGAGATCAAGGCGGAGATCAGCATAGGCGTGAGCTTCTTCACCCCTACCACACATCTGGCCATAGAACCTATGGTCGAGGCGGCGAGACAGAATCTACATGCCAACCAAAAGCTGGCACAGCAGGGCGACGTAAAGGCTTAAGGCAAATTTAGCCTTGGTTATCTTGCTGTGTTTCCGCTTGAGTCTGATCCTGCGCCTTTGCCCATTGAATGAAGAGCACTATGGGGAAAGGCGACATCATCACCAGACCCAGACCTAGCAGGCTAGAGACCAGCAGTATCCCCTGCATCTGCTCTGCCCAAGAGGTCAGGCCATAGATCCCCAGGCCCACCATCACCATCGCGAGTCCCAGCCAGTGGGCCAGTTTTAATCCTGTCATCATCGCTTTATCTTTCCCATATCAGAAAATTTGCCGTCGGTGTCCGCCAGCCGACAGTAGAAACAGCTTAGCATGAACAAAATATCATGGAAAAACCCCGATTAAGGCTTTTTAATTAAGAGTAAGCTTGTCAAAATATCTGTCTCACAGAATTGGAAGTTTCCCCATGTTTAAGAAGTTTATTTTTATCGCCGGTACCTTGCTCGGCTTATCAGCCTGTCAAAGCACATCTCTCATGGGCGGCGAGGATCTGGATATTTTAGGTAGCTGGCACATAGAGGCCGCCCAGGGTAAGGCCGCCATCGATTACAGCCCGGCTCAGCTGGTGTTCGCCGAAGATGGCGCACTCAGCGGCAATAACAGCTGCAACCAATTTTTCGGTAAGTATCAACTGGACGGCCAAGCGCTGTCCCTCTCCCCAGCTGGTAGCACGATGAAAGCCTGTGTCGATGCCCTGATGCAGCAGGAGCATACCGTCATGCAGGCGATGTCTGAGGTGACCCAGGCCGAGCTGGCCAAGGGTAAGCTGCTGCTCAAAGACGCAGACGGTAAGACCCAATTGGTGCTCAGTAAGCAGTAATTGTCGAGATTAGCCCCACAAAAAAACCGCCTTTAAGGCGGTTTTTTTATAGCCTAGCGGCTTAGCTAGCCTAAATTAGCTAGCCTAAATTAGCTATCCAGCCGCTCTGCCAGTATCTGGCTCTGCTCGGCGTCGGCGTTATAGTGCTCCAGGTCAAGCTCATCTTCTGACTTGGCGATCACTGTGGTGGCCACCAGATCTCCCGACACGTTAACCACGGTGCGCGCCATATCCAGGATACGGTCGATACCCGCGATGATGGCCACCCCTTCCAGCGGCAGACCAACTGTCGTCAGTACCAGGGTCAACATCACCAGACCGGCACCAGGAACACCCGCGGTACCGATAGAGGCCAGGGTCGCGGTGAGAATAATGGTGATATAGTCGACCCAGGTGAGATCGATACCGAAGGCCTGGGCAACAAACAGGGCGGTAACCCCCTGATACAGGGCGGTGCCATCCATGTTGATGGTGGTGCCCAGGGGTAGGACGAAGCTGGAGATCTTCTTGTTGATCCCTAAAGACTCGCTGGCGCATTTCATGCTAGCAGGCAGAGTACCGGCACTACTCGAGGTGGTATAGGCCACCGCCAAGGCATTGCTGATCCCCTTGAAGAACTGCACCGGGTTAAGCTTGGCCACAAAGGTCAGCACCAGGCTGTAGAAGCCTATGATATGCAGGGCACAGCCGATATAAACCGCCAGGATCACCTTGATGAGCGGCATCAACATGTCCATGCCATATTCGCCTGCCACCCAGGCCATCAGGCCAAATACCCCGTAAGGCGCAAGCTTCATCACCATGTCGGTCAGCTTATACATGGCCTCGGCAAGGCTCTCGAACACCTTGATGGCGGGCTTACCGTGATCGCCAATCAACACCAGGGCGATACCCAAGGCCACGGCAAAGACGATCACCTGTAAAATCTGTCCACTGGCCAGCGCCGCGATGGGATTGGTGGGTACTATGTTAATCAGTGTCTCCATAATGGAGGGCACCTCTTTCACCGCGCTGTGACTCTCTGCCGAGGTCATCGCCAGCCCGGCGCCGGGCTGCATGAAGTGCCCCACGGCCAGGCCGAGTGTGATGGCGATAGAGGTGGTCCCCAGATAGAAGGCGAAGGATTTAAAGCCGATTCGGCCCATCTTGGCCGTGTCTTGCATCGAAGTCACGCCGACAATCAGGGAACAGAACACCAAGGGGACGATCAACATCTTGATGGTGTTGACAAAAAGCGTACCTATCGGCTTGAGCAGTACCGCCTGCTCACCCAGGCCTAAACCGGTACAAATACCCAGGAGCATACCGATAAGGATTTGTAGCCACAGGGGCACAGACATCCAGCCAGACCAGGCACGGCCCAGCCAAGAAGAGGTTTGTTGACGCATCATTAATAACCTTGAATCGCGAGAGTGGTTTGGTTCTGCCGCCCTTATTCCTTCAGAGCAAGTTGCAATGCTGCAAGCGGCAGACGCAAATGGGAACGGGATAATATCAGAGAAACCTGCAGTAAGCTGTGATTCATATCAAGCGCGGCCCATCAGGCCTCGAAGTAAACTGATTCCTGTTTGGCGTCGACCCTAAAGGTATGTAGGGCGGCAGGGGGCTGTTCGCGCTCGATAAGGTGGCTCCAGTAGGCGTCGTCGAAGCCATGAAACAGGCGCTCCGCCTTGCCCTGGGATTTTAAGATCAGGTGCCACCACACCAGTCCCCAGACGCCGAGGGTGGCCAGGGTCAGCAGGAAATGCAGCAGATGGTTCACCCTATCCAGCTCCTGACCACGAACCAAGCTATCACGCTGATTTTGATTAATTTTACTAGACTCTCTCTGCTCAGAATCACTCATCTTCTCACCCCATAGACACTTCGCAGCCCCATCTTCAAAGCATAGCAGAGTTAGACTTTAGTCTAAGAGCCAATCGAAAAAATTCTGCCCCGGTTTGGCTTTGCTTGGCAGAGAAGCATGCTAGAGTATGGCCAAATTTAAGGAGGCGATAATGCAAATAAGAAAAGGCCAACAATCAGATCTCGGCGCACTGGTACAGTTTAACCAGGCCATGGCCAACGAAACCGAGGGGCTCAGCCTAGATCAACAGACCCTCACCAAGGGCGTACAGACACTACTCGAAAACCCTGCCCGCGGCTTCTATCTGGTGGCAGAAGAGGCTGGCGAGATCTTGGGCTCACTCATGGTCACCTTCGAGTGGAGCGACTGGCGCGCCAAAGACTATTACTGGATCCAGAGCGTCTATATCCGCCCAGAGAATCGTCGTCAGGGGATCTACGCCAAGCTGTATCAGGCGGTGAAGCAGATTGCCGAGGAGGCAGGCGGCGCCGCCAGCTTCAGACTCTATGTCGAGCAAGAGAATCACAAGGCGCAAAAGACCTATGAGGCCCTCGGCATGAAGCAGAGCTACTACCTGATGTATGAAGAAAAGTAGCGGCTAAAGCAAACACCTCACTCAATAAAAAAACGCCCCTGAGGGCGTTTTTTATGGCTCATTTACAGAGCTGATGCGCAAGGCTTATACACAAGCCTTATGCACATATGCTGGTGACTTTGATCGCCAGGCCGCCCTGGCTGGTCTCGCGGTATTTCACATGCATATCCTTGCCGGTCTCATACATGGTGGCGATCACCTTATCCAGGCTGACTCTGGGCTCGCTGTTGCGGCGTAGTGCCATGCGCGCCGAGTTAATCGCCTTCACCGAGGCGATAGCATTGCGCTCGATGCAAGGCACCTGCACCTGACCGGCAACGGGATCGCAGGTCAGCCCCAGGTTGTGCTCCATGCCGATCTCGGCGGCGATACAGACCTGGGCCGGATTACCGCCCATCAGCTCCGCCAAGCCGGCGGCCGCCATAGAGCAGGCAACCCCCACCTCTCCCTGACAGCCCACCTCGGCGCCAGAGATAGAGGCGTTACGCTTATACAGGCCACCGATCGCCGCGGCGGCGAGAAAGTAGCGGCTGTATTCCTTGGGGCCGACGGGCTGAATAAACTTGTCGAAATAAGCCAGCACGGCCGGGATGATCCCCGCCGCGCCATTGGTGGGCGAGGTCACCACACGGCCCCCGGCGGCATTTTCTTCACTCACCGCCAGGGCAAACATGTTGATCCAGTCGACGATCATCATAGGATCCGCCGACAGGCGCTCACCCGTGGCCAGCTGGCGATACAAGGCCGGCGCCCTGCGCGGTACCCTTAACGGGCCGGCCAAGACTCCTTCGGTGTGACAACCGCGCTCGATCGCCTCCTTCATGGTGTGCCACACCGCCTCGAACCCCTCGGCGATATGGGCCTCGCTATGTAGCGAGCGCTCATTGTCCATCATGATGGCACTGATGCTCATGCCCGTCTCCTGGCACAAATCCAGCAGCTCGGTGGCATTGGCGAAGGGATATGGCAAGACCACTTCGTTGGCCGCCGTCATCCCAAAATGCTCCTCGTCGACGATGAAACCGCCGCCGATAGAGTAATAGGTCTTCTTGTAGACGCACTGGGAGCCGATATAGGCGCTCAGGGTCATGCCATTTTCATGCAGCGCCAGGGCTTCGCGATGAAACACCACGGCCTCGGGCGGAAAGTCGACCCCGTGGGCCTCGCTGCCCAGCGGCAGACAGGAGGTCAAGGCCACCTGGCGAATAAACTCGGGCGTCAGGTCGATATCCACCGACTCAGGACTGTTACCCGCCAGCCCCATGATGATGGCGCTATCCGTGTGGTGGCCCTTGCCGGTGAGCGACAGGGAGCCATAGATATCCACCTTGACGCTGGTGATACTCAGTAGTTCTCCACGCTGACGCAGGTCGTCAACAAATCCTTTGGCAGCCTTCATCGGCCCTACAGTGTGCGAGCTGGAGGGACCCACACCTATCTTAAAAATATCAAATGCGCTAACCATAAATACTTCCACAGAGATTCGCCCGACGGTCTATCGCCGGGCGCGACATGAGTCGATTAAGAGAGCATGCCGAAGAGGATGGCCGTCATCGCCAGCAAGCCAGCCAGGATCACGAAGATGTTGCTAATGCGACCACGGTAAGCCTTCAGTGCAGGCACCTTATAGACGGCATACATAGGCATGAGGTAGAGGATGGCTGCAATAATAGGGCCGCCCAGGGCCTCGATCATCCCCAGGATGCTCGGGTTGATCACGGCAACGCCCCAAATGGTCAGGAACATGAAGCCGAGAATAAACTTGTCGATCTTGGCGTCCGACACTTCCTTGTTGCTGCTGCGCAGCTGCTTGGTGATGATCCCCCTCAGGCCCTCGGTGGCACCCAGATAGTGACCGAAGAAAGAGGAAACGATGGCGATCACCGCGATGATGGGGCCGAAGTAGCTCACGAAGCCACTGGCATGCACGTTAGCCAGATAAGAGAGGATCGGTAGATTCTGCGCCTTGGCCTCCGCCAGCTGCGCCGGACTGAGTGACAACACGCAAGAGAAGACGAACAGCATCACGAAGCCCACCAACATCATGCTGGTGTTACGCAGGATCACATCGGCCTTCTTGGCGGCATGGCTGCCGTGTTGCTTCTTCAGCGATACCGAGAACTGCGAGATGGCCGGCGAATGGTTGAAGGCAAACACAAGTACAGGAATGGTCAGCCAAACGGTACCTAAGAACTCACCGGCGGCAGGCACTTCCATCAGGGCGTCTATCTTCCAGCTTGGGATCAGGTAGAGCGACATGAAGGCCAGAATCCCCACCAGCGGATACACCAGCAGTTGAGTCACCTTGAGCATGAACTTTTCACCAGACACCATCACAGACATCATGCCCAGCACTAAGATACCGGCCAGCAGGAAGCGTGGCGGCGAGGCCATTCCCAGCTGGTTAACGATGAAACTGTCTACCGTGTTGGTGATCCCCACGCCATAGATGAGCACTATGGGGTAGATGGCGAAGAAGTAGAGTAAGGTGATCGCCTTACCGGCGCCGACACCGAAATACTCCTCGACCACATGGGTGATGTCGCTGCCCTGACGCAGGGAAGAGCAGACGAAACGGGACAGGCCCCTGTGAGCCAGATAGGTCATTGGGCCTATGATGGCGGCCATCAACACCAGTGGCCAGAAGCCTCCCATGCCCGCATTGATGGGCAGAAACAGGATCCCGGCGCCCACTGCGGTGCCGAAAAGACTCAACATCCAGGTTGTATCGCTGCGAGTCCAACCTTGGCGCTGCGTGAGATTAACATCAGAGATTGTCGCTTCGTTTTGCATAAAATAACCTTATCGATGCTCTAGCATCTGAGTGGTCCGACGCCCCGCCATAAGGTGCTTTTCGCCCGGCGAGCACGACTAAAATTCGGGCACAGCATATAGCAGCCGGGTCGCCAGAAATTGATCTGACACCCTTTTTTGTAATGAATTTTCAGAATGAATCGGCTTTGTGAGCCAAATCGAAATTATTACGTTATAAATTTTCATAACGGCAATCTCGCGCTAACCAAAGCGAACCTGAACATCACATCCACGTTACCCTTTTTCACATCTGTTAAACTAAGGTCATCTCGGCCCAGCCCAGCGCCAGCGGCTTTCATCGCCACGGGCTGGCATAAACGGGTTAAGAAATTCGCCGCGCCCCCAGCCTCCGCCGCCATGCATCCCGAGGCGCTTTATGGCAAAATGGCGCCCTGTCGATTCATTCACTTTTGGAATACCCATGCCCAGCGCTCTCAGCCAACAAGCTATCCTTCGCATCACGGTCGGCTCGACCAATCCCGTCAAGATAGGCGCCGCCCGCAATGCCCTCTCTCTGCTGTTTCCCGAAGCCGAGATCCTCTGCCTGGGCATACACGCTCCCTCGGGGGTTGCCGCCCAGCCGATGACAGATACTGAGACCCGCGAGGGCGCCATCAACCGCGCCCGCTACTGCGAGCAACAAGGTACGAAGGATGAGGCATTGGCGGCCGATCTTTATGTTGCCATGGAGGGCGGGGTAGACCTGTTCGATCACGGCGCGGCCACCTACGCCTACATGGCCATCATCCATAGGGGACAACTCAGCATAGGTCGCAGCGCCCAGCTTCCCCTGCCCGCCCGGGTGTACGACGCCCTGGTGGCCGGTGAAGAGCTTGGCGATGTGATGGACAGGCTGTTCAACACGGTCAACATCAAACAGAAGGGGGGCGCTATCGGTCTCTTTACCCAGGGCAAGGCCAGCCGTGAGAGCGTCTATACCCAGGCGATAGTGTTGGCGATGGCGCCGCTATTAAACCCGGCGATCTTCGCCTGATCAGCCGTCGGGGGTCGCCACAAGTCTTAATCCAGGTAAGGAGAAACGAGGCAGGTTAGGCCAGGCCGAACCTGTCCAGATGATTACATTAGCAAAAGCTTGCATTTCTCTTTTTAGGGATCTAAGTTAGATGTATATCGCAACTATATAGCTCACACGGATCTTAACCATGTCACCATCTTGCCCTTCGATACACGAAGAAGCCTGTCTCTCTCAGGCTGTCGAACTGCCCCAGACCTGCTCTTCATTGCGCAGCCTGTCGAGGCAATTGGTGAGGCAACTGGGCATGCTCAACTCCGCCTGTGGCGATCAGCCACTGTCGCCGGTGCAGGCCCACGCCTTGATCGAACTCGGCGCTCAGGAGCTGTCGATAAAGCAGCTGGCCCTGGCCCTGAATATCGACAAGTCCAATGCCAGCCGCGCCGTGAGCCAACTCTGCGACAAGGGCTTTGCCAAGAGTCGCAACAACCCCAGAGACAGCCGCAGCTCGCTGTGTCAGCTCACTCCCCAGGGCAAGCGTCAGCTCAGCCGCCTGAACGAACAACAGAACAAGATGTACCAGGAGATCCTGGCTCAGCTGTCACCTGAGCAGATAACCCAGTTGGAAACCAGCCTGGGCCAATACACCCGCGCCATCGATCTGGCCAACGCCCAGCAGTGCTATGAGATCCGCAGCCTCACCCGGGAAGACAACCCCCATATCGCCAGGGTGATCCGCAATGTCTCCGCCGAGTATGGCCTGACGCCAGACAAGGGCTACAGCGTCGCCGACCCTACCCTGGATGATCTCTACAGCGTCTACCAGGACGATAAGGCCCACTACTGGGTGGTCGACTACAAGGGCTTAGTGCTGGGCGGCGTCGGTATCGCGCCGCTACCGGGGCACGATGATGTCTGCGAACTGCAGAAGATGTACTTCGACCCCAAGCTCAGGGGTAAGGGCTTTGCCAAACGCATGGCACTACAGGCATTCGAGTTTGCCCGCGCTCAGGGCTTTAGCCAATGCTATCTGGAGACCACCGCCTGCCTGAGCGAGGCGATCAATCTCTATGAGAAGCTCGGCTTCGAGCACCTCTCAGCCCCCCTTGGCAACACGGGCCACGATGCCTGTGAAATCCCCATGCTGCTTAAACTTTAGCCGCAGAAATTACAAACAAATCATCAAGATAATTTTTGAGTTAGGGAGAGATAAATTAGCTAGTGTTTCAGATTAAAGCTTGCTAGCCTCAGAGGTAATCCTCGCGCATTCTGGAGATTTGAATGGACTACACAAGACTCCCCCATTCCAGCTTAGACGTCAGTAAAATTTGCCTGGGCACCATGACCTGGGATGAACAAAATACTCAGGCCGAGGCCTTCGAGCAGCTCGATTACGCCATCGGACAGGGCATCAACTTTATCGATACCGCCGAGATGTACCCCGTACCACCTAAGGCCGAGACCCAGGGCGAGACAGAGCGCATCCTGGGCAACTACCTCAAGGCCAGGGGCAAGCGTGACGATCTCATTATCGCCACTAAGGTCGCGGCCCCTGGTGGCAAGAGCGACTATATCCGTCAGAACATGGCGCTGGACTGGCGCAACATCCATCAGGCGGTTAACGACTCCCTGGAGCGATTACAGATAGAGACCATAGATCTCTATCAACTGCACTGGCCGGATCGCAACACCAACTTCTTCGGCGAGCTCTTCTACCAAGAGCAAGATGACGAAAAGCTCACCCCCATAGTGGAGACGCTCGAAGCCCTGGCGGATCTGATCAAGGCGGGTAAGATCCGCTACATAGGTGTCTCCAACGAGACCCCATGGGGATTGATGAAGTATCTGCAGCTGGCGGAGAAGCACGGCCTGCCGCGCATCATCAGCGTGCAGAATCCCTACAACCTGCTTAACCGCAGCTTCGAGGTGGGCATGGCCGAAATCGCTCACAGGGAAGAACTGCCACTGCTGGCCTACTCGCCACTGGCATTTGGCGCCCTGAGCGGCAAATACCTAGACGGTCAATGGCCAGAGGGTGCCAGACTCACCCTGTTCAAGCGCTTCGCCCGCTACACAGGTTCGCAGATGGCCCTGGATGCCACCCAGGCCTATGTGGAGCTGGCGCGGGAGTTCAACCTGAGCCCGGCGCAGATGGCATTGGCCTTCGTCAACGGCCGCCGTTTCGTGGGCAGCAACATCATAGGGGCGACTAACCTCTACCAGCTGAAAGAGAATATCGACAGCGCGGCCGTCAGCCTGAGTGACGAGCTGCTGGGCAGAATCGACGAACTGGCAGACATCTATCGTATCCCCTGCCCCTAAAACCAGGCTAGTGATGCCCTAAAAGGCTAATTGAACTTGCATTAGGCGCTGAGATCTCCCAAGATCTGAGCGCCTTTTTTGTTTGAACCACCCAACGGACCCAATCGATGGAATTTAGCCAGCTGCGCAGTCAGTTTCCCGCCCTCACCCAGTCACTCGGCGACTATCCGCTGGTGTATCTGGACACGGCCGCGACCAGTCAGAAGCCCCAGGGGGTGATCGACGCGATGAGTCGCTACTATCAGGCGGACAATGCCAACGTGCACCGTGCAGCCCATCAGCTGTCTGCCCGCGCCACCAGCCAATATGAGGCGGTGCGCGACAAGGTGAAGGCTTTCATTAATGCAGACCGCCGGGAAGAGATCATCTTTACCCATGGCACCACAGAGGGGATCAACCTGGTGGCCCTGGGGCTGGCCAGCCAGCTAAAGGCTGGGGATCTGATTCTGTTAGACAGCGCGGCCCACCATGCCAATATCGTCCCCTGGCAGATGCTGGCTAAACAAACCGGCGCCGAGATAGTGCCCATCCCGCTCACGGACGAGGCGCGCCTCGACCAAGACGCCTACCGACAGCTGCTCGCCCGTAAGCCGAGTGTCGTCGCCCTGTGCCATGTCTCCAACGTGCTGGGCACGGTCAATCCCGTTAAGGAGATGATCGCTCAGGCCAAGGCGGTCGGCGCACTCACACTCATCGACGGTGCCCAGGCGATCGCCCATCTCGAGGTGGATATGCAGGCCCTGGATTGCGACTTCTACCTCTTCTCCGGCCACAAGATGTATGGTCCGACGGGTATAGGCATCTTATATGGCCGCTATGAAGCGCTCGACAAGCTAGATCCCCTGCTCACCGGCGGCGAGATGATCAAGCAGGTGAGCTTCGAAGGCACCACATTTAATATCCTGCCCAATCGCCTCGAGGCAGGCACCCCGCCCATTGCCGAGGTGATAGGCCTTGGCGCCGCCATCGATTTCATCCAGTCGCTGCCGCGCGAGGCCGTCAGGGCGCACGAACAGGCTCTGCTCAAACGCCTTCAGGCCAAACTCAAACAACTTGGGGGCATCAGCCTCTATGGCGCCCACGACGACAATGTCGGCGCCGTGGCCTTTAACCTTAGCGGCGAGCATCATCAGGATGTGGGGATTTTGTTGGATCAGCAGGGAATTGCCGTGCGCTGTGGCCATCACTGTGCCATGCCACTGATGCAAACCCTGGGCCTTGCTGGCTGCTGCCGCGCCTCCCTCGGCGTGTATAGCACGGATGAAGATATCGATCGCTTCATCCAGGCGCTAAAATCGGTAAAAGAGCTGCTGCTTTAAATGTATGAGACAATGTCCAAATGAATGATAACAAGCTAAGCCCATCCACAGAGGCCTTTACCGGCCTGACACTGGATCCCCAGGAGATACTGCCAAGCTTCACCCAGGCCGCTAACTGGCAGGAGCGCTACCGCGCCCTCATGCTATTGGGTAAACGTCTGCCGCCACTGGCTGAGGCGTTAAGACAGGAGTCGGCTCAGGTCAGAGGCTGTGAGAGCAACGCCTGGCTCTATCACAGAGAGATAGACGGCAGACACTACTACCTGGCCGACAGCGATGCCCGCATCGTCAAGGGGCTGATCGCCCTGCTGCTCACCGCGGTGCAGGGGCAGGATAAGAAAACTATAGCCGCCTTAGATCTACACGAGTACTTCGACCGACTGGGGCTGAGCGGTCAGCTGAGCCCATCGCGCACCAACGGTGTATTGGCACTGGCCGAGGCGATCAAGGCCGCCGCCGTGGAATCGAGCAAGCGCTAACTCCTCGGCTGTACCCCAAATTGGCCCCCTAAAAACCGGCTCCCACAGAATCAGCTTCCCAAAAAATACCGGCTGCGCCCAAGCGGCCGGGCGATCCACATAATATTCACGCCTCCCTCCCTAGACTGTTTCCCTAACCGCTATTTTTATCTTTGCACCTGAGCTTAGGTGCCGATGGGACACTTTGCTATGTCGATTGCCAAACCGGTGACAGAGTCGATGACAGAGTTGATGACTGAGTCGATTAGCCTGCCAGTAGACACGCCAACCTCACCCGCCTTCTGGCGTCATCACCTCATGCTACCCGCCATCTGCTTCTTACTGGCGGTCAGCCTCATCGAGCTATTCCACCTGGATATCGCCCTGGGGCAATGGCTGTTTCGACTCGAAGGTGGCGTCGACGGCTGGCCGCTACGCAATGCCTGGCTAACCGAGAAGCTAATCCATGTCGGCGGGCGCAACCTAGTGATCTTGCTGGGGGTGATAGTGCTTAGCCTGCTGGGGCTAAGCTACAGGAAACCGGCCCTGAAGGCCTATCGCAGGGGCCTGGCCTTCCTCTTCATGAGCGTGCTGAGTAGCGTGCTCTTGGTAAGACTCGGCAAGTCCTTGGTGCACCTGGACTGCCCCTGGCACCTGAAAATCTTCGGCGGTAGCGCCGATTATTTCTCGCTATTCTCGGGTCAGTTTGATGCCGACTCGCCGGGTCAATGCTTTCCCGCCGGTCACTCCAGCGGCGGCTACGCCTGGGTGGCACTCTATTTCTTCGCCCTGGCCTATGGCCCAAGGTTTCGTTGGATTGGCTTAGGCTTTGGTCTGCTACTGGGGCTCACCTTCGGCATCGCCCAACAGCTCAGGGGGGCTCACTTCATCTCCCACGATGTGTGGACGCTCACCATCTCCTGGTTCTCGGCGCTCACCTGGTATTACGCCCTCTTCCTGCGTCGTCGGCAGGCGTTATCGGCCAGCCCGGCGCTGCAGACGGCCAGCTAGCTCAAAGGACCAGACGATGGCCGAGATCGGCTCTATGATCCGGCCCCAGATGATATTGGTTGTCACCTCGTCCCTTGGCGATATACATGGCCTGATCGGCCACATGCAGCAGCGCATCCATATGGCCGGCATGATCCGGATAGATGGCAAAGCCGATGCTGGCCTGTATGCCCCTACCGGTCTGGCTCACCGGCTCGCCGAAGCGTTCAAACAACGCCTTGGCCAGGCGCGCCGCCACCTCCTCCAGCTCAGCGTCAGTCGGCCACTGGGGCAGTAGCATCACAAACTCATCGCCGCCGATACGAGCCACCAGATCCTTTGGCCCCTGAAGGCTCTGCAACCTGGTCGCCGCCGTCATCAGCACCCTGTCTCCCACCTGATGCCCCTGGGTATCGTTGATCGCCTTAAACTGATTGAGATCGATGAAGATCAGTCCCAGGCGACCATCTCGCGCCGCCGCCTCGCCAATCGCCTCACTCAGGCGCACCTCAAGCTGCAGCCGGTTGGGCAGCCCGGTTAAAGGGTCCTGGTGGGCCATCTGCTCCAGCTTATGATGCAAGGCCTTCTCCTGGGTGATATCACGCACCACACCCACCATCTTCACCACTTGCCCCTCGCTATCCTTCACCAGGTTTCCCGTCTCGCGCATCCAGTGCACAGAGCCGTCGGGCCAGACGATGCGATACTCCTCGTCATGATTTTCCCCCGTGGCGATGCAGCGCGCCTCACCCGCCTTGACCTTGTCGCGATCCTCGGGATGCACACGTGAATAGAAGAACTCATAGCTGGGCGTCACCTCGCCCAGCTTATAGCCGAAGATGCCGTAGATGGCATCGGACCAATAGAGGGTGTCTGTACCTACCTGCCAGTCCCAGGTGCCTATCTTGGCGAAATACTGGCTGTGGTGATAGCGGGCGATATCCTGGCGAATGTCCTGTTCCAGGTCGTGATGACGCACCAACAGGAGCAGCCCCTTGGGCTCACGAGCCAGGCGGGTAAAGCTTAAGATCTCTTGGCCCAGATTCATGCTGGTGCCAAGCTGACGGTCGGCAAACAATTGCAACTGCTCACCGCTGGAATCCTTGAGCCAGAGGCTGAGCGCTTGGCCCTTGATATCGCTGCCCTCGCCCTTCATCAAGGTGGCGGCAAGAGGGTTATGGGCCAAGATCCTGGCACTGTCATCGATAAGAATGAGTCCATCGTCGACTGAGCTTGCCAAGGCGGCAAAGTCGACAGCACGGCGGCGCAGAAGATTAAGGGTCGCCAAAGCCGCTAAGGCGATAACCAGAAGAAGGATGAGGGCTAACAGTGGCTGCGGTATCTCTGACATAGCACCGACCAGACTCAGACCGGCGCCAACAGCCGCAGGGCTAACGCCACTAATACCGCTAACGCCACGAAGAATGGGAACGAGTACGAGAAAGAGAAAGAGAAAGAGAAAGAGAAAGAGAAAGAGAACGCAAACCTATCCCTAAACAGCAAGCAGTGCATAGCAGGCTCCAGCAGACTAGATGGCCAACCTTGGCCTTATCAATTATCTACCTATAAGCTAAGCATCAAAGCGTGAGGCTGCCAAGCACTTTTATATAAAAATAAGCCGCTTAGATCTGGATTGGGCCAGACTCCCTACGTGCGATCGTTCTCTTAATCAGCCTACCCAGGTAGACCCCCAGCACCATGGCGGCCATGAACGCCAGCGCCATGGGATCTAGGCTAGCCAGGTTGACCACTGCGGGGCCAGGGCAGATGCCTAACATGCCCCAGCCGAGGCCAAACAAGGCGGCTCCCAGCACTAGCTGCCCATCGATACGGGTGTTGCCAGGCAGATGGTATTGACTGTCCAGCACCGGGCCTTGCTTACGCGCGGCTCTGGGTTTGACCCACAAGAGATAGACGGGCAGATAGATGCTCAAGGCGCTGCCCATCACCAGCATCAGGCTCGGATCCCACTCACCACTGACCACACGGCTGATATCTAAGAAGCCAAGCACCTTGGCGGGATCGGCAAGCCCAGAGAGCAGCAGACCGGCACCAAACAGCAATCCGGACAATAACGCCATTAAATTACGCATAGTCCCCTCCTAACTCAGCAGCACGGCGGCGATGACGCCCACCAGCATAAAGAGTAACGATGCCGCGATGGATCGCGGCGACAGGCGTCCCATGCCACAGATGCAATGACCACTGGTACAGCCATTCCCCAGAGAACTGCCCAGACCCACCAGCAGCCCCGCCAACAAGAGGGTCGGCAAGGCAATTCCCCTGGCACTAATCACCACAGGTTCGATAGCCAGCCACGCCTCCAAGGGGGTGGCCAGCAGCAGACCGCTCAGCACCAGTCCGGCAAGAAAATAGACCTGCCAGCCTATGGCCGAGCCCGCTGATTCACTGCGCCACAAGGCGCCGGATATGATGCCACTGACACCCGCGATACGGCCATTGACGACCATGAGAAGGCTTGCCGCCAAGCCAATTAACAGACCACCGCACAGGGCGATAGCGAATGATGAAAACATCGAGTACCTCTTTCATCTGTCGCAGAAGGAAGGGACGGGGCAAGGTGCCCCGGCCTGAGAACTTTAAAGGCTGAAACTTACACGCGGGCAAATTTTCGCCCTAGCAAATTTACATCCGGGCAAACATATAGGTGCGATAGCCGCCGATCAGGTTACGTGCCCGGTAGCCGTTGTTGACCAGCTGACGATAGGCCACGTTGCCCCTTAGCCCCACCTGACAGAAGATGATGATCTCCTTATCTTTAGGCAGCTCATGCATGCGATCACGCAGCTCATCCACCGGAATATTGACCGCGCCCTCCAGGCCACCATTTTTCAGCTCGCCCGGGTTACGCACATCCAGCAGTAGCTGATCCTGGCTGAGATCACCTATCTGATCGAAGTGGATCGGGGTGGCATCGCCCTTGATGATGTTGCTGGCCACGAAGGCCGCCTGGTTGATCACATCCTTGGCGCTGCCGTATGGGGGGGCGTAGCTAAGCTCCAGGTGCTGCAGCTGCTCGACCGTCATGCCAGCGCGCTGGGCCACCGCCATCACGTCGATCCGCTTGTCGATGCCATCCTTACCCACCGCCTGGGCACCTAAGATAGTGCCCTTGACTGGATCGAACAGCAGCTTGAAGGAGACCACCTCGGCGCCGGGATAGTAGCTGGCATGGCTGGCGGTGTGTACATACACCTTCTCATAGTCGATGTCCGCCTGCTTGAGCTGCTTCTCGTTCTTACCCGTGGCGGCAACAGCCAGATCGAATACCTTGCAGATCGCCGTGCCCTGGGTGCCCTGATAGTGTTCCTGTCGACCAAACATGTTGTCGGCCGCCATGCGCCCCTGACGATTCGCCGGACCGGCAAGTGGCACCAGACAGGCCTGACCGGTCACGAAGTCTTGCTCTTCGACGGCGTCACCCACGGCGTAGATGGCGGGATCGCTGGTCTGCATCATGGCGTTCACCTTGATGCCACCGAGCTCGCCGATGGCCAGACCTGCGTCGCGGGCTAGCTGAGTCTCGGGGCGCACGCCGATGGCCATGATCAAAAGATCTGTCTCCAGCAGCTCGCCGTTGCTCAGGGTCAGACTCAGGTGTCCCTTGATGTGTTGATGGCTCGTCTCTTCACCGGCGGCCTCGCTGGCAAGATGGGTCTGCGGTTGATACTCAACGGCCGACAGTGCCGTACCCAGGCGCAGGTCTACGCCCTGCTCACGAATCGCCTGATGGGCAAAGCCCGCCATCTCACGATCCACAGGCGTCATCACCTGACCGGCAAGCTCAAGCAAAGTGGTCTTGATCCCCAGATGATGCAGTGACTCCATCATCTCCAGGCCGATAAAGCCGCCGCCAACCACTGTGGCATGCTCGACATTGTTCATCTGGATCGTCTGCAGGATGCTATCCATGTCGGGAATGTTACGCAGGGAGTGGGTGAGCGGATTATCCACACCTGGGATCGGCGGCACGATTGGCGCCGCGCCAGGGCTGAGCAGCAGGGTGTCATAACTTTCCCGATATTCGCTGCCATCACTCAAGCGTCTGACGGTCACCAACTTGGCGGCGCGATCTATGGCGACCACCTCATGCTTAACCCGCACCTCGACATTGAATCTGGCCTTGAAGCTCTCTGGCGTCTGCAGTACCAGGGCGCTGCGCTGAGCTATCTCGCCACTGATATGATAGGGCAGGCCACAGTTGGCAAAGGAGACATACTCGCCGCGCTCAAACATAATGATTTCAGCAGTTTCGCTGAGTCTACGCGCCCTTGCCGCCGCCGATGCGCCGCCCGCGACGCCACCAATGATCAGTATCTTCTTCATCTCAATGCTTCTCCTACTGCACTAAACAGACCTTGGCCGTGAGTGTATTACATTCACCATTACATGCAAATTCCTTTTATTAGAAAAATCTAAGCGAATAGTGAAAACAGTGATCTCGGTGGCATAGTGAGCATAGGAAGATTAAATCTTGACCACCTTTGCTTGGGGGATAAAACCAAGATAGCCCTTTACAGGTCTTGGCCAGCCACATAAGATCCAGCCAGTCCACGCAAAAGAAAGAGTCCTCGATGACCAAATTAACCATTACCCGACCCGATGACTGGCATGTTCACCTGCGCGATGGTGACGTGCTGACCGATACCGTAAGAGACACAGGCCGCTATATGGGCCGTGCCATCATCATGCCTAACCTGGTGCCACCGGCCACCAATGTCGACTCGGCATTGGCCTACTATGAGCGCATCAAGACGGTCTGCACCACCAACTTCGAGCCACTGATGGTGCTCTATCTGACCGACAACACCACACCCGATGACATCCGCGCCGCCAAGGCTTCGGGCAAGGTAGTTGCCGCCAAGCTCTATCCTGCGGGTGCCACCACCAACTCTGACTCGGGTGTAACCGATGTGAAGAACATCTACCCTGTGCTGGAGGCGATGCAGGAAGTGGGCATGCTCTTCCTGGTACACGGCGAAGTCACGGATTCGAGCATCGACATCTTCGATCGTGAAGCCACCTTCATCGAAAATACCCTCAAGCAGGTGGTCGCAGACTTCCCGTCGCTAAAGATAGTGCTGGAACATATCACCACCAAGGACGCGGTGGAGTTCGTCATGAATGCGCCGGACAATGTGGCCGCTACCATCACGGCCCATCACCTGCTGTATAACCGTAACCATATGCTGGCCGGTGGTATTCGTCCTCACTTCTACTGTCTGCCTATTCTCAAGCGCAACACCCACCAGCAGGCCCTGCTGGCGGCTGCGGCCAGTGGCAGCAAGAAGTTCTTCCTGGGTACAGATTCGGCGCCACACGCCAAGGATCGCAAAGAGGCCGCCTGTGGCTGCGCCGGTTCTTACACGGCCCACGCCGCCATCGAGCTCTACGCCGAGGCGTTCGAGTCGGTGGGCGCCCTAGATAAGCTGGAAGCCTTCGCCAGCTTCAACGGTCCAGACTTCTACGGATTGCCGCGCAACACAGACACCATCACACTAGTGAAACGCAGCTGGGAGGTGCCCGCCACCTATCCGCTGGGTGACACGGGCGTAGTGCCGATCCGCGCCGGCGAAACCATTGAGTGGCAGGTAGAAGACTAACCCGCTCTAGATAAAAAGAAAAACACCGCCAATTGGCGGTGTTTTTTTATTGCTTAACGATTTTTGATGTCGGGAAAAAAGTTTCAGGCGCTTGCCTGCTCCAGCGGCTGGGCGGCATCATCAGGCAGCCAGATACGCACCGTCAGTCCCTTGGGTTCGCGGTTATGCAGGCTGATACGGCCATCGTGGGCCTCGATGATCTCCCTACACAAGGGCAGGCCAAGGCCGGTACCCGATTGCTTGGTGGAATAGAATGGCAATAGCGCCTGGGTCAGCACCTCGGGGGACATGCCGCTGCCGCCATCACAGATCTCGATAGTCACGCCGTCGCTGCCATCACTCAGGCGTTGGGCCCTGACACTCAGGCTGATCGCCTCTGTTGGCGATCCCGACTCGTGGGCATTCTTGAGCAGGTTCAGCAGCACCTGCTCCAGCTGAATCAGGTCGAAATAGCCACAGCCCTGGGGCAGCTCCCCCACTAAGCTGAAGCTGAAATGTTCCGCCAACTGGGCAACCAGCTTATGCCAATCCACCTCGCTCTTCTTGGGCAGGGGCAGCTTGGCGAAGCGGGCATAGTTGAAGATAAACTGGCTCAAATGACTGGTCCTGTCCTCTATGGTATCGAAGATCAACTTGAGCTTAGGATCATCCAGCGGCTCGGTGAGCTTGCGACCCGAGTTGACCATGGAGGCTATGGGCGCCACCGAGTTGTTGAGCTCGTGGCTGATGATGCGAATCACCTTCTTCCACACCGCCACCTCCTGACGGTTCAGCTCACGGGTCATCTGTTTGAGCAGGATCAGGTGATGATACTGGCCGTTGAGCAGGAAGCGGCCACGGGAGAGATGCCAGGTCTCATCTTCGCCGCCCTCCTCCACACTTGCCAGGGTAAACAGGCCGCCCTTGGGATTGTTGACCGCGCCGGCCAGCTCCTCGCTGACACCATCGAGCAGCTCATCTAGCATGCTGCCCTCTATCCTTGCCCCCTTGGCAAACAGGTGACGGGCGGCGTCGTTGGCGTAGATGATGCGCTGGCGATCATCGAGCAGCACCATGACGTTAGGCGAGCTCTGGATCACCTTATCCAGCAGCAACTCACGCTGATAGATATACTGACGCTCGCGGCGTAGCACGGCCGCCGACTCATTAAACAGGCTGGCCAGCGCCTTGAGCTGGCTGTCCCCCGTCACAGGAATGTTCACGCTGAAATCATTGTCCTTGATGTTGAGTAACCCCACCTCCAACGCCTTAAGACTGGTGGACAGTCCTCGGGTGAGGCAGCGGCTGAGCAGCCAGGCAAAGCCGCCGGACAGCAGCAGGCAGGCGACTATCAGCTCGGGCGCCACAGCCTGATACAGCTCGGGCGCCAGCCAATTGAGCAGCAGGATAAACAGGCCGATCGCCAGTTGGCTGGCAATCACATTGCCCCAGATGAGTTTAGTGCGCAGCGCAGGCATTATTTCTCTATCCCAAATTTTTCCATGCGGCGATAGAGCGCCTGGCGACTCAGCCCTAGAGACTTGGCCACCCGGGCGATCACCCCGTTATGCTCCGCCAGGGCCAGTTCGATATCGGCTCCGGTGGGCTCGTAGGCCTGAGGCCTGTTAGCTTCAGGCTGGGACTCGGCGGGAGTCGAGACTTGCGCCCCCCCGCCCTGCTGCAGAGGCTGTTGCTGAGCCGATTGCTGAGCTGGAATCTGCTGCGCAATGACCGAACTCGGCGTGGACTCAGGGGCGGTGGCTGACGCGCCACTCACAGGCTTTAAGCCAAAGTCGGCCATGGTCAGCGTCGGGCTGGCGGCCAGGATCACCGCCCGCTTACAGGCATTCTCCAGCTCACGCACATTGCCGGGCCAGGGATAGCTCACCAGCGCCTGCTGGGTCGGCTTACTCAGGCTAAAGTCCTGACCGATGAAGTGATTCACCAGGGGCAGGATATCGTCCTGGCGTTGATTGAGGGGCGGCAAGGCCAGCTCGATCACATTGAGACGGTAGAAGAGATCCTCACGGAAACGACCGCTGGCGATATCCTCGGCCAGATCCGCGTTGGTGGCGCTGATCACCCGCACCTTAACCTTACGGGTCTGATGGCTGCCCAGACGCTCGAACTCGCCGGTCTGCAACACCCGCAGCAGCTTCACCTGACCCGATAGCGGCAGGTTGCCTATCTCGTCGAGAAACAGGGTGCCACCGTCGGCCGCCTCGAAGCGACCGATACGTGCCTTGTTGGCCCCGGTGAAGGCACCGGCCTCGGCGCCAAACAGTTCGGCCTCCAGCAGCTCCATCGGCAGTGCACCGATATTCACCTTGATGAAGGGCTTATGTTTGAGGGGCGAGTTGGCGTGCAGTATGTCTGCCAGCTTGTCCTTACCGGCACCGTTTGGCCCCGTGATCAACACAGAGACATCGGACTTAGCGATCTGCAGCGCCAGATCGATACAGCGCTGCATGGCGCCGCTGCCGAAGACGATGCCGCAGAGGTCGGCATCTTTGATCGCCGACATCCGCTGGTGCTCGGAGCGGGCCAGCTGAGAATTTTGCCGCGACAGGGAGTGCAGTGAGATCAGGTTATTGACACTGTTGAGCAGCTTATCATCGTCCCAGGGCTTGCCCATGTAATCGGCGACGCCCTCTTTGACCAGCTCTACCGCCAGTTCCAGTTGCGTCCAGGCGGTCAGGAGTATGATTGGCAATTGCGGCTGACTGGCGCGGATATCGTAGAACAGGCGCTTGCCCTCCTCGCCCGAGGTGGTGTCCTGGGTGAAGTTCATGTCCTGGATCACCAGGGCGATCTCCTGCTCCGCCACCAGGCGCAGCGCGTCTTCAGGAGAGAAACAAGTTAGGGTCTTAAATCCATTGAGTTCGAGCATCAAAGACAATGCACTGCATACAGCCTGATTGTCGTCGACGATGAGAATCGTATCCATATATTCTTATTTTCACATAAAAACAACAAACTAACCGAAAGCGCCGCCGATGAAAAGGGCAAACGCTTTCGGCGTCTCCTGTTTAGCGTCCAGGGTTAGCGCCGTGAGTTAAAGACCAGGCTTAGACGCTGCGGGTTGCCATGGCCGGCGAGATGTTGGCCGCCTTGCGCGCCGGCAATACCACGGCAATGGTGGTCACCAGCATCATACCCACTACCGTCACGACCGGATAGAAGAGGTTGAGCTGTGGCAGGTCATAGTATTTCATCAGCTGTTGTCCAAGCAGTACCGCCAGACAGGCGCCTAACACCCCTCCCGAGATACAGATGAGGTAATTCTCCACCAGGAAGAGGCTGAGGATATCCCCCTTGGTAGCGCCTAACGCGCGGCGGGTACCTATCTGCTTGGTGCGACGCTGGATGTTGAACATCACCATACCTGTCAGCCCCAGACTCGTGATCAACAGCAGCAAGACCACCATCATGGAGAGCACGGTTATCATCAGCTCATGATCCCGGTAGGAGCGCTTCTTCACTTCGGCGACAGACTGGAAGTCATCGATCACCCGATTAGGATTCTCCTTCATCAGCGCCTTGACGATGGCATCCTGCAGCGCCTCATGTTGGCTGGCCGCGGCGCGCACCATGTAGGTATATCCCGCAAAATCGACATTATGGATCACACTGTATTCCAAATCGTCGCTGTCGACCCAGGCACCCTGGAACTTCTCCACCACGCCGATCACCTCGAGCTGCTCGTCATCGATATAGAGTAGCTTGCCAATGGCCGACTCGTCCGGCCACACCGTCTCAGCCAATGCCTTGGAGATGATCATCAATTTACCGGGATCGTTGACGCTCTTATTGATCTCATCGGCGTAGAAGTTACGTCCCTCGATGAGCTTGAGCCCCAGCGTCTTGATGGTGTGTTCGGTGCCCAGATACATGGCATATTGAGGTGTAGACTTAGCCGTCTCAGGATCTGGCCCCATATTCAGGGTACTCGACCAGCCACTGCCGCTCAGGGGCAACATGTTAGTGGAGGTGGCCGCCTGCACGTTAGGCAAAGCGCGAAGGATCTGCTGATCTATCTTGTTCTGCTGATCGATATCTATGCTGGGGTCGAAGTTAAACACACTAAAGGTCAACACCTCCTCTTCATTAATCCCAGAGTCACGCTGCATCATCCCGAGACGTTCATGAATAATGAAACTGGCGTTGGCAACTATGGCCACCGACAAAACTATCTGCACCAGCAGCAATACCGGGCCACTCTTACTGCGGAGCAAGCTGCTAAAAATTGGTTTAATATTAAGCATTTTCAATCCCTTATTGGCTCTTCAAGTAGACGCTTGGTTTAGTGCGGCACACCACCCAGGCAGGATAGAGTCCGGCCAGCAGCGCGGTACCCACGGCGATGGTGGGGGTGATCAACCACATGCTCATGGAGAGATGGGTCAGTCCCTCGGCGACGCCGAAGCGTGCCGACAGGGCATAGAGGGCGCCCCAGGCCCACAAGAGTCCCACCAGGCCACCAAACAGGCCGATGACGCCCACTTCCACCATGTACTGAGAGAAGATCTGTCCACGGCTGGCGCCGATGGCACGTCTGACACCCACCTCTGGCGCACGCTTGAGAAACTTGGTCAGCATCAAGCCGAGGATGTTCACCAGGCAGACGCTGAGGAACAAGGCACTCAATCCCACCAGAATCTTGTTATCTTCCGGCACCACATGGCTGCGCTCCAGCCAGCCGGCGACGTCAGACATGAGCACAGAGTCGACAGGTGACTTGTTGTCGGTGAAGCGGCCCAGCTCCTTCTGCTGCTCCACATAGTTGGCCAAGTAGTTCTTATAGGCGGCGCGATCTTCGGCGCTCGGCAGATAGGTCCAGTATTCCAACCACACCTTCTCCGAATTCAACCTGTCCTGATAGTTGTTCATCGGCTCATGTTTCCAACCTGAGGAGTTACCCCAGACGCTAAATTCCTCGGTTGCCGACAGCGAAAAGGGAATATAGATCTGCTCCGATTTGGCGAAGGCGCCACTGGTCGGATCGTAATACTTAGGCTGAGGATTCCAGTCGCCAATCACCCCCACCACCTGATAGGGCTTACGGTTGAGGTAGATGGTCTTGCCGACGCTATTCTCGCCGCCAAACAGCTTCTGGTTGAGCTTCTCGCCAATCACCGCCTGATAGGCAGGATCTAGGTCCACCGCCTTGTCCCAGCGATTACCATAGACAAAGGGCACCTCAAACATCTTGAAGAAATCGCCGTCGGTCACCCTGATGCCTTGCAGCCTGGGCAGTACCTCTGGGTTGTCTGTCTGCACCGCCATGCCGCTACGGAACATGGCCGCCTGGGCATTAGCCACATTGCCCTTACGCAGGTTCATCGCATCCTGGTAGGTAACCAGGCGATGAAAGTCATCCCAGGTGTCCGGCCCCTGTGACCAGAGCTGAATCGCGTTAAGCTGCTCGGAGCGCTCACCGGCCGGGTTATAGGCCATCATGCTGTAGACGTTCAGCGTGGTGATGGTGATGCCTATCCCCACAGAGATGGCCAGCACCATGAGCAGCGACAGAATCGGCGTCTTGCGTATGCTGCGCCAGGCGAGATCGACGTAATATAGAAACATGCTTACTCTCCTTAGCTGGCCACTTTTTCGGCCGTATCGACCAGGTGCGACTGACCGCCCTGGTACAGGGTGAAGTCACACACCTGACCGTCGACGATCTGAATGTTGCGCTGGGCGCGGCGCGCCAATTCGGGATCGTGGGTCACCATGATGATGGTGGTGCCCGCCTTGTTGATCTCTTCTAAAAGCTCCATCACCTGACGAGCCATCAGGCTGTCCAAGTTACCTGTTGGCTCGTCGGCGAGGAGAAATCTTGGTTCGCCAGCCAGGGCGCGGGCAATCGCCACACGCTGCTGCTGACCACCGGAAAGTTGTGATGGCAGATGCTTCATACGTGCCCCCAGGCCCACTTGCTCCAGCGCGGCCTTCACGCGGCGCTGACGCTCCTTGGCGTTGAAGCCGCGGTAACGCAGTGGCACCTCGACATTCTCCGCCAAGTTAAGGTCGGGGATCAGGTTAAAGCCCTGAAAGATGAAGCCTATCTTCTCGTTGCGAATGGCGGCTGCCTTGTTATCGCTCAGGTTAGAGATGTTGACATCGTCCAGATGATATTCGCCGTTGGTAAAGCCCTCTAACAGGCCGGCGATGTTGAGAAAGGTGGTCTTGCCCGAGCCAGACGGCCCGGTGACGGCGACAAA
The DNA here is from genome assembly GCF_023349185.1 of Shewanella aquimarina. Classification (GTDB taxonomy): domain Bacteria; phylum Pseudomonadota; class Gammaproteobacteria; order Enterobacterales; family Shewanellaceae; genus Shewanella; species Shewanella aquimarina. The sequence goes on along the minus strand of NZ_JAKIKY010000002.1, from coordinate 236,605 downwards.
CTCACCTTCCTTAACCTCGAGATTGAAATCCCGTAACGCATGGGTTTCCACCAAATCCGTTTTAAACACCTTGTTGATATTTTTCATCGTTAACATGGGTTGTATCCTTTGTTTTTGTATCGCGTTATTCAGTTTGTTATTACACCTATGCCCGGACGGACTAGGACAATCGGGCCAATAACCATTGAGTTAAATCACCGCCAACTCTGGCGACGTCGGGAAGTTGGTTACTATCGACCGGCTGCCCGTGCATGCCGGTCGCTTCTAATATGTTGAGCCCGAGCAGAAACCAGTCTGATGCATCCTGGGTATAGACCTGAGTCGCCACCAGCAGGAGTAATAGCGCCAGTCCTGCGACCACTCGTTCTGGATGTAGCTTTATCATCAGGGTCTTCATCGCTTCGCTCCTTAGCGGATCAATACTTGTTCGGCGTTCTTAAAGGCGTCGGTGGAGGAGATGATCCACTGGTCGCCGACCTCACCGCCCGAGACCACCTCTATGTGGCTCATGCTGCGGGCACCCAGTTGGATCTCGGTGCGCTCGGCTAGGTCGTTCTTGACGGCATAGACCAGGGTGCCGCCGCCACTGTTGACGAAGGGGCCACGCTTGACCATGAGCACGTCGGGACGATTTTCCAGTAAGACGCGGGCCGACAGACGCTGGTTCTGACGCAGGTGCAGGGCAACTTGCTGCTCGAAGCGCACTCGGGTAGTCACCTCACGGTTGCGCACCTCGGGAGAGATGGCCGACAGCTTACCCATCACCAGTTGGCCGCCGAAGTTAAGCTCGACATCCATGCCAATCCCCAGCTCGTCGGCGTAGGATTCTGGCACCGCCAGCTCGGCCTCGAAGGCGCTCAGATCCACCACGGTCAATATGGGCTGGCTCTGACCGATACGGGCCTTCTGCTCCGTCAGCCAGTTACCTATGATGCCGCCGACGGGTGCGATGATATTCAGCGCCGCCACCTGGCGTTCGAGCTCGGCGACTACCAGAGCCTGGCGAGCCACCTCTGAGGCCTTGTTCTTCAGCTCAAAACTCAAGGTATCTTTCATCAGCTCGGCTTCCTGTTGGGCGTGAGCGTAGAGCAGTTTGGCCTTGTGCAGCTCATCCTTGCTCTTCTCATAATCTATCTTAGAGATCAGGCTAGACTCGATCAGCTGGTCGCCACGGCGACTCTCGCGATCCGCCGCCTCGAGATCCACCTTGGCCATGTCCAGGGTCTGTATCGCCTTAAGCTGATCGCGGCGGGCGTCGAGACGGGCACGCTCCAGGCTGCTCTGCATCCCTTCCAGCAGCGCCTGTTGCTGCTTGAGGTTGTTGGTCAGGCTGTGGCTCTCTATGGTGGCGACCACCTGGCCCTGCTCCACCTTGTCACCCGGGTTGGCGATTAGGGTCACTGTGCCCTTCTCTGGGGCGTAGAGGATAGGGGCATTGGCGGCGACTATCTTGCCGGTAGAGGCGATGTCACGCACTAAGGTGCCGCGCTCCAGGGTGGCAAAACGCAGCTCACTACGGTCGATAGACTCGCTCACGCTGCTGCCGCTGACGCTGGCCCACACCAGACCAGAAACCAGGAGAACGCCTGCGCCGATAGTGACAGGCCATTTGATGCGACGTCCCAGGCTGGGGGCAACTTGCTTATCTTGTGCGCTGGTATCTTTAATCATTGTTTATCCCTAACAGTGTCCGTTACTCGACCGAGTCGATTTCTGCCCATTAGGATTACAATTGCCGTGCCAACTTTTATATTCGGTAATTTTCAACAGCTTAGACAAAGATGTCCGCTAAGTATTCCATGAAAGTGTCCGCGGACACCCGCAAAAGTGTCCGGTCATTTTCCCCGAGTGTCCGCATATGAGGAAAGCCGGACAGACGAGAAAGTACGGACACAGGAGAAAACCTGATAGAGCGTTAAAACGCTTGGAAGATTAGCGAGCTAATAAGCGTCAGCCCCAACGACAGAGGGTAAAGGGCTGCTCTCATAGCGAACCCACTGAGTGGGCATTGAGGAAGGAGTTAAAACGCCCGAGCGAAGATGGCGAAGGCGGCGATGATGGCCACGAACCAGGAAAGCGAACGCAGGGTGCTCTTATCCAGCAGGTAGAGGAGATGATAGGCACATCTTGCCAGCACATGCACCAGGGCTAACAGACCGACAGTGTCGTCGACCTTGTCCCGTGCAATCACGGTCAGCGCCGCCACGGCGAAGATCAGCAGGGACTCGAAGGCGTTCTGGTGTGCCGCCAAGGCGCGGGCGCCGAAGCCGGTCAGCTGAGCCTGCTGAGTTCTGGGATAGGCATTGTCATAGCCACCCTGCTTTGCCATCGCCATGGCCACGGGTACCTTGGCCAGGTAGGGAAGCAACATGGCAAAGAGTAAGCAGGCCAGTAGCATAGTCATCATTTATCTCCTTTTTGTTTAGCGCATTGTTTTAGCTTTAGTTTGTATTTATCTCACCTTGTCCAGGGCCTTGCACAAAGATTCAATCCCTAAGATGGCCCTTGGAGTCGCCCGATGCAAGAGGTCGGCATCCAGTTGATAGATGTGGCGCTGCTTCACCGCCGGGATCTCCTGCCAGGCAGACCAGTCGATGCCGCGCACATTACCCTCGTCCTGACTCTGCAATATCACCTGAGGTTGCTTTAGCAGCACAGCCTCCAGGCTCACCTGGGGATACTCGTTCCCCGCGTCGCTAAACACATTCTCGCCGTGGCAGACCTGGATGATCTGCTCTATCCAACTACCCTCGGCCACCGTCATCAGGGGCACTGACCAGAGCTGATAGAAGACCCGCACCGCCGCCTTGGCCCGATTTTCCTTGCTGAGCGCCTTTAGGCCGATAAGGTACTGCTCGGCCACTCGCTCCGCTTCGCGCTCCTTGCCAGTCAACTTGCCCAGCGCCAGCAGATCGTCAGCCACCGCCTCCAGCGTCTTAGGGTCGCTGTTATAGATGGGATAACCCAGCTGAGTCAGGCGCTCGATATCCTCGCGCTTGTTGCCGCCGCCCCAGATGACAATCAGATCCGGGTCCAGCTCGATAACTTTCTCTATCTGTATGCCGTAGTAGCCGCCGATCCGCGGGATCGCCTTGGCCGCATCGGGAAAATCGGCATGATCTGTGGTCGCAACCACCCTATCCCCCGCCCCGATACTAAACAGCATCTCCACCCCATGGGGCGACAAGGCGATGATCCGCTTCGCAGGCGCCGCCATAAGCCCAGGCACACAAAGCCATAACGCCAGTATCAGCCAGAGGTTAACCCTTAATCTCATCTATTCTTTTCCCTTTCTAGTTTTAAGCAGATAGAACTGCGTGGTGAGCTCAAAGAAAAATCCAAATTGCGTCATGAAGCCCATATCCTTCATTTCAAACTGTTTGCTTCTGTGGCTAAGCCCATGAGCATACAGGAGTATGTAATTGGGTGAGTCGGCGCAGACAATACCGCCACAGAGGCAAACAGGCAGAAATCCAAATTGCGTCATGAAGTGCTCTAATGCAAGGCGCCCCGCAATGAACGGCGAAGACATACCTATAGGTAGGCGAGCCGTGAATGAGGACGCAACGCCGCAATTGAGCACTGCAAAAGCAATTTTTAGTAATCGAAGCCAAGCTGGGCTTTAACGCCGCTCTCGAATGCATGCTTTATCGGCTGCACCTCACTCACAGTATCCGCCAGCTCCAGAATCGTCCTGTGACAGGCTCGCCCCGTGATGATCACATGCTGCATGGGCGGGCGGTTTTTCAGCGCCTCCAGCACCCTGTCCAGCTCCAGGTAGTGATAACTCACCATATAGGTCAGCTCATCTAACAGCACTATGTCTATGGTGTCGTCTTTTAGCAAAGTCTCGGCGGCCTCCCAGGCACTCAGCGCCGCCAGAGTATCGGCCTCTCTGTCCTGGGTCTCCCAGGTGAAGCCAGTGGCCATCACATGAAACTCGACGCCTACCTGCTCCAGCACGGCGCGCTCACCGCAGGGCCAGTTGCCCTTGATAAATTGCACCACGGCGGCCTTCTTGCCATGACCGACGGCGCGGGTGATGTTACCGAAACCCGCCGTGGTCTTGCCCTTGCCGTTGCCCGTCATCACCAGCAGCACGCCCTTCTCTGTCTGGGCCTTGGCAATCTTGGCGTCTACTGCCTCCTTCACCTTCTGCTGGCGCGCCTTATGACGCTCGGCCTTGTGATTTTCCGACTGCTTGTCCGCGCTCATCTTCTCTCCTTTAGTTATTCTTGTTAGGTCGCCTTAGTGGCGTCTCGGCGAGGATGGCGCTCAGCCTCGCCATGTCCAGATGCTCGGCCAGGGTATCGGCCAGGCGATCTAACTGTGCCTGTTTGATGGCCTGTGGGTCTATGGTGACCGCGGTCAATAGCCCGGCCCACTCTAGCAGCAATGCACAGGCCTCAGGGCTGTCGAACAGACCATGCAGATAGCTGCCCAGGATCTGACCATCATGGGACAGGCAGCCCTCGGTGAAATGGTTACCCTCGTCGCTCGTTAGGGTGAGGGGCTTGGTCGCCGCCGATAACAGAGTGGAGCGGCCACAGTGGATCTCATAGCCTGCTATGCTTGCGCGCTCACCCGCCAGTTTTATCCTGCCTGTCACCTGAGCCAGACGCTTGTTAGGGGTCAGCTCTGTGACTATGGGCAGCAGCCCCAGGCCATCGCTGTCGCCAGCCTCGCCCTCGACCCCTTGGGGATCTTCGATGGCCAGCCCCAACATCTGATAACCACCACAGATACCTATCACCTTGCCGCCATATCTCAGGTGGCGCTTAAGGGCGCGATCCCAGCCCTGTTCGACCATAACGGCCAGGTCCTGCCGCACACTCTTGCTGCCGGGCAATATGATGAGATCGGCATCAATTGCCTGACCGTCGTAGGCCTCGTTTACCTGTTGATAGCGAAAGTCGATATCCGGATGCAGTCTGAGAGGATCGAAATCTGTGTGATTGCTGATGCGGGGAAAGACCAGCACCAACACCCGAAAGCGTGCGTTGCCACTGCTCACCTGACGGGCATCCAGGGCATCCTCGGCCTCCAGATGCAGATCGTTAAGGTAGGGCAAGACGCCCAGCACGGGCTTGTCTATCCTGGCCTCTAGCCAATCCAGGCCGGACTTAAGCAGCGAGATGTCACCGCGAAAGCGATTGATCACCACACCTCTGACTCTGGACTGCTCAGATGCTGACAACAGCGCCAGGGTGCCGACGATATGGGCGAACACCCCGCCCTTGTCGATGTCGGCGATCAGGATCACCGGGCAGTCCACCGCCTCGGCGAAGCCCATGTTGGCGATATCCCCCTCGCGCAGGTTGATCTCCGCCGGGCTGCCTGCCCCTTCCACCAGGATCAGCTCATACTGCTGCTCCAGGCGTGACAGCGAGTCGAGCACCGCCGCCATCGCCTTGGTGCGATAGCCCTGGCTGTCTTTGCCAAAATAGGTCTGGGCCTCCATGTGAGACAGGGCCTTGCCCTGCACTATCACCTGGGAGCTGGTGTCCGAGTTAGGTTTGAGCAATATGGGATTAAAGTCTGTGTGGGGCGCAAGGTAACAGGCCTCGGCCTGCAGCGCCTGGGCGCGGCCTATCTCACCGCCGTCAAAGGTCACCGCGCTATTGAGCGCCATGTTTTGCGGCTTGAAGGGGGCGACCCTTCGCCCCTGACGGGCGAAGTAGCGGCACAGGCCCGCCACCAGGGTGCTCTTACCCGCATCCGAGGTGGTGCCCTGCACCATCAAGATATTGCCACTCGCCTCTTGATGGCTATTGCCCTGCTTGCCCTGCTTGCTCTGTTTACTCGGATTGCGCTGATTACTTGAGTTATCTGGTGTCATTGGCTTCTCTTCCTATTCCTTGGTGCCCTGGCTCGTCTCATCCTTGAGGATCAGCGGCAGACCTGCGGTGACCAAGACCACCTGCTGGGCTCGCTGAGCGATCGCCTGATGCAGCCAACCCGCCTCGTCGACGAAGCGGCGACTCAAGGGGTCGGCCGGTACCACGCCACAGCCCACCTCGTTGCTGATCAGCACCACAGCTCCCGGCGCAGTTTCCAGGGCGCGCAGCAGCGCCGCCTTGGTGCTTGGCCAGTCATCGCCCTCGAGTAGCTGATTGGTGAGCCAGAGGGTGAGGCAATCGACTAAGATCACCCGTTTCTCCCTGGCGTGAGTTTCGATACAGGCACTCAAGTGTAGCGGACACTCCAGGGTCTGCCAGGGCAAACCATCCTCACGGCGCTCATCCTGGTGGCGGGCGATGCGCGCGCGCATCTCCTCATCCAGCCCCTGGGCGGTGGCTACGAACAGGCACTCATACCCCTTGGCCACATAATCGGCCACCAGGGACAGGCCGTGGCGAGACTTGCCGCTGCGGGCGCCGCCTAGAACCAGGTGTATCATAGGCTGATCACCAGGATAAACAGGTAACATAGCAGCTCGATCACCTGCTGGGTCGCCCCCAGCACATCGCCTGTATAGCCGCCTATCTGACGGCGATAACTGCGTACCAGCAGGTGGCGCGCCGCCAGCAACACCAGACAGAGGGAGAGCGCCGAGGCGATACCGCTGAGCCAGAGGGTGAGGATGCCGGTCAGCAACAAAATTCCGAGCTCATTTGGGGTCTGCGACTGGGCCAGGGGCTTGCTCTTGCTGCTGTCGTCATCGCGTACATAGGTCTCGGTGAAGATGAGTGAGGCCGCCACCATACGGCTCAGGCAGTGGCCCACCACCAAGGCTGCCATCACGAGATCGCCGTCGAACAGGGCAATTTCACTGAGCAGCACGAACTTAAACAGCAGGCTGATCACCAGAGCCAGTACGCCATAGGTGCCAACCCGCGAGTCTTTCATTATGGTGAGCTTATCCTGCACCTGCCAGCCGCCACCGAATCCGTCGGCGGTATCCGCCAGGCCATCTTCGTGGAAGCCACCGCTGAGCAGCAGCCCGGTCGCCATGGCGAGTAGGATGGCGACGCTGATAGGCAATACCTGAGTCGCCAGGCTATAGACAAGGGCGCAGAGGCCACCGACAAGCACGCCGACCAGGGCAAAGTAACGGCTGGCCTGATTGAGCCGCTCATTGTCGACCTTCACCCAGGCCGGCATGGGGATCCGGGTAAAGAAGCCCATGGCGATAAAAAACAGGTTTAACTCTCTGGCAAACATCGTCGCGCTTTCCCTTTTTGATCCTTAGATTGCTATTGCCGCTAAATCGAAATGCCCATCTCTTCGAGGGAGGCCATCTCGTTGTAAAATGTGGCCGCCGCCTGCACCAGGGGCACAGCCAAGGCAGCCCCGGTCCCCTCGCCGAGACGCAATCCAAGAGACAAGAGCGGCTGGGCATTGAGGTGCTCCAGCATCAGTTTGTGGCCGCGCTCGCCGGACTCATGGGCGAAGATCATATAGTCCCGGGCGTTGGGCGCTATGGTCACCGCCGCCAGGGCCGCCGCCGTGGCGATAAAGCCGTCGATCAGCACCAGCATCTTCAGCTCTGCCGCGGCTAGGATGGCACCTGTCATCTGCACTATCTCGAACCCACCCAGACAGGCCAATACGCCATAGGGGTCGCCCAGTTGCTCGCGGTGCAGAAACAGCGCCTGCTCCACCAGCATCTGCTTGCGCGCCAGGGTGGCAGCATCTATGCCTGTGCCCCGGCCGACACACTCGGCCGCCTCGCGGCCGAGCAGCGCCGCCATAATGGCTGCCGCCGAGCTGGTGTTGCCTATGCCCATCTCACCGAAGGCGATCAGGTTACAGCCGCGGCCGTAATGCAGCGCGACCCGCTCCCTGGCCATGGCAAAGCCCTGCTTGACCGCGCCCAGAGTCATGGCGGGTTCGCGATGAATCGCACCTGTGCCGGCCCCTAGCCGCTGATTGATGAGCGCCGGTTGATCGGTGATCTCAAGGGCGATGCCGCAGTCGATCACCTCCATGGTGACTCCAGCCTGAGCACAGAAGAGATTAATTGCCGCGCCGCCTTGCAGGAAGTTCATCACCATCTGAGTGGTCACCTCGCTGGGGGCGATAGAGACCCCCGAGGCGGCGATGCCATGATCGCCGGCAAACACCAGCAGGGTCGGCGCGCTGATCTGCGGCTTGTCGGGCCCCAGCACCCGGGCGATAGTCATCGCCAGGGATTCCAGCTCTCCCAAGGCCCCCAGGGGTTTAGTCTTGCTGTCGATCCGCGCCTGTATCATGGCATCGAACTCGCTACTTACCTCGACTACTTCAAACATACAGCTCCCTCATACATACAACTCACCCTAGTTCTTTCGCATCACTCAATATTCGCATCAGGGGCTAACGTCGACGCTTGCCACCAAGAATAAACAGGAAGAATAGGCTACCTATCACAGCCGTGATGATCCCCACGGGCAGCTCCTGGTAACTCAGCAGACACCTGGCCAGCACATCCACCCAGATCATAAACAGGCCGCCCACCAGGGCCGTCAGCAGCAGGGCGAAACGCCCCGGCAGCAATAGCCGCACCATATGGGGCACCATCAAGCCGACAAAACCTATACCGCCACAGTTGGCCACCAGTACGGCGGTGATCAGGGAGCAGAGCAGCAGGCTGATCAGCCGCAGGCGCTGCACCCGGATCCCTAAGGTATGGGCGGTCTCGTCTCCCGCCTGTATGGCGAGGATCTGCCGCTTCAGCAGCATGAGCACGACGCTGGCGCTAAGCACCAGCAGCCAGGGCAGCGAGAGCATAGACCAACTGGCCTTGGCGAAACTGCCCAGGCTCCAAAACAGCACAGAGGCAGCCGATTGCGGCCCGGAAAAGTAGAGCATCAAACTGGCCAATGCCCCAAACAGGAAGGAGATCGCCACCCCGGAGAGCAGCATGCGCTCTATCTGAGTGTTCAGATCCCGCCCACACAGGGCCAGCACCATGAGCACCGCCAGGCTGGCACCGATAAAGGCGCCAAGCGGCAGGCCGACACTGGCAAGAGCGCCGCCGACACCGCCCAGCAGGGTGATCACCACCACGGCCCCCAGAGATGCACCCGAGGAGATACCAAACAGATAGGGGTCGGCTAAGGGGTTGCGGGTCACCGTCTGTAACACGGCGCCCGCCAGGGCCAGGCCGAAGCCGGCGATAAAGGCCAGCAAGATGCGCGGCAGACGCAGTTCTATGATGATCCTCGCGGTCACGCCGCCGGGATCGGCGCCGCTCAGTTTGGCCAGCAGCAGCTCCAGCACCTCGGCAACGCCTATCTGCGCCGCGCCGAAACTCACCGCCAGCACTGGGGTCGCCAGGGTCAAGAGCCCAAGGCAGACGAAGGCCAGTTGCTGCAAGGCGCCATATCGCCCGCCCTGACTCAGACTAGCGCTCAACATGAGTCTCCTCCCTTATCTCGCTAGTTTCGTCATCTCGGCGAGTACTCGGCTGACTGTTATGATAACCATAGAAATAGTTGATCTGCGGGTTACCATGCTGAGGATGGGGCGCTACCTGACAGCAGACGCCGAACACCCTGGCGATCTGCGCCTCGCTCAGCACCTGTTTGGGCGAGCCCTGGGCCACGGCGTGCCCCTGATCCAGCAACAAAAGTTGATCGCACAGGGCGCTGGCGAGGTTCAGGTCGTGAATCGAGATCACCACAGTGATCCCCAGGGCCTTAAGCAGCTCGAGGATCTGGATCTGATAACGGATGTCCAGGTGGTTGGTGGGCTCGTCGAGGATCAGCAGCTTGGGCTGCTGCACTATGGCGCGAGCGATAAGCGCCCGCTGCTTCTCACCGCCGGAGAGGGAGGCGTAGGTCTGACTGGCGCGATCCTTAAGCCCCACGGTTTTCAGCGCCTGACTCACCGCCAGACGATCAGCCTTAGTGGTCATGGAGAAGGCGGCCTTATGTGGCGTGAGCCCCAATGCCACCAGCTGGGCCGTGGTCATGTCGAAATGCTGGGGCGTGTCTTGCAGCACCACGGCCACCTCGCGGGCAAAGGCCCTGGCGCTCAGGCTGGCGATGGGCTGACCAAACAGTTGGATCTCGCCGCTGCTTGGGGTGAGGAAACGATAGAGACAACGCAGCAGGCTGGACTTGCCGGCGCCGTTGGGACCAATGATCCCCAGCATCTTGCCTTCTGGCAGTGCCAGGTTAACCTGAGACAATATAGCGCGATCGCCGCAGCGCCAGCCGAGGTCGCGCACCGACAGCGCCACCTTCGCGTCTAAGCCATTATATAAGCCGTCGCTTAAGCGGTCACCTTTGCCATCGCCTAGGTTATGCGCGGGGAGTGGAGCTTGATCTGTACGGGCGTTCAACTACACGCCCTCCGAACGACTCACGCCGAGGCGCCATCGCCCTTGGGCCTGTTGCGGCCCCGAGGAATTCTTCATCTTTTGCTTCCCTCAAGTCACCCGCTTGAGATAGTGGTTAGAGAGTAGGCAGGTATCCTGACTCGTGGCGGCCAAAGGATAAAACCAGTTGGCGGGCACACTCACAGTTGCGGGCACAGTTTGGGCTAGCGGCGCTCGGCCTTCCCCAATTCCCTATTAAGTCCGAGTTCTCGCCTTAGCGATCTCGACACCATACTCCCGGCGCAGGCGGTCCCTGCGCCCGGTTATTATGCTAAATTTTGCCGCCGACACAAGGCCGGACTCACTCGGCATCATGCCAGTGCAGACGCCAGAAACTTTCTCCCGTCTTATCGCGGTAATGGCTTACCTTGACCACGCTGGCGTAATCCAGACTCAAGCGGGTATAGAAACCCACCGCGCGCTCGACCCCAAGCGCCTTGGCCATCAGGTGACGAATCACTCCGCCGTGGGTGATGAGCAAGAGCACCTCGCCGCTGTGCTGATGCACAAGTTGCTCGACCACCTCGTCCACACGCTGTTCAAACGCCGCCATGGGCTCACCCTCGGGCAATGGATTGGCCCAAGGGTCCTGCCAGTAGGCGGTGAGCTCGGCGCCATGGTCTGCATGCAGCTCAGGAATCGGCTGACCGTCCCAGCGGCCGAAGTAAACCTCCTTCAATCCGGCGTCCAGCGCCACCTTGACCTGATTCTTGCTGGTCAGATGCTCGGCAAACACGCGGCAGCGAGACAGCGGCGAGCTGATCACCCTGTCCACCGCCTCGGGCAGCTTGGCATAGGCCAGCTGCATCTGGGCGAAGCCTATCTCTGTAAGAGGTTGATCGCTATGGCCGCGCAGCAGGTTGCCGCCTTCGCATTCACCGTGGCGCATCAAATAGAGTGTCGTTTGCGTCATAACCTCAGCATTAAACCTTTTCAAGTTGAGTCGTTATCAGCATACGCCCAGGGAGACTCGCTTGGCAATGAAAGATGAATAAGGCATTGAAAAACTTTCAAAATAATCAAGCGTGCGGATAAGGTCACAGCGCCTTAACCCTTACACCTAGCGCCCCATCTACCTCGAAGTAAAACCAGATTTAAGCTTATACTCTTTTGACTTGCCCTGAGTATTATAAGTCGATTAGTATAGACGTCTATACGTTTATACATCCAAAAGTAAAATAAAACGTCGACACTCAGGCAGAGCCCTTAAAAAAGAGTCAGATTAGGCACAGGTCAGTTGAAGTAGGTAAAAGTTATGGCGACCCAATCCCCCGTTCGAAACGTAAGGCAGATTAACGATGCGATCCGCGCGCGGCTCAATAAGGAAATTTTGATCCTCGACGGCGCCATGGGCACCATGATCCAGAACCACAAACTGGAGGAGGCCGACTTTCGCGGCGAGCGCTTTGCCGAGTGGCCCTGCGATCTCAAGGGCAACAACGACCTGCTGGTACTGACCCAGCCCGAGCTGATCAAGCAGATCCACAGAGATTACTTGCTGGCCGGCGCCGACATCATAGAGACCAACACCTTCAACGCTACTCGTGTGGCCATGGCCGACTATGAGATGCAGGAACTGTCGAAGGAGATCAACTTAGAAGGCGCTCGACTGGCCCGCGCCGCCTGTGATGAGGTCGCCGCCGAGACCGGCCGCGAGGTGTATGTCGCCGGGGTACTCGGCCCCACCAACCGCACCTGTTCCATCAGCCCTGATGTCAACGACCCGGGCTATCGCAACATCTATTTCGACGACTTGGTAGCGGCCTACCTGGAATCGACCCAGGCCCTTATCGAGGGCGGCGCCGACATCATCATGGTGGAGACCATCTTCGATACCCTCAACGCCAAGGCGGCGCTGTTTGCCATCGAGACCCTATTCGACCAGCTAGACCAACGCCTGCCGGTGATGATCTCGGGCACCATTACCGATGCTTCGGGCCGTACCCTGACGGGGCAGACCACTGAGGCCTTCTACAACTCGCTGCGCCATGTGAAGCCGCTCTCTATCGGCCTCAACTGCGCCCTGGGGCCACAGGAGCTGCGCCCCTATGTGGAGGAGCTGTCGAAGATCGCCGAGTGTTATGTGTCAGCCCACCCCAACGCCGGTTTGCCCAACGAGTTTGGCGGCTATGACGAGACCCCGGAGCAGATGGCCGAGGTGATCGGCCCCTGGGCCCAGGAAGGCCTGCTCAACATCATAGGCGGCTGCTGCGGCACCACGCCGGAACATATCAAGGCAATACGCGCTGCCGTCATCAAGCATAGCGCCCGTCAGCTGCCGGATCTGCCGGTGGCCTGTCGCCTGTCGGGCCTTGAGCCGCTGACCATAGACGCCGACTCGCTGTTTGTGAACGTGGGCGAGCGCACCAATGTCACCGGCTCGGCCAAGTTTCTCAGGCTTATCAAGACGGGCGAATATGAAGAGGCGCTGTCGGTCGCCCGGGATCAGGTGGAGAACGGCGCCCAGATCATCGACATCAACATGGATGAAGGGATGCTCGACGGTGTCGAGGTGATGCAGAAGTTCCTCAACCTTATCGCCTCCGAACCGGACATCAGCCGGGTACCCATCATGATCGACTCCTCCAAGTGGGAGGTGATCGAGGCCGGGCTCAAGTGCATCCAGGGCAAGGGCGTGGTCAACTCCATCTCCCTCAAGGAGGGTGAAAAGAAGTTTATCGAGCAGGCCACCCTGGTGAAGCGCTACGGCGCCGCGGCCATCATCATGGCCTTCGACGAAGTTGGCCAGGCCGATACCAAGGCGCGCAAGATAGAGATCTGTACCCGCGCCTACAGGGTATTAGTGGATAAGGTAGGCTTCCCACCGGAAGACATTATCTTCGACCCCAACATCTTCGCCATCGCCACCGGCATCGACGAGCATGACAACTATGCGGTGGACTTCATCGAGGCCACGCGCGAGATCAAGCGCACCCTGCCCCATGCGATGATCTCAGGCGGCGTGTCTAACGTCTCCTTCTCCTTCCGCGGTAACAACCCGGTGCGCGAGGCGATCCACGCCGTGTTCCTCTATCACGCCATTCAGGCGGGGATGGACATGGGCATAGTCAACGCCGGACAGCTGGCGATCTATGACGATATCGACCCTGAGCTAAAGGCCAAGGTGGAGGCCGTGGTGCAAAACCTGCCCTGCCCGGTTGAAGGGTCAAACAACACAGAACAGCTACTGGAGATCGCCGAGCAATACCGTGGCGATGGTGCGGCGGGCGCCAAGAAGGAAGATCTCGAGTGGCGCAGCTGGCCGGTCAACAAGCGTCTGGAGCACGCGCTGGTCAAGGGGATCACAGAGTTTATCGACCAGGATACCGAAGAGGCACGCCAGCAGGCCAGTCGTCCGCTGGACGTGATCGAGGGCCCGCTGATGGACGGCATGAATGTGGTGGGCGATCTGTTTGGCTCGGGCAAGATGTTCCTGCCCCAGGTGGTAAAATCGGCGCGGGTGATGAAGAAGGCCGTGGCCTATCTTAACCCCTTCATCGAGGCCGAGAAGGTCGAGGGCCAGTCTAACGGCAAGATCCTCATGGTCACGGTAAAGGGTGATGTGCACGACATAGGCAAGAACATCGTCGGCGTGGTGCTGGCCTGTAACGGCTATGAGGTGGTGGATCTCGGCGTCATGGTGCCGGTCGAGAAGATCATAGAGGTCGCCAAGGCGGAAAATGTCGATATCATCGGCATGTCGGGGCTGATCACCCCGAGTCTGGATGAGATGGTGCACAATGTGAAAGCCTTCCACAAGGCGGGACTGAATATCCCCTCCATCATAGGCGGCGCCACCTGCTCTAAGATCCACACGGCGGTGAAAATCGCCCCCCACGCACCCGAGGGCGCCATCTATATCGCCGACGCCTCACGCGCCGTGCCCATGGTGGCCAAGCTGATCAACAAGGAGACCCGTCAGGCGACCATAGACGCCGCCTATGGCGAATACCAGGAGATGCGCGACAAGCGTAACTCACAGGCCAAGCGCAAGCAGTTAGTCTCTATTGAGGCGGCGCGGGAGAACCGCTGCCAGCAGGATTGGCAGAGCCATAAGCCTTTCGTGCCGAATCAGCTCGGCAGGCAGGTGTTTGACGACTATCCGCTGGAAGACCTGGTCGATCGCATCGACTGGACCCCCTTCTTCCGCAGCTGGGAGCTACACGGCCACTTCCCCAAAATCCTCGACGACGAGGTGGTGGGCGAAGAGGCGCGCAAGCTCTATCAAGATGCCAAGGCGATGCTCAACACCATAATCAATGAGAAGTGGCTCACCGCCAAGGCGGTCATCGGCCTCTTTCCAGCCAACACGGTCAATTATGATGATATCGAGATCTACACAGACGAGAGCCGCAGCCAGGTCGAGATGACCACCCATCATCTGCGGATGCAGATAGAGCGTGTGGGCAACGACAACTTCTGTCTCGCCGATTTCGTCGCGCCGAAAGACTCGGGCGTCGCCGACTACATGGGCGGCTTCGCCGTCACCGCAGGACACGGCATCGACGAGCATGTGGCCCGCTTCGAGGCCAACCACGACGACTACAGCGCCATCATGCTCAAGTGTCTGGCCGACCGCCTGGCAGAGGCCTTCGCCGAGCGGATGCACGAACGGGTGCGTAAGGAGTTCTGGGGCTACGCCGCCGACGAGAACCTGGATAACGAGGCGCTGATCCGCGAGAAATACAAAGGCATACGTCCGGCCCCCGGTTACCCCGCCTGCCCGGATCACACGGAAAAAGGCCTGCTGTGGGAGCTGCTAAAGCCCGACGAGACCATAGATCTCAATATCACCGAGAGCTACGCCATGTTCCCCACCGCCGCCGTCTCCGGCTGGTACTTCGCCCATCCGCAGTCGCGCTACTTCGGCGTGACCAATATAGGTAAAGATCAGGTGGAGGACTACGCCAAGCGTAAGGGGATGAGTGTGGAGGAAACCGAGCGGTGGTTGGCGCCGGTACTCGATTATGATGTTTAGTGGAAAGGGTTCCTGCGTAAACCTTTTTACGCTTTTATGAGCCAAGCTTTGCTTGGCTAGCACTTGAAGCCTTCCAGGCTTCACCTTATTTGCCTATACGGCCTTACGGCAGAGGTAAGTCGTGGGTCTTCAACCCACACCCGAGCAAGAAGGGGATCAACAGCAATCCCCCTCTTGCATCTCCCCTGCCGCCCCTGACGAAGTTGTTTTTCCTCGTGCTTATGGATAAATCGCTAGCGCTTCCGAAGGATGCATCCATGCACCTGCGGAAGCTAGTCGGGCATCCATGCCCGCCTCACCCGATTTATTCCAACACCCTTCGGCAACTTCGATGGGGACTTGTTGTAGCATCTGACCTCATTCGCATACAGCTAGGAAATCTTTAAATTATATATATTATAGATAGTTAAAGAATAGCTAAGGCGACTTATAACAGGTGCCGGTTGTGGTTAAAAAGACCCCGTTGGAAGTTGCCGCAGTGGCTTGCAGAAAATCACGTGATTGAGGCAGGGATGCCGAAATAGCCTCAGGTGAGTCATGGATGGCGAATATGAGGCGATAGGGATTTTCAAGAAGACACGAAGGAGTACAACTTCGCCGGGGCGTCAGGGTGGATGCAAGGAGGGCGAGGACGAGCAGTCCTCCTTGCCCGGGTGTGGGATGGAATCCCACGACTTTCTTCGGTCGGCAGACCGATATTCTCCCATGGGTATGGGTTGAAGACCCACTAGGTTACGAGGTAACCAGACCACCTCTCACAAATGTGATTCAAAGACCCACAACATTATTTCCCCAAACTAAGTTTGCCCCACTCACCCCTTCCCCCTAGACCCAGCTAACACCTTGATCTACTATGCCCACTCACCAGGACGTCTGGTCTATACCAGCTGGCAACAAGGATTAGCGAAAATGGAAGTCACACTCTCCCCGAGCAATGCGCTCGAAACCGCCCTGCAGGCAGCGCTTGCCGATCACACCCAGGCCAAAAACCTCTATGAACACCTGATTAAGGCCAGGCTCTACCTGCTGAGCGATGGCCAAGAAGATCCTCAGGCCGATGGCACCACTGAGCTCTCCATCATGCAATGGCACATCCCCGTCAGCGATGATCAGGTGCACTACTTCGTCCCGCTGTTTACCTCCCAGGAGGCGGTCGATCAGGCCAAGGCGATTATGGAAGCAGAGGGCAGCGAATTTCACGGCCAGATAGAAATAGATGCGCCTCAGGCATTTCAGCTGCTGCTGACCAACCAGATGGATATGGCGCTCAACCCCAATAGTAATCTATCGAAAGTCGTCAGCAGCGATGAGATCCGCTATATGTTGCTGCCCGACATGGCGCTACTCCCTCAGGGCAATCACCTCCTGCTGCTAGGCAAGGTATTGGCAAGCGATCTGCCCATGTTCGGCGCGGTGCGGCAAATATTGGCTAACTACCCCAGCGTCAAGGCAGGTTATTTCATCGAAACGAGCGAGCTGGATATCCGCCGCGGCGGCACAGACAGTGCCTTCACCCTGGCGCTCACTCTGGAGGGAGACAGGATTAGCGATGATTTCAGCCGCATTCGCAGCGATTGCCGCAACCTGCATAGGGAGATTGAGCTTCATGGCTGGGAGATACGCCCTTACCTGTTAAGAAGAGACAAACATGATGAGATAAGCGACTTCTGCCTGAAGAAGCTTGAGCCCTTCTATCGCCCTTCGCTGCTGAGCAAAATTAAGACCTGGTTTAGCTGATCGGCAGGCCAGGCTTGGCGGGTGACTTAATCGATGAAAAGCGCTTCTCAGTCAGCAGAAAAAACGACATCAAGTCAGTAGTGAAAAGTGCACTCCACCAGCATTGGAGCCTGGCTGGACTATACTTATCGATAACGTTTAACAACGTTAACGAGGCAAGTATATGAGTATTTCAAACCGGTTAAATCACTATCTGGCTGAGCATGAGGTGAACTATGAGATAGTGCTGCACCGCCACAGCCACAACTCTATCAGCTCGGCGATTGCCGCCCAGCTGGCCCCCGCCCAAGTCGCCAAAGGGGTGATATTGGAAGATCATCAGGGACGCAGGATCATGGCGGTACTGCCCACCAATCATAAGATCAACCTCAAGGCCCTGGGTGACAAGCTCAACCGCGATCTGCATCTGGTGAAGGAGCAAACCGTCTATCAGATGTTTGACGATTGCGAGCATGGCGCCATCCCCTCCCTCGGCGCGGCCTACAACATAGAGACCATCTATGATGACCTGCTGATCGAGGCCAAGGAACTCTACCTCGAGGCCGGTGACCACACCAGCCTTGTCAGGCTGAGCCGGGAAGACTTCATCAAGCTGATCAAAGACGCTAAACACCTGAGGTTTAGCTATCAGAGCATCCACTAGCACTGACTCATCAGGGAAGCGGCGGCTTCCCTTTTTTGTCCAGGCTTCCATTAATCCTTCTCACAACCCACAGCTTCTGGCATCTGGGCTAAGTTACGGCATAATAGGTCGACCTAACACAGCTTCTAAGTGAATGAATCATGATATTAATTACCGGAGCCAGCAGCGGCCTGGGGGCCGCCCTGGCCAAACGATATGCGGATCTGGGCGAGCAGGTGGTGATCTCGGGGCGCGATCAAGCCAGGCTTGCCAGCGTGGCGCAGAGCAGTTGCGGCCTTCATCCTCTGAGTGCCGACCTCTGCAACGAACAGAGCGTAGCGACGCTGCTAGATGGGGTCGATGCCATGAGCGGCGCCTCACCACTCGGCACCGTGATTCACTGCGCAGGCAGCGGCTACTTCGGCCCCATCGCCGAGCAGCAGGTCGATGAGATCCACAAGCTAATGCAGAACAACGTCACCTCAAGTATCTTACTGGTACGCGAGCTGGTGAAACGCTATCAGGACACGCCGCTGCATCTGGTGGTGGTGATGTCAACGGCGGCCCAGCAGCCCAAGGCGGGTGAGTCGACCTACTGCGCGGCGAAATGGGCGGTACGCGGCTTTATCGAGTCGGTACGTCTGGAACTCAAGGGTAAGCCAATGAAGATCATCGCCGTCTATCCCGGCGGCATGGATACCGGCTTCTGGCCCAGCAGCGGTAAGTCTCTCGACACCTCGAGCTTCATGAGCGCCGAGGAGGCCGCCGAGATGTTACAGGGAGCCCTAAGGGCCACCGAACATGGCCATATCGCCGATATCACCATCGCCAGAGGTTAGCAGTTAGCAGTTAGCAGTTCGAGATTTAGGGAAACCAAAACAAAGGCTCAGCATGTCCGTGACAATGCCGAGCCTCGCTTAAGCCTTTACCCAGCGTGTAATCCAAGCGGCAGTTAACCACATGAAAAGCCATAGGTAATTCTATGTGAAGAGGCTTCTATCGATTTGGTGACACTACAACTGATATCTGCGCCCGTGTCGGGAACAGAACCGTTAATCCCAAAGCTTCTCATCAGCTCGGCATAACTTGATACTTGCACATAACTCCCACTAAAACGGTAACCTTCCGCTGTTATGTCAGAAAGCGGAACTCGTTTGTCTTCATTATCTTGCGCAGATTCGGCAAGCGCTTTGGTAGCAAGGAGCAATTGGTCATTGACTGACTTGAAAGTGATATCGACCAGTATCTGTGAGCCGTCTGCAAAGGAGACAATCCAAGAACTGTTTTTTACCACTGGCCACAGGCTTACCGAAATAATGCTGGGACTAAAACCAAGAGCGTTACCGAGCAATTGAACTTGCTTGTCGGCTCGTTTGGCGATTTTTTGGTGCGTTGAAGATTCACCACGGTTAAATCGATCATTTAACACGCTTTGAAGATCGGGGATCTCTCTTAAGGCATCAGCAACCGTTTTAAAGCCTGTCTCTGCGGGCAATTCAAAACCCAAGTCTGCTTGACGTGTCAGCTCTTCATTGATGGCCTTAAGCTCGGCCAATGCACCATTGGCCGCTTGCAAATAGGCTAAATCGGTATAGATCTCGCTTATGTAAGGAATGGGAGAGCCTGGGGCATGATTCCCAGCTGGTCGCAGCCTAACCTCAATACTGGTCGTCTTCTCTCTGTCGAGTAGGACAATGGTTTCAAAGGTTTTAGTCGTTTGGACGTGGGTATCTATGATGGCATTTAATTTTGCGGCGCTGCAGTTAAAGCAGGAATATAACTTAGTCGCATGAGCATTAACGCTGTAAAATGTAATGCAAATAAACAAGAGTGCAATCCACTTTTTCATCGGGTTCTCCTTAATATAAATTCGTTTTCCTTAACCAACCCAATGTCAAATAATCAGATACTCAATACTTCCCGATTTTGAAGAGAAGATTATTGGAAAATAGCGGACTCAAAACAAAGGCTCGGCCTGAATAAACAGTGCCGAGCCTTTCTGTAAAAGCTTGCTAGCAGATCATTTACGCTTGTAGATGGCTTCCATCTCGGCGGCCATGGCCTCTGCCTCTTCCAGCTGCAACTTATGTTGTTTCTCGCCTAGTTCGATAAGTTGTTGTTCTAAATCCGCCAATTGCTCCTGCTCGGCCTGGGTGAGCTCTGGCTTATCCTGCAGGGCAAAGATGGCGTCATGGATCTTATCCATCTCCATATCCAGGGCCTCGATAGCATCGGGATTCTCGCCGTCTTGACTATCCAGCTCATCCAGCCAGGCATTAAACTGCTCACGTGAGGCACCCACCCCCTCGGCGGTCTGGTCGATGAAACAGTCAGACAAGGCCTCGGCGTTCTCTTCTGTCATGCGCTCATACTTATCGAAGCAGCTCTTCATGGCGTGGCGATAACCGCGCTCCAGCTTGCCGCTGTCGATGCCAGACACCTGCTCCATAGCGATAAAGTCGCCGTCGGCTTTCATATGCGAAACATTAAATTCGATAAGCTTATCGACATCCACTTCCATGCCAGCCAAGCCGTAAGCATCAGGTGGTGGAAGGTCGGCGCCCTGGGCGCTGGTGAGGATAAAAAACAGCGCTAGTAAGAATCTTGCTTTCATGATTAATCCCTTAATCTGGTGTAATAGCTTAGTCTGGTGTAGCAACTTAATCTGGTGTAACAGCTTAGTCAGCCAGGCGGTGACCTCCTTGTTGCCGCCATAAGATAGCCCAGCCCATGGGGCCTGTCTAGAGAGAAGCACGCTCACGAAAAAGCGGCTTATCCTTTATAGGACAAGCCGCTGAAAATGATGATTTATTATGATGCTGCTGTCAGGAATGGGCTGGCGAATACGACGCTGAATATTCTTGAAATCCTAGGCCAATTCCCTGTGAACCACCTCGCAAGCTGCGGCGTTAGAGGTAGGCCTCGATTATCTCCTGAATCGCATCTGGCATGACGGGCTTGGTGATGTAGTCATCGACGCCGAGCTTGAGGGCAAAATCCTTGTCCGACTGCTCCGCCAGCGAGCTTATTACCACCAGGGGGATCTTGGCGGTCTCTTCGCTGCCCTTGAGATGCTGGATCACCTGATAACCGTTGACGTGGGGCATGGTGATATCCAGCAGGATCAGATCCGGTACCAGGGATTTCATCACCTCGATGCCACCACTGCCCGAGTTCACCGCGGTAACCTCATAATCGTCTCCCAGCATGGCGAGTAACACCCCGGTACAGACGGGATCGTCGTCGATGATCAAAATTTTCGCTCTGGACATTTATCTCTCGCTCTCGCTGTTGATTTGATTACATTGTATCCAAGTCTGGCGGGAATACCAGCCTGTGGCAGGTGGTTAACCTTAGGGTTTAGACCCCTTTTTTTCGCTTAAGTTTCAGCAACAAAAGCGCGCCCATAAAAAAGCCCCGTCCGGAGCCGGGGCCTTGAAGCACGGCGGCAACCCAAAGGTTAGCGGGCGATTTTCACCTCGGGCTCGTTGAGCAGCGCCAGCATAGGATTATCATGCATCACCTTGGCCTTCAGGCTAACCCCCAAGATAAGGCCCATCACAAACCCGCCTATGTGCGCCCAGTAGGCCACGCCCTGGCCCGCCATCACCAGGCCAAAGATGTTGAATCCCAGCCAGATGGCGAAGAAGGCCATGGGGCTGAGCTTCTTCTGATACACCACGAACATAAAGGTCAGACTGGCATGGCGGAACCACATGAGGTACATGCCGAACAGCCCGGCGATGGCGCCGCTGGCGCCCACCATGTAGATGCCAGAGCCGGGGTCGGCGGCGATCTGCGCGGCAGCCGCGGCCAGGCCACACAGGAGATAGAGCCCGAGAAACTTGGCGCGGCCCAACACATCTTCCAGGTTATCCCCCACCACGTAGAGGAAATACATGTTACCCGCCAGATGCATGATATCGCCATGGAGGAACATATGGCTCAGCAATGTCCAGGGGTGGTGGCCCGCCAGCAGCTCGTTGGAGCGCATGGCAAAGTTTTCGAACACTGTCTCTGTGCTGCTCAGGTTAAAGCCGTAGGCGACGAAGATCAGTATATTGAGCGCCAGCAGCATGTAGGTCACTAAGGGCGTCGATTTCGGTTTGAGGTTAAATTCCACCGGCATCTTGCAGAGGAACTGAAACAGCCAGGTCTTGACGCTGATGCTAGCGTTTAACTCCTCCAGCAGTTGTCTCACCTTGGGCGACTGCACCACCTTGGTACGCTCATGCTCATCGACCCAGACACCGCTACAGCTATGGCAGACATCAACCTCGATCTCATATCCTGTCATCAGATGGTAGCGATGCAGGCTCAGGTCGCACTGATGACAGCTGCGGCTGGAGCTCCCCAGCAGCTCGCCCAGTGTCTCTTCGACCCTGACATCATCATCGCCATTGTCGGCCTTCGACAGGGCGGCATTTAGCTCGCCGTTTTTAAACCAGAGGCCACCGCACTGACGGCAGCAATCCACATGTTCGCCGTGAAAATTGTAGGCTCTTAGTCGCCCCTCGTGGCAACCTGGACAAATATGGGTCATGGGGAGCTCCTTTGCTAATCTACTATGATGTCGTTGCGTCTCAGCTCATCGGCCAGCGCAGTATAATTGGCCTTCAGTGCCGGCAGAGTGTTGTCGCTCATCTCTTTGGTCAGCCCCTTAAGCAGATCGCCACCATACTTGGCGCCATAGACTCGCCCCTCAATCTTGCCAATGATATCGGTCACCTGCAGATAGAAGCGCCGGGTCTGTGACAATAGCTGAGGCGGCGTCTCCAGGGTATAGGGCGAGTAACGCATATTCTCCCACACAAAGCTAGCTAGGGCTGGCTTGTGATTCTTGATGTCGAAGGGCGCCTTACCGGCGATAAAGTCGGCGTACTCATTGATGATGGTGATATTGTCCTGCACCTCATCATACAGGGCATGACGCAGGTAATAGTTGTTCTGCTTGTTGGTCAGGTTATCGAAGGTGATCGCCTGAGACAATCCCTCCTGCGCCGCCAGATAGACGCCGGCGACCGTGGCGATGATCATGAAGATCTGGCTGATCCAGAAACTGGTCTTCACCAGCTCCCGATTGTCTAAACGGGGAAAACGCTTGCCATCCTCTATCGCTGTTGCTGGGGCTGGGGCTGGGAAAGAGGCTTGGTCATTAACATCCATATTCTGATTCCTGTGACTAAAAATGCACTGTGCATAAAGCAGGGGCGGATACTAACACAAGCCGATGACAAATTTGTACCACGAGGTTTTATTTTAATAACAAAAACAATAGCTACCGAACATTTTTGTGATACAAGCCGCCCGTAATCCAATGCAAGAGGCGACTCACCTTAGCGTTAAACATCCTATTTTTTAGAAGCTATTAAGCGGTATTTAGCAATATTCGTTCGATTAAACCAGTGATAGGCTGATCCCATTCCCGCCAGCTACACTTAAGCAGCACTAAAGCAGTACTGAAGCAGCGCTAGGCGGTTCCCAATCATGAGGTACTTAAGATGAAAGTGATCAGCCAATTTACCGCCCGTCCCGCAATGGATGGTGACGGCGTCAACATCCGCCGTGTGGCCGACTTTATGAACACCCGCTTCGATCCCTTCCTGATGCTGGATGAGATCAAGTCGGACGATGCCAGCGACTATATCGGCGGCTTCCCGCCCCATCCCCACCGCGGCATAGAAACCTTTACCTATATCCGCAAGGGGGGCTTCGAGCACAGAGACCAGCTGGGGAATGTCAAGGCAATCAAGGCCGGTGACGTGCAGTGGATGAGCACAGGCAGCGGCGTGGTGCACTCAGAGATGCCCCTGGCCGACGCCCAGGATGGCCTACACGGCTTTCAGATCTGGCTCAACATGCCCGCCAAGGAGAAGATGCGCCCGGCCATCTACCGCGATAGCACAGACGAGCCGCTGCCCGAGACACAAAACGACAGCGGTGCCCGTCTGCGTGCCCTGGCCGGCAGCTGGCAACTAAAAGGTGGCGAGCCGCTGCAGGCGCCCATTCAGGAACTGGCGGGCGATGGCAAGATAGCCGATCTGATGCTGGCGCCCAATGGTTCGGCCCAGCTGGATCTAAAGTCGCGCGAATATGTGGGTCTCTATCTCTATCAGGGCGAGCTGGTTAGCCAGGCGGCGCCGGAAAAGCGCTACGGCGCGGGGCAATACCTTGTCGTCGATAGCCAACAGCTCATCGAACTCGAGGCGGGCGAGCAGGGCGCAGGGGCGCTAGTGTTTGCCGGTCAGCCCATTCGCGAGAAGATAGTGCACATGGGCCCCTTCGTGATGAACACCGAGCAGGAGATCCAACAGGCGATCGCCGACTATCAGGCGGGACGATTCGGCAGCATCAAGGCCTAATGGCTTAAACCCAACAGATGAAGAGGGCCAACGGGCCCTCTTTTTTTATGTAAATTCAGCAGTATCCAACGGCGCCAAAATCGTGATCCTGTGCTAACTTTCTAACAATGAAAATCTCGAAATCGTCACAAAACCCATGATAAGTTTATTACCACTTTGTAGGTAAATGTTTATTTTTCAAACATAATTTCATCAAATTTATGTGACTTAGCCGTAACTAATACACATAAACTTGAGGCGCATCAAAATTTACAGCAGGAAAGCTGTGGTAATTTTTAAGCTATTCCTAACACAGAGAATACTTAATGAGAAACCTTAAGCCCCCCTTTGGCAACCTTGCCAGTACCTTAGCAAGCTTAGTTGTATGTTTGGCCGCACTGTTTAGTCCCGCTGTTTTTGCCAGTAGTGGCGAGGCAGTTGGGCAGCTGTTAGATCTCACCGCCACAGGGGCTGGTTATCTCGCCGTGGTCATCTTCGTCCTGGCCTACCTGCTGGTGATGGGCGAAGAGGTGCTGCACCTGAGGAAATCCAAGCCGGTGCTGGTCGCCGCCGGACTGATCTGGGGCATCATAGGTTACATCTATGTACAGCACGGCATGTCGGAACTCTCCGAGACCGCCTTCAAGCACAACCTGTTAGAGTATGCCGAGCTGCTACTCTTCCTGTTGGTTGCCATGACCTACATCAACGCCATGGAGGAGCGTAACCTGTTTGACGCCCTACGGGCCTGGATGGTGGGTAAGGGCTTTAGTCAGCGTACCGTCTTCTGGCTCACCGGCTTCATGGCCTTCTTCATCTCCCCCATCGCCGATAACCTGACGACGGCCCTGTTGATGTGCGCCGTGGTGATGAAGGTAGGCGGCGACAACAAGAAGTTTGTCGCCCTGGCCTGTATCAACATAGTGGTGGCGGCCAACGCCGGTGGCGCCTTCAGCCCCTTCGGCGATATCACCACCCTGATGGTCTGGCAGAAGGGCGTGGTACATTTCGAGCAGTTCATCGACCTCTTCATCCCTTCTCTGGTCAACTTCCTGGTACCGGCGGCCATCATGAGCGCCTTCATCGTCAACCAGGTCCAGGAGGCGGATGAGGAGAAGGTGCTGATGAAGCGCGGCGCCAAGCGTATCGTCGCCCTGTTCCTGCTCACCATTGCCACCGCCGTCTGCACCCACAGCCTGCTGGGGCTACCGCCTGTACTGGGCATGATGACAGGCCTTGGCTTCCTGCAGTTCTTCGGCTTCTACCTGCGTAAGAGTTTCCCCAAGGCGGTGATCAAGGCGAAGGAGCAGGCGGAGCGCGATAACAATATCAAGCGCCTGGAGCAGCTGGGTAACGTGGTGCCCTTCGATGTGTTTAGCCGCATCGCCCGCGCCGAGTGGGATACCCTGCTCTTCTTCTACGGCGTGGTGCTCTGCGTCGGTGGTCTGGGCTTCATGGGCTACCTGAGCCTGGTCTCCGAGGCCATGTATACCCACTGGGACGTGACCTATGCCAACATCGCCGTGGGTGTACTCTCCTCTATCGTGGATAACATCCCAGTGATGTTTGCCGTGCTGACCATGAATCCTGACATGGGGCTGGGCCAATGGCTGCTGGTCACCCTGACCGCGGGTGTGGGTGGTAGCCTGCTCTCTATCGGCAGCGCCGCCGGGGTCGCCCTGATGGGTCAGGCCCGCGGCATCTACACCTTCGCCAGCCACCTTAAGTGGACTCCCGTGATTGCGCTCGGTTATGCCGCCAGCATCCTGGTGCACCTCTGGTTGAACAGCTCGCTGTTCTAAGCCCGTGTGTCGTGTGTAGCGTGAAGGAATGAAAAGGTTAGATTACCTATAGTCACCCTATGGGTTAATCAAAAGGGGCGTTGACTAGACTAGTCAACGCCCCTTTCTCCTTTATGTCTGCTTCCGACTTAGCTTAGGCCAAGACGAGGAAACCCCTTAGGCCAAGACAAGGAAACCGATAAAGGTCAGTCCAGCCGCCAGTAAAGCGTAGGGCAGCTGGGTCACCGCATGGCTCACCAGGTTACAGTCTGAGCCCTGGGCCGCCAGCACGGTAGAATCAGAGTAGAAACAGGCCTGACTACCGAAGGATGAGGCCGACAACAGGGCGCCGATCACCAGCGGAATATCGGCGTTAACCGCCTGGGCCAGTGGCATCACTATGGGGATAGATACCGCGAAGATCCCCCAGCTTGAACCTGTGGCAAAGGCCAGTATCGACATGGTCAGGAAGACCACGGCTGGCAGCCACTGAGAGGTCATGAAGGGGCTCAGGTTGCCAATCACATATTGCGGCAGCATCAGCTTGTCGCACACATCCTTAAACACGAATGCGGCGATAACCGTGCCGATAGCTGGCAACATGGATTTAAAACCATCGAGCATCTGCTCCATCATCTCAGACAGTGGCATCAGGCGCTGCACGCCATAATAGGGCAGGGTCACCGCCAGGGTCGCGATCAGCCCCTTGAGCACGTCGATATCGAAATAGACGGTAAAGCCCACCAGCAAGATTATTGGCACCATGAAGTTATGCAGCTTGCCCAGGTTATCGGCATGCTTAAACTCCTCTTCGATCGCCTTGACGCTGTAATCATCCGAGGTCTGCACCTCGTCGATGGCATCGACCGCCTTGGCCGGTTTACCCGCCAAAGCCGCCAGCTGCGCCTTCTTCATCGGCCCAAAGGCAGGCACTATGCCCAAGATCACCAGCAGCACCATGGCCACCGCCAACCAGGCGTAGAGCATGTAAGGGATCGCCGACATATAGACGCTGATCCCTTGGCCCTCGCCCGCCACGCCGTTGTCCACCAGCAGGCCACCGAAGAAGACGGCCCAGGTCGATAGCGGCACCAGCACACAGATGGGCGCGGCGGTAGAGTCCACCACATAGGCCAGCATCTCCCGCGACACCTTAAACTTATCGGTCACCGACTTCATGGTCGAGCCCACGGTCAGGGCGTTGAGATAGTCATCGATAAAGATCACCACGCCCAGGATGAAGGTCATCAGCAGGGATGACTTAGGCCCCTTGGCATATTTGAGCGCGTGGCGGCCGAAGGCCATAGAGCCACCCGTCTTCACCAGGAGGGCGATCAGGGCGCCAAAACCGCCACAGACCAAGATCAACCAACCTATGGTTTCATCGGCCATGACAGAGAGCGAGATATCGGAGAAGTTATTCAGTACCTGATCGGGTTGGTATAACACCAGACCCACTAAGGCACCTATGATTAACGAAAGGATTGGACGGCGTAGCCAAACCGCTAACACCAAGACCACCACAGGTGGGATAAGACTTAAGGCTGTCGCGTCAGACATGGCTTAAGGTCCTTCTAAAATTGAGCCGATACGGCAAACTCATTTTACTCGGCGTAAAACCCCAAAGTTTATACGCTTAATTGCTGCTTTATTATGGACATAACGACGTTCGCCCTTGGCGAACCATGCCTTTATTTTTGTACCCCAGCTAAAACATCGGGCGCAAAATAATCTGCATTGAAGACTGAGTCAATCAGAAATAGTTATCCGGCGACAAAAAATTTTTAAGCCCCAAACACAAAACATACAAGATATTGATAAATAACAATATAAGCAAAATATAATGCGCTAATCTCGCCTACCTTCTCAAAATAGCTTATGCAGCCAAAGCGCGTAATTAATAAGAGTGCATATGCTTATTTCCTCTCTATGATGAAGGCTGCTAGGCCCTGGCCACTCATCTGCCCACTCGCTTGCCTGACTTACTTGCCCACTTGCCCGCTTACTTGCCTAATTAGTGCTTTGTCTGCTCAATCACAAATTTTCATCTCAGAGATGACACGCACCTAAAGCGTGTTACTCTGCCACAGGTGTCAATCAAAGGAGCTGTACCATGACTCAATCAAACGCTGCCCCACATTCTCACGCAGCACACGCTTCTCCCAAAGCCATCCGTCCGCTCGACTCGGCGACCCCTATCATTCTCGACTGTGACCCGGGCCACGACGATGCGATCTCCCTCATACTGGCGCTCAGTAGCGAGCGTCTCAATCCACTGGCGGTCACCACTAGCGCGGGTAACCAGACACCCGACAAGACCCTCAATAACGCCCTGCGGATCCTGACCCTGCTCAATCGCCCAGACATGCCGGTGGCAGGCGGGGCAGTTAAGCCCCTGGCCAGGGAGCTGATTATCGCCGATAACGTTCATGGCGAGAGTGGCCTAGACGGCCCAGAATTGCCAGACCCGGCCTTCGCCCCGTTAGCACAAAACGCCGTCGAGCTGATAGCCGAGAAGGTGCGCCAGAGCGCAGTACCTGTGACCTTAGTGCCGTCGGGACCGCTGACCAATATCGCCCTGTTTATCGCCAACTATCCCGAGCTGCACAGCAAGGTCGAGCGCATCGTGCTAATGGGCGGCGCCGCCGGAGTGGGTAACTGGACCCCAGCCGCCGAGTTCAACATCTTCGTCGACCCAGAGGCGGCCGACATGGTGTTCAAGTCGGGCATCCCAATTACTATGTGCGGCCTAGACGTGACCCACGAGGCACAGATAATGGATGAAGATATCGAGCGGATCCGCGCCATCCCCAACCCTGTGGCCCAATGCGTCGCCGAGTTGCTAGACTTCTTCATGATCTACCACAGAGATCCTAAGTGGGGCTTTACCGGGGCGCCGCTGCACGATCCCTGTACCATCGCCTGGCTGCTAAAACCTGAGCTATTCACCGCCCAGGATTGCTGGGTCGGCGTCGAAACCAAGGGGGAATATACCCAGGGGATGACGCTAGTGGATCGCTATCAGCTCACAGACAAGGCCCCTAACGCCACCGTACTGTTTGGTTTAGATCGTCAAGGCTTCGTCGACCTGATTGTCGACTGTCTCAGCGCCTATAATCAGTAGACAGCCCAGGGAGGGTTCGCCCTCCCCCCTAGGCGAGAGGAAACTATGACCAGACTGTTAATTCTCGGCAGTGCCAATGCCGATCACGTGATGAACCTGGAGCACCTGCCCAACCCTGGACAGACCCTGATGGGCCAAGGCTACCGGCTGGAGCACGGCGGTAAGGGCGCCAATCAGGCGGTGGCCGCGGCGCGCCTGAGCCGGGAGGACACCCGAGTCGACTTCATCTGTCATCTGGGCCAAGATGCCATAGGTCAGGCGATGGCCCAGGCGTGGCAGCAAGACGGCATCACGCCGGATGGCATCACCTACACGGACCTGCAGCCAACGGGCACGGCGATGATCTTCGTCGCCGATACTGGCGAGAACATCATAGGCGTCTCGGCCGGCGCCAACGCCACCCTGACGCCCGAGGCGCTCGAGCCCCACCTTGAGCTGATCGCCAAGGCCGATTACCTGCTGCTGCAGCTGGAGACGCCTGCGGTAACTGTGCTCAATGCCCTGGAACATGCCAAGGCCAACGGGGTAACCACCATACTCAACCCAGCGCCAGCCATGGTAATAGGCAAAGACCTGTTCCGTCTGGTGGATGTGATCACCCCCAACGAGACCGAGGCCGAGGCCATTACCGGTATAGAGGTTACCGATGAACAGAGTGCCAAGTTGGCGGCGCAGATGCTGCATCAATTCGGGCCAAAAATAGTGATCATCACCCTGGGCAAGCGAGGCGCCCTGCTCAGCACTAAAGACCAATGCGCCCTAATACCAGGCGTTGAGGTGAAGGCCTTAGATACTGTGGCCGCCGGCGACACCTTTAACGGTGCCCTGATGGTGGCCCTGGGTGAAGGCAAATCGATAGAGCAGGCGGTAGCCTTTGCCCATCGCGCCGCCGCCATCTCGGTGACCCGCGCCGGCGCCCAGCGTTCTATCCCCTATCGCCACGAGCTGGCAGAGCACGAGTAAATAACTGAGGCAGCCCATATTTTACGATAGGCTGCCCCCACTACTCACACATAAAATCACTCAAGCTGCTGAATAACAATGTAAAACAAGTTTTACTTATTTATGATAAAATACTGTTTGCTTTTTAGGCAGCCTGGGCGTAATCTTGCGCCGCCTGACTATCTGGGGCAATAGATGATCATTACCAACAAGTGCTCAAAGCCAACTAGTAGTCAGCGCCTGCAAGTGAGTACCAGATTAAATACTGAAATGAGAGGAAAACCATGAGCAAGAAATCGCGCCGCAACGCGCACGCTCACCACGAGAGCGGCCGAGGCGTCATCAAGGATAACGCCTTAAAGGCAATCGTCACCAGCGAACTGTTTAAGATGCGTGTCGAGAAACCCAAGAAGGGCAAAGGGTCATACAGACGCCAACAACAAAAGGGGCATATGCTAAAGGGCAATGCCCCTTTTGACTTATTAAGCCCCGCCATTGCAAGTTAAGCCGTCTACTGACTCCTCATTCCATCCCCTTTTATCCCCCATCAGTAATTTTTCTCAACAGCACATTTGGCCATAGCTTTCCCACGCAAACTGGGTCAAAATCGCCTCTATCACTCTTTGCTTATTTTCGTACCAGGGCCTCGCTAGCATGTCTTCCCATTCTCAAACCGATCCAGCACAACTGCCTCGGCTGGTTCCCGTTTCGTTTCTGGCCGTGGTACTCATCTGGTCGACGACTCCGCTGGGGATCGTCTGGAGCAGCGAAACTGTGCATCCCACCATGGCGGTACTCTCGCGCATGGTGATCGCCCTGTTCATTGGCAGCCTAATCATACTGTTTAGCAGCATACGCCTCCCCTGGCACCGCACCGCCTTCAGGCTCTACGCCTATTCGGCCATAGGTATAGTCGGTGGCATGTTGCTGAGCTATTTCGCGTCGCGCTACCTGGCCTCTGGCACCATGTCGCTGCTGTTCGGCCTGTCTCCCCTGGTGTCTGGCCTGCTGGCCCAAAAGCTGCTGAACGAACCTAAATTCAGCCCCATGCGGATCCTCGCGCTTATTCTGGCGTTCTGCGGCCTGGGGGTGGTCTGCTCGGCCAAGCTCGCCCTGGGCAGCGATACCTGGATAGGCCTGGTGTTGATCCTCTGCGCCGTGTTCCTCTTCAGCCTCAGCGGCGTGCTGATCAAGACGGTGGACCTGGCGATTCATCCCATCGCCTGCACTGTCGGTGCCCTGCTGTTTTCGACCCCCCTGTTTGCACTGGCCTGGTTAATCTTCGATGCCAGTCTGCCGGTAGAGACCTGGTCGATGCGCTCCGTCGCCGCGATCTTCTACCTGGGGATCTTCGGATCCTTGATAGGTTTCATCGGCTACTTCTATATCCTGCAGCACCTCAATGCCAGCACTGTGGCCCTAGTCACCCTCATCACCCCTGTCTTTGCCATGGCGCTGGGCGCCCTGGTGAATAACGAGCAGCTCTCCCAAACTTTGATGATAGGGGCAGGCCTGGTACTGGCGGGGCTCGGCCTGTTTCAGTGGGGAGATACCCTGCTGGCCCGCAGGCGAGCCGGGCTCTCTACGCCGCGCTAGCCCACATAACCTGCGTCAGCCTAGCGGCTTAACGACTTAGCAGCTTAGTGATTTAGCGGCCAAGCAGGCTGGCCTGGCGCTCTCGCCGGGTGTAACTAACCTCAGCCTTATCCGGCCCCGGATGAGTCTGATGCAGAGCGCCGCCCGCGAGGCTGATTAACTTGCAGATATAATCGATACGCTGGCGGTAGGCCTCGCAGCTGGCATACAGGGTCCGGTTGCCCACGAATCCCAGCAGGGGAGATTGACTATTTAACCTCATTGCCGACTCCTTAACCTCACTACTGAGGCATCTGGTGCTATTCCTTAATGGAGCATAAGCCATACCAATCCAGCCAATGGGCATGCAAGCGATTAAATCAGAAGGGATTTAGAGAAAGGATATTGAGGCAAGGGCGAGAAAGGCCAGAATAGCGTCAAGAAATTGCACCTTGCCAGGCTGTCTTAGTCGTCGGCCTTCACCAGATGCAGACGGCTAAGATCTTTGTTCCACAACTTGATGATCTTGCGGGTCTTGTCTCTGTTCCAGAAACATTTACCGAAGAGGATGATACCTGCGCCCTCGAGATCCTCACGATCTTGGATATCGAATCTTTTACACAGCGCCTCCTTTACCTCCTCGATAGGAATGCCCACATCCTTACAGTCGGCGGGATTGAGCCAGAGCATCGCCTTGTCGGCATGGGAGATAGTGCCCCAATACATGCGCGGCGCGTGGCGCTCGTTGGGCTCGGCATCGGCAAAGTTGACGAACAGGTTCTTGGCTCGCCAGCGATACTTGTCATCGGTATAGATCCAGAGATCTGAGTCGGCCAGATCGCTGCCCCGCAGCAGGCTATGGAGGAGTTTCTGTAGCCCCTGGGTCGCTATCTTAGGCTCATCAGGTGACTCGGCGCTTGAGTCATCCTTGGGCTCGCCTTTTGCCTCTGCCTGAGCGAGATAACTCCCCTTGGGGCTCTCCACGCTGCTATCTTTCTCGGCGTCAGTTGGCTTTATCTCTGGCTTTAGCTTTGTCTCAGCCTCTGTCTGTGCCTTGGCTTTAGTCGGCGACGTCTTACGTCTCGTCGGCATGCTGAAGTCTATCTTCAGGGCGTCGCTCTCCAGCAACTGCAGCTTCACCTCCAGGGCATCCTGCTCCTCCTGCTTACGGCTGGCGGAGGGGTTAAACTCAGGGCAATCTGGTTGATGATAGCGCGAGCCGAAACAGGCCGCCTTACCGTCGCGCGAGGCCTTGCGAAAATAGGCCTTACCGTCACATACGGGGCAATAGAGTTGCTGACGCAGCGCCTCTATCTCTTGCTCGCTGAGGCGCTGAAAGTTAAACACTGAATAGGTTTTCTCGGCTTGCCCCTCTACCCGGCAGACGGCATCTAACATAGGCTTACTCCGCCTTAAGGTCAGTCGATGAACTCGTTTTCTCTGACTGCTGGGCCAATACCGCCTCGGGCTCACCGCCGTTTAGCCAGGCGATAAAGAGTTCATACCAGATGGCCAGCACCACGGCGCCCAGGAAGAGGCCTATGATGCCGGTAAACAACATGCCGCCGATGGCGCCTATCAGTATCACGGGCATGGGCACATCTACACCTCGGCCCATCAAGATGGGCTTAAGAATGTTGTCCGAGATGCCACCAAGGAAGACCCAGACACTGAAGATAGTTGCCGAGGTGCCTTCCATGGAGGAGTAGGCATAGCCTATCAGGGGCAACACTATGATCAGTGCCGGCAGCTGGGCGATCCCCAGAAACAGGGCCACCAGCGTCAGCAGACCCGCGGCGGGCAAGCCGAACACAAACAGGGCCGAGCCGATCAGCATGGCCTGGATAAAGGCCACCCCGACCACCCCGAGCAGCACGCTGCGGATGGTGGCAGCGGTCAGGCTGGCCCAGGCGTGAGCATTGGGGCCTACGGCCCTCACCGCCAGCTTACTCATGGCGGCGGCACACTGTTCTGAGTTAGCCATAAAGCCGGCGGCGATCAGTAGCGAGATGATGAACATCACCAGGGTGGCCAGGCTGCTGCCGATCACCCCTGCCAGCGCCGCGAAGCCCGCCTTGATCTCGGGTAGAAAATGCAGAATAGCCTTCTCCAGATTGCTGGCAATACTGTGCCACGCCTCAAACAGGCGCTCGCCTATGATGGGGATCTCGGCCACCCTCTGGGTCGGCTCGGGTAGGTTGATCTCGCCGCTCTGCAGCACCTTAAGGGTATTGGACACTCCCTCGAAGATGGAGCCAGAAATCACCACGAAAGGCGTCACCAGCAAGGCGATCCCCACCAGGGCGATTAGGGTTGCGGCCAGACCACGACGCCCCTTTAACAGACGCTCCAGTCTATGGGTTAATGGCATCAGCGCGACGGCGATGATGGCTCCCCACAGGGCTGGCACTATGAAGGGCCTGACTATGTCGTAAGTCCAGATCACTAAGATAGCGAGCAGGCCTATGCGTATCGCCGCCTCTGTCATATTACCGATAAAGGCCTTGCGCTGCTGCACATTGGCTTCATTGTCCATAACTTTCCCTTCCCAGCATGTGTAAGTGTCCAACTAAAGCGCTAATCCAATTCGTCGGGCGTTAGCGCTGAGCAAAATATAGCCGATAGTCTCGATGAATCCCACAAGTAAAACAAGACTATAGCCCACATTCAGGTTGAGGGGCCTGCCCTTGTTCCCCTTAGCTTATTCCCTAACCTTATTCCCTAATCTTAAGGCTAATCATCACAGGTGCGTGATCTGTGCTGTGGCTGTCGCGCTCATATTGAGGATTGATCAGGTGGCTATCATAGGTGTGATACTGGCTCACCTCCGCCAGACACTGATCGTTATGGGGATCGAACTCGTTGGAGAGCAGGATATAGTCGATCACCTCTCCTTGGTTGAGATGATAATGTGTCGCTGGACGCGCCACGGAGACGGGACTGTACTGCGAGCGCTCGTGAAGCTGGTAGCCGTCCTGCAGGCGATAGGCCTGAAACGCGCCCTCTCCCAGCTCCCCAAGCAAACGGCTATCCTGACTCACTAGGGCCGACAGCACACCGCCGGCTAAACTATCGTTAAAGTCGCCCATCAGGATCACAGGGTTGCCGGTTTCGACCCGGCGCCTGGCGATAGCGAGCCGCAGCAGACTCGCCTCTGTGCCGCGCACCAGAGAAGACGCCCACTTGGCCGCCGCCTCGATGGCAAACAGGGCCGCCTTTTCACCGCCCTGGCTATCAGGCTCAGCAAGCGCTGCTGTTGGTTCACTCCCTGAGCTCTGCACCGATGTCTGTGCCAACTCGGGCTCAAACTGAGCACGCTTAGACTTAAAATGCACCACGTAGCAATCGCAGGGGCCGAGGTGAGGCAGGGCTATGCTCGCCCTCAGGGGCAAGCGACTATATTGAAACCCAGGGGCGATACCCATCAGGCTGGCGACCGTCTGATCGATAGTGCAGGCCTCACAGCTCAATATGGGATACTTGCTGGCGAGGGCCAGCACTGGGTGGCGATAGATGAAGTCGTCGCTGACCTCAGGCGTATCGACGGTGACAAAATGGGGATAGCCCGCCTCGGCCTGCAGAGCCTGCAATGCCTCTACCGAAAACACCTCCTGAAAGCCGATGACGCAGGGGTCATGGCTCGCCAGGTAGCGCCTTATCCAGTCACATTTCTGCTGCCACTGGGCCTGAGTGTAGATGTTATTAAAATCGTAATAGGCGTCGGGCGGCGCGATGAAGTTGTACAGATTAAAACTGGCGATCCGTATCTGGCTCGCCGCTGCTGACGTTTGGGTCACATCCCCTCCTCTACGCCTCTACTAACTGCCAAATCTATACTAAGGCCAAACCTATACTAACGGCAAAGCCCTTACTCGCAGCAAAGCCATCATGAGTAGAAAAGCCCTGCCGCTAGCACCGTTACGCATCTCTCCTGTCTCACTCGCTGCCAGGCTTAACCCCAGGGCATGTCGAAATAGACTCTGACGAAGAGATCTTTGCTCCAGGGCAGGATCGGCAGATAGTCGGGTGAGTCCACTGGGCCCCTGGCATAGGGGTCTAGATTATACTCGTTATATTTCACGCTGAAGACGAGCCGACTCTCAGACGACCAGCTGTCGGCATCATAGCTAAGGCTTGCTTCCAGCTGATTCTCCAACCAGTCGCTACCGTCGTGCCACTGCTGCGCCGCCAGGCTGAGTTCAAACGCTTTGCCCAGGGCAAACTGGGTCGCCGCGGCCAGCGTATAGGCGCCGGTCTTATTCTGGAAATCTTCCCTGTCATAGCCTCGCGTGCGGGGGACATCGTCGTCGATTTCGAGGAAGTAATAACCGCCCCCTAGCTTAACATCGGCCTCGAAGCCCTCTCGCTGGTAGCCATAGCCCAGCGCCGGAAACAGCCGCACCTGTTTCTCCACCGAGCTGACGGTATTACGCTTGCCGCCCAGGCTTATGTCCCAAAAGAGACGAGAGTGATGGGATAGCGAGACAAGAACGCCACCGGCGCTGTAATAGGAGCTAAACCACACGGGAATATGGTCCGGGTCGAGCTCATCGACATCGTTGTCCACGAAGATATTCAGCTCACCCGTGAGTTTGATGTCACCCTGGGTGAGATGACTCAGGCCAATGCTCACCCCTGCGCCTAAGGTGTGCGAGTCGGCTTCATCCACATAGTAGTCATGACCGCCGATGCCAAGACGCCAGTCCAGGGCCATGGCTGGTGCACTCAGCAAGGCCCCCGCCAGGGACCAGGCGATGATGGATGGATCTATCTTAAAAGCCATGTTTTCTTCTCCGCGCAGGGAAGCCGAGTTAATCCCTCGACTCAAGATGACAGTTTTGAAAGTTAAGCATAAATTACCTTTTTTGTCAGTCAATTACCGCCACTTCTGCGACAACTGTTATCTAAGCAATCCCCTGGGCTGTCGCCTGTACGAATCCCCTTGGGATTCCCCGAAACATAGCCGCCAATCCCCAGG
The DNA here is from genome assembly GCF_023349185.1 of Shewanella aquimarina. Lineage (GTDB taxonomy): Bacteria > Pseudomonadota > Gammaproteobacteria > Enterobacterales > Shewanellaceae > Shewanella > Shewanella aquimarina. The sequence goes on along the minus strand of NZ_JAKIKY010000002.1, from coordinate 200,221 downwards.
TTGACGACGGCTTATTATCAATATTTTTTTGAAAGTATATGTGACTTTCCTCTGTTTTTATCGGTGAAAGAGTGACGTAGAATCAGCCTCACTCTCGACATAAAGAATCGACATAAAGAATCGACTCAATCACAGGATGCTTACCATGCAACAACTCAGTTTCTACACCAATAAGCGCTACACCACTAAGGCATTCGACCCTAGCCGTAAGATCGCTCAGGAGAAGGTCGAGGAGATCAAGCAACTGCTCCGCATGAGCCCCTCTTCGACCAACTCTCAGCCTTGGCATTTCGTGCTCGCCTCGACCGACGAAGGCAAGGCGCAGATTGCCGAGGCCACCAGCGACTTCGCCTTCAATACAGATAAGATCCTCAACGCCTCCCATGTGTTGGTGCTCTGCACTAAGACCAGCATGGATGAGGCCCACCTGCTAAAGGTGCTTGAACAGGAAGATGCCGACGGTCGTTTCGCCGATGAGGAGGCCAAACAGGGTCAGCACAACGGTCGCTCCTTCTTCGCCAACATGCACAGAATCGAGCTAAAAGACAGTCAGCACTGGATGGAGAAACAGGTCTATCTGGCACTGGGCAACTTGCTGCTGGGCGCTAGCCTGCTGGATATCGACGCCACCCCTATCGAGGGCTTCAACGCCACTAAGCTCAATCAGCTGCTGGATCTGCCGGCTAAAGGCTACGCCGCCTCTGTGGTAGTGGCCCTGGGCTATCACAGCGAGGAAGACTTTAACGCCAAGCTGCCTAAGTCGCGCCTGCCTATCGAGACACTCTTCACCGAGATCTAACCGGTTACGCGATTTATCCGGCCGATGGCGATGCATGCCCCATGCATCGCCTTGCCCTCTTTCCTCTTTCCCCTGCGACTCCTGGCCCGACAAGCCGATAAGACTTGCCTTCTATTTGCCCCCTTGTCATAGTAGAAATTATCGCCAGTCACGGATGAGACTCTCAGTATGCTCCTTGCCAAATCGAGCCCGACAGCAGCCAGACTAGAGGACGCCTCATCGTCCACCCAATGCTTTGCTATCAAAGGTGATAATCCCCTGATCTGGCCACTACTCACCCTGTTGAAGCGAAGCAATCGTAGCTGGAAGGTACACCACCTGGCCGCCGCCCTGCAGGAGAAAGGCCTGATGCGCGAATTGGACAGCGACCCGCAGAAGGCCCTGTTTAAACAAAACTTCCTGCTGATGAACGCCCTGTTTGAGTTGCAGGCCATGCTGCTGCCCGGCAGCTACCTGCAGGTCAAGGCGATGGAGATACAGATATTTCGCATCCCTCCCAGTAACATAGAGACTCAGCTGAGCCAGGACGACGCCCTAAGAAGCTATTATCTAGACTGGCAGCACTATGACACCTGCCCGGATATCATTCAGGAGATGCTGGAATCTTTCTGGCAACGCTATGAGGACTATATCGGCACCCGCCACAACGCCCTGCCCAAACGCCAGGCCCTGGAGGTGTTTGAGCTAGACCAAGACGCCACCGACAGAGAGATACGCAAGCAGTGGCGAAAGCTGGCGCTGCAGTGGCATCCCGACCGCGACGGCGGCGACGCGGCTCAGTTTAAGCGTGTCTGCGAGGCCTGGCAGACCCTGCGGGAATCTCGCTAGCTAAACCTCATCACCTGCCCAGCCTCTTCTCGGGTAAGCAGATCCCAGAACTTCCGCTCAGGTCACACTCTGCCCCCTTTTTCTCCTTGCCGCTTCAGTCATAATTAAGCTTTGGCATTTAGGCTAACCCTATTGTCGATTGACGTTAGCCATTGATTGCACAACGACGCTATCAATTTAAGGATCATCATGATTAAACATATCGCACTCGCCCTGACGCTCGCCGTGGCACCACTCACCAGTTTTGCCACCCAGTTTGTCGAGGGGCAACACTTCATGACAGTGTCTGACAAGGCCCCCAGCACCAGCCCTAAGCTGACCGAATTTTACTCCTTCTACTGCCACAACTGCTTCAACATGGAGACTCAGTATCTAGGCGATATCAAGGCCAACCTGGACAAGCGAGTCAGCTTCGACAGCAAGCACGTAGACTTCATGAACTCTGATATCGGCACCGAGGTGATGCGTTCACTGGGCGTGATCCAGGAGCTGGGCGTACAGGACAAGATGATCCACGCCATGTTTAGCGCCATTCAGGGCGATCAAGGCGGCCATGGACACAGCCATGATCACGACCATAGTGCCCATGAGAAGCCAAGCATTAATACCCGCGACGACATCAAGAAGGTGTTTGCCGATCAGGGGATCGACATCAGCAAGTATGACGAGTTAGCCGACAGCAAGGCGGTCAGCGATAAGCTAGACCTGTGGCGTGCCCAGCAGCGTGAGTTCCGCATCCAGAGTGTGCCCACCTTTATCGTCAACGATAAGTATGCGGTTAACCTGAGCCAAATTCGCACCCTGGGCGAGCTGATCGACCTGATCAACTACCTTGCGGTAGAACACAAATAGTCCCCCGCCTGACGATAAAAAGCAGGCCATAAAAAAGGCGCCCTTGGGTGCCTTTTTCTTTTCATATTTCCCCTAGCCAATAACCACTTGCTGCGCGTCCTGATAGGTTTCCTGTTCGACCCTGGCAAAGGACTTGGTCTGCGCCCGATAGATATGATTAATTAACTTCAGGGTGGCGAAGGCCAAAAGAATACTGACCACCTCAGAGATCTGAGACACCAAGTTAGCGTTGATAAAGTCTTGCAGCTCCTCGGCTCTATCCGCAAAACGATACACGGCCTGCCCAAGTATATTGCTGACGATCCACAACAGCCACCACAGGCTCACGCTGGAGTTGAAGCCGTTCAAACTCCAATTCTCGGGATCATGACTCGCCTGCCAGATCTCGTTCATCGCCTGATAAGGTTTCCACAAGGAGAGCACGGGAATAAAGAAGTAGCCGACAGACCAACCCGGGGTGAAGGTCATCTCCTTGGCGCCCAGTTGGCGCGCATTGAAGTTGGCCCGATAGATCCACTTGAGGATCATGATGCCCGAAACGATAAAGACGACAAAGTAGAGACCTGCCACCCCCAGCTGACGTTGATCGTTAGCGTCGCCATCGGCAACCGCCTGCTCCTCTGAGAGATAAGCCCCAGACTCATAATCCATCAACAGCTGATACTCCAAATAATTGGAGCTTATGGCAATCAATGCAACTAAGATCTGGGCATAAAGCAGATAGCGCACCCATTGCGTTAACCGTCTTGCGTCTTTAAATTTAAAAATATTCCCTGACATTTTGATTTTCCTATTGTTATTGTTGGCACTATCCGCTTACTGAAGCACTAATTTTAAGGTGCGTGCTCAAGGCGTCGTGTGATGTGCCAGACTCGAGGCCGCTTCATCTTCAGGGACGCACTTGAAATGCACCTCCCCTTCCTGCATATGTTTAGTTTCATACTCTGATTCGGTGCGGCTCACTCCAAAGACAGATACAGAGGAAGATTTCTTGGTTTGGTCGATCGCCTCACCCGTCATCTCGATATTTTCAGAGATGATGTCGTAACTCATTCCCTTGTCACTACATATCTTATTCATAAATCCTTTAGAGGTTTTCACCACCTGTGTCTTACTGGGGTGTGCGACAAACACCTTATAGGTACCATCGGCTAGCTCGATCACCTCGGGCATAGGCGGGATACCGTTAAGGGAGATCTGGCAGCCGCCAAGACCCAGGAGAAACAGCAAATGCACCTTGCTCAATCTAGGCATATTTAATTAATCCTTTAATTTTTAGAGAAAAACATTAGGTAATGTCGGTAACTCTAGACTGCTGAAGGTTTGTAATTGCTAGGGCCTGTTTATCTTTCGCGTTCATTTTTGCAGCATTCTGTATCGCTTTTATACAAGGCAGAGCGATTGTAATGTAGTGTGCTACATCAATGAGCGATAACGCAGTAGAAAAATGATACAGACGCTGCCCGCAGGGTTCGTCTTGAGCACGTTCAACTCTTTGTTACTCGGCTTTTATATAGAATAACTATACTTCAAGCCTCATGCCGCGATTTGAACGTGCTCAATTAGAACAAAAATTGTTCTCAAAAGGTCAACAGGCCCTAGGAGAGATCCCAGCAGCCTTCCATGAATAACCTCATTCCCTGCTCGCGCCGGCCAAGACAATGATCCCGAAACCAAAGCGATCCCTCCAAGCTATCACACTCATAGTTAGCTGCAAAGACGCCTCTGCTAAGCCTGCGCAACTAAGGCCTAACCTTGAGCAGGCTAACTCGCTTTCCTCATCTTTTTAGCTACCTAGGTCATATAAAAACCACTTAAACAAGAGGTGTTACTTGCTGGTAACACAATCGAGGATTACCATAAAACAATCTCTAGTCATCGAGGCGAAGGCATGTCTGCTGCGGAACAATCATCACGGAAAATGAGTTTTTACATCATAGGCTTAATCTTAGTCGTCTGGCTCTATAGCTTGTGGGCCGACAGGGTGACGCCCATGACCAGCGAGGCCAGGGTGCATGCCTACCTGGTGAGAGTGGCTTCCGAGGTCGCAGGTAATATCACAGAGGTAAACGTCAGAGATAACCAGATCGTCGAAGCGGGCGAGCCCCTGTTTCAGATCGATCCGCGCAACTACCGCCTCGCCGTGCAGTCGGCTCAGGCGAACCTGTCACTCGCCGGGCAGAATATCGGCGCCAGCACGGCGGCAGTCGAGGTGGCTCAGGCCAAGGTGGTCGATGCCATCGCGGCTCGCAACAACGCCAAGGAGCAGGCTGCCCGCGTGAGCGAGCTGGCCGGACAGGGCGTATTAAGCCAGGCGGAGCTGGACAATGCCATCGAGGCCAAAGACAGAACTCAGGCTAACCTGGAGGCGGCCGAGGCCTCTCTGGTACAGGCCAGGCAGGCGCTGGGCCCCAAGGGACAAGACAACCCACAGATCTTATCGGCCATGGCAAGCCTTGAGCAGGCCCAGCTGGATCTGCAAAGGACTCAGGTCAAGGCCCCCTCTAAGGGCGTAGTGACCAACCTGCAACTCACCTTGGGGCAGCGCGCCAATGTCGGCTCTCCCATGTTGACCTTTATCGATCCTCGCGGCGTGTGGATCTCGGCCCTGGTCAGAGAAAACTCGCTGGAACACATTAAGGTGGGCAACAAGGTCGAGATCGTCCTCGACGCCCTACCGGGCAGGGTACTGGAAGGCAAGGTAGACAGCATAGGCTGGGGCACAGGCGGCAGCAACAACATAGATCAGAATACAGGTTTTCTCACAGCAGACAGCAATGGCATCAAGGCTCAGCGCTATCCGGTCAATATCGTCTTCACCGGCACTAAGCCACCCGGCAATATTCGCTACGGCTCACAGGCGACTGTGGCCTTCTACACAGAGCAGAGCAGCATAGGCGAGTTTCTTGCTGGCATCTGGATGCAGATAGTGAGTATCTGGACCTATGTTTCTTAGTCCAGCCAACCCTATCATACGTCTGGTATTTGGCCCGCTGGCGCTGCTGTTTTACCTCTGGCATCAAGCCACGCCCCTGCCCATACTGGCGCCCATCTTTATGGTGATCTTTCTCACCCTAATGCCCTCGCGTCCGCCCCTGAGCATGATGCTTAAGTTGCTGCTGATCGTCTTGTTTGTCAGCCTGGGACTGGTGTTTATCGGCGGGCTCTTGCTGGACTCCCCCACTGGCTACCTGCTGTTTTGCTGGTCCTTGCTGTTCTGGAGTTTCTATCGCAGCCACAAAGATGCCAAAGATCTGCTCTCGACCCTGATGTTGATCGTGGTGATCATCATGACCATTATGAGTAAGCAGTTACAAGCACCGATCGAGGTACTGCCCTGGTTGTTGATGAAATCGGCGGTGCTGGCACTGCTCCTCACCTATCTGAGTTTCCTGCTGTTTCCCGGTGATGAGCAAGACATACTGCCCGATGAGACCCAGGCAGACGACAGCAGTACCCATATGGGCAGCATATTATTTAAGACCACCGCCATGACCTTAGTGCTGGCGGCCTTGATCGGCATCGGCAGCTCTCAGAGCATGCTGATTGCCATCACGATCGGCAGCATGATCAAACTGGCAGATCCAAAGGAGCACAAGAGCTTCAAGCAGAATCGACTGATCACCACGGCCATAGGTATTCTCTTCACCTTCCCCGTAATGCTGACCTTCACCTTCGGCCTGCCGACCTGGGTGGTGCTGGGGATGGCGATCTTCTGCGGCCTACAGCTGGCCTGCTTTGCCATCAGGCGATCTTGCCCCCTCTCTATCTATCAGCTGCTGTTCACCAACTTCGTGGTGCTGGTATATCAGATCATCACTCACATAGGGTCTGATGCCCTCTATGCCCAGTTGGTGCGCCTGGTCTCGATCAGTATCGCCGTCATCATAGGTGGTCTGCTACTCAACCTGCTGCACCATGAGCCCGTACCCCTCGACTCATCAAAAGCGCGGACGGAAGACGCCAAGTCACCCCAGCCAGACGCCTAAATGACGCCCACGAAAAAGCGCGGCCATGGCCGCACTTTTCTTATTTTAAATTCACATTAACGCTACTCTGTTAAGCCTTAGCGAAATAGCCTTACCTTAGCCTATGCTAGCGGCGAATGAAGTCCAGCAGGTGCGACAGAGCAAACAGCGCGTGGATCACCATGAAGACGATGAAACCATGGGCCAGGCTGTGATGATAACTACGCCAATTGAGCGCCTCACTACTGCCCTGAGTGAGAAACCACATCAGTCCGGTCAAGGACACAGCCACAAACAGCAGCATACCTATGCCTTCGACCACGCTAAACAGACCGCGGCCACCGGCCTGGGGTAACTTACCGCGCATCAGGCCACACACATCGTTACTCAGCTGAGTAAAGTCGCCCACCAGATAGGGAAAATACTGCCGCCACTGGCCACGCATCATATTAATAAGCAACATGGTTACCGAGAAGATCCCGGCAAGCAGCCCAAGGTAGACATGCAGGATATCCCAGACCGAGGCGTTGGCCCGCAGGGTGCGCCCCATCATGAGCCAGCCGCTGGTGCCCACCAGAAACAAGGTCAACAGGATGACAAACAGATGCTGATAGGTCTCCAGCACCTCGCGCAGCTTGGTCAGTGTCTTCATCTTGCTCTCCCTTCGAGATGGCTCACGCCATGAACCCCATGATCTGTCTTGTTCCTAAGCCTCGCTAGAGCGCGGCGACCTGCTGAGCATAGTCTTTCACCTTATCCCAATCGGTATACTCTACCTTGGTGTCCGGCGCCGTCGGCCCCTTAGTGATCCACATGATGAAGCGTATGATATTGCGATCCAAGGCGTTATAACCCTGATAATCCAGATTGCCGCCAAACACCGCCAGCAGCTTAGGCTGCCAGGGCGACTTGGCCAGAAACGCCTGCATATAAGGGTTTGTCTCTGGGGTGTTCTTGGCTGGCTTGCGCGCCACCAGGCTCACCGAAAAGAAACTGCTGGCCTTTTCCTGCAGCAGTGCGAGGTTCTGGCTAATGAAGTCGTACACCCTGGGGTTATGCTTGCCGTGGCGAATGCTAGCGCCGAGGACTATCTTATCGAAGCCCTCGAGCGGGGGCGGGTTATCTATGCTGGCACAGGTGACGCTATGTTCCAGCGCCTCGAGCTCGCGCTGCATGAAGTCGCACAGCTTACGGGTCTGCCCATGCACACTGGAATAGATGATTAATATTTTGCTCACGTAGGCCCCTAAGTCGACTTATCTCTTGCTATAGCATCATGATAGGGGAAATCGGGCAATATTTAATTGAAACAGATCACGAGGACTAAGGGCAAAATCCGGCTTAAGTTTACCGACTTCACAAATTGCCCCCTGAATACATTTCATCATAAAAAAGCGCAGCCTAGGCCGCGCTTTTATCCTCTAAACACTCCCTTATAGGGACATGACGAACGCCAGCAGTTGTGCCCGCTCCGCCTGAGTCAGGGCCATGAACTTGTCTGTGCTCGCCTGGGCCTCGCCGCCGTGCCAGAGGATCGCCTCCTCGACACTCGCCGCACGGCCATCGTGGAGGAAGCCCGCCTGGGGATTGACCGTCTGGGTCAGGCCTATGCCCCATAACGGCCGGGTGCGCCAATCGCTGCCGCTGGCCAGAAAGTCCGGGCGACCGTCGCTCAGTCCTTCGCCCATGTCATGGAGCAACATGTCGCTGAAGGGATAGATGGTCTGCCCCTTCAGCGCCGCTATCATAGGCAGGCCGCCGATCTCGCCGCTGCTCTTGGTGACAAACTTGGGCTGGTGACAGCCACTGCAGTTGACCTGCTCGAACAGGCGCGCCCCTTCCCTCACCTTAACATCATCCACCTGCCGCCTGGCCGGTACCGCCAGGGTCTCGGCGTAGAAGACCACGTCGTCGCTGAACTCGGCGCTCGCCTCCGGCTCACCGTCGACGCCGCTGCCGGTATCGACAAACCCGGTGCGGGCAAGATAGCTGTCATGCATGCTGGTGCCCGCTATGCTCTCCTCGGGAAATAGAGGGTTAGTGATCCCTATGTCACCGCGCAGCGCGCCCAATGACTGCACCCGTACGCTGGGGGTGTTAGCCTTCCAGCCGAAACGCCCCAGAGAGACGGGATGACTATCGCCGCGCCGGGCCTTGACGGCGTCGAACACATAGTTTGCCCGCCCCGAGATGCCATCGCCATCGGCATCGTTTTCATCCACCAGCGCCATAATACTCGCCTCGGGGATCGCCTCCAGCAGCCCAAGCCCAAACACAGGCATGCCATTGCGCCAGCCCATCAGCACATCGCTCTGCAAAAGCTCAGAGGTGACATTGCTGCTGTTGAGGCTCTCGCCCGGTGCATCGAAGGGGTTTTCCACGGTAAATAGCGGTCTCTTCAGCGTCACCTCTGTGCCGTCAGGATAGGTTACCTTCTTCTGCTCATAGGAGAGGTAGACATCCGCCTGACCGCCGAACAGGTTCTGCTGCCAGTCTTCCCTGGCCTTAAGCACCCCGCGGTGAAACAGCTGAGTGCCGAAGTTGGGCACTGGGATGGGCGCGCAGTAGTTGTTCTCAGGTGTACCTTGCAGGCAGGACTGATCCGGCGCCTTGCTGATACGCAGGAAGATCCCCGCCTCGGAGCCCAGTTTGATGCGCGCTTGCCCCGCAGGCACTATCGGCGTCGAGTTACGGCCGTCGCGCTGATGGCAGGAGTTACAGTCGGCGTTGTTGAACACTGGTCCCAGGCCGTCGAGCTCAGGATGCTCCTCGTTGGGCGCAGTGGTAAAGGCGGTCTCAAAGTTCAGATCGCCACTGAGATGCTGGGCGAGCTGGGCCTCACTCAGGTTTACCGCCGGGGTAGAGTAACCGTGGCCCGAACTCGAGGCATCGAAGGTGGTAGTGTCACCGCCCAATGCCGTCACCTGGGTATAGTCGGGATAAACTTTCTCGGGCGTGGGCACTTCTATCTCATCCCCCGAGCCACCGCAGCCACTTAGCGCCAGGGTCTGAGCCAGGGTAAAGGCCGCCAGCAGGGCGGAGGGTTTCGTTAAGCTATTCATCATCTTTTCACACTTTATTAGGGTCGGGCTAAATCGCTCTCTTGCCATTAGCCTTGATTTTTATGGGGTTATACGGGCAATAAAAAGAGAGCCTTAGCTCTCTTTTATGCTGGCCCTATACCTTCCACTCTTTGAGTAGCGGCAGCACCTGGTTTTCAAGGCTCGCCTGTAGGGTGGCCAGGGCGTCGACCGCCTTCTGGACACGCGCACGGCCTGCCTCATCCTTTATCGCCTGACGGAAAGGCATATTATCCGTGCCCTCGATGGCGCGGATCTGCAAGATAGCACTGTCGATCTCTGCCGCGACACGGCTGGCCAGCTCGGCGTCGGCGGCGCGCACGAAATCGATGATCCCCTGCTTGTCGGCCTCGCCGGTGAACTCACCCTGATAGACGTTGCGCACTCCTATGATGTTGTCGCTAAAGTCGGTCAGCGAGTTCCACGAATATTGCGACTCCACCTTAGAGGTGTCGGCATTGGCCAGAGAACTACCGAAGGGATCGGCGATCTTGCCGTTACCCACCTCATCGACGATACCTATCATCCCCTTGATCAGCTCCTCTAACACGCCCACCTGAGAGCTGTAGAAGGTGTTGCCATCGACGCCCGGCGATTTCAGCAACTCGCCATAGGCCTTGCCACCCTGGCCGTCATGGCTGACCAGCCAGGCATCGGCCAGCTGCTTGGTGTAGTCGCGAAACACCTCAGCCAGTCCCATGAGGTAATCGCGCTCATTGGCGGTCAACTCGTCGATCTGCTTGACATTGTCGTCTATGCCGTCACCGAAGAGCAGAAACTCCATGGTGTGGAAACCCTGCACGTCATCGTTCCAGCCCTTGATGGTCTCGGCATCGAAGCCGCTGCTGTTGATTAAGACCGTCTTAAGATCTGTGGTGTTCAGCGGCCAGCTATCCAGGTGCGGATCGATCCCCAGAGAATCCACCGGGCCGAAGATGTGCGACTCGCCCTGCTCCCAGGGCTGACGGGCCGCCTTCCAGGCCGACTGCGCCGCCTCAAGATTTGCCTGGGTAGGAGTGGCAACCAGGGTCTGGGTGGCCTGTAACAAAACCTCACCGCGATCCGCTAATGTGCTGTAACCCTTGACGATCACCTCGTCGCTCAGGTTGACGATCAGTGCGTCGGCATCGAAACTAAAACCTGTCTCGGGCACCACTACCTTGCCCTCGTCGCTGCCCGAACCACCGCAGGCCGCCAGAGCCGAAATAAGTGCCAATGCGATCGCGCCATATTTAAATTGTTTCATCTGTCTCTCCATAAGAATCAAAGTTGTCCGCCGTTAGAGCGAGAATTGATAGCCCACGCCCAGGGCAAAGAAATGGGTATCCGGGATGGCGGCCACCGCCACCTGATGCAGGCCGCCCTCGGCCTTGATCACTATCTCGGGGATCGGCGAATAGTTGATGCCAACGCTGGTCCAGGTGTTCTCATAGCGCTTGGTGGCCGTACCGGTTTCCACCTCACTGAGCGGATTGGCGTAATCCAGGTTGGCAAACACAGTCAGCGGCACAGAGAAGAAGTGGTTGAGATCCAGCCCCGCCTCGACGAAGAAGGATTCTGCCTTGCTGCCCAGCTGGGCAAAGTTACCCGGCTTGAGGCCTGGGGTGGTCTTGTTGGCCTGAGTGATCGCATCGGCATCATCCAGGGTGCCCTGCAGATACTGTCCGCGCAGTATCCAGGGACCGTCCACATAGGCACCGGACAGTGCCAGCAGGCTCACGCTGCCATCACCGGCCAGCTTGTTGCTTTTGTGGCGATTACCGCTGGTATTGCCATAGTAATAGGCGGCGCCCAGTACCAGCCCTGGCAGTTTGAAGCTGCCGTAATCGAGACGCAGCATATAGGCCAGCTCGTCGGCGTTGATGTGCTCGAAACGCTTCTGATGGCCCGATGCTATCCAGTCGTAGGTGCGGAAATACTCAGAGTTGAGGCCGCTAACTACTTGAGCCTGATAGTGGAAATCTCCCAGGTCGCCGAAGATGCCGATGCCCGTCTCGTTCCACACGGCGGGCAACATGGCCGCCTCGCTGCGGTGACGCAGCACGGTCAGATATTGGTTAGGCTTATGCAGCACGCTGGAGAGGCCTACCGGCAGATGTATGTTACCGAACTTGACGCCGAAGGCTTTACTCGGGCGATACCTGAGCTGGGCCTTCTCGATCATCACCTCGCCGCCGGCTTCGACCTCCGACTCGAACTCACCGAACTCGTCGAAACCGTCATATTCCAGCGCGCTACCAGTGCCGCCATGTTCATATTCGATCTCCACCTCCATGTCCCACTCGTCGTTGAACTGGTAGCCAAATTCGGTGACGATCCGCTCCAGATCCAGACGGCCGCGACGCTCGGGCGTGGTGTCCTGTACGTTGTCGAAATACTCGTCGCTGGTGTAGTTCATGCTGCCATAGGACTCAAACTTGAAGCGGCGCCAAGGGCTGTTTTCGGCCTCCTGGCTCACCTGCTGCTGCACCGCCTGGGTCAAAGTATGCTGGTCGTACTGCTTCTCGGCCTGCTGCGCCTTGAGCTTAATCAGCTCCTGTTTTAGCTGATTAAGCGCCTGCTCCTGCCTGGCGATAGACTCGGCTAGGCTAGTGGTGTTGGCCGTGCTATTCGTTTGAGTGTCGGCATAGGCATTGCCCGCCAGCAAGCTGGCGATAGCCATCCCTAAGGTGGTCAGTTTCAGTGTCATCTTCTCTCCATGTTGATTAATCAACATCCCCCATTAAATTGCGGGCACAATATTTCAAATGAGAATTATTTGCATTACAATTTACATTTGTTAATAACAAATCGATGACAAAGCGTGCTAGGGAAACAAAAATTGAAACCAGTTTGTAGCATCCAGGCGATGGGGTAGACTAGTTTCCCCACAGAGACAGGAATTCAATGGAATGTTAAAGAAGAACCCGCAGACCCTCTTACTACTCATGACCTTCGTGATGTCCTTGGTATTTTCTGTGTGGCAGGTGCTGCTGAACAACTTCGTGATCGAGCGAGCCAGCTTTACCGGCGCCGAAATAGGCATATTACAGAGCTTGCGGGAGGTGCCTGGATTTCTGGCCTTTACCGCCATCTTCATTTTGCTGCTGCTCAGGGAACAGACCTTCGCCCTAGTCTCCCTCGCCCTGCTGACCATAGGGGTCGGCATCACAGGCTTCTTCCCTCAGGTGCTGGGCCTCTACCTGACCACCATACTCATGTCGGTGGGCTTTCACTACTACGAGACCATCAATCAGTCTCTCACCCTGCAATGGGTCGACAAGAGTGAGACCGCGGGATTCTTAGGCAAGGCGCTGGCCTGGCGCTCGGCCGCCGCCCTCACCGGCTACGGCAGCATCTGGATTGTGATGACCTATCTGCAGCTGGATTATCAATGGATGTACGCCATCATAGGCGGACTCGGGCTGTTGATGGTGCTCGCCCTGACCCTCTACTTCCCCCAGTTTCCCCAAGGCGAGGTGCAACACAAGAAGGTGATCCTCAGACGACGCTACTGGCTCTACTATCTGCTCACCTTCTTCTCCGGCGCGCGGCGGCAGATCTTCATGGTGTTTGCCGGCTTCATGATGGTGGAGAAGTTTGGCTATAGCGTCAGTCAGATCACCGCCCTGTTTCTGATCAACTATGTGGTCAACCTGTTGTTCGCCCCCGCCATAGGCCGCTTTATCGGCCGCATCGGCGAGCGCAACGCCCTGATGATAGAGTATGTGGGCCTGATAGTAATCTTCACCAGCTACGCCTTCGTGCAGCAGGCGGAGATGGCCGCCGTGCTCTATGTGCTGGATCATCTACTGTTTGCCATGGCCATCGCCATCAAGACCTATTTCCAGAAGATCGCCGAGCCCAAGGATATCGCCGCCACCATGTCGGTCAGCTTCACCATCAATCATATCGCAGCCGTGGTGATCCCGGCGCTGCTGGGGATGCTCTGGCTCTACTCCAACAAGTGGGTGTTCTTTATCGGGGCAGGCTTCGCCCTCTGCTCCCTGATGCTGGCCCTTAATATTCCGCGCCATCCGGCCCAGGATAAGCACGTTAACTGGCCGGCCAACGCCTGAAGCTAGGGGTTGGGGCTAGGGCCTTGGGCGAAATTCAGATAGAATCTGACAATAGGGCAACCTAAGATAAGATTATTCACAAGAAAAGATTATGGCCGAGATCGTTAAGCTATCCAATTCAGGGTCGAACCAACCCGACGTATCTGCCCGCCGCAAGGCCCTGCAACTCGGCCACCTGATCGGCCTGGGCAGCGACGAGGATTATCGCCCCTCCCAGGCCTCTGTGGCCGAGCGCTCCGACCATCGCCTGCGCAAGCTCGCCAGCCAGTATCAGGCCAACCTGGAAAACGTCTACGCCATCGCCCTCTCCCACACGCCGTCGGACGTCACCGGGGCGGATCTCGACCCCGATTGGATCCACCAGTTCTTTCAGCTGGCAGAACAGATCCACAACCGCAACATGCAGGCGCTGTGGGGACGCATTCTGGCCAATGAGATCACCAGTCCCGGCAGCTTTAGCCTCAGGAGTCTGGCCACACTTAAGCAGTTGACCCACAAAGAGGCGCAGATGTTCGAGAAGGCGCTGGGCATGGCGGTGACCTTCAACAACGAATCTAAGCTCAAGCTGGTGATCGGCTTTCGCCACGCCGGCGGCATAGGTCAGCTGTTTCGCAAGACGGATACCACCCAGATCGCCCTGTCGCAATTTGGTCTGCCCTACTCCTCTGTACTCACCCTGGTGGATGCGGGCCTATTACACAGGAGCGAGTTTGAGACGGGCCAGCTCAACGCCAAGAATCCCATCAGCTTTACCCTATCGGGCAAGCGGATGACGCTGACGCCTAAGCACGGCCATCTGGTGTTTAGCTATTATCGACTGACGCCGACCGGCGACGAGTTGGCGCAGCTGGTGCGCCCCAAGGCTGATGAAGAGTACGCCCGCGCGCTGCAGGCACTATTCAAGAAAGACTTTAAAGTAGAATACTGAAAAGCTGATTACTGAAAAGTAGATTACTGACCCAGCGACTGCTTTACTGTCGCATCCAGGGTCTTAGGGCTGGTTTCCGGATTGAACCAGTGCAGGCTATCGGCCAGGCCAACCACTTCACCAATAATCATCAGGGCGGGCATCTCCAGCGCCGGGTCCGCCGCCAGTTCGGCCAGCTCTCCTAAGGTACCGATGAAACGCTGCTGCGCCGCCGTGGTCGCCTTAGAGACGATTGCCACCGGCGTGTTGGGCGAGCGCCCGGCCGAGATCAGCCCATCTTGGATGCTGGCGGCGTTGAGGATCCCCATATACACCACCAGGGTATTGGCGCTGTTGGCATAGGCCTGCCAGTCCATGGGGCAGCTCTCAAGCTTGCAGTGCCCCGTGATGAAGGTGACCCCCTGGGCATGATCCCTGTGGGTCAGGGGAATACCTGCGTAGGCAGAGGTGCCGCTGGCCGCCGTGATGCCTGGCACCACCTCGAACTCAACCCCCGCCTCAACGAGCGTCTCCAGCTCTTCGCCGCCACGGCCGAAGATGAAGGGGTCGCCCCCCTTGAGGCGCACCACATTCTTGCGGGTATAGGCCTTGGTCACCAACAGCTGGTTGATCTCCTCCTGGGCGGCGCTGTGTTTACCGGCGCGCTTACCCACGGCGATCAGCTCGGCGTCCTTGGGCGCAAGCGCCAAGATCTCCTCACTCACCAAGGCATCGAACAAGACCACGTCGGCCTTCTTTAAGATGCGGTAGGCCTTGAGCGTTAACAGCTCAATGTCGCCTGGGCCTGCGCCCACAAGCCAGACTTTGCCCTGTGCCTGCTGCCCGGGTAGAGTAATTAGTTCCATATCCGCATCTCATACAATAGTGATGAGGCTAATATAGCGTCATTCTTATTCCTTAAAAAATAGAAATTAATTAGGTTTTATTCCTTTTGGTTATTAACAAGGTTGACCCGTTTTTTAATTAAGCAAATCAAATAGACAGAATTAAAATAGGTGCACGCGGCGGACTCAAATGTTAAAACATAGGCTAGATTTGGAGACGACGCGCTAAGCTTGCGACACGAGAGGAAACAAGGATGCAAACCACCCAATACCTTAAATGGCTTACCCTATTCGGCCTATGCTCACTGCCTGTGACCTGCCTCGGCGCCGAGCCCACGGCAGAGGAGAAAACCAAAGCGGATGGTTCGCTGCTCGACCAGCGCGTCGAGGATGAGCTGGCCACCTCTGAGAGGCCCTTCGTGATCACGCCTCACAAGGTCAACTATATTCTGCCCGTGACCTACAACAGCTCTCCAAATATGGCGCCCTTTGCCGACAAGCTAGACGAGCACAATTCGGAAATCGATAATCTGGAAGCCAAGTTCCAGATAAGCTTTAAGTTTCCCCTGATGTATAACGTCTTCGGCGACAACGGCCACCTGTTTTTCGCCTACACCAACCAGTCTTACTGGCAGGTGTACAACAAGGATATCTCTTCGCCGTTTCGCGAAACCAACCATGAACCTGAGATCTTCATGCTGTTCAACAACGACTGGCAGATAGGTCCGCTGACCAACTCCTTCTGGGGGGTGGGCGCCGTGCACCAATCCAACGGCAAGTCAGGTGATCTCTCCCGTAGCTGGAACCGTATCTATGGCACCATGGTGTTCGATAGCGGCCCCTTTGCCCTCGCGGGCAAGGTGTGGTGGCGCATACCGGAAGATGAAAAAGAGACGCCCGACTCACCCAGAGGGGATGATAATCCGGACATCTTGGATTACATGGGCAACTTCGAGCTCATGGGGGTCTATGGGGTTGATAAACATAGATTCTCGCTGATGCTGCGCAACAACCTGGAGAGTCCGAATCGCGGCGCGGTGGAATTTACCTGGAGCTATCCCATCATTGGCAATCTGCGTCTCTACACGCAGTATTTTAACGGCTATGGCGAGAGTCTCATCGACTACAACGCCCATACCCAACGGATCGGCATAGGTTTCGCGATCAACGACATTCTCTAACCATAGGCGGCGCGCTATGCTCGCCGCTCGCATTAGGAAGTAGAATGAAATTCGGACACCAGAGCATCATCAATGGCTTCGGCCTCATCATGTTGCTGAGCTGCATCCAGCTGACGGTGATCGCCCTGCGCGAGGAGCCGCCCAAGCCGCAGCTCTCGGCGCGGGAGATGCAGTCTGATCTTAACTACCTGCAACAACATCTCAGCCAATACTCCGCCAGCGCGGCCACCTCCCCCCAGCACTTAGTGAACCTGGATACCCAGATCAACAAGGCCCGGGGCCAGCTGCCCCTGGGCGGTGAGCGTCAGCTATTTGCCCAGCAACTGCTTAAGGTACTGACGGCCATAGACGATCCCAGCGCCCGGCTCGAGGGTGTCACCGCCCAGGCCTATCTGCCGATCAAGCTGCGCAAGTTAGACGATAAATGGCTGGCGCTGACCCAGGACAATCGCCCGCTGGACAGTGAGGCGCCCATTATCACCCATATCGATGGCCTGCCCATCGCGCTATGGATAGACGCCGCCAGACACTTTCTCCCCCCCAGCCTGGCCGATACCGCCAGTGAACAGGCGAGATACCTTTCGATGATCGCCATGCTCAGACGCGAGATAGGCCTAGTCGCTAGAAAGCAGTGCCGCCTCACCCTCAGCGATGAACAGGGCAACGGCCGCCAGCTCAGCCTGACGCTGACCAGCAAGCCTCCCCAGACCCTGAGCAACAGTGAATCGAGCGGCCAGGCAAGTGTCGATCTCCAGGGAGTTTTCGGCCTCTACGACCTGTCAGGCTTCTCCGCTGACAGCCCCCTGGGTCGACGCCTCAAACGCTCGCTGACCAGCCCTGTCACCATATTGGATCTGCGCCAGGCTCATGGCGCGGGCGATGAGCTGCTCAGGCTGCTGGCCCAGACATTCAGCCCGGACATCAGACCGCCGCTACTGGCGGGCTGGCCAGACTCCCTGCAGGCGGTGGCACGCTACAAGAAGGGGCCTAACCTGCGCAGCGACTACCTCAAGCCCCTAGGCTTCCTGCCGCCCGCTAGCCTGAGTCAGGCGGAGCAGTTACAGCTGGAGTTGCTCCGGCCACACCTGCCCGAAGAGGAACCCGGTTTTAGCCCCTGGCAGGCCAAGTTTTGGCACCTGGCCAGCCTACCCTGGTCGTATCTTCCCCGCCCTAAACGGGGTAAGTTGATGCTGCTGATTGGCCCAGATTGTCGTCAGCAGTGCCAGTGGGTAGCCCACTTCGCCAAGACCTGGCCAGACACCTTAGTGGTGGGTGAGGCGACGCGGGGGGAATATGGCAGACAGCAACAGCTCACCCTGCCAAACAGTGGCTTTAAGATAAGTTTCAACGCCACCCAGATATATGACGCCACGGGAAAAGCCCTGTCGGGCGTGCCGACCCAGCCCGATATCGAGCAGCCGCTGGATGAGGTCGTCTACTGGGAAAACCTTATCAGCCTGTTTGCGCCCGGCGCGAGCGGGCAAACACAACCTATAAATAACCCTAGCAACGCAGAAAGGAACACTCATGAATAAGTTAGTTACCAGACTCCTGCTCGGCCTGAGCCTGATCATTGCCGCGCAGGCCAATGCCACCGATCTCAAGGTGGGCGACAAGGCCCCAGATTTCAGGCTTCAGGCTACCGATGGCCACTATTATCAGCTCAGTGATTATCTGGGCAAACAGACGCTGGTCTTAGCCTGGTATCCCATGGCCAACACCCGAGGCTGCACCTTGGAGTGCAAGTCACTGGTAGAGAAAGGGGATCTCATCCGCCAATTCAAGGCCGTCTACATGATGGCCAGCGTCGATGATCTGGAAGACAACCAGAAATTTGCCAAGGAGCAGAAAGCCGATTTCCCTATGCTCAGCGATCCCAGCAAGGAGACCGCCAAGGCCTATGACGTACTCAACCTGGTGCGGGTCGCCAGCCGGGTGACCTTCTACATAGGCGAGGATGGCACCATATTGAAAATCGATGAGGACATTCATCCTAAGACGGCCGCCGAAGATATTGCCGCCAACCTAGCTGCCTTAGGTATCGCCAAGGCCGAGTAAGTTAAAAGTAAGCGATAAAAAAGCCCCGTGCGCTCAGGCCTCGGGGCTTTTTTTATGAATTTACAACAGATTCCTAGTCGTTTTGGGTCTGTACCAGGCTGTCGAAGACGATACCCTTGGCATTGATATCCATCTCCACCTTAAGCTGAGTGCGATAATCTTTTAGCGCCTCTAACTCCTCAGGAATAGGCTCGCCGCTCATGGCCATCAGGTTCATGGCTGGGGTAAATAGCTTGGCATAATCCGCCGTCATGGAGACAAGACCGTTAGCGCTCGGCGCTTCGCCCGCGAGTGCATCGGCGATCGCCTTGCTCTTCTCGCCTGTGTATATGGTGAGGTGCTGTCCCTTCAGTGCCATCTCCGCCCTCACCCCGAGGGATGGCGGCAGGTGCAGCGCGGCGCCGAGATCGACAGCGCTGCCGTCGCTAGGCAGGCTGACATTGGCCAGCTCAGGTGCGAAAGGCTTCACCATGTTAAACAGGGTGGCCGGATCGTCAGCCGACAGGGTCGCTATGGCATCGAGCTCCTTAAGAGAAACCTGCTGGGTACCTTGCTCCAGGGCATAATCGAGCAGCGAGAAGGAAACCCCTTTCACACCGTTAGCTATACCGGTAAACATACCCAGCATGGCCGGGCTTTGACCTTCCATCTCCCCCTGTAGCTGCGCCAGCGGCTCGCACTGATAGCTTGGGGTGAGCAGATCATCCCAGATCTTAGAGATGCTAGGCACAAACTGATTCACATCTATACCCAGCGCCATAGAAAACACACCCGTATCGATCGTCTTGGTATGGGCCGGAATAAAGCCGCGCATCTGGCTCAGGGCCCCGAGAATCACCTGATTATTGCTCTCGATAACAGTGCTAAAGCCTATCTTGGCCTGCTTGTTGTGCACCTCGAGAGCCGTATAACCGATCACTGTGCGGGGCCAGTTGGCAGCGATGCCGGCAAGCTCACTCTGACAGCTCTGGGTGCGCAGCTCGACAAAGGGATCGTCATGGATAAGCTTAAAGATCTGGGTCAGCTGGCGCGCCATCTGGTTACCGTCCAGGGTAGTGATCGCCTTAACTAACTCTTGATGGTTGAGATAGCTAACACCCGCCTGGCTAAAACCGTGCTTCTTGATGATCTCATCGACCGTGCCCGCCTTGGCGAGTGAGTCCTGAACGGGTTTGATGCCTAGCGCGGTTTCAAGCAGCTCAGGCTCGAAGAAACTGGTTTCCAGGGTCAGAGTCAGCATGCCCTTGTCGATGGCAACGATCAGATCGACACGCTCGCTTTCCCCTTCGTCGGTAAGACGATAGGCACGATACTTCACCTCACCCAGCTGCTTGGCCGTGTGCGTCAGGCCGCTATCGGCCTCGGCTTTATCCAGTACCGCCCAGAAGTGTTGAGGATTGGCGATATCCAGCTTGATCACCGGCAACACACCCAGGGTATAGAAATAACTGGTTATCTTGTCGGGCAGGCCAAAGGTATCGACTAGCTGCTGCCCATCCTGGGACGCATCGAAGTAGCGCTCCAATACACGGAAGATAAACTGGGCCCTGGGATCCTCGTCCTCAGACAGCAGTGTCTTCATCTCTGCAGGGTATTGCTTCTGCGCCTCGGGAAGCGCGTCGATATAATCCTTTATGGGAAAAGGCTCAATCTGTGCGGAAAACAGCGGTGTATCGGCTGGCACATAGGCCAATACCTGATTATCTACGGACTTAGGCGCCTGCTGCATCGCCCAGTAGCCCCCTGCGCCTATGGCAAGGATTGCCACCGCCACTAATGCCTTCTTCATTCAATAAACTCCCTGTTAAATCGCGCGGGCAGTCGGGCCTATCCCAAGCTGGCAGCACGTAAGAAAAGAATGGCGTCGATATTACTATATGGATGAATAAAAAGGGAAATAAGATTATCGGGGGGATCCCTGGATAGCCGCAGCGGACTATCCAGGGCCTATGGCTATTAATTAGCATGCGCCAGCAGACCAATCAAACATCTAGCTCTCGCCAAGCGAGTTGGGTTTCGACCTTGTCGGCGGCTCTGCCCGTCACTTAAAAGAGGAAGAAAAGCGACTGGATCCAAATCGGCTCCGATACAGACAACAATCCAAAACCATCTACGGGAACTTACCACTATAGTTCAAATTTCTGACCTGTGCATAACTGTGTGCAAAAGAAGTGTAAAAAAGCACACAAATCAGAAGAAAGTACTAATGAATCAGCGCGCTAGAGGCTTTATATCTCATAAAGCCTCCTGTTTCACCAATCCTTAGATCTCGTAGTGCAGGCCACACTCACGCTTGAGGCCGTTGAAGCGGGTCTCCTCTTCGGTCATCCCCAGCTCCAATGGGCGGCTGGAATGGGTATCCCCCACCGACACATAGCCCTGCTCCCATAGCGGATGATAAGGCAGGTCGTGCTTAGTGAGATACTCGTGCACATCCTTGTTGCTCCACTCCAGAATAGGCAGCAGCTTGTAGCGATCGCCATGGATCGCCAGAATCGGCAGCTCCTCGCGAGTACTGGACTGGGCGCGGCGCAGGCCCGCGAACCAGGTCCCTACCTCTAGCTCCTTGAGCGCCGTCTGCATCGGGACCACCTTGTTGAGACGATTGTATTGCTCCAGACCATCCAGCCCCTGCTCCCACAGGCGACCGAAACGGGCCTCCTGCCAGGCGCTGGTCATGGGCGCGCGGTACACCTTAAGATTGAGCTTGAGTCGCTCGGTCAGCTCATCGATAAACTGATAGGTCTCGGGAAACAGATAGCCAGTGTCCGTGAGGATCACCGGAATATCCTGCTGTACCTGGGTGACCAGATGCAGCATCACGGCGCCCTGAATACCGAAGCTCGATGACAGCGCATGGGTGCCCGGCAGGTAAGCCAGGCCCCAGATCACCCGCTCGGCGGGCGTGAGTCCCGCCAGGAAGGCGTTGACTCGGGCCAGCTCTGCATCTTGCTCAACCTTTGGCGCGCTCAATAGAGCCTTTAGCGCCTGGGCAGAGATCACTGAATTATCCATGGAAATCCTTAGCGGCATCGATAACCGCCTTCACCACGCCGACACGCACGGTGAAGTTACCAAAGGTTTCGCCAGCTTCACGCTCTTTGACGTAGCGGGCAAACAGTTCATCCAGCGCCGCCAGAATCTCGGCTTCCTGAATGTTCTCGCGATAAAGTTTGTTCAGGCGTGTCCCCTCGAAACTCGCTCCCAGGTAGAGGTTGTAGCGACCAGGCGCCTTACCCACCAGGCCAATTTCGGCGGCGAAGGGGCGCGCACAGCCGTTAGGACAGCCCGTCATGCGGATCACTATCGGCTGCTCTAGGAAGCCGTGCTTCTCCTGCAGCGCCTCCACCTTGGTCATGAAGTCCGGGAAGTAACGCTCGGCCTCGGCCATCGCCAGGGCGCAGGTCGGCAGCGCCACACAGGCAATGGAGTGGCCACGAGTCGGGCTTATCAACTTGCCCATCAGGCCATGACTGCGGGCGATAGCCTCGATCTGCGCCTTATCCTCTTCGGCCACACCGGCGATGATGATGTTCTGGTTGGCGGTCATGCGAAAATCACCCTTGTGTACCAGGGCTATTTCACGCAGGCCGGTCTGCAGCGGTTGTCCCGGCAGATCCTTGATACGGCCCCCCTCGATAAACAGGGTCAGATGCCAGTTATTATCCACCCCCTTGATCCAGCCGTAACGATCGCCGCGATCGCCGATCACCACCTCACGCTTAGGTTCAAATTTTACTCCGGCGCGCTGTTCCACTTCTGCCTTGAAGGCCTCAAAACCATGCTTGACTATGGTGTACTTAAGGCGCGACTGCTTACGATCTGAGCGGTTACCCCAATCGCGCTGCACCTTGAGCACGGCCTCGGCAAACTTGAGGCAGTCTTCGGCCTTGATGAAGCCAAAGTCGTCGCCCAAACGCGGGAAGGTCGCGACCTCGCCATGGGTCGAGCCCATGCCACCACCGGCCACCATGTTAAAGCCCACCAGCTCACCATCTTCGGCCACGGCGATGAAGCCAAGGTCGTTGGTGTAGACATCCACGTCGTTATCGGGCGGTACGGCCACGGCCATCTTAAATTTACGTGGCAGATAGGTCTTGCCATAGACTGGCTCCACCTCTTCGCTCTCGCTCACCGCCACCTTGTCATCGCCCAGCCAGATCTCGGCGTAGGCCTTGGTACGTGGCAGGTAGTTATCCGACAGCTTCTTGGCCCAGTAGTAGGCCTGCTGATGCAGCTTGGATTCTACCGGGTTAGGGTTACACATTACATTACGGTTCACGTCGCCACAGGCGGCGATGGAGTCCAGCGCCTCTCTGTCCAGATCCTGGATCAGCGTCTTGAGGTTACGCTTAGGGATGCCGTGATACTGAAAGGTCTGGCGGGTCGTCAGACGAATGCTGTTAGAGCTGGTCAGGGTCGAGGCAATCTTATCTACCCCCAGCCACTGCTTGGGGGTACAGACGCCACCGGCGACACGGGCACGCAACATGAAGCTGTATAGGGGCTCTAGCTTCTGTTCCTTACGCTCGTTGCGCAGATCGCGGTCGTCCTGCTGGTAGAAACCATGGAACTTGATCAACTGCTGATCCGCGTCGTTGAAGGCACCGGTCAGCGAGGTGTCTAACCCCTCTTCGATAGTGCCGCGCAGATAGTTACTGTCGGTCTTTAGGTACTCGTTTACTGATAATTTCTGGTCGCTCATGGCTGCTGCCCTATTGTCTCTTTTGCACCGGCTCTGCCCATGCAAGTTAATCTGTCGGCGACTGGCGCCCTGTCTCAATTAATAAACGTCTTTCTGGTAACGCTTGTCGCTGCGCAGGCTTTCCAGCAGGGCCTCAGCCTGCTCCTCGCTCTTGCCACCATGCTGCTTGATCACCTCGATCAATGCCTGATGCACATCTTTGGCCATGCGCTCGGCATCGCCGCAGATATAGAGATGCGCACCGCGCTCGATCCACAGCCATAGCGCCTCGCCGCGCTCCAGGATACGGTGCTGCACATAGATCTTATGAGCCTGATCTCTCGAGAAGGCCGAATCCAGGCGCGTCAGGGTGCCGTCTTTAAGGTACTGCTGCCACTCGGTCTGATAGAGGAAATCCTGCTCGAAGTGCGGATTGCCGAAGAAGAGCCAGCTGTCGCCCTGAGCGCCCTGGGCCGCGCGCTCTTGCATGAAGGCGCGGAACGGTGCCACACCTGTACCTGGGCCAATCATGACCACAGGCGTATCCGGATTTTCCGGCAGGCGGAAGTGATTGTTCGGCTCCACATAAACCTTGACCTCGGCACCTTCCTGAGCGTTTGCCAGGAAGTGTGACGCGCCGCCAAAGCGGGTACCCGACTCGCGCTCGTCTTCCACCAGCGCCACGGTCAGGTGTACCTCGCTCGCCACCTCAGACTGGCTCGAGGCGATCGAGTAGAGTCTTGGGGTGATTGGACGCAGCAGCTCCACCAGCTGGAAGGCGCTGATGTCCACAGGATACTTGGCCACCAAGTCGGCCAGCTGATGCTTGAGAATAAATTGACGGGTCTGCTCCCTGTCTTCGCTGATCGCCTGCAGCTCACTATTGCCGCTTAGCTGCGCCCAGTTTTGTACCAGACCAGGATAGAGCTGGGTCAGCTCACGCTTCTCTTTAAGCGCCTGGCTTAGGGTCAGGCTCGCATCCCCTAGAGTGACCTCTGCCTCGCCGTCTAACTTGAGGCCCTCAAGGATCTCAGTGACTAAGGCATCGCTATTACTGAACCAGACGCCCAGGGCATCACCGACCTGATAGTTCAGGCCAGACTCGCCGAGATCTATCTCCACATGGCGCACGTCGCGATCCGAGTCGCGTCCGGTCAGCTTCTGACTCGCCAAGAGCTCGGCGCTGTAGGGCTTCTGTTTAGTAAAGCTCGAACCCGTCGTCGTGGTGCTTGCGCTGCCGATAGAGACCACGCTCGCGCCAGTGTCCACCAATGGCTTGACCGCGCCCAGCACAGCCTCTTGCCACTGAGTCGCCGCCGACTCGTAATCCACGTCACACTCGGTGAGTGGCACGATAGCCTTGGCACCCAGTGCACTCAGGCGTTGATCGAAATCTTTACCCGTCTGGCAGAAGAACTCATAGCTGGAATCTCCCAGCGCCAGTACGGCATAGTTAAGGGTATCTAGCTTAGGTGCGCGCTTAGAGGCCAGGAACTTGTGTAGCTCGATGGCATCGTCCGGCGCCTCACCTTCACCATGAGTGCTCACCACGGCCAACAGCAGTGTCTCCTGCTTCAGCTGACGCGTCTTGTAGTCGGCCATAGAGACCAGATTGACGCTGTAGCCCTGAGCCTGCGCCTTCTCGGCCAGCTCATTGGCGATGCCACGGCCGTTGCCGGTCTGGCTGCCGTAGAGAATGGTGATGGTCTGCTGGGGCGCTTGCTGCACCTCGCCGGCCACGCCGCTCAGTTCGGCCGTAGCCGCCAGGTAGCCGCCTACCCAGGCGAGTTGCACGGCATTGAGTTCAGAGGTGAGTTGCTTAAGCTTATCCACCTGTGTCGCAGACAGAGGAGAAGCCAGTGATGAAAGCTCTTTTAACAGCATGGAAGACGGCCCTATAACAGTGTAATTAGCCTAGCTTAGTGGCTTAATAGAAAAGCAAAAAAGAATAAAATCTAATTTTTAATTCATTTTTGGAATATGCAAAGGTCATAATTTGAGCTACAAAAGTGAGAGTGGTGAGCGATATTTGCTTAAGCTGTGCCCTTAACCACAGAATTTGAAATGAAATTTTGTGGACTGGCGCAAACTTTTTGCTCCGACCAGTGCACGAGTGCTGATTATGAAAAATTCGCGCTTGTGTCTAAGTCCAGACTCGCCACAATAGCCACCCAATAATTCATAACGACGTCTGTCCCCAACTAAGAGGTTTCTCAGTGAAACTAGGTCTACCTAAAGAGAGCCATGCCGAAGAAAAACGCGTCGCGTTGATCCCGGCCAATGTGACTCGGTTAATCAAAAAAAACCTCCAAATTATCGTGGAGAGCGGAGCGGGTGTCGCTGCAGGCTTTAGCGATCAAGCCTATCAAGAGGCGGGAGCCGTCATTGCCGACAGAGACGAGGTGCTCGGCGCCGATATCATCACCCTGGTCAACCTTAAGGGTGAGCAGTTTGAGGAGATAAAGGCCAAGGCCAAACCCCATCAGCTGTTTATCGGCATGATGGATCCCCTGGCGCAACCGGAAAATGCCGCTAGCCTGGCCGAAACCGGCACCAGCGCCCTGGCACTGGAATTGGTCCCCAGGATCACCCGTGCCCAGAGCATGGATATCCTCTCCTCAATGGCCACCATCGCAGGCTATAAGGCCGTGCTGCTGGCGGCCCACGAGGCGCCGCGCATGTTCCCTATGATGATGACGGCCGCAGGCACCCTCAAGCCGGCCCGCGCCTTCATCATGGGTGTCGGCGTCGCCGGTCTGCAGGCCTGTGCTACGGCCAAGCGTCTGGGCGCCGTGGTGGAAGCCTATGATATTCGCCCCGCCGCTAGGGAGCAGATCCTCTCCGTGGGCGCCAAGCCGGTCGAGCTGGATCTTGAAACCGAAAATACCGAGACCAAGGGGGGCTACGCCGCCGAGCAGAGCGACGACTTTATCAAGCGTCAGCAGCAGGCGATGGCCAATGTGCTGGCGCAGCAGGATATCGTCATCACCACAGCAGCCATCCCGGGCCGCAAGGCGCCCGTACTGATCACCAAGGAGATGGTGGATGCCATGAAGCCGGGCACGGTTATCGTAGATCTCGCCGCCGAAACCGGCGGTAACTGCGAGCTGACAGAGCTGGACCAGACCGTTGTCCATAACGGCGTCACCATACTCGGGCCATCAAATGTGCCTGGCAGCGCGGCGACCCACGCCAGCCAGATGTATGGCACCAACATAGAAAACCTGCTCAAGCTAATCGTCGACGATGAGGGCCAGTTACAGCTGGACTTCGACGACGAGATTGTGCGCGACACAGTCGTCACCCATCAGGGTGAGGTGGTTAACGCCAGATTACGCGACCTGTTATCACTGCCGTTACTTGCGGCAACAGAGGAGGCTCAATAATGGAGATCTTATTACTACTGACCCTGTTTGTGGTGGCAGTATTCCTTGGGGTTGAGCTGATCACTAAGGTGCCGCCTACCCTGCATACTCCCCTGATGTCGGGCTCAAACGCCATCTCGGGGATCTCTCTGGTCGGCGCCCTACTTGCGGCCGGTTCAGGTGCGGGACTCTGGGTCAATGTACTGGGCTTCATCGCCGTGGTACTGGCCACCATTAACGTTGTGGGTGGCTACATGGTCACCAACCGTATGCTTGCCATGTTTAAGAGGAAATAAGCCAACATGAGTATGACGATTATCTATCTCGCCTACCTTGTGGCTGCGAGTCTGTTTATTTTAGGGATCAAGGGGCTGACCAAGCCCCGCACCGCGGTGCGCGGTAACCAGTTATCGGCCCTGGGCATGTTCATCGCCGTGGTGGTAACCCTGCTGGACAAGAGCATCTTAAGCTATGAGTGGATCATTGCCGGTATCTTGCTGGGTGGTGCCATAGGCGCCGTGATGGCCACCAAGATCCAGGTGACCGCCATGCCGCAGATGGTGGCCCTGCTCAACGGTTTCGGTGGCGGCGCCTCGCTGTTTATCGCCCTAGCGAGCTTCCTGGATCCCGATTCGGCGACCCATGTGGTCGCGCTGATCTCTATCGGCCTGACCGTGCTTATCGGCTCTGTGACCCTGTCGGGCTCCTTCGTGGCGTTTGCTAAGCTACAGGAGCTTATCTCGGGTAACCCTATCCGGGTACCGGGTAACAAGTTCATCAACGCCAGCCTGTTGATCGCGGCCCTGATACTGACGGTTGCCGTGGTCACCACGCCGAGCAATCCGACCTTCATCTACGCCCTGGTAGCCGTATCGCTATTACTGGGTCTCTTCCTGGTGGTGCCTATTGGCGGCGCCGATATGCCAGTGGTTATCGCCCTGCTGAACTCCTATTCGGGGATCGCGGCGGCGACCACAGGTTTCATCACGGGCAATACGGTACTGATCGTCTCGGGTTCACTGGTCGGCGCCTCGGGCATCATCCTAACCCAGATCATGTGTAAGGCGATGAACCGCTCGCTGTTCAACGTGCTCTTTGGTGTCATGGCCGAAGGCGGTGAGACTGTGGATGCCGACGAGGTATACGCCGGCAAGGTAACCTCCTCTTCACCAGAAGAGGTCGCCATGCTACTGGAAACCGCCGAGCGCGTGGTGATTGTCCCGGGTTACGGTCTGGCGATGGCGCAGGCGCAACATGCGGTGCGTGAGCTGGCCTCGATACTGGAGGCGCGCGGCGCCCAGGTGCTCTACGCCATTCACCCTGTTGCTGGCCGCATGCCAGGCCACATGAACGTACTGCTGGCCGAGGCCGAGGTACCCTACGAGCAGCTGATCGAGATGGATGAGATCAACCCTCAGTTCGAGCAGACAGATGTGGCCATCGTCATTGGTGCCAACGACGTGACCAACCCTATGGCCCGTGAGGACAAGGGCAGCCCTATCTACGGCATGCCTATCCTAAACGTCGATAAGGCGCGTACCGTGGTGGTCGTTAAGCGCTCCCTGAGCCCAGGCTTCGCCGGTCTGCCCAATCCTCTGTTTGCCAAAGATAACGCCCTGATGTTGTTTGGTGACGGTAAGAAGGCGATTGTCGATCTGACTCAGTCCCTGAAAGAAGCGGACTAAGCGTACAACATCTACAAAAAGGTCGTTTAACGGCCTTTTTTATTGCCTCGCGAAAAATGAATTTAGATAAATCTTCTTGATAAATTTGCAGTTTATTTTTTATCTTCTCGACCTTGCTTTTTGGTGAAAAGTTATCCAAACATTTCGGCTATACTTAGCGTGAGAGGCCACGCTTTGGCCGGGTGAATCGCTTGCATATTGACTTAACATCTGATTATATAATCATCATGTAACAATGTTAGCGTTTCCTAAAGAGGCTTTGAAAATGCAAACTCAAGTGCTAAATAATGGACTGCTCTCTTTCGAGGATAGGCGCGTTTCTCAGGCTCACACTAACGAACATTGGGACAGGTTGACGACGGCGCAGCGATTCGCCTTCTACACCTTAGCGAAACTTGGTTATCAGCTACTCTTTGTCAGACAAACCCCTACAACGAGTACGGCTATCGCCAAGCAGGAAGATCAACTCGCGACCATAGACGATGACGGTGATATCGACTTTAACCCAGATATCATCCTGCGCGAACGCCGTCCACCTCGAAAGCAATAAGTTAAAAAAGGAGCCTCTGGCTCCTTTTTTATTTCCCAAACGTTCCGGTTATACCAATCACAGTAAATATGTGATCAGAAATAGCGCAGGAAAAACATTACGATTGGTATTACTCCCCCTGCATCGCCTGTTCAGTCAACCAGCGATCGGCCGCCTGTTCCCCCATCAAGTGGTTCAGGGTTGGCCGGATGATGACGCCCATCTCGGGTCTGCGCCAGAACATGTAATGAGGTAACTTAGCCTGGGTCGCCGCGCCGAACACTCTGTGGAGCAGGCTGGCAAACTCATCTAGGGTCTCCTGATCGTATTGCACCAGATCGGGATAGATGGCGTCGATAAGACTATCGAAATCCTCAAATGCCCCTAACGCCTGCCAGCTATATCGAGTGAGCAGCTGAGAGAGCATGGGCGTCGACCAGTGAGAGATCGCCTTCACGTTCTCAAACACCTCTAGGTTGCGTCTGTGATACTGCTGCCAGGCCAGAGTTTCCGGCCAGTCTGCCTTGGCAAGCGACCAGAGCAGGTAAAAATCTGCCAGCCACTCGTGTTGGTAAGGCGTTAGCTTATCGACTTGCAAGTAAGTGGAGCGCGAACGGCTCACCGCCAGGTGCCCCAGCTCGTGAGCCAGGGTCATCTGCTTGGCCTGCGCTATCGGCAGGGCATAGACCTGGCCGTTCCACAGCGCCGAATAAGATTTGGGAATGCGCGCCTCGGCCAGCAACACCAGGCCGGTAACACTTAAGTTGGTAACACCTAGATCGCCCAGGGGCCTGACCATGGCACCGCGACGGCCCATCTGACTCACCAGCGTTTGAGAATTGAGGGGGAATTGCGCCCTGGCCTCAGGGGGTAACTGGGCCAGGCACTCTTTAATATGAGACGTTTGACATACCAGGGCCTGACCTTGGGGCATGGGCGCCCAGAACCAGGCACTGGCGATCAGTAACGTCTCGAGGATCACTGCTTGGCCATGATATTTTCGATGATGGCCGTAGTAGAGACGCCATCTTCGAAGCCTAGCACCTCGACGCTGCCACCGGCGGCGATCACCTCTTTGCCACCGGCGATCTCTTCTACCTTGTAGTCACCGCCCTTCACCAGCTTGGTGGGTAGTAGTCTGGAGATGATGCGCTGTGGCGTGTCTTCGCTGAAGGGCACCACCCAGTCTACCGAGGCAAGACCCGCCAGTACCGCCATACGACGCTCCAGCTTGTTGACCGGACGGCCGTCACCCTTGAGGCGCTTCACCGATTCATCATCGTTGACGGCCACGATAAGCCTGTCACCCAATGCTCTCGCCTGCTGCAAGTAGCTCACATGGCCGGCGTGCAGGATGTCGAAACAGCCATTGGTCATCACCACGCGCTCGCCCTTCAACTTGGCCTGCTCCAGAGCATAGGCCAGTTGATCTTCACTTACCACCCCATATCCGCTCTCGCCATGGCTCAGATTAAGCGCCGCGATGAGTTCGATGCGGCTCACGGTAGAGGTACCCAGCTTGCCGACGACTATACCCGCCGCCGTGTTCGCCAGGGCGCAGGCCACAGGCAAGTCGCAACCTACCGCCAGCGAAGTCGCTAATGCCGAAATCACAGTGTCACCGGCGCCGGTAACGTCATAGACCTCACGGGCAACAGTTGGAATGTGCAACTCAGGGCCATCCTGGGTGATCAGCGTCATCCCCTTCTCGGAGCGGGTCACCAATAGCGCCTCGAAATCGAAATCACGCATCAGCTGCTTGGCCTTGGCTACCAGATCCGCCTCATCGGCCACGGCACCGACCACCTGCTCAAACTCACTCATGTTAGGGGTAAGCAGGCTGGCACCGCGATAGCGGGAAAAATCACTGCCCTTAGGATCCACCAGCACCTTGACCCCTTTGGCCTTGGCCTTGGCGATAAAGGCCTGAGGCGTATCTATGGCCCCCTTGGCATAATCTGACAAGACCACCACGGCCACCTTATCCAGTTCTTTCTCGGCACTTTCCAGCAAGGCCTGGCTCTGCTCGGCCGGATAGGCCTCCTCGAAGTCGAGGCGAATCAACTGCTGGTTGCGGGATAAGACGCGTAACTTAGTAATGGTTGGCAGGTGAGCCACTCTGTGCCACTTAGGCGCAACGCCCATGGCCTCAACCCCTTGGGTCAGGGCGGCAGCGGTTTCATCCTCACCCACTATGCCCGCCAGGCTCACCTGACCGCCCAAGGCAGCGATGTTCAGGGCAACGTTTGCCGCCCCGCCGGGTCTGTCTTCTATCTGATTCACTCTTACCACAGGCACAGGCGCCTCGGGCGAAATACGCCCCGTTGGGCCGCTCCAGTATCTGTCTAACATCACATCACCGACGACCAGAACGTTTGCTTTTTCGAAAGCTGGCAGAGAAATCTTCATATGGCACTTATCTTTTTGCGAAAATTAATCCCTGATTATACCTAATTTTCCCAACAAATTGAGTTAGAATAAGCAGTAATTTTTGTAAACCCCATAGGGTCAACCGTGGTCGAAAACGCTCAATTCTCCGCTCAATTTTTCCATCCCAAATACTGGCTCATCTGGTTAGGTGTCGGCTTGATGCGCCTGACCCAGCTGCTGCCGCTCAGAGCCCAGATGAAGCTGGGGCGAGGCATAGGCCGCTTAGCCATGGCGATCGCCGGCAGCCGCGTCAACACAGCCAAACGCAACATCGAACTCTGCTTTCCCGAGATGAGCCCGGCCGAGCAACAGGCCTTGTTGACCCAAAACTTTGAAGAGACTGGCAAGGCTATCTTCGACATCGCCAACGCCTGGTGGTGGAGCGATGAACGCATTCAGCGCCACATGACGATTAAAGGCCAGGAAAATGTGGAACAGACACTGGCGGCGGGTCAGGGGGTTATCCTCTTTGCGGTGCACTGCCTGCCACTGGAGATGGGCGCTCGTATCTTCGGCCAGTTTCAGCCGGGCATAGGCGTCTACCGTCCCCACAATAATCCGCTGATGGAATACCTTCAGGTCAAGGGACGCCTGCGCTCCAACAAGGGACTGGTGCCTAAACGGGATCTCAGGCAGATGGTGCGCAGCCTGCGCAACCCAGATGTGATCTGGTATACCGCGGACCAGGATTTTGGCCGTTCAAGCGCCGTCTTTATCCCCTTCTTCGCCGTACAGGAAGCCGCAACCATAACGGGTGCCACTACCCTCGCCAAGCTCGGCAAGGCCAAGGTACTGCCATTCATTGTGGTGCGTAACCAGGATGACAAGGGATACACCATAGAGATCCAGCCACCGCTGGAGGATTTCCCTGGGGAGAACGAGCTGGAAGATGCCAAGCGGGGTAACCGCATCATAGAAGAGAGCATCGAACGAAGCCCAGCGCAGTATATGTGGCTGCATAGACGCTTCAAGACG
The DNA here is from genome assembly GCF_023349185.1 of Shewanella aquimarina. Taxonomy (GTDB): domain Bacteria; phylum Pseudomonadota; class Gammaproteobacteria; order Enterobacterales; family Shewanellaceae; genus Shewanella; species Shewanella aquimarina. Next base: position 167,977 of record NZ_JAKIKY010000002.1, on the reverse strand, counting down.
CGCCCCAATAAGGATGACCCGTCGCTCTATCGCTAGAGGCCTGTAGACTTTCATCTCGCCACTGAAGGCTCAATCCCTAACGGGAAACGCCAGATAAAGCCAGCCATTGAGGCTGGCTTTTTTGTCACCAAGCATCACCCCACCGAGCCAACAAGTATCAAATCGACACAGACAAAATACATACTGTCTTTTTGACAAGCAGTGTCATTTTTACACTTTAACAGGGATGTCATTATGACAACTTAATAAGACACCAATACAAGGTTAATCATTAATAATCAATTGCTTAAAAAACTGGCACACTAGATGCTATTACAGGGTACTCCACACCTACAATATATTGCGCTGAGAGGCTCTATGAACAAACAACGGCTAACGGCGATAGCACTCTTGATAGTACTTATCGCTTCATTCTCTGTCCTGCTAAGCATAGGCAGTGACATCTATCGCGAAAAACCTCCGATTCCCACTGCCTTTACCGATGTTCAGGGTCAGCCCCTGTTCACTCAAAATGATATCGAACGCGGCCAACTGGTTTGGCGTTCTATGGGCGGACACCAGCTGGGCTCTATCTGGGGTCACGGCTCCTACGTTGCCCCAGACTGGACCGCAGACTGGCTACACCGTGAGGCTCAGGCCTGGTTAGATATCACCGCCAAGGCGCAATATGGCAGAAGCTTTAACGAACTGGACTCTATCAAGAAAGCCGGGCTCGAACAGTCTCTGCGTGACGATCTTCGCCACAACAGCCTGACCACCTCGGCCAATGGTGAGATTCACATCAGCCTGTCTGACACCCGCGTCAAGGCGATTGAAGAGGTTTCGGATCACTATCTGTCTCTCTTCGGTGACGATCCTAAGCTTGCTACTCTGCGTGAACAATACGCGATGAAAGAAGGCACTGTACCCGACCTAGAGCGTCGTCAACAGCTAAACGCCTTCCTATTCTGGGGTGCCTGGGCCGCCATCACCGAACGTAAAGGTCAAGAGTACACCTACACAAACAATTGGCCATTCGACCCTCAGCTGGGTAACACCCCAACCTCTGACAACATCGTCTGGTCTATCCTGAGTATCGTGACCCTGATCGCAGGTGTCGGTGCCCTGGTTTGGCATCATGCGGCTGGCAAGCATGAAGAGCTGCCAACACCCGCCAAGGAAGATCCCCTGTTCCTCAAGAAGCCAACGGCCTCACAGAAAGCCGTGGGTAAATACTTCGTTACTGCGGTCGGTCTCTTCCTGCTACAGGTCCTCCTGGGGGGCATAACGGCTCACTACGCGGTAGAAGGCCAAAACTTCTACGGTATTCCGTTATCCGAGATCCTGCCTTACTCAGTAACACGTACCTGGCACACCCAGCTAGCAGTATTCTGGATCGCCACCGCCTGGCTTGGCACCGGCCTCTATATCGCACCTGCGCTATCGGGTTACGAGCCTAAGTTCCAACGCCTTGGCGTCAACGTCCTCTGGGTTGCCCTGGTAATCGTAGTACTGGGCTCAATGGCCGGTGAATGGATCGGTGTACAACAATACTTCGACCTGGATACCAACTTCCTCTTCGGTCATCAAGGATACGAATATATCGATCTCGGCCGCGTCTGGCAGGTACTGCTACTCGCTGGTCTATTAATCTGGCTAACCCTGGTCACCGCCGCCATCCGCCCAGCCCTTAAGGTGCAAGGTGAGATGCGCCCTGTTATCTGGGTACTGTACGCCTCTTGTGTCGCCATCGGCCTCTTCTATGGTGCCGGTCTCTTCATGGGCAAGCACACCAACCTGGCTATCGCCGAGTACTGGCGCTGGTGGGTAGTTCACCTATGGGTAGAAGGCTTCTTCGAGACCTTCGCGACCTCTGTTATCGCCCTGATGCTGGTGCGTCTTGGCCTAATCCGTGCTCGTAGCGCCAACGGCGCCGTACTGTTCGCCACGGTTATCTTCCTCACCGGTGGCCTTATCGGTACCCTGCACCACCTCTACTTCACTGGTACACCTACGGGTGTGATCGCCTGGGGCGCCATCTTCTCAGCACTGGAAGTGGTACCGCTAGCACTGATCGGCTTCGAGGCTATCGAAAGCTACCGTATGCGTAACGCCAGCCCTTGGATGATTCGCTACAAGTGGGCCATCATGTTCTTCGTCGCAACAGCCTTCTGGAACTTAGTGGGTGCCGGCGTTCTGGGCTTCCTGATTAACCCACCGATCTCGCTATACTTCATCCAGGGTCTTAACACTACTGCGACCCACGGCCACGCTGCCTTCATGGGTGTATACGGTATGCTAGGTGTTGGTCTGATGCTCTTCTGTCTGCGCGGTCTTACCGGTCAGATCCAATGGAGCGACAAGCTGCTTAAGGGTGCCTTCTGGAGCCTTAACATAGGTCTGGCGGCCATGGTCTTCATGTCACTGCTACCTGTCGGTCTGACTCAGTTCTTCGCCGTCATCGAAAATGGCTACTGGTTCGCCCGTTCACCTGAAGTGATCCACAGCCCATTAGTTGAGACACTGGTTTGGATGCGTGTCCCTGGTGACGTCATCTTCGGTGCAGGTGGTCTGTTCCTAGGTGCCTTCCTGTTCGACATCATCAAGAAGGCCATCGGTGCCAAGGGTACTCAAGCCATTGCCGATTCAACACTGTCGGCTAACGCATAAGGCCTGACATCACTCGACAAAGGGGTCATAGCGACCCCTTTTTACCCTCAAAGCAAGTGTAAAAATGACAATAAACATTAGTGTTAAATTGACATATACTAAGATCTAAAACCGCCGCAGCATGCCAGTAGAGAAGGATACAGCCTGGCATAGGTACTACATTTCGGAGACCCCATGGCACTAAGTCAAACCCAACTGACGCGGATGGCGTTAGATATCACCTCGGGATTGTCCAATCATGACAGGTTCTCGCGCCTGCTCGACACCATCAGGGAAAGTATGCAGTGCGACGCCGCGGCGCTGCTGGAATTTAAGGGTCAGCAGTTTACCCCATTAGCCATCAACGGCCTGAGCCCAGATGTACTTGGGCGCCGTTTCGTCCTCCACGAGCACCCCAGACTGGAGGCGATCGCCCGTGCCGGTGACGTGGTGCGCTTTCCCGCCGACAGCGATCTACCCGATCCTTACGACGGCCTGATCCCCAATCAGGGCGATAACCTCACGGTACACGCCTGTATCGGCCTGCCGCTGCTGGCCGACGGCAGCCTGATCGGCGCAGTGACCATAGATGGCTTCGATCCGGATCAATTTAAGTCCTTCACCAATGAGCAGCTCAGAGGGATCAGCGCCATCGCCTCGGCCTCCCTCAACAACGCCCTGCTGATCGACAAGCTGGAGAAACAGGCGCTGCAGGCCCAGTGGGACAAGGACGACGGCACGACCCAGAATAAGGAAGGCACCAAGGAGATCATTGGTCAGTCCCAGGTGATGAACAACCTTAAGCAGGAGATCGCCGTGGTGGCACCGACGGATCTCAACGTCCTCATCATGGGCGAGACGGGCACGGGTAAAGAGTTGATCGCCCATGAGATCCATCAGGGGTCCATGCGCGCCAGCCAGCCCCTGGTCTACCTCAACTGCGCCGCCCTGCCAGAATCTGTGGCCGAGAGTGAGCTGTTTGGCCACGTCAAAGGGGCCTTTACCGGCGCCGTCAGCAACCGTAGCGGTAAGTTCGAGATGGCCGACAAGGGCTCGCTATTTCTCGATGAAATAGGCGAACTGCCGCTAACACTGCAGGCCAAGCTGCTCAGGGTATTACAGTATGGCGATCTGCAACGCGTCGGTGACGATCGCAGCCTCAAGGTAGACGTGCGCATCATTGCCGCCACCAATAAAAACCTCAAGAACGAGGTGTTAGCCGGACGTTTTCGTGCCGACCTCTACCACAGACTCAGCGTCTTCCCCTTAGTTGCCCCGCCGCTGAGAGAAAGGGAGCAGGACATCACCCTGCTGAGCGGCTTCTTCGTCGAGCGCTGCCGTCAGCAACTTGGACTGCAGACCTTGAGGCTCAGTCCAGCCAGTCTGGCGATGCTCGAGGGCTACCAATGGCCCGGCAACGTCAGGGAACTGGAGCACAGCATCTACCGTGCGGCCATTCTTGCAAGGGCTCAGTCGTCCGGCAGTAACGGCCTTATCAATCCCGAGCATTTCGAGTTCGCCAACTCGGCGCCGCGCAGCGTCCAGAGCAGCGGCAAAACCGTTGCGCCACAATTTAGTGGCAGCCTCAAGCAGGCGACCGAAGCCTTTCAGGCCGACTACATACGCCAATCCCTCACCCAGCACGATAACAACTGGGCTGCGACCGCCAGAGAGCTCGAGGTCGATTCGGGGAATTTACACCGTCTGGCAAAACGGATAGGGTTAAAGTAAGTCAATTTCAGAAAATACAATAAGATGCCAAGCCAGACACGCCGCTACTCCCTGCTCGTTGCTCTGCTGAGCCTACTAGGCTTTAACGCCATCGCCAGTGAACCCAGTCTGGAGGCGCTGGCGGCGCCTCTCTATCAATTGGAGCAGAAGCTTAGCCGGCATGAGCTCGATAACGGCCTACGCCTCTATCTGTTACCGCTACCCAATAAGCAGAGTGTCGCCATCTCCAGCCAATTTGCGGTCGGTTCGCGCAACGAGACCGAGGGCGAATCGGGTTACGCCCATCTGTTCGAACACATGCTGTTTAAGGGCAGCGAGAATGCCCCGGGCGACAGTTATGGCCAGACCATGAGTGCCCACAGCGGATACTTTAACGCCAGTACCTTCTTCGATGCCACCAACTACTATGTCAATCTTCCCAGCCAGGCGTTAGCGCTGGCGCTCTGGCTCGAATCGGATCGCTTCATCCGCCCCAGACTCAGCGAAGAGACGGTGCGCAATCAGCAACAAACCGTGCTCGAAGAGATGGCTACCACCATAGACAACCAGCCCTATATTCGCCCGGCCATGACCTTTCTGCTCAACCAGGTAAAGGACAGCCCCTATGGCCACGCGGTGATCGGCTCAGTTGACGATGTATCGGCGGCCACACCCGCCAGCCTGAGCCGTTTCCACCATGACTTCTACCGCCCAGATGCCATGCAGCTGGCTATCGTCGGCGACCTGCCGTCACAAACCTTGAGCTGGGTGGAGCAGTACTTCGGCAGCTGGCAGAAACCCAGTCGTCCGCTGGCGCACTTCTCCCCCCTGGCCGTCGAGCGACAGCCGGTGCGAGGCGAGATAGTCGATAGCCGCGGCCCCTGGCCGGGACTCTTGCTGGCCTGGCACACGGTCGGCACCTTAGATCCCGACGCGGCGGCGATGACACTGGTCGAGGATTACCTGCTGCAAAACCGCACCAGCATGCTGGAGAAACTGCATCTCAAGACGCCAGAAACCCTGCTGCACTACTCCGTTCCCCTGTCGATGCAACATCTCGGCGTCATGAACCTGGTTCTGGTCCCCAGAGCCAAGGTCTCCCTCGACGAACTCAGCCAGCGCATCACAGAGATGGTCGACCGGCTCGCTACTCAGGGGGTCACATCGACTGAACTTGAACGACTCAAGCGTCGCTGGCTGCTGGCCCAGCTGAGTAAACTCGACAACGACGTCAGCCTGGCTAACCTGCTCAGCGCCAGCCAACAGAGGGATAAGCTCAACCCCCTTACCGCCCCCTGGGAGCGAATTTCGGCCGTGACTCAGGAGGATATCAAGCGGGTCACCCAGCAATATCTCAGCCCGGGCTATGTTCGCCTGGATCTGCTTCCCCCCTGGTACATACGTTGGGGTAAGGCGATATTAGAGTGGCTCCCCGACGGCATGTCCGACTCATTGGAGGAGAAGGTACTATGAGACAGATAAGCCTACTCCTGATCCTCGGCTGCAGCCTCTTAAGCGGTGGCTGCCAGCAGACCCGGCTAAGCTTTACACAGGTAGAAGCCCCTAAGGTGCCGAGTTTCGACGCACCGACCAATGCCCCTGCACTGGCAAGTAGCGACTTTACACCTTTGGCGCGCCCCGAGGTTATCTCGCTGTCAAACAAGGTGAGCCTGCATAGACTCCCCGGCATGCCCTCGCAGTTGGTCGGCATACACCTGCTGGCCGTCAGCCCGGATGCGCCCTATGAAAACCTCGATATACTGCATACGGCCCTGCAGCAGCATAGCGTCAAGCTGGCCAATCACCACGACATGCCCTGTCTCGAAAGCCTGACCATACACCCCAGCATCCATGGCCTAAGGCTCAGCCTCAAATGCCCGGCATCTGAGCTAGTGCAGGCGGTGGACATCCTGGTGCAGAGTTGGTCACCCGAGGCCTATGGCGAGCTGGATCTGGCCAAACTCAGACGCCAGCTGGCCCTGGATAAACATATCAGGGCCTTTAACGGCAGCGAGGTAGAACAGGTCTGGGCCGACAAGATCTTAGGTAGCGCACATCCCTATAATAAGGCCTTGAATAACAGGGCGCTGCAACAGAGCCTGGATGCGCCTCAGCTGCTCGCCCTGCTCAGGCAGACCAAGGCCCAGAGCCGCTGGCATCTGCTGCTGGAGGGAAGTCCCGACATAAATGACAGCTTAAGGCAGAAGCTTGCCGCCAGCCTGAGTCAACTGGGCCAGCAAAAAGCGGATGAGACCAGCTTCGTCGATACTTTTAGCCCCTACGGCAAGCAGCTGTTTGTGATCGACGCCCCCGGTACTGTGCAGACTCAGGTACGGATCGGCTATCACCTGAGCCTCGAACAAGATGACCAGGCCGACTCGGCGTTTGCCTGTGAGGCCCTCAGTCGCTGGCTCGGCCGTAGCTTCTCGGGGCGTCTCTACTTCGATCTCAGGGAGCAAAGGGGCCTCACCTATGGTATCTATGGCCGCTGTTTCAACAATCCTATGGCAAGGATCCTCAAATACTTTGGCGCCACCCAACAGCAGCATACGGGCGCCTTCATTCGTGGCATCTTAGATCACCTGGCGCTGGCCGCCGATGCTCCGCCCTCGGCGGCCGAGCTCGCCGCACTGAAGACCTCTCAGTTCAGTCGACTCGCCCTGCGTCGGGATGATCCCGGCCAACGTATCGAGGACTACACTCAGACCATTGCACGTCAAGCAGGCGTCGACTCGCTATCCGATCGACTCTTGCGCTGGCAACAGATGACACCCGAATCGCTACAAGCCATGGCAAAGCAACACTTTGGCCAAGTACCTGTTATCGTCATCCGTGGAGACTTTGAACGCATCAGGCCTGATCTCGAGGAAAAGCTACCCGACTGGCAACTCAAGCTCACCTCGGTGGACTAATCTCACCGCAAAGATGGGGCGTAAAAATCACCCCCCATCGCTGTTCATTTTCCCTCGCCTAGCCACAATATCCTTTGGGGTTCCTGCCCAAAAGGATATAAACCCTAAGTCGTCGCCCCTTGATATTAATTCCTTCTTATATAGAATACGTAAAAATAAACGAGCGTTTAATAATTTAGTAATAATAAAGTCTTACGCTCAGACAAATAAACAAACCCTATTAGTAACAAAGTAGTACATTATAAATCTCATAAGGACGTGAAATGTATAATGGTGAAATATTTACCCTGAGTCAGTCGCCAAAAAATATTCAGCTGTTAAAGCATGTTTCTGGATTACTCAATTTAAAAGTTAATACCAGCGCAAACTCGCTCACGGCCTGGCACACCCCACAACAAATCCCCAAAATTCTATTTCATTTTCTTAAAGACGTTCACGGCGAGCTAGGTAAGATAGACTCGGGGCTCTTGTCGGCGGGCAAGCATATTGCCATCTGCGAAAGCCTCTCGATGGACGATGAATTAACACTAATAAAACATGGATTTAGCGGTGCAACCAAGGCGTGCAGCCCGGCGCACGCCATAGTGCAGATGCTCGACAATGTGCTGGAGGGTAACCTGTTTTTTAGCCTGAGCGCCCTGTCGCACTATATTCAGACCCAGCAGCAACCCGCTAAAGCCTCCGAGCGACATGCGCTGTTTCAGGGGATCACCAAGAAGGAAAAAGAGGTGCTCTCTTTTATTTGCAAGGGCCTAAGCAACTCGGAAGCCGCAAATAAAATGAACGTTTCAATCAATACCATCAAGATGCATTTACAAAACATTTACAAAAAAACCGATTGCAAGAGTCGAGGACAGCTTCTGGTTAAATATAACCAAATCTAATACGGAAAATAATAACAACGGGTAGGTTTGCCACGACAATATTATTCCTAGGGATAATTGAGACACTAGGGTATGACGATAAAATAGCCGAGTCTTAATTATATATTCTCAAGGAGAAAAGAGATGTTAAAGAAAAAGCAACGCGGTCAAGGCATGACCGAATATATCATCATTGTCGCACTGATCGCCGTATCTGCCATCGGGGTATACAGCTTCTTCGGCCAAACCATTCGTAACCAGGTTGCAGGCTTGTCGGCAGAGATGTCTGGACAGGATTCGGCAGCACAGATTACCAATGCAAAAGGTTCTGCTACCGACGCAAACAATGTGGCTAGCAAGGACTACAACCTAGGCAACTATAACGACGCTGCCAACAAGAGTGCTTCGGGTAACTAAGCCCTTTTCAATGCTAGCGGCCTCCAGCCGCTAGCATTGATGTCATTCATAAAAGGAATTTATGGTGAAGAGAACAAACATAAAAGGTCAGGGCATGACCGAATATATCATCATAGTCGCCTTAATCGCCGTCTCGGCAATTGGTGTCTACAGCTTCTTCGGACAGACGGTGCGCAACCAGGTCGCCGGTCTATCAGCCGAAATATCAGGACAAGACTCAGCCACTCAAATAGGGGCAGCCAAAGGCTCGGCATCGAGCGCCAATCAAGTCGCCGATAAAGATTACAACCTAGGTAATTACAACGACGGAGCCAATAAGGCCAGCGGCAGTACCGGCTCAGGCGGTGGCTCAGGTAGCAGCGTAGATTAACTCCTCCCTTTCCTCGAACACTAGCCAAGAGACTCCTATGCATCCGAATTCCATGCGCTCCAGACAGCGAGGACAGGCCATGGCATTGTCTTTAATGCTGATGTCGCTCGCACTCATGTCTGTGCTCTACAGTTTTAACACGGCCAAGGTCAACCTCAACGCGACCAAGCTGCAAAATACCGCCGACAACACGGCCTACAGCGTTGCCACCTTTGCCGCCAGAGACTTCAACTTCAAGGCCTATACCAACCGCGCCTCGGTCGCGAACCAGGTCGCCATCGCGCAGATGGTAGGGCTCTCCTCCTGGTTTAACATGACAGACAGATTCGCCCAGAATGCCTGTTACAGCCTCTGCTGGGTGCCTTATGTCGGCGCCGTGGTTCGCGGCATAGAACAGGCGGTGGGCACCATCAATCAGGTGGCACAACCCGTGTTTGAAGGGTTGATCTACGCCGAAGACGCCATCCTCTGGACCCTAAGCAGCTCACAACAGGTGATCCACTACGCGGGCATGGCCTCCAGCATCGAATCGGCTGGCAAGGTGGTCAAGGCCAACGATAGCGAAGCCAGGCTGGATCTGGCGCAAAACCCGCTACTGTTTCTCGATGTGAAAGATACCTGGATATCATTCCAAAAGCGCCATAGTCGCGGCTCCAACAGAAAGGAAACCCAGTTTAAAGATTTTATCGGGGTGACCCTGGCCTCCAGAGATCCTTTCAGCGCAAAACGAACCTACAAGCTGGGCGGCATCTGGTCGATGACCCTCTTTCCCATACGTTGGAAAACCCAAAAAACCGGTGGCAGCGATCTCATTAGCTACAAAAATGGTCAGGCGGAGTCTTGGACCTCGATGGACACCATCAGTTTTCACCTCTCTAAGTTTCGTTGTAGCTGGTCAGGATGCCGCTGGCGCGGATACAGGGAAACACCGCTGGGCTGGGGCTCAACCAGCTCAGATGATCGCGCCAATATCGCCCGGGTCGGCAATCGTCACTCATGGGGCAGTAGTCGCAGCATCAATCGCACCGCATCCCGATACGCAGGTTACGCCCAGGAAACCCGTGGCGACTACAATGGGGTACGACCCTTCTTTGGCCTCTCAAGCAGCGCCAACAAGAAGAGTCAGACAGATAATATCGCCGTGGTGGTCTCTAAGGAGCGTAACAAGGTCGGCACATCGAGCAGTACCAAGCTGGTGGGTGATGGCCTCAATCCGGCGAAAGACGAGGAGATGCTCGGCAATCGCATGACGGCACTGGCGACGGCACAGGCCTACTACTCTCGCCCCAGAGATCTGATGCAGATCACCTCCTCATGGGCCAGACGCGATGGTCGCCACGAGTATGGCAACCTCTACAATCCCTTCTGGCAGACCCGTCTCACCGACTCCACCAATGGCGAGCGCAGCAGCGTGCTAGCCCTGACGAGGATGCTCTAATGGCCAAGAAACAACGGGGCCAGGCATTGGTCGAAAGTGTGGTCGGACTCAGCCTGGTGATTATCCCCCTGCTGGTCGTCTTCCCGCTACTGTCAAAGGTCTCTTCAGCCCAGCACAGGGCGGATCAGGCCGCGCACTATAACGCCTGGGAGCGCACCGTCTGGAAAGAGGGACGACCGGACAGAATGCCCAGCCGCAGTGGCCTCTATGTGGCCATCCGCTCGGATGACCAGCAGATGCAATACCTGCCCTGGCGCTTCTACCAGCAAGATGGTCGCAAGATAGCGAGCCGCCATCAGGAAAAGTGGAGCTGGGACAACAGGGTCCACCCACTGCTCAAGTATCCTCTAAAGCGCGACGGCACAAACACTCTGCTGCTCAAGAACCTGCAGGAGTCGGCCAAGGATGAGCAGGAACTGGCAAGGTTAACCGGCAGCCAACAGGGCACAGGCACGCCCGGCACCTACGGCAAGACCGTCGAGCAGGCCGTGGGCATGCTCTCTTTCACCGGCTTTAAACTGCCCAGAGATCAGTTCTATCGCACCCAGATCAGGACAGATCTGGAAAACCTCAACATGAGCCCTTTTGACGAGCTGGATCTGAGTGTTCACGGCCAAAGTGCCCTGCTCGCCTCGGGATGGAACGCCGCCGGCCCCTACCATGTGAGGAACCGGGTTAGACGCTTGGTGCTGACCAACTATATGGACGTTGGCGTGATCCGCACCGCCCAGAACCTCATCGGCATCATCCCCTTCGGCAAAGAGATCAAGTCCAACTCGCTGAAGCTGGGTTTCGTCGAGCCCGATGTGCTCCCCGCTAATCGCCTATGTACCTATGGCACCAAGAACTGTGGAGGCTGATCCCATGAAATCCCTTTTCCCCCTTATCCTCGTCCTGTTCACCAGCCTCTCACACGCAAGCGACTGGCCAGAAATAGATTTTCCCGACACTGCCAAGGTAGAGATAGTCGCCGACGAGATGCGCTACAACGGCTACCCCATGAAGACCTGGGTGGTCAAAGACACCCAGACCCAGGCTCAGCTGGCAGCCTTCTTTACTAAGGCCTGGCAGAAGGAGAGCGAACGCTTCGATTCGCGCCCCTTTAACGGCGACCTGGTGATCAACAGCCTGCAGCCTCCCTACCTGCTGACCGCTCGTATCAGCCAGCAGTTTGATGGCGTCACCGCCTTTGTCGGCATCACTAAGAACATGGAAGAAAATGAGCTGACTAAGGTGAGACGCAACAGCTTCCCCCAGCCCAGCGGCGCGACCCTGCTGTCGGATATCGCCTCGACCGATCTCTACAAGCAGGGACGCACTATCGTACTGAGCAGCACTCGTAGCCTGGCCAGTAACTATCACTACTACCGCCGCCACTACCAGCAGCGAGGCTGGGTAGAAGAAACCGCCATACTCGATACCCAATCGGGTAAGGCCGCCCTGCAGATGAGCCAGGGAACCAATAGTGTCGACATCAGCTTCGACACCCGTAATTCGCAAGTTTACATAGTTGCCAATCAAGTGAAACAAGGATGATGAACCCATGCAGTTAAGCAACACCCGCTGTCGGGGCCAGGCCAGCGTCGAATACCTGGTGGTATGCGGCGCCTTAGTCGCCGCTCTGCTCACCCCCGTCAGCAATGATAACAATGTGCTGGATCTGTGCGCCGATGCCCTCACCGAGTGGTATACGGCGTTTGCCTATACGAAATCGCTCTCGATACTCCCCAACTAACTTCAGGTTTGACGATGAAATTAAAATCAATTGACTTCAATTGGGTGCTGCTAGTTATTGCCTTGATATTAGGTGGTATTTCGGCGTGGGCGACCAAGAATTACTTTATAGCCAAAGAGCAGGAACTCAGAGATGAGTTAACCAAGGACAACATCGCCATGGCCGACGTGATCGTCGCCACCCAGCAATTGCAAAAGGGCGACATCATCTCCCAGGCCAACATGTCGGTACGTCAGATCCGCGCCGATACTCTGCCGCTGGATGCCATACACCCCAGCCGCTTCGGCGAGGTCTCAGGTCAGATGTTGCTGCAACCCATGGCTCCGGGCCGCCCCTTGATTGAGACCTATCTGCCCGGCATGCGTGTGGCACAGTTCTCCGACATCCTCAAAGAGGGTCAACGCGCCGTCACCATAGATATCGACGAGCTTAACTCGAATGCCGGCATGCTGGTGCCCTCGGATCATGTCGACCTGCTGCTGGCCTTCAAAGAAGAGGGCCGCGATGGCGAGCGAAAAAGACTTCAGCTACTCCTGGAAGATGTCACCGTACTGGCTACCGGCAGACGCAGCATAGATGTCAATCCCGAGCTGGTCGACACCCTGTACGACAATCCTAACGCCTATAACACTGTGACCCTGGCGCTATCGGTCAACGACGCGGCCCGCGTCTCACTGGCAAAAGAGAAAGGCAAGTTCGTCACCCTGCTGAGAAACCAGAAAGAGTCGAGCGCGCTGGAGTTTATCTCTATGCATGAAGGCCAGCTGTTTAACCGCGAAGAGAAAAACCACGAGCTTGCCGTCGAGGTGATCACCGGCGGCAACGGCATCAAGACCAGTACCCAAACCTACCCGCTTCCCAAAGAGATGCTAGAGCAACTCAGTCAACTGAAAGATAAAGCCGTACTATGAAAACATTGAAAATTGTCGCATTTTTTTGGATATGCCTGCTGCTGCCCGCCTCGAGCATGGCGCACAACAACCGCCCGATGAAGCTCTATGTCGGCGCCGTAGAACTCTACAAAGCGGCCAATGTCGAGCGCATCGTCGTGGGTAACGGCAAGGTGCTCAGCGCCAAGGTCGTCGACAACAAGGGGGTCTTGCTGATTGGCGAAGCCCCGGGCAATACCGACCTGCAGCTGTGGCAGAAAGATGGCAAGCTGATCAAGCTCAGCCTCACCGTCACCCCAGACAACAGCCTTGCCACCACCGCCATGGTCAAGAAGATGCTGAGCGCCTTCCCGTCGCTCACCGTATCGGAAAGCGATGGCCTGATCATAGTTCAGGGCGAGGCCGACCTGGCCCAGAAGGAGCAGCTGGAGAAGATCCTCGAAGGTGGCCCTAACATCGTCTCTCTGGTGAAATACCTCAAGTTTGCCAAGACCATGTCTCCCATGGTGAAGATGCAGGTCAAGATCGTCGAGTTTAACAAGTCGACCCTCAACAACGTCGGCATCAAATGGGAGACCTCCATGGCCGGTCCGGCCTATGGCGTGGCCAAGGGTTTCACCGCCAATCCTATCTTCAACGTCGCCTCCCCCGGGCAATATACCGAAGCCATCACAGAAGCCATAACCAGCAACATTGGTGTGCTGGATACCCGTGGCTGGAGCTCGCTGGGTATAGTCTCGGGCATCGGCAGCCAGATCCAGTTGCTGTCAGAAAAGGGCGACGCCCGCCTGCTGGCGCAGCCCAATCTGACCACCCGCAGCGGCGAGTCGGCCAGCTTCCTGGCCGGTGGCGAGTTCCCCATACGTAGCGTCAGCGGCCTGGGCGCCGTGGATGTCGAATACAAAGAATACGGTATCAAGCTGGATATCGAGCCAGTGGTAGATGATCAACAAAACATCGTCAGCCGGGTGATGGCCGAGGTCAGCTCCATCGACCCTTCGGTGGCCGTCGATGGCGTGCCTGGCATGCTAACCCGCCGCACCGAGTCGGTTATCAACGTAAAAAACAACGAAACCATAGTGATCTCAGGCCTGGTCAACAGCGAGATGTCTAAGATAGTCAACAAGTTCCCTCTGCTGGGCGATATCCCCATTCTGGGTGAGCTCTTTAAGTCGCGCGACTTTAAAGACGACAAGACAGAACTGGTTATCTTCGTCACGCCCGTGGTGGTCTATCCGGGGCAGCAAGAGCATGACACTCAGCTCAATCGTGGCCTGGAGATGGCAGAAGAAGCCACCAAGCTCGAAGCTTTCTACATCTTGGACTAGGAGCAGCGCATGTTTAATATCTTAGTCAGCACCACTAAGGGCACCAAGGTCGGCGAGTTTCAGTGTATCCATCGCGAATGTCGCGTGGGCAAAGATCCCGACCAGCTCATCGTCCTTCGAGGCTTTAAGATCTCCAAGCATCACGCCACCTTACGGCAAAATGAGGATGGCATCTTCATCGTCGATAACAAGAGCCGTACCGGTGTACGCGTGAACGATGAGAAACATCAGGAGTTCGGCCCCCTCAGTCTCAACGACAAGATCCAGGTGGGTGATTACCAGCTCAGGGTACAGAGCAGCGATCCACAATTTCAGGCCAGCGTCCCCGCTGAGACGCCACCGCCAGCGGCGGCACAGGTGGCAACAGCCCCTGTAGCAAGCTCGCCCGTGGCAGCATCGGTCGAGGCAACACCTCAGATAGTGTCGGAGCAGAGCGCCCAGATTCAGAGACGCAACGAGTGGCGCCGCAAGGTGCATACCGAGCTACTCAAACAGATGGATCTGCGTAGGGTCAATGTGAACGAGATGAGCGATACCGAGCTGCGCGCACAAAGTGAGGTGCTGCTCAAGCAGATCATCGACAACTTTAAGCTACCCGAAGATATCGAGATCTCGGCAATCACCAAAGAGGTACTGGACGAAACCATAGGCCTTGGGCCGCTCGAGGGGCTGATTGCCGACCCGGATGTCACCGAGATCATGGTCAACAGCCATGATCAGATCTTCTATGAGAAGGCGGGTAACCTCTACCTGTCGGATATCGCCTTCTCTGACGATCAGGCGGTGCTGGGCGCCATCGAACGTATCGTGACCCCCATAGGCAGACGTATCGACGAGAGCTCGCCCATGGTGGATGCCCGCCTCAAGGATGGCTCCCGTGTCAATGCGGTGATCCCCCCGCTGGCACTCAAGGGCCCCTGCATCACCATACGTAAATTTATGCAGCGACGCCTGAGCTGTGACGATCTGGTGGCCTTCGGCTCCATGAGCCCGGCCATGGCAGAGTTCCTCGAAATCGCCGTGAAGCAGAAGCGCAACGTGGTCATCTCGGGGGGCACTGGCTCGGGTAAGACCACCCTGCTGAACGTGCTGTCTAACTTCATCCCAGATAACGAGCGTATCGTCACGGTGGAAGATGCCGCCGAGCTACAGCTCTATCAACCCAACCTGGTCTCCCTCGAGGCCCGTCCCCCCAATCAGGAGGGCAAGGGTGCCATCGAGATCCGCGATCTGGTCAAGAACTGTCTGCGGATGCGCCCCGATCGCGTGGTGATTGGTGAGTGTCGTGGCGGTGAGGCGCTGGACATGCTGCAGGCGATGAACACGGGTCACGACGGCTCGCTCACCACGGCACACTCCAACTCCCCCAGAGACTGTATCTCACGTCTGGAGGTGATGGTGATGATGGCCGGCATGGATCTGCCAGTAACGGCGATTCGCGAACAGATCACCTCGGCGGTCAACATCATAGTGCAGCAGTCGCGCTTCTGTGACGGCTCGCGCCGGGTCACCAGTATCTGTGAGGTGACAGGCATCGAGGGCTCCGTAGTGCAGCTCTCGGAGATCTTCAAGTTCCAGCAAACCGGCTTCGACGAGCAGGGTAAGGTACAGGGCTACTACACGGCTACCGGTACCCTGCCCGAATTCTATGAACAGCTGCGCAAGCAAGGAATCGCCGTGCGTCTGGATATCTTCGACAAGGATAGCCGCTATGAGTAGTCCGTTAATCGCCGCGCTGCTGGCGTTTGCCTCGGTCACCATGCTGGTATGGGCGCTAAAGCACCTGTCGACACGATTCGCCAAGCGCTATCAGGAAACCTTTACCAGTTCGGCCCGCACCAACCTGTTCGATATGTTCCTGTTTATCGAGCCCAGGCAGCTGTTTGTCATCAACATGCTGACCCTGTTGGCGGTGCCTTTCGTGGTGCGGCTCTTCTTCGGCTCTTGGGTGCTGGGGATCTTGGTGAGTATCGTGCTGGCCCTGCTGCCGCGCTTTGCCTACCAGTTCCTGCATAAGCGCCGTCGCCGTAAGTTTGTCCACCAGCTGCCCGACGCGCTCAACATGGTCGCCTCCTCGATGCAGTCAGGGGCCAACGTCAGCAACGCCATCGAGTTTATGGCCGAGGAGATGGAGGCGCCGATCAAGCAGGAGTTTCAGCTATTCCTGCGTGAGCAGCGCCTGGGGGTGGAGTTCAACACCGCGCTAGACAACATGTTTAAACGCATCCCGGAAGAGGAGTTTCAGCTGGTAACCGCCGGCATGCAGATCTCTCGCGAGGTCGGGGGCAACCTGGCCGAGGTGCTGCTGCGACTCTCTGCCACCCTGCGTAAGAAGATAGAGATGGAAGGCAAGATCGATGCGTTGACCTCTCAGGGCAAGATGCAAGGGATAGTGATGACACTGCTGCCGGTGTTTATCGGCGTGGTGCTCTACCACATGGAGCCTTCCGCCATGGGCCGCATTTTCACAGAGCCCATGGGCTGGGCCCTGATCGCCCTGGTCATCATCATGCTCTCCAGTGGTTACCTGTCGATCCGTAAGATCGTCGCGATAGACGTATAGGAAAAATCATGGTCAATCTTATTGTCGCCTGCTTCGTGGTCTCCCTGGTTTTCCTGACCATCAGCTGCGCCCGTATCTACCTCAGGGTCCCTAAGGAAAACCGTGAGTTTATGGATCCCCTGTCGCCGGGTCTTAAGCTTATCTGGCCCTTGGTGCGCCTGCTGGCCTTCTATGTTAGTGAAAACCTGAGCGTCGACTATCTGGAGCGGGTCTCCAAGAAACTCCAGGTCTCGGGCCTGTCTTACATCATGACCGCGGAGCAATACTTTGCCATCCGTATCCTAAGCACCCTGTTTAGCCTAGGGCTGACGCTTATCTGTAGTGCCATGCTAGACACCTATGTGCCTCAGTACCTGCTGCTGGCCGCCGTGCTGGGTTACTTTCTGCCTGTGATGACCCTTAACGATCTGCGGAAGAAACGCCAGGGATTGATCGTCAAGAGCCTGCCCGTGTACCTGGATTACCTCACCATGTCCATCGAGGCGGGCCTGAACATGACGGGGGCACTCAGCCAGGCGGTCGAGCGTGGCCCCGCCGGCCCGCTGCGTATCGAATTTGAGAAGGTGATCCGCGACATGCGCGCCGGTATGTCACGTGCCCAGGCGTTTCGTAACATGGCGGATCGTGTGCAGGTGACCGAGGTCAACAGCCTGGTCAGCGCCCTGGCGCAGGCGGAAAGAACCGGCGCCAGCCTGGGGCAGACGCTGAGGATCCAGTCGGATCAACGCCGAATCGAGCGTTTTCAACGCGCCGAGAAGAAGGCGTTGGAGGCGCCGGTCAAGTTGGTCTTCCCGCTGATCGTCTTCATCTTTCCCGTGACCTTTATGATCTTGGCCTTCCCGATTGCCATGAAGTTTATGTACGAGCTCTAACATGAAGAAAACCAAACTAAAAATTCCCAGCGGTCAGGCGATCAGCGAAGTGTTCGTGGCCGATACCCCCTGGCTCAGACTCAGGGGGCTCCTGGGTCGCAGGCCACTGTCGAATGAGCAGGGCATGCTGATCGCTCCCTGCAGTTCGGTACACACCATAGGCATGGGCTATTCGCTGGATATCGTCTACCTCAATAAACACAACAAGGTGCTCAAAGTCACCCGAGACCTCAAGCCCTGGCGCAGCAGCGCCTGTCGCGGCGCCACCCAGGTGCTGGAACTGGCGGCAGGCAACTCTACCCACAAACAGATAAAACCCGGAGATATTTTGACATGGGCAAACTAATACGCCTCTCGCTAATCGTAGCCATCACGGCATTGCTCGGCGCCTGCTCATCGACGCCTAAGAAGCCGGAGCACAAGGGTAACGAGCAGATCATGGCGATTCAGTCTCAGGCGGAGCACGCCTACAAGCTGGCCATGCTGGATCAGGCAGAGAGCCTCTACCTGGAGGTGCTAAAGAGCGTGCCTAACTATGCGCCCGCCTGGTTTCGCCTGGGCAACATCTATACCCGCACCAACCGTCATGAGGCCGCCATCGCCGCCTATCGACGCTGCATCGAGTTAGAGCCGAATAACCAGAAGGCCTGGTACAACATGGGACTGGTACGTATCAAGCAGTCGACCAATGTACTCAACACCGCCAGCAGCCAGGGCGATGCCGACTCAGCCGTGGGCCGTCAGATCAGGGCGCTACTCGACGCCCTTAACCAGCTGCAGAGCCAGCCACAGAACACGGCGCAGGCAGGCCTATGATAAAGGCACGCTCAAAGCAGCGAGGTCAGAGCATGTTTGAATTCAGCCTCGCCCTGCCCTTTCTCATGCCCATCATACTGGTGGCCATGATGCTGATTGTGCAGTGGGCCTTTATCTATACCAGCAAGAGCACCCTGGATGCGGCCACGGTTTCCGCCGTCCGAGCCGGTACGCTACACCATGGCAGTATCGATGAGATCCGCAAAGGGCTGGCCCAGGGGATGATGCCGTTGTTTGCCCATGGCACAGGCATGACCGACACGGTTCAGGCCTATGCCAAGGCAAGAATCGCCACCTTAGTACAAAGTCAGATAAGAATACTCAGCCCAGACAGGGAAACCTTCGACCAGTTCAAGGTACGCAGTCAGTATGACACTGGCTATCGCTACGAGATCCCCAACAACAACCTGATGTTTCGTAATCCAGCTCCTAAGAATGTCGGCAATAACCGACAGCTGAATGTGCAGGACGCCAACCTACTGCAGATCGAGGTGCGCTGGTGCCAAAAGCTGATCGTGCCCTTTGCCAATTACCTCATCAAGGAGATAGTCACCTCGCCGTTTTACAACCCGAGTCAGGACCAACTTGCCTGCAACCTATTGGGGCTGGCAACCGGAGATACCTATCTGGCGCTCACGGCACAGGGGCTGATGCGCATGCAGACCCCGTTTCGAATGTAAGCCCGACGAAATACTTAAACCGAATATTCAATACCAAACAGACAATCTGGACCTTGTAAAATCATAGGGATATATAAGATGAAATACACGTCTCGCCTGACCAAGCAACATTGGCTGGCACTCATGCTGACCTCAACCCTGGCAATAACGGGTTGTAACGGCGAACTCGAAGAGGGAGAAGGCCCAAACGCTGAGATACCTACAGATCCTGTCGATCCCGTCGACCCCACAGAACCAACGGATCCCACAGATCCAACCGAGCCTCCTCAGGTAGGCACCTGGGAAAACAAAGATGAAGATGGCGACGGCGTGGTGGATGAATTGGATGATTATCCGTTTGATGCCAGCAAGCATGCTTATCCTCTGTTTGTAGAACAAGAGCCAAATGACAATCCTGCGGTAGCCACCCCAATCGAAATCGATCTCGGCGTCAGGGTACAAGGTGTCATTGACTCAGAGTTTGATAAAGGCGACCTGTTTAAATTCCATGTCGATGAGCCACAATCTTACACAGCCTATTTCACTTCACCTTCGGCAAGGTTTAAACCTCAGGTTTATGTTTCAGATGCCAATGGTTTGGTTATTAATGACATTCAACTATATCGATACACTCGAGCAAATACCTATGTAGTGAACTTTCCCGTCTATACACCAGGTACTTATCAGCTCAGTATCATAGATGAGAACTATGCTGGCGGTAGCGACCTCACCTATCAAGTGACTATGTTTAACGATCAGGATATCGACGGATTCGACGATACGAAAGAGCCCGCCTTAGGCGCAGATATCAATGAAAATGATCAAGATAAAGACAAAATCATTGACGGTATCGAATTCAGTATGGCCTTGGAGAGTCTAGGACTAGATACAGACAGGGACGGCATTCCCAATTGGTTAGATACCGACTCAGACGGCGATAGTTTCAACGATTCCATCGAAGGCATGGAAGATTTGGACAACGACGGCGCCCCTAACTTCCTTGAGCGCGATGCCGACGGTAACGGTATTGATGATCAACTAGAAAGCGGCAACAGCAATGATCCCACTAACACGGATAACGATAAATTCATTGATCACTTAGATAACGATGACGACAACGACGATATCTTCGACAAGAATGACGCTCAACGTTTAATCCCGGCCAATATTGTCTCCTGGACCAAGCCAGGCGATCTCTTTATCGAATCTCTGCACACCCTCTTCCAGCAGAATAAGATCAAAAATTATCTCAGAGCCGGGGATGAATTCGAACTCACCGTCGAAGGAGTATCTAGTGCGTCTGAAAACACCCTGTTAGTGGTGAACATAAATGGCAGAATTTACAACCTATTTCCAAAGCAAGTCGAACACGCATCGCAAAGAAGTCACCTAAGGTTTTTACTTCCCCAGGATATGGGGAAAGGCGCGCTCTCGATTGTTATCGGCACAAATAAATCAGACCCATTTCCAATTG
The DNA here is from genome assembly GCF_023349185.1 of Shewanella aquimarina. Classification (GTDB taxonomy): domain Bacteria; phylum Pseudomonadota; class Gammaproteobacteria; order Enterobacterales; family Shewanellaceae; genus Shewanella; species Shewanella aquimarina. The sequence continues at coordinate 147,302 of NZ_JAKIKY010000002.1, read as the reverse complement.
AAATTGGCGACGCTGAACTGCCACTACTCATGAGTTCTAACCCTAGAAGCCTCAAACCAGGCCAACAGATAACACTTAGTGGTGACAACTTTGATGAAGACACCAGCGTTTTCTTCAACAACCAACCTGTCAATGCACAGTTCGTCGATGAAAACACTGTTAGAACCACAGTGCCAGAGACGCTAAGCGGTGGCAGCTACTCAGTCAGCAATGCTCACGGGCAGAGTAACCCCATCACCTTCATCATCACACAAGAGATAGCCGTTAACGTCCTCGAACCTTCAGCCAAACCTTTGGCTGCTATAGGGGGGATCTATCCCGAGATGGCCCAGACGCTTAATGGTAATAGCTTCGAACTGGAGAAAATGGGGAGTGAGGCGGAAGTCATCTTCTCTTATACCCAGGGTGCCGACGGCCAACTCGAAGCCTACCTGAGTACAGTCTATTCCATGAACCAAGACAGTATCTCATTGAGCTTCGAATCGACAGCCTTGGCAAGCTTGGTACTTCATATGAACTATTACTATGAGGCAAAAGGTGTCGGCACAGAGAAGTTCATGCAAATAGTGCAGACAACACAGGCATACCAAGCTTACCTTGCAGAGGCCAAAGCGGCACTAGCCAAAGATACGAGCTTCTTCGGCTATAAGGCGAGAAAAGCAGAGGCTTACGATCTACTCAACCGGTTTGAGTCCAAAATCAAGGAAGAGCTAAGCTCAAAGCGTTTGCTAAAATCCTCGTTGTCACCATCCAAGGCTAGGTTTACCCCTCTAGATGACGGTGCCGCGGGCTCGAGTACCAACCAGGCACTATCCGCTATTGACCCCAGCATAGTCTCCTATCCAGAGACTAATGGCACTTGGCAAGCCTTCGACATGTCGATGGCGGCCACAACCTTCGCCGAAAACAGTACAGAGATAATGAATAACTGTGGCGAAGGGGTCGATCCCAAGTGGTACCAAGTATTGAATGCCGATGGCTGCGTTGAAATAAGAAATCGCAGTCAGCTCTACCTAAGCGCCAGAATCTATCCTATCGATTCCAAAACAGGAGAGATAAAAACAGATCTAGCCTCTCTCAACAAACCGATTGCCGACCATATCACTACCCCTTGGGATTCAGGCATGATGGGGCCGCAATCTGGTACCTGGTTAGGCATTTCGCTCTGGTCGAGTGATTCCCTTATCGACAAGTGCGTCTATACAGATTGCCTATACCAGATCATCACACCTGGCGTTGATGGCATTTTCGGCCCCAGCCCATTCAGCTTCAGGGGACAAGAGGCCTACGATAAGCGAGCTCAAGATGCCCGTAAGATGTTGGCGATCAGGACCATCATAGATAATGTCGTCATTCGGTTTTACTCCATATTATTCGATGCGGCGGGCATAGACCTCAACGACAGCAAATACAAGAAACAGGCAACAGCCCTGGCAATCGTCAAGGCCGTTTATCAATACCTGCCAGCCATCAGCACAGAGATCGACAAACTAATGGCCAAGGATAAGCCAAGTTTTGACGACTGGCAGACCCTTGCGGCTAATCTAGGGAAGGAGTTATACAGCAAAGAGATCAAGGCGGTGATCTCAGATCCAACCAATCGTGCCTCCTACGGCCCAGTCACCATGGCACTTCTGACTGCATTAGAGGTTGACGAGAAATACTTCATCAACAAAATGCTGCAAAAGGTCGCCCAAAAATTTATTCCCGGCTGGGGGACTATTACCTCGGTATATGAAGCCAGTAAGCTTGCCGACTCTATGGTCGATATGGCCAAAACCATAGACGATCTGGTCGATGTGCCGACCAAGCTCGACTATATCGTTACCTGGGGACTAAAGGCCTCAGATATCACGCCAAGAGCCATTGAAAAGACCCAAGAAACTAAGCGATTTACCCTAGTCGGAAGTGGCATGGCCGTCGTTAAAGGGGTATTTGGTGATACCAAACCAGAAGTGAAAGTCTTCGATCTGGGCAAGGGTGAGAAGCAGCTCGACACCAGTTTCGTAAGCGTCAATAAACTGGGCACTGAACTGACCTTTGACCTTAATGACATAAGCCAAATCGAGAATGCTGTAGGCCCCTTAAAGGTTGAGGTTCACCACAGAGATGAGGTGGCCGAGGTACCTTATGAAATTCTAATCGGCACAGATCTCACGATCACTAACATAACGCCTAACAAGGCTTCTCCCGGCACAGAGTTAGAGATAAGTGGCATTGGTTTTAGTAAACAACCAATGGGCAATATCGTCACCTTTAGCGGTGCGAATGGGGAACGTATTAGAGCTGCGGTAAAGTCTGCCACCACAGATACCCTAGTGATTATCGTGCCAAATGGTGCGGTAACTGGATATATCACCGTGGAGGTCGCCAATATATTGAGTAATCAATACCCCTTCGTTGGACCAAGCCAGCTACTGATCACCTTTGGTGACAATGGTAACTTTAACGACGATGTGTTTAAATTATCGGTCAATAACAAGGTGATGTATGACAACAACCAACCTCAACGCAAGGTGGGCCCACTAAACGTCTCACTTGAGGAAGGTGAACATACTGTCCAGTTAACAGGTATTCGCGCCGACGACGGCATTGCCACCTACTACATTGAATTTGCTGGTGATGTTGTCAATGTCAGCGGTGATGCGTTAACGGGTAGAGACTTATGTCCAAATACACATAAGACCTATAAAGTCACCATCGCCAGCGGCGCTGACAGCTCAGGGCAATCGGCTTCGTTAAAAGCACAGATACAGCCATTGATATTGCAACCCGAGTACGCCGATATGGCAGCCGAGACACCAACAGAGTGTCCCAAGGCCAACCAATAAAGGACAAAATGGCCCCTAGGGGCCATTTTTTTATCAGGGATGAAATCATGTTAAAACCACTCGTGGTATTGATAACTTTGGCTAGCAGCTGCCGCGGCGCTCCGCAAGGCGACAGTCACGACATGATTTATTTACTCAAATAGCGGCATTCACAGGCTCACTTGGCATAAAAGGAACCCGATAAGCATGGAAAAGCTAGCTCTTGACGACACCCCCTGGTTCGGCACCACTGATTTCAAGGGAAAAAATCATCTAAGCCGAGATAGCGACATACACCTAAAATCATCCAGGCTACTCTATCCGCTCCCCTTGCCGTTAGAAATACTCTTTTTCATAGGCCCACTGGCATTGGCCATTCTGCCCTTTATCAATCCTAGCCTGATGCTTCCAGAGGCCTGGCTGATGCTAAATATCGGCGCCATCATAAGTTATCTGCTGCTCAAGAAACTGTTTATCAATAGCATTTATGGCCTGGCGAAAAACCATGTTTGCCAGATTAACGCTGAAAGGCTCTGTATTCCCGGCAGTCGCCTTATCGATACCAAAGCGGGCCCTGTGGAAATTCAGCGACGAGACATAAAACAAATAGGCGTGCGTTATTGGCCCAGCACGCGCGACCTGCGCACCACCTACGATGTCAGCGAACTCGTCATCACGGTGCAGTCGGGCCAATCAATCTGTTTGAAGAGCCTCTACTTCCCGATTAAGCCGCTACTCTACCTGCTGGTCTATTTCGACTACCCCATCGCAACGCAAAAACGTCGACACTCTTTAGCCATCGTCGCTCGTAGCCTGTTTGTCGCCTTTCCTATCGTTGCGCTTGTGGCGGTAACTGGCTTGCTGTTTAAAGAGTATTTTCTGTAAGCCCATCAATTTAACAAGGAACTAACCAGATGAACAAACCATGGACGGCATTAATATTTATGGGAACATTAGCAGGAACGCTAATATCAACCGATCTCCAGGCATCAACCGAGCAAAATTTCAGTCATGACCCCTTGGCTCAGCGCTGCATTAAGATGCTGGATATCTACGCCGCTGAGGACTTCGACGCCTATGTGGCCGAGTTTCCCGAGCCCTGGCTAGGCATCTTCGGTGAGAAAACCTTAAAGAAACAGCTCGCCGACCGCCATGGTAAATATGTTAAGGAGTACCAAGCTAAGCCTGACACCATAAAAATAAAGGCAATAACGCCTGCCAGCGTTGCCAAGATAGAGCAAGACAAGTTGGGGGCGCTAGAGGCCAAGGAGATCGACCTCTATATCGCCAGTGACAAAGGCAACAGTAGCTCGACAGCTTGCAAATACCTACGCATAGGTGACAGCTGGCATTTCCGCTCGTTACGGCTATAGCCTTGAATTAACACCTATTATCTGAAACATTCTCAGCGTATTCTTGGGCAACTTGATTGCCCTTTTTGATCTATTACGCGGCAATCTGAGCATTGATGCTCGACATAAATGGGAAGAAAAAGGACTTTCAAACGCGATGAACTCACTCGATCACCTGCTGGAAAATCTAAAATGGTTCGATACCGTCTTCTTGAGCCAATACCTTGGCCTCGACAAGCAGAGCGAAAAGAAGCTCCCGATCTCGTTTAACTTCTTTGCCCTGCCGCTTAAGAAAGAGTTCCTGCTCGCCACCAGCCTGCTCCCCTTCATCCTATTGGCACTGTTCATTCCTTCTGTCGACCCTAGGTTCGATTTTTTACGCTTCCCGATATTGACCATAATAGGCCTGCTGGTTTACGCCATTATCCGTAAACGCCAAGTCAAGGCGCACCTGGGGATAGAAACCGATAGTCAGGCAAATCAGCAGATCATCATAAGCCAATCTGGCATCACCTTGCCCCCCTTTCTCAGCAGCAACTCTGGGTCGTCGCAAAGCATAGGCCGAGAAGAGATAGCCCAGCTGCGGTTCGACTGGCACAGCTACCACAACAGCAATCAAAAAGAACGTAAGCGCGCCCATAGCCTCGTCATCAGGCTGAAACAGGGGAAAAGCTACCGTTTATCCAGCATGGCCTATCCCCTCAGAAGCCTGCTCTATCTGGCCATCTTCTTCGATTACCCTATCGTCATGCAGGAAACTAAGCCCCCCAAGGAGCGACTGGTTAGCCTTCTCCTCGCCCTGGGGGCGAGTGTCTTGCTACTGAACCTATGGATGATTTTCATCAGCCCTTAACTTGACGCTGAAAGCGCTTAGGCGATGCATAACGATGATTTTTTGCCGATTAAACCGCCAAAATACACCCGAAAGAATAATGTTTCCGGCCGATATTTTGCGATAGGATCGCTAGGAATAGACCTAAAGGCTTATTTTAAGTGATTGTGAATACAGCATATTGGGACGACTTTCGCTCAAATTAGCATGCAATCACACAGGACGAATTTTCCATTCATCTAAAGGACTAACTCGATGAAAATTGCTTCACTCTCAGCTCTATCCCTAGCCCTGTTGTTAACCGCCTGCGCCTCAGATCCCGGCCCACGCATGGCACTGGAGAAAACCGTCGAAGTCGATGGCACCATGCTTAAGTTTAACGGCAGCTACCACGACAAGAAGAACATCTTGATCCTCAGCGTCAACGGCGATCCTATCATGCAGGGTCGATTCGCTCCTTACACCCCAACCCAAAACCTTAAGGCTAACTACAAAGACTTTGCCGTACGAAGCCACTGCTACTTCGGCTCTGTACTGGGTAATCAGGGCGGTGCCTTCGGCGCCATCGCGGGCATAGTGCAATCTTCTAAGAGCAGCACAGCCGATAAGTGCGAGCTCTATGTCAACGAAAAGCTAGTAGACAACCTCTATTTCTAAAGCTGATCGCCCTGGCATAGGCAGGATTGTCTATGCCAAGGCGGCTCAATCGCAAGATTGACGCCCCTCAACGCTCGCCATCTGATAAGGCTAAGTCGTGTTATTTGATCAAGCCCTTAGGCTCCCCAAAAGCATCTCCAATTTCAGCGGCAAGGTACTGCGCCCACTGGCGCTGACCTCGGCGCTTAGCTTAGTTTCAATTAGCGGCGTCGCCGCTGCCGATACCGGCGCAGACACCGACAGAGATGCCATCAAACAGTTTCAACCGGAAACGATACTGCTGACCGAACGCGCCCATCAGTTGAGTCGCAGACACAGCCAGCAGATGGAGAGCTTCTCTAACAAGCTTGACCAATACCAGAACGCCAGGCCGCTGCTGCAAGATGCCTTAATCGGTGATATGGCGCTCACGGCGAGTAAGATGTTAACCCTGACCAACGAGTATCTGCCTCGCTATCGCGCCTTCCTCGCCCGAATCGATAAGCACTCCAGCTGTTATCAGCCCAAACGACTCGAACAATTCCAGCAGACACGAGATGAGGTACAAGACTATCTCAATCAACTGCAAGGCCTAATCAGCTCCCAGAATCAGGCTCAAGATCAGGGAGAAGCCTACGCGGCCCTGATGGCGATAAATATCGGTCAGAGCAGAGCGGCCGTGCTGGTCAACCTGCTGGAGACCAGCAAACTCTGCTTTGTTACCCAGGCCATGCCGGAAGTTGCCCAAGAGATCTTGAGGCTCGAAGGCCTCATGGCCGAGCAGTTACCCGAAATGCTAGAGGCGGCCAACCCATCGGCATCCGAGCCTGAAGGGCTAGCGCATTCAGAATCTAGCCTTAACGACATTAGCGCGGCTGAATCAAGCATTAACACACCAGACCTTAACGGGACTGATATTGAGAGCGCGGATGCGAGCCGCACCGATTATAATGCGGCAGGCCCAGCCACTTCTGGCTCAACATCTGCCGACAGTGACAAGCTTAACCAGCAAGACGAGGCGCTCGATGCCTGTATCGCACAGCAGGTCTCGCAACTGGGGCTGACATCGGCCCAGGCGCTTACTGTGTTGAGCTGCCGCCTTTCCAGCACCTCCGTCAGCCTAAAGCGGCTGAGTAAGCTATCTAACCTAGAGATCCTGAGCCTACAGGGCGGCGTGCTGGCCGACCTATCGGCGCTGGCAAACCTTAACCATCTCAGCATGCTGAGCATAGAGCAGAGTCAAATCATCAGCTTTGGCGACCTCAAGGCGCTTAAGGGCAACCTTAGCTTCAGCGAGGTCGATAGCCAAGACTGGCAGGCTCTGGCAAGCACCCAGGCCGAGTCGATCGCCATCATGTCTCCGACCCGCTGCGAGGCCTTGAAGCCACTCGCAAATCAGCCAAATGTTGCCTTGCTCTACAAAGGCCTATCGCCACAGGCCATGGCCGCTCTCATGCAGCGCCAGGCATCTATGCAGGGGCTCACCATAATGACAGATTGCCCCGCGCCTTAAGTGGGGAGCGCAATATTCACAGAATAGATATTGATAAAGCAGACTTTTCAAAAACTTAAAGGGAATTAAGATGAAACCCCAAACTCTCGCCTGCACACTCGCCTTATGCAGCGGTCTAGGCCTCAGCGGCCTGGCCCTGGCCAATGACCTCCCCTTTCAGCCACTGCCGGAAGGTAAACTTTATAAGCAAGAAGATCGCCACTACACTCCCTTCGACCTGGTGATTGGCGTCGACAAAAACACTTACCAGACGCAGACGGTTGCCGGTCAACTGAAACGAGTCAATTACAAGTTGCCAAGCAGCTATCTGGCCTCCCTCGCCGTCAACAACTATAAGGCACAGATCGAAAAACTCGGCGGCACAATACTGTTCGAGTGCCAAGAGCAAGCCTGTGGCGATGATCTCAAACTCTCAAAACAGATAGCGCCCCTCAATAACATCCCCAAGAATACACCCGCGCTGCTAACCGCCGAGCTACCGCTTGCCAAGAAACAGCTGTATCTTTCCGTCTACAGCGCAAGTTGGATCCACGACACCAGCCTGCAGCTGGATATCGTCGAGGTAATTGATGAGCCGCTGGATCTGCTTGCCACCAACCAGGCCTACCTGACAAGCGAGGTCACCCAGAGCGAATTTAAGGACAGAGGCAACAAGGATACCCAGGGCTCGAAGGATCATCCGATGATAGCCAGGCTTCCCGGTGCCTTCATCCAAGATTATCAGCAGCAGGGCTACGCCCAGACCTTGGTATTTGACGGTGTCGAACAGGGCCAACACAAGATCAAGACCCTAGAGGGCAAGGTCACCGACATCGGCTATAAACTCCCAAGGGGCTACTCGGAGTATGAGGTCGACGCTAACTATAAGGCGGCGCTGGAAAAGCTTGGTTTTGTGCGCGGCTATAACTGCCAGGGCTTAGCCTGTGGTAAGACAGATCTCATCAAACGTCGCATCAAGACACTGATCCATATAGGTTTCGATGAAAACCAATATTACAGCTTATATCGACTCGATCGCCCCGAGGGCGCTGTGCACGCCATGGTCTTTATCACGGGTTTTGGCAGCGGACTATGGAGCGAGATAAAGGTGGTAGAAGAAACCAAACTCGTCGACGACAGAGTGGTCATCGATCTCGAGGGGCTCAAGGATAAGATTGCCCAGCAAGGCCATGTGGCGCTGGACGGCCTGTTGTTCAAATTCGACAGCGATCAGATGCTGCCCGAGGCCGAGGAAGTGATCACCACCCTGGCCACCTATCTCAAGAGCCACCCTAAGCAGCGCTTCTATGTGGTGGGCCACACGGACGATCAAGGCAAACAGGGTTACAACAAGGGACTATCGGAGCAGCGCGCCAAGGCGGTAGTCGCCAGCCTCACCCAATCCCACGGCATAGATAAGGCCCAGCTTAGCCCCATGGGCGTGGGGGAATATGTGCCTGTAGCCAACAACCTGGACGAGGCTGGCAGAAAGCGCAATCGCCGTGTAGAACTGGTACTGCGATCAGACCTGCAATAGTCCATCAAACGGCGCCCCCTGTGGGCGCTGTTTAATTAATATCTTCTTGATATAATAACCACCCATTCACTTTCTGGGTCCTCTCATGTCGCGCTCTCCCCTCCATGGCTTCAAACAGCAAATCGCCCAGGAGAAGTTTGTCGACGATCCCGCTCAGCATAGTGCCATCATGGCGCTAGAAGCCCTATATCAGGCCTTGCATAGGCAGCTCCCCAAAGAGCAGGAATCCATTCGCGGGCTCTATCTCTGGGGCGATGTCGGTCGTGGCAAGACCATGTTGATGGACCTCTTCTGTCAGAGCCTACCCCAGGGAATGGCTCTCAGGCTGCATTTTCACCGCTTCATGGCCAGGATCCACCGGGAGCTCAATGCCGAGAAAGGTCATCAAGATCCCCTCAAACGCATCGCCACACGGCTACGCCAGGAGTGTCGCGTCATCTGCTTCGATGAGTTCTTCGTCAGCGACATCGGCGATGCCATGATACTGTCTGGCCTGTTTGAGGCCCTGTTTCAGCAGGGGCTCACCCTGGTCGCCACCTCCAACACTCCCATCGCCCGCCTGTATGAGAATGGACTGGCAAGAGATAGATTTCTGCCCTGTATCGCCCTGCTTGAGGCCCACACCCAGGCCCTGCATCTGGATGGCGGCATGGACCATCGTCTGCGCCATCTCGATAGGGTGCAGACCTATTTTGAGCCGGAACAGGGGGAGTTTGACAGGCGCTTCGATGAGCTGGAACCCGGCGATGTGAGCACTTCGCCCCTGACCATATTAGGCCGTGAAATCGCCGTTATTCGCCGCGGCACCTCGACCCTATGGCTCGACTTCGACTCCATTTGCGGCGGCGCGCGCTCACAGCTCGACTATATCGCCATCGCCAGCCAGTTCGATACCCTGCTGCTGAGCGACGTGCCGCCACTGGGGGGCACGCCCCGTAGCTGGATCCGCGCCAGAGGCACAGAAGATGGCGCCGCCGCTGTGGCCGCAGGCGACCGCCAGCTCAACTACGCCCCAAATGACGATCCGGCCAGGCGCTTTATCGCCCTGGTGGATGAGCTGTACGATCAGGGAGTCAAACTCTACCTCGAGGCCAGCTTGCCGCTGGAGCAACTCTATACACCGGGCGCCCTGGCCTTCGAGTTCAAACGCACCATCAGTCGCCTCGTCGAGATGCAGTCGCGCCAATATCTGACCGCGAGTCATTCTCCGGGCGGGGCCTAACCCATGGAGACTCAGATGCAGGCGAGTCTGGAGTTTGGCTGGCTGCCGCTGGCACTCTTCATGCTGGTGCTGCTTGTGCCTCTGGGGATCAGCCAGCTGTTTCGTCTCGAGCTGGGTAAGACCATGCTGCTGGCCGCCGCCCGCATGACGCTGCAGCTCATCTTGGTGGGTATCTATCTCAAATTTCTGTTCAACCTGGAGAGCCTTTGGATCAATCTGCTCTGGCTGTTTGTCATGCTAATTGTGGGGGCCAGCGCCATCTTAGGCGGTGCCAAACTCCCAAAGGCAAGATTACTACTGCCCCAGCTATTTAGTCTCAGCATCAGCCTGCTTCCCCTGTTGGCGCTACTCCTGCTCGCCCTGCTACAGCCTATTCCTGTCTATCAGGCACAATATCTTATCCCCCTGGCGGGCATGTTACTGGGTAACAGCCTGTCGGGTAACATATTGGCGCTACAGCGGCTGTTTAATGCCTTCGACGAACAGCAGGAGACATATCAGGGCCGGCTCGCCCTGGGTGCAACCCCCTGGCAGGCGGCGCTTCCTTTCGTGCAGAGCGCCCTGCAACAAGCCATGGCCCCCAGCATAGCCGCCATGAGCACCATGGGACTGGTGACCCTGCCGGGTATGATGACGGGGCAGATCCTCGGCGGTAGCGATCCCTTGATAGCGGTGAAATATCAGGTGGTTATCATGCTGGCCATCTTGGTGATGTTAAGCCTAAGCGTAGCAATCGCCCTCAGTCTGGCGGTACGCCAATGCCTGAACAAAAGCGGTAAGTTGCTGATAAAACAGAGCAATTCAGCCGCAAAACACGCCTAGCGATACTTGGCCAGTATGTTCTCGTATTGGGTCTTGCCGTTGGCCTCTATAGTTGCCTTCACCTTGTCTATCCCCTGCTGCAGACGGTGGCGCATTTCGGGGTCGCTGTCACGGCTAAAGGCATAGTAGAGCTCGCTCACCTTGAGGGTAAAGACCACCTCAAATTCGTCGATATCCACGCCCTCGCCTTTCATCAGGTAGCGCCCCACCGCCTCCTCGTAGGCCCAGAGATCTACCCTCTCCCGTCTGAGCATATGCACCAGAGAAGTTGCCTCATGGGCACGACGCAACTGCTCACGCGCTACACCGGCGGCCAGCAGGGCCTGCTCACCGATATCCTGGGCGATCACCCCTATGGTGTAGCCATTGAGCTGATCCTCGTCGGTAATCTTGATGCCGCGATCGGTGCGGGCAAAGATAACCACCCGGGTCGCCGAGATGGGGCCAACCCAGTCGAACAGCGTCTCGCGATAGGGAGTGCGGGTAGTGGAGAAGAGCACGGTATTTCTGCCGGTGCGGGTCAGCTTATAGCCCCTGGCCCAGGGCACAAGCTGAATACGACGGAGATCGAACTGACCGTCGACCCGGTGAGCCGCGGCGCTCAACAGATCTACCGCGATCCCCTTGAGTTGGTTTGACTCGCGGTAGTTATAGGGCGGGTAAGACTCGGTGAAATAGCTAAGCTGTGACAGCTTATCTAAGGCCAATAGCAAACCATTGCAGCTAAAAAATGCCACAAGGGCTAAGATCAACGCCCGACATACTGCCACATGTCCACCCCATGAGTCACCGACCTAATTTGAGTGTAGCAGAAAGGCTATTGGCCGCTATTGAGCACCTGTTCGTAGATCGCCAGCACCCGCTGCACATGCAGATCCACGCTCTCCAGGGGTAGTTGTCCCGGCGCCTGTTGCAGCGTCAGCCTGTGACTCTCGTCGCGCAGATAGCAGTAGGCCTGGGTCAGGTGCTGGGCACTCAGATGAGGCAGCAACTCAAGCTCAGACAACACCTCGAAGATACGCACATTATCGGACCAGATCGCCAGCTCGGGATGCTCATGGGTGTTGGCCAACACCAGATACTGGGCGATAAACTCGATATCGGCGATGCCGCCCGGGCTCTGTTTGAGATCGAAACAGCCCTTATCGACCTTGAGTAGGTGATCGCGCATCTTCTGGCGCATCTCGCGCACCTCCTTGGCAAGCTCTGTCTTATCCCGCTTCATGGCGAGCACGTCGGCCCTCAGCTCGCTGAAACGCGCGGCCAGACGATTATCACCAAACAGGAAACGCGCCCGCACCAAGGCCTGATGCTCCCAGGTCCAGGCTTCTTCGCGCTGGTAACTGCCAAAATACTCGATCTCACTCACCAAGAGGCCGGAGGCGCCGGATGGGCGCAGGCGCATATCCACCTCGTACAGCTCGCCGGATGTGGTACGGGTCGAGAACAGGTGCAATATCCGCTGTGCCAGCTTGAGGTAGAAGTGACCTATGTCGATAGGACGATCACCGTTGGTCTGCTGCGCGTCGGGGAACTTGTCACGGGTATAGTTGTGCAGAAACACCAGGTCCAGATCCGAACCATAACCCAGCTCTAAACCACCGGCCTTGCCATAGCCTATCACCGCAAAGCCCGTCTCCTCGGGGGCCAGATAGGGCGGCACGCCGTGTCGCTTGCTCACCTGTTGCCAGGCCTGCAGCACCACCTGTTCGATGATCGCCTCGGCGAGGAAGGTCAGATGGTCACTCACCTGCATCACAGGCAACACGCCGGTGACATCGGCGGCAGCTATCTTAAGCTGCTGCGACAACTTAAACTGGCGCAGCGCCTCCATCTGCTGTTCCATATCCTCCTCGGGCACCCGCAGCAGGTATTGACGCAGCTCGCTGGGGTAATCATCCAAGGATGTGGTGTCGTACAGCTGCGCAGGATCGATCAGCTCATCCAGCAGCATGGGAAACTTGGCCAGCTGCTCGCCAATCCAGGGACTGGCCAGACACAGGCTCACCAGCTGCTGTCGGGCACCTGGATTCTCAAACAAGAGTTCGAGATAGGTAGTGCGGGTCAAGATCTGATCCACCACCTTAGTCACTGGGATGAGGGCCTTGGTCGGCGTCGGCAGCTGCATGAATTCCTGCAACAGCCAGGGCATCAATTTATCTAGGGTTTCTCGCCCGCGAGGGCCTATGGTGCGCTTGGCGACGGTACCACGCCAGCTCTTCAGGGCGGGCCAGAGTTCGTCATCCTCCACCCCGTGCTCTCTCAGCAGGGACTCGGCGTCTTCATCATCAATCAGGCTCCACAGCTGGGCGGTCCACTGCTCGGCCACCTCGTCGCTCTCCTGACCGCCCACCGTCTCTTTGAAGTAGCGATGTATCTTGGTCATCGCCGACTCGATATGGGTGCGCAGCTCGGCCTCACCCGCCATGCCCAGGGCAAAGCAGAGGCGCTGCCAGTCCAGCAGGTGTTGTGGCAGGGTCTGAGTCTGCTGATCGCCTATGGCCTGCAGCAGGTTTTCCACCCGGCGCAGCATGAGATAGCTCTGTTTAAGCTCGTCCACCGCCAGGTATTCCAGCTGCCCCAGCTTATAGAGAGTATCTATGGCGCCAAACAGGCTCTGCTGGCGTAGCGCCGGCTCGCGGCCGCCGCGGATCAGCTGAAAGCTCTGCACCACGAACTCTACCTCACGAATGCCACCCGCCCCCAGCTTGATGTTATCGGTCAGGCGACGGCGTCTCACCTCCTGGGTGATCAGCTGCTTCATCTTACGCAGAGACTCGATGGCGGAAAAATCGATATAGCGGCGATAGACGAAGGGACGCAGCATGTCATGCAGCTCGTCGCTGTAGGCGCTCCATGGGCCTAACGCGCGGGCCTTCACCATGGCATAGCGTTCCCAGTCGCGCCCCTGTTCCTGATAATAGTCTTCCAGGCCGCTGTAGCTGACCACCAAAGGGCCACTCTCGCCGTAGGGGCGCAGACGCATGTCGACCCGGTAGACGAAACCATCCACAGTCACCTGATTGAGCAGGTTGACCAGGCGCTGACCCATGCGGATGAAAAACTGCTGGTTGTCCTGACTGCGACGCCCACCTTGGGTCTCACCGTGTTCGGGGAAGGTGAAGATGAGGTCGATATCCGAGGAGAAGTTAAGCTCGCGGCCACCCAGCTTGCCCATGCCCAAGATCATCAGGGGCTGCGGGTTGCCCTCGCCGTCACAGGGGGTGCCATACTGCTGACACATCTGCTCATAGAGCCAGTCGCGAGCGGCGATGATCAGCGCCTCGGCCAGGGCCGAGAGGTCCAGCAGCGAGTCGTTGAGTTCGGCGTAGCCCAGAAAATCCCGCCAGGCGAGACGCACCATCTGCCGATTGCGGTAGCGGCGCAGTATCGCCTTGACCTGCTCCTCATCCTTGGCGCCGGCGAGGATGGAGTGTAGCTCGCCGCTGAAACTGTCGCGGGCCAGGTTAGTGAGTTGCCCCTCGAACAGAGAGACTATCCAGTTGGGGTGTCGGCACAGCTGCTCGGCAACAAAGTCGCTGAGACCGAAGATGGCTTTCAGCTCCCGAGTCTGCTCCGGGCTGAGCTGCTCGGAGATATCCGGCCAGGCCTCGGCGAGGCGCTGCCAATGCTGCTCGGCAACCTGATTGACTTCATGGGGTAACGCTTGCTCGCTCATGTTTTCCATCGCCAGAAAAATCCTTCAGCCTTAAACGGTCGACATATTATGTCATCAATGCTATAGATAAGATGTTAATGCAACCAAGCGGTAATCATCTTGGCATAAAGTTGTCATCAATATTACTCACTAAGTAAAGATAACTTTTTATCCTGCACTACAGGTTACTATAACCCAGCTTATCGCTATATTATGCAAAGAAGTCGCAGACTGATCACTCATTTATCGGTCTCAATCTAACTAAATTTATGGAGAAAACATGGCAGTGATGCTAATGCGTGTTCTCGCGCTGACCCTGGTGTTCGCCCTGGCGGGATGCGGCGACGACAGGCCAGAGAAGATCGCCAAGTTTCAACAGTTGGCTCAATCCAGGGTCGACACCCTAGGCCAGATGCTGGACAACGGTGAGGTGCGTAACGCCAACCTACTCAAACAATATAGCGATATCCTCGCCTCAACCAAGCCAGATGTCGCCCCACTGTTGCAGGAGCTGGCCAAAGACGCCAGCAGCCAGGGCCCCATGTACACCTCGCTTAAGAGGCGTTTGCAGGAGCTGGGCAACGAAAACAACTTCGTCGATCTCGACCAGCAGCTTGCCGAGGCAGAAAACCTCTACCAGGCCGCCGACCCTAGCCTGTTTAACGACATGCTGTCGGATCCGGTCAACGTAGTGGCCGACATGTCAGACGGCGCCCTGAGTCGGGTGAATGCCATCAGCCGCGAGGCGGATATTCTCGCCAATGGCGGCGAAGACTTTGGTGCCGGCAGCCAACTTGTGGGTAACCCCGCCTACGGTAGCTGGCAGACGGGCAGCAACGGCATGTCGTTCTGGGCCTGGTACGGCATGTACTCCATGTTTTCCAACCTGGTACGCGGCCCTATCTACTACGACCGCTGGTCGAGCCGCCGCAACTACAGCTACTACAACGACGTGGGCCGCTATCGCTACACCTCGCCCAAACAGGCTCGCGCCCAGAATCAGACCTTCGAGCGCACCAAGAAGCAGTTCAACCGTCAGGGTAAGCAATTCGACAGCCCCTACGCCAAGTCTCGCTCTGGCTCCACCAGCCTGTCGCGTCAAAGCGCCTCGACGCCTAAGGCCAGCACCACAGGACGGGCAACCGGCGGCAGCAAGTTCCGCTCTAACTACTCTAAGAACAGTAACTTCAGAAACTCTAGCAGTCGTACGACGCGCAGTGTTCGTCGGGGCAAATAAAGGATATTAAGATGACATTTTTTCAACACTACGGTCTGACCCAGGAACTGGCGATCATCTTGGCCATAGATCTGACTATCGCCATCGTCTTGCTCACGGCCATGCGTTACCTGCAAGGCTGGACCGTCAAGGTCAACAGCACCCATGAGTTATCCGAGCGGGATAACTTCGCCTTCGGCATCAGCACCGCCGGTGCCATAGCAGGCCTTGGTATCGTACTCACCGGCGCCATCACGGGCGAGGCGGCCCAGTCTTATCTCATCGAGGCCATCGGCATGAGCGCCTACGGCATCTTTGGCCTGATTCTGATCAAACTCGGTCGCTTTCTGCATGACAAGGTGGCACTGAACGAGATAGATAAGAACGCCATGATCTTAAAAGGCAATATCTCTGTCGCCATAGTGGATGCCACCGCCGCCATCGCCACCGCCATCATCATACGTTCCGTACTGCTGTGGGCCGAAGATCTGACCCTGGATACCTTTATCGCCATCTTCAGCGCCTTTGCCATCTCACAGCTGATGTTGGTGCTACTGACCCGTCTGCGCGAGCGCAGCTATGCCAAACGCCACAATGACAGCTCGATGCAAGAGGCGCTGGCCAAGGGGCATATCGCGGTGGCGATTCGTCACAGCGGCTATATGCTCGCCATGGCACTGAGCTTCAACGCCGCCAGCCACTTCATAGTCTTCATGCCGACCGCCTATGTCACCAACATACTCGGCTGGCTGATCTTCTCGGTGATCATGCTGCTCGCCCTCTCACTGCTACTGGCCCTGGTGAAGAAACTGGTACTGGCCAATATCAACCTGAAAGCAGAGGTCGAAGAGCAGCACAACATAGGTATCGCCACCGTCGAGCTGGCCATCAGCGTGGCCATCGCCCTGATCCTCACCAGCCTGATGGCCTAAGACGCTACCCTGAATGCAATCGACACACACCACAACGCCTGCTCCTGCAGGCGTTAAATCATTAAGCTGGCTCGACGATCTCCTGCTGCTGGGGATCATGGCGGTACTGGCCGCCTGTGGCCTCATCTACGAATACCTGCTGTCCCACTATGCGGGGCGGATCCTGGGGGCCCTGGAAGCCGCCATCTACACTATGATCGGCTTGATGATCGTCTCCATGGGCGTCGGCGCCTTCGCCGCGCGCAAGATCCGCTGCGCCTTCACCGGCTTCGCCATGCTGGAGCTGTGCGTCGCCCTCTGTGGTGCCCTGGCGATTCTGATCACCGCCGCCGTTATCGGCTTCGGCCAACAGCTGCCCATCATCATCGCCAGTACCATAGGCTTACCGCCGGATCAGTTGCCCCAGGGCGGCTTTATCGGCACGCTGCAGAAGCTGAGCGAATACCTGCCCTACGCCTGGGGCGTATTGCTTGGCCTGATGATCGGCATGGAAATTCCCCTGATCGCCCGGGTACGTCAGTCCCTGTGTGACGAGCACCTAATGCATAACGCTGGCACCATCTATGGCGCCGACTATATAGGTGCCGGCGTCGGCGCCGCCATCTGGGTGATCTTCATGTTGGCCCTGGATATCCAGCTGGCCGCGGCGCTCACCGCCAGCTTCAACCTGCTGGCGGGTTTCCTGTTTATCTGGCGCTTCTGGTCCAAGATCCGCTTTAACCGACTGTTGTTGGCAGGCCACCTGATCGCCACAGGGATATTGCTGGTACTGGCCATTCATGGCCCTAAGTGGGATCAGGACTTCAATAACCTGCTCTACAAGGACAAGGTGGTCTACGCCAAGGCGACCCGTTTTCAGCAGCTCACCTTTACCGAGCGACTGCGGGGCAATCACCTGGCACCTGTCTACTCTCTGTATATCAATGGCCGCCTGCAGTTCTCCAGCCAGGATGAGCATATCTACCACGCCTTTTTGGTACATCCGACGCTGGCCGCCAGTGCCCGTCACGACAAGGTGTTGATCATAGGCGGCGGTGACGGTCTGGGTCTGAGGCAGGTGCTCAAGTGGCAACCCAAGCAGGTCACCCTGATGGATCTCGACGCGGATCTGGTGAGGCTGTTCAAGGAGGGCGACCCAGAGATGCCACAGCGGCTTGCCGATGCGCTGCTAAAGCTTAATGGCGATGCCTTTAACGATGAGCGGGTCGAGCTGCTGATAGACGATGCCTTTAACGGCGCCGATAAGCTTATAAGACGCGGTGAGAAGTTTGACGCCATAATCGTGGATCTGCCGGATCCCAGCCATCCGGATCTCAACAAGCTCTATTCGGATCTCTTCTATCGCAAGCTCAAGGAGATGCTGAGCAGCGACGGGGCGATCTCTGTGCAGTCGACCTCCCCCTATCACGCCGCCAAGGCCTTCATCTCGGTCGGCAAGACGCTGCAAGCCGCAGGCTTTCAAGTAGAGCAGTATCACCATAACGTGCCCAGTTTCGGCGAATGGGGCTGGAGCATAGGCACCCTAAGTGGCCAAAACGCCAAGCAGCGGCTGTCGAGTATGACAGAGCTGCCGGTCGATGACCCCTGGCTCACGCCTGGGCTTATCAGGGCCGCGTTTGAATTTCCTAAAAATTATTATGAACATGCAGACCAGGTGAAGGTCAACGATATAGGCTCAATGCATCTGTATCGCTACCATCAGCGCGCCTGGTCAGAGGATGAAAACCTGACGCTCGACTGAAGGTAAAAATGGAACACAAAAATAGCGCTTGACATATTATGTCGCAGTGCTATCTTTAATCGCAGACATAATATGTCAAAGAGGATAAATATGAACATTCACAACATTGCCAACCACCTCAATGCACTTGGCGACAACAGCCACACAGGCTTTCAATTCGATTGTTATCCCATAGATGGCGACGTCGAAGTACTGCAAGTCAACGTTGTGGGACGCGAAGAGATCCCTGTGTTTGTATCGGTAACGGACAACCAAATCCTGTGCATCAGCTACCTATGGGGCGAAGACGAAGTTAAGCAAGAACGTCGCAGCGAGATGTTTGAAACCATGCTCGAACTCAACATCCCTATGCCACTGTCCTCCTTTGCTAAGGTCGACGACAAGTATGTGGTCTATGGTGCCCTGTCTGTGCAATCGAGCATGTTAGAGATAGAGCAAGAGCTGTCAGTCCTGTCCGACAACTGTCTGGAAGTGATCGACGAGCTGGCCGATTTCTTAAAGTAACCGCTAACCAATTTAGTCATGTAATGGTCCACGCAGAAGGCGGCGCCATTACCCCAAGAGGAGTCATATTATGGGCATACTGAACAAGATCCTCACCGCATTTCGCGGTGGTGCCACCGAAGTTGGCCAGAGCATAGTCGACGCCAACTCGACACGCATCTTCGAACAAGAGATCCGTGACGCAGAGAAACACCTGACCAAGGCCAAGCGCGAGCTGACCGATGTCATGGCCAAAGAGATGCAAGCCAGCCGCGAGGTAGATCGCCTCAAGCGCGCCATCGCCGAACACGAAGGCTATGCGACCCAGGCGCTGGAGAAGGAAAACGAAGCCCTGGCCCTAGAAGTGGCCGAGAAGATCGCCCAGCTTGAGCAGGAGCTTGCCGAGCACCAGAGCGCCAACGACAACTTTAGCGCCCACGCCGCTCGCCTGAAAGACCTGGTACGCAAGACAGAGCGTCAGCTGGCCGACTATCAGCGTCAGCTCAGCATGGTCAAGACCACGGAAAGCGTGCAGAAGGCCACGGCAACCATCACAGATTCCTTCGCCAGCAGCAACTCTAAACTGCTGAACGCCAAGGACTCTTTGGAACGCATCAAGGCACGTCAGCAGCAGTTTGACGACCGTCTCAAGGCCGCCGAAACCCTGGCCGACGAGAACAGCGACAAGTCGCTACAGGCCAAGCTGGCCGAGGCCGGTATCGGCGAGCAGAAGTCCAATGCCAACGCGGTACTGGATCGCCTCAAGGCACGTAAGTAAGTCATAGGCGACTAGCGAAATCAAAGCACCTTGCGGCCCAGCCCAAGGTGCTTTTATGCCAATCACGGTAAGCGTTCTGCAATAGCGCAGGAAAACGCTTGCTAACAAGGCAGGACTTTTCGATAAGCAGTTATCGAAGGTTTTAACAAGCCAGCATGAGCAGTGATTTACTAGGATTGGTATCAACCATTATTCTTCTCGAGGGTAGTTCATGGGATTCTTAAAAGGATTGTTTGGTAAGAAAGAGGCGCCCAAGCGCCAACTCAACCATCCTAATCATCTACAAAAAGGCGACATCATCAGCCTGGATGACAGCTTCGCCCTGCCCGAGCAACTGCGCGGTCAGCAGCTGAGAGTCGAGGGGATCAACACCTACGAATATCAGCGCAAACAGCAGTGCGAGTGGGTACTCAAGGGCCACGGCAACGACAGCCTCTGCCTGTCTCTGGATGAAGACGATGAAACCTATCTGGCCTTCTCCATCAAGATCCCCCGCAGCCAGGTGGAGCAGCTGTTCGATCTGGACGCCTTTAGCGAGATCTTCGAAGAGGATAGCCACGCCGAGCTGGAGGTTAAGGAGACCCCTGCCGCCCTCTTGGGATGGCTGGGCGAGCGCTATCATCAGGTCAACTTCGCCCAGTTTGGCTATTTCCACCGCGCCGATTATCGCGGCATGCCGCCGCCCCAAGACGAGGGGATGACCTCGGGCGAGCCTTTCGAGAGCTATCTGCTGCTGGATGAAGAGGAAAACCGCGCCGTCGAGGTCGAGGTGTATGAAGGGGGCGACACAGATGTTAGCCTCACCCTCTACCGTCCCCTGAGCGATATTCGCCAATATTGGCCGGGACAGCTATAAACAACACAGGGCGGTGTTGCCGTCCACTTTGTGAGATCCACAGCACCTTAAGGCAAGCTAATGAGCAAGAACAAGAAGCTGCTTCCCGAACAGTGGCAGCAGAATCAGAAAGCCGCCAAGGCCACCCAGGTCGCCTTCGACCTAGACGAGAAGTTTCAATACTCCATCCGCAAGGCGGCGTTAGATGCCGGGGTGAGCCCCTCGGATCAGATCCGCAGCATACTTGGGCTGGCCACCACCAAGCGCCCTAAGCGCCCACGCCTCACCGTCTCCCTCAGCCCGGAAGATTATCAGCAACTGGCCGAAAAATATGGCCTGTCCGCCGATGAGCAGCTGGAAATAAAACGCCGCGTGTTGGATGACCTGGTTCATTTTGTCGACAAAAACGAATAAGATCATGGGCTGCATACTATTTTAGGGCGACTCACAGGGAAATTAGGCTTGAGCGCCGCGGCCGAAAAGGAATCGACATCATGATCGATAGAAAGCGCTGGCTTCTGCCCATCAACCAAAACCCCACTCCCTTCGAGCTGGCGATGATGCTGCTCTCCCTGCTGTCAGTCATCGTGGTACTCATGTTGACCTTCGCCAAGCTGGATGACGAGACCCGCCGGCTGCTCTTCTTCGTCGACACCAGCATCTGCATCATCTTCATCAGCTACTTCTTTGTTAACCTATTTCGCGCCGAAGACAAGCGCGACTACTTCAGGCATCACTGGATCGATCTGGTGGCCAGCATCCCCGCCATCGAGGCATTGAGGCTAGCCCGTTTCTTCCAGATCCTGCGGGTGATCCGCCTGATCCGCATGACGCGCTCTATCCTGATCCCCCTGATGCGTCAGCATCAGGAGACCACGCTGGCCAGCCTGTTGGTGGCCATGGTGACCATACTCACCCTGGCTTCGGTGATGATCCTCCTGGTGGAGAGCGGCGAACCCAACGCCAATATCAACACAGCAGAAAACGCCATCTGGTGGGCGCTGGTGACTATCTCCACCGTGGGCTATGGCGACTATTATCCAGTCACTACAGTGGGTCACTTCATCGGCGGCCTGGTGATCATCTGTGGCGTGAGTTTCTTCGGGGTGATCTCGGGTTACATGGCGTCCATCTTCATCGCCCCCGACAGCAAGCAGCGACAGGAGGCCCAGAGCCAACAGATGCGTGATGAGTTAGAGATGGTATTGCAGCGAATGGAGAAGAATCAGGAGACACTGCTGTCCGAAATTGCGACGCTAAAGCAGCAGTTAAATGAGAAAAATAAGTAACGGATGACTCAGGGCGATTGCGCCGAGTCATCCGTTGAGTGATGGCTCTGTTGGACAGTTATCGCCAGTAGGGCTGCACCTTAAGCGCCGAGCGGCGCGAATGCTCCATGGCAAACAGCAGGCTCTGCTCCTTGCTATCCAGCCAGTCGGCTATCTCAAGCCCCAGGGTAGCGGCGGTTTCTCTCAGGCAGCGATAGGCCCCCAGGGTGCGTATGCCTAACACAAGATCTTGCCAAGGCGCACGAAACTGATCCCGCGACTTGTGCTTGTACAGCTCCCCATAGGCCACCCCGACCAGTATGCTCTCATCCAGCGCCTTGGCAAAAGATTGATAATCTTCGCTGCTCAGCTCGGCATTGGAAGGCATAAGATCGACGATTCGCTGCCAAGAGGCTTCCTGTAATTGATCGGCGAAGGCCTGCAGACTCTGCTGCTCACCGATATACACCTGTCCGGCATTGACCGCCATCAGCAGACTCACCAGACGCACCTGCAACTGACCATAGGTCACATCTGCCAGCATGGCATCTATCTGCCGCGCCATATCGAGCCCTGCCAGCTGCTGGCGCACCGCCGCCAACAGAGGTTCTGACTCACTCAGGTTGCCCAGCAGGGCGCCATCGCCATCCAGTAGCTCACACAGGCTCAGCCCCTTGTCAACGAAGCTTAGCTGAGACTCTATGGCTGCGAAGGCCTCGAGCAGAGGGTCATCCAACAGGGCAAACTGCGCCAGCGTGCAGCGCAGCAGGCGAATACAGGCGCGCAGACGATAGCCCAGCAGGGGGAGCTGCCGCGCCGCCTGACGAGATTCCAGTAGCATCTCTTCCAGCAGCTGCCAGCGATCTAGGCCAGTTTCCAGCAGGGTCACCAGGGCCTGTTTCGGAGTGCCCTTCTGTGGCAAGGCGATAAAGGCCAGGGTATCTAGCTGCAAGGGGCTGGCCATAGCAGCCAGACGATAGCCCCGCTGCGCCTTGCTGGCTCGCCCGAGCCGCGCCGGGATCTGCTCTGTCACCCGTTCGGCCAATGCCAACAGGGCCTGGGCATCGCCCGCCAGCAACTCAAACTCCAGCTCGCAGATGGGCTCGCACTGGCCGTTGGCGCTTATGCTGCCGATATCCAGCGCCACCTCGACCAGGCTCTCGTCGAGATAGATATGCCAGCTCATGCGGGTAAAGTCGGTATCGAACAGCGACACCAACTCAGCCTGCACCGCGCCGATATCGGCGCCTGCTGGCCAGATATCACTAGGGAAAAGTGACAAATTAACCTTTGCTTGATCGATATCAATATTGTACTCGGGACGGGAGTGCACCCCGCCCACCACGGTGCCGGCCGTCTTGATGGTCTGCTCAAATTGACCGTCGCGGCCACGAATACGCAAGCCCATGTCCCAGCGTCTGAGCTGCAGATCTTGAGTATCGTAGTAACTGTTGGTTAGATGAACCGCGCCTTTTGCATCGCTATGGGGTAGACTGTTAAGCAGTGATACCAAGGCTTCGCGTTTGTTTTCGGGGAAAAATAGTTTTAGCTCTATCTCGGCTTCCATTCGCCAGCTGCTCACTTTTTTAATCTAAAATTCGGAACTGTAATGAAGGTGTCATTATACTTTAATGAAAATTTCACAATGTCATATTAATGTCATAATAGGCCATTAGTATCTCGCATTGCAGTTTATATATAACTCGTTAGAATAAAAACTGTCAGTTTTTATATAAAAACGCAGTTTCAATACGTGGACGCTTGGGTTAACATGCGCCCGCATTTTCCAACAGTGGAATAACCTAAATAGGTACACGGCAATGCCAGTAAACTCTATTTTGGGCGTGTTTGCAAAATCGCCAATTAAACCATTACAAGATCATATCGATAAGGTGCACGATTGTGCCTCGATCCTTGTACCATTTTTTGACGCTACTGTCGCAGGTGACTGGGACAAAGCGGTTCAACTCCGTAAGCAAATCAGCCAAGCAGAACGTGAAGCAGACGAACTCAAGCGTGAAATCCGCTTAACGCTTCCCGGCGGCCTGTTTATGCCAGTTGAAAGAACTGACTTACTGGAGCTACTTACCCAGCAAGATAAGATCGCCAACAAGGCGAAAGACATTTCGGGTCGTATCATCGGCCGTCAACTACTTGTCCCAGAAGCAATTCAAGATACCTTCAGTGCCTACCTGACCCGCTGCCTAGATGCAGTAGCACAGGCTAAGCAAGCCATCAACGAACTCGATGACCTGCTCGAAACAGGTTTCAGAGGCCGTGAAGTCGATCTTGTCGCTAAAATGATCGTTGAACTCGACAAAATTGAAGAGGACACAGACGATCTTCAAATCAAAATCCGTCGTCAGCTGTTTAGCATCGAAAATGATCTAAACCCTGTGGATGTGATGTTCCTCTATAAGATAATTGAGTGGGTTGGAGACTTGGCAGATCTTGCCGAGCGCGTCGGTTCCCGCCTAGAGCTAATGTTAGCTCGCGTCTAAAAACAAAGTTATCAAGGTATCAACATGGTTGATGTATTAATCACCAATGGCCCATGGCTTATTGCCATTGCGGCTGCATTTGGATTTTTAATGGCGTGGGGTATTGGCGCAAACGATGTCGCTAATGCTATGGGAACCTCAGTAGGTTCAAACGCGATCACCATTAAACAAGCGATCATCATCGCGATGATCTTCGAATTTGCCGGCGCGTACCTCGCAGGCGGTGAAGTAACCAGCACGATCCGTAAAGGGATCATCGACTCGGCCTATTTTGTCGACTCGCCCGAGCTGCTGGTATACGGCATGATCTCGGCGCTACTGGCTGCCGGTATCTGGTTGGTTGTGGCGTCAGCCCTGGGCTGGCCGGTATCGACCACTCACTCTATCGTTGGCGCCATCGTAGGTTTCGCCGCCGTAGGTGTGAGCGCCGATTCTGTTGCCTGGAGCAAGGTATTGGGTATCGTGGGGTCATGGATCATCACCCCGGCAATCTCTGGCTTTATCGCCTTTACCATCTTCCAAAGCGTACAGAAGCTGATCTTCAACACTGACAACCCGCTGGAAAACGCCAAGCGTTACGTGCCTTTCTACATGGCACTGGCCGGTTTCGTCATGTCGCTGGTGACCATCAAGAAGGGTCTGAAGCACGTGGGTCTGCACTTTAGTAACGTCGAAGCTTACTCGTTGGCCCTAGTTGTCGCGGTACTGGTGGGCATAGGTGGTATGCTTGCCATCAAGCGTCTTAAGATGAGCCAGAGCGCCGATCACCAGACACAGTTTGGTAACGTGGAAAAGGTATTCGCTATCCTGATGGTTGTGACCGCTTGTTGTATGGCGTTCGCCCACGGTTCTAACGATGTCGCCAACGCTATTGGCCCGCTAGCCGCCGTAGTATCTGTGGTAAATAGCGGTGGCGAGATCGCCAGCAAGGCTGAACTGGTTTGGTGGATCCTGCCTCTGGGTGCCTTCGGTATCGTCATGGGTCTGGCTATCTTCGGTAAGCGCGTGATGCAGACTATCGGTAAGAACATCACTCACCTGACACCGAGCCGTGGTTTTGCCGCCGAGCTGGCTGCCGCCTCTACCGTGGTTATCGCCTCGGGTACTGGCCTGCCAATCTCGACCACACAGACACTGGTTGGTGCCGTGTTAGGTGTGGGTATGGCACGTGGTATCGCCGCCATCAACATCGGCGTGGTCCGCAACATCGTGGTGTCTTGGGTGGTAACACTGCCTGCGGGCGCGGGTCTGTCGATCATCTTCTTCTTCATGATCAAGGGTATCTTTAGCTAAGCTAAGCCCTATGGATGAGAGAAGTAAAAGGAAGCCTCAGGGCTTCCTTTTTTGTTTCCATTTACCCTGACTTTTAACCGCGCCATTTTGGCTTATCTTTTCTGCGCAACTTGTCTGCCACACTTACCCACTACAAAGATTAATTCCTGGTAACACTTCCCATGTTGCACTTGCAAATAGGTGGCTAAATCCCTAGCATGTGCCAATATTTAGCTGAAGAGAACTCAAAGTGTTAAGACTCCTATCTATTCTCGCCATGATGCTAGTGTCATCGACCCTGATGGCGGCAGAGCAGACACGTTATATCTCAGATAACGTCTACACCTTCATTCACGGGGGCCCAGGCACCCAATACCGTATTCTGGGCAGCGTCGAAGCCGGTCAGCCGGTGACCTACCTGGGTGAGATGCAAAACGACTACGCCAAGGTAGTCGACCACAAGGGCCGCGAAGGCTGGGTCGACAGCAAGATGCTGGACTCAGGCAAGAGCTTCCGCGTACAGCTACCCGAAGTTCAGGCCGAACTCGCCAAGGTAAAGGCCGATCTTGAGAGCATCACCAACGAGAGCGACAGCAGCGCTCAGCTGATCCGTCAGCTACGTTCACAGCTGGCCAACGCCGAAGAGGCCCTGGCCAAGGCATCGAGCGAGCGCGACAGTGCCACCCGCGAACTGACTCGTCTGAAAAATGATGAGCGCTTCGAGCTGATGAAGCAAGGCGGCATGATTGCCGGTATCGGCGTGTTAATCGGTGTAATTCTGGTCTATTTACCGCGTCCACGTCGTCGCCAGAAGAACCGCTGGTAATCATCTAGGCATTACCGCGAGCGACCATAATGAGCCAGGGCTGAGTCCCTGGCTTTTTTTATGGCTAAAATAGCCATAAAACACCCTGAATATTATTCATAGCACGCCGCCACACCCCCCATAAACAGCGGCCTTAACCGCCTTCTGGCCGGACGAGATCAAACAAAGGTCACATTCACCCACGCAAGAGTGTTCCTCGTCACATTTTGGAGGTATAATCGGCGCGCAAATGGCGCCAGATTGTATACAAAAATAATACTAAACGCCTGAAAACTTACCTTTTGTTCAAGCCAAAACTGTCCCTATTTAGGTCCAGGTGGAAGTGATTACTATGTTCAAAGCAAGTGAAGTTCTGACTGGTCGTTACGACTCAGCTACCCTAGATGAGCTATTTACAGCGATCACCAACAACTATATTGTCGACGAAGAGCAATACCTCTCTGAACTGATTAAGCTTGTTCCCTCGAGCGACGAAGAGATTCAACGTATTACCAAGCGTGCCCATGACCTGGTACACAAGGTGCGTCAGTACGACAAGAAGGGACTCATGGTCGGTATCGACGCCTTCCTGCAACAGTACAGCCTGGAGACCCAAGAGGGAATCATCCTCATGTGTCTGGCCGAGGCCCTGCTGCGTATCCCTGACGCCGCCACCGCCGATGCACTGATCGACGATAAGCTCTCCGGCGCCAAGTGGGACGAGCACCTGAGCAAGAGTGACTCGACCCTGGTTAATGCCTCCACCTGGGGCCTGATGCTCACGGGTAAGATCATCTCTCTGGACAAGAATATAGATGGCAAGCCAAGCAGCCTGCTGAACCGTCTGGTCAACCGCCTGGGTGAGCCAGTGATCCGCCAGGCCATGCTAGCCGCGATGAAGATCATGGGTAAGCAGTTCGTCCTTGGCCGCACTGTGCAAGAGGCACTGAAGAACAGCACCGACAAGCGCAAGCTGGGCTACACCCACAGCTACGACATGCTGGGGGAAGCGGCCTTGACCATGAAAGACGCGCAAAAATACTACCAGGATTACTCCAACGCCATCGCGGCACTGGGCGCTCAGCAGTACGATGAGAGCGAGGCGCCACGCCCGACCATCTCTATCAAGCTATCGGCGCTGCACCCTCGCTATGAGGTGGCCAACGAAGACAGAACCATGACAGAGCTGTATGACACGCTCGTTAAATTGGTCTCGCAGGCGCGTAGCCTCAACGTGGGCGTCTCTATCGATGCCGAAGAGGTTGACCGTCTCGAGCTGTCTCTCAAGCTGTTCCAGAAGCTGTATAACTCTGACGCCGCCAAGGGCTGGGGCCTACTAGGCATAGTGGTTCAGGCCTACTCTAAGCGTGCCCTGCCTGTGCTGTGCTGGATCACCCGCCTGGCCAAAGATCAGGGCGATGAGATCCCTGTACGCCTGGTGAAAGGCGCCTACTGGGACAG
Source organism: Shewanella aquimarina (assembly GCF_023349185.1). Classification (GTDB taxonomy): domain Bacteria; phylum Pseudomonadota; class Gammaproteobacteria; order Enterobacterales; family Shewanellaceae; genus Shewanella; species Shewanella aquimarina. The sequence continues at coordinate 119,649 of NZ_JAKIKY010000002.1, read as the reverse complement.
CGAGTTGAAATGGGCTCAGGTCGCTGGCGAAGGCGGATACCCGCTGTTTACCCGCAAGGCAGGTACAGACGTCTCTTACCTGGCCTGTGCGCGCTACCTGCTGTCTGACGCCACCCGCGGCGCCATCTACCCGCAGTTTGCCAGCCACAACGCCCAGACAGTGGCCGCCATCACCGACATGGCCGACGACCGTCTGTATGAGTTCCAGCGCCTACACGGCATGGGCGAAGAGCTGTACGACACCCTGCTGGCCGAGAGCGGCGTAAGCACGGTTCGTATCTACGCCCCTGTGGGTGCTCACAAAGATCTGCTGCCTTACCTGGTGCGTCGCCTGCTGGAAAACGGCGCCAACACCTCGTTCGTACACAAGCTGGTCGACCCTAAGACACCGATCGAATCTTTGGTTGTCCACCCATTGACGACCCTACAAAGCTATAAAACCCTAGCCAACAATAAAATCGTTCAGCCGATCGACATCTTCGGCGCAGAGCGTAAAAACTCCAAGGGAATCAACATGAACATCATCTCAGAATCTGAGCCTTTCTTCGCCGCGCTGGACAAGTTCAAAGACCAGCAGTGGTCTGCCGGCCCTATCGTCAATGGCGAAACCCTCAGCGGTGAAACCATTGAGGTGAAGAGCCCATACGACACCACACAGATCGTCGGCAAGGTTGCCTTCGCCAACAATCAGGCTAGCGAGCAGGCCCTGGCCAGCGCCCACAACGCCTTCGGCAGCTGGTGCTCAACCCCGGTTGAAGTACGTGCCAACGCGCTACAGAAGCTGGCGGATCTGCTTGAAGAGAACCGCGAAGAGCTGATCGCCCTCTGTACCCGTGAAGCGGGTAAGAGCATTCAAGATGGCATCGACGAGGTGCGCGAGGCGGTCGACTTCTGTCGCTACTACGCGGTACAAGCCAAGAAGATGATGGGCAAGCCTGAGCTGCTGCCTGGCCCAACGGGTGAGCTGAACGAGCTATTCCTACAAGGCCGCGGCGTATTCGTCTGTATCAGCCCATGGAACTTCCCACTGGCGATCTTCCTAGGTCAGGTCACCGCAGCCCTTGCGGCGGGTAACACAGTAGTTGCTAAGCCTGCCGAGCAGACCTCTATCGTAGGTTACCGCGCGGTGCAACTGGCCCATGAGGCCGGTATTCCGAAAGAAGCCCTGCAGTTCCTACCTGGTACGGGTGCGACAGTCGGCGCGACCATCACGGCCGATGAGCGTATCGGCGGCGTCTGCTTTACCGGCTCTACCGTGACCGCTAAGCGCATCAACCTGACCCTTGCACAGCGTGACGGTGCCATCATCCCGCTGATCGCCGAGACGGGTGGTCAAAACGCCATGGTGGTGGACTCGACTTCACAGCCAGAGCAGGTGGTTAACGACGTGGTTTCCTCTTCGTTCACCAGCGCCGGTCAGCGTTGCTCGGCCCTGCGCGTACTCTATCTACAGGAAGATATCGCCGATCGCGTGATCGACGTGATGAAGGGCGCCATGGACGAGCTGACCATAGGCAACCCTGGCTCGGTGAAGACAGATGTCGGCCCGGTTATCGACGCGACCGCCAAGGCTAACCTCAACGCCCACATCGACCATATCAAGCAGGTGGGTCGTCTGATCAACCAGCTGGAGCTGCCAGCAGGTACCGAAAATGGTCACTTCGTGGCACCAATTGCAGTCGAGATCGACTCTATCAAGGTGCTGGAGAAGGAGCACTTCGGTCCTATCCTGCACGTGATCCGTTACAAGGCAGCCGACCTGCCTAAGGTGATCGACGACATCAACTCAACCGGTTTCGGTCTGACCCTGGGCATCCACAGCCGCAACGAGGGCCATGCTCTGGAAGTGGCCGACAAGGTGAACGTGGGTAACGTCTACATCAACCGTAACCAGATTGGCGCCGTGGTTGGCGTGCAGCCATTCGGCGGTCAAGGCCTGTCGGGCACGGGCCCTAAGGCCGGTGGTCCACACTACCTGACCCGTTTCGTCACCGAGAAGACGCGCACCAACAACATCACCGCCATCGGCGGTAACGCCACCCTGCTTTCTTTGGGTGACAGCGAAGAGTAATCTCGTTCGCTAAGCGCTTTAGTTGAGCGCTCTCGTTAAGTGACAAACAAAAAAGCCAGTGGATTTCCACTGGCTTTTTTATTACCCGTCACAAGGACTCAATACTAAGTAGACGCCTAACTCAATACCCGATTCAGGCTGGCGTAGTGGGCATCCTGAGCCAGCAGGCTTTGGTGAGTGCCGCTGATGCGGATCTTGCCCGCCTCCATCAGGTGGATGCTATCCATCTTGTCCATGGCGGTCAGTCTGTGGCTTATCATCACCATGGTCTTGTCCTTGGCAAACTCCAGCAACAGCGCCATGATCTCCCGCTCTGTGCGTTGATCCAGCCCCTCGGTAGGCTCGTCCAGCAGCAATAACGGTGCGTCACGCAGCAGCGCCCTGGCCACACCGATACGACGGCGCTCACCGCCTGAGAGCTGTCTGCCGCCCTCGCCTATCCAGTTATCCAGCGGCTTGTCGCCTTGGGTTAATGTCCCTAGGCCGACACGCTGGAGAACCTCAATTAACTTGGCATCGTTGGCCTCACGCCAGGCCTTACGCTCAGCGCGGCTACCTGTTGGTGCCTGCTCAAACTGCGCCAGGGTCAGGTTATCGCGCAGGGTGCCGGCAAACAGATAGATACGCTGACTCACTACCGTCATGGCTTGGCGCAGCGCCTGCTCGCTATAGGCCTCGATCGGCCGGCCATCGAGTAGGATAGTGCCCGACTCAGGCGTCCACTCCCGGGTGATGAGCGACAGCAGGCTGGACTTACCGCAGCCAGTCTGCCCCAGCAGGGTTAGCTTCTCGCCCGGCTTCACCTCCAGGCTCAAATCGTCCAAAACTTGTTGACTCGGCTGATAGCCGAAGCTGACCCCCGCGATAGAGAGGGCGCCGCGACTCGCCGCCAGGCTAGCCTCTTCGCCATAGTCGATGCTGGGGCGACGCTCGGTGATCTCACTCACCCGCTCGGCCGCCTGCACGCAGGCCGACAGATGCTGAAAGGCGCCTGCCAGCGGCATCAACATCTCGATACAGGCCAGGGTCATAAACACTACCAGCGCCAGCAGTGGCCCTGGTGGCATCTTATCACCCACTCCATCGGCAGCGAGATAACAAAGCAGCACCAGCGCCAGGCCATGGCTTAAGATCAGCAGCGCCTGACTCAGGGCAGTCACTGCCGTCATGGTGGACTGGCTGGCAAACAATTTCGCCTGGGCGTCGTCCAGCTCGGCCCTGAAGCGCTTCTCGGCGCCAAACAGGGTCAGCTCCGCCTGGCCTTGCAGGTATTCCAGCAACAGCACCCGATACTGACGCCGGCTCTCCAGCTGGGCAATGCCCGGCCCGTGGCCCAAACGATAGAAGACCAGAGGCAACAGGAACCACAGAGTCAGCAGCACGCCGCACAGGGTCAGCGCCAGCTCACTGTCAAACCAGGAAAGAAAGCCATACAGGGCGGCGATCATCAAGAGCGAAGCCAGCAGCGGTGTTATTAACCGCAGATAGAGATGATCCAGTGTGTCGATATCGGCCACCAGGCGGTTGAGCAGATCGCCGCCGCGCAGATGGCTGAGATCCTTGGCGCTCAGTGGCATCAGCTTGCCCCAGGCCCAGGTGCGCAGCTCGGTCAGCAGGCGGAAGGTGGCCTCGTGGGTCGCCAGACGCTCGCCATAGCGGCTGGCGGTGCGGGCGATGGAGAGGAAACGCACCCCACCGGCCGGGGTGAAATAGTTAAAGGCTTGGGCAGTCACCACGCTCAGTCCCGCCACGGCGGTAGCCGACAGGAACCAGCCCGACAAAGACAAGAGGCCAATACCCGCCATCAGGGTGGTCAGGCTCAGCAGCAGCCCCACCAGCATCATCAGCCACTGGCGCTTAAACAGCTTGATAAAAGGCAGCAGGTGTTTCATTACGCCTCCTCCTGTCGATGGCACAGGTCGCTAAACAGCCCAGGCTCGGCCATCAGGGTGTGATAGTCCCCCTGCTGCACCAGCTTGCCGCCATCTAGCACCCAGATCCTGTCCATATCGATGAGGGCATCCAGGCGATGGGTCACCAGCAGACTGGTGGCGCCCTGGCGCGCATCAATAAGCGACTGCATCACCGCCGCCTCGCTGTGGCTATCTAAGCTAGCAGTCGGCTCATCGAGCACAAACAGCTTGGCCGACTGACCTAGGGCCCGTGCCAGACACAGACGTTGCGCCTGACCCACTGAAACTCCGGCGCTCTGCTCCCCTATGGGATGATCGAGTCCAAGAGGCTGTGCCCGCACAAAATCGCCGATACGGGCGCTGTCCAGCAATCTATAGATAGCTTCATCCGTCATCGCCTTGCCCATGGTGACGTTGTCGCCAATGGTGCCGTGAAACAGCTGCGGCTCCTGCCCCAGCCAGGCGAGGTGATGACGGTAGCTCTCCCTGTCTAAGCTGCGAAGCTCCATACCATTTATTAGCACACTGCCGCGATAGGATAAGAAGCCCAATAGCATGTTGAGCAGGCTGGTCTTGCCCGCCCCGCTCGGCCCGACGATGGCAAGCTGCTCGCCGCCGGTGATCTCCGCCGTTATCGGCCCCAGCAGCACCTGACCGTCTGGGCTTAATACCTCTACCCCTTGCAGCTTAATGCTCAAAGGCGTCTCGCTTGTAAAAGGCACGCGCGGAACGTCATCAGCCTCATCCCCTTGATGATTCAGCAGCTCCATCAGCGCCTCGGCGGCGCCAATGGCCTGGGCCTTGGCATGATAGTGAGTGCCCATATCCCGCAGGGGCTGATAAAACTCAGGCGCCAGAATCAACACAAACAGGCCGATAAACAGCGTCATACCCGCGCCGTAGTGGCCAAAGTCGAGATGATCTAAAAAACTAAAACCGAAATAGACGGCCAACACGGCGATAGAGACGGCGGCGAAGAACTCCAGCACCGCCGAGCTTAAGAAGGCCATGCGCAGCACCGCCATGGTGCGGCTGCGAAACTCCTCAGAGGCATTCTCGATCGCCTGCTGCTCTCGCTCACCTGCGTGGAACAGACGCAGGGTGCCAAGTCCCCTCAGCCTATCCATGAAGTGGCCGCTGAGGCGCGACAGGGCGCCAAAATTTTTGCGGTTAGCATCGGCGGCGCCCATGCCCACCAAGATCATAAACAGGGGGATCAACGGCGCGGTGCCCAGCAGAATAATCCCCGCCGCCCAGTTGATGGGAAACACCACAGCCAATATGGTCAGGGGAATGAAGCCCGCCAGCAACATCTGCGGCAGATATTTAGCATAGAAATCGTGAAGGTCTTCCACCTGCTCCAGCACTATGCTGGCCCAGCTGCCCGCCGGACGCCCCTTGATAAACACAGGCCCCAGCTCCACCAGCTTATCCAGCACACTCTGACGAATTTGACTTCGCAGCAACATTCCCGCCTTGAAGCTGATGCGCTCGCGGCCATAGGCTAGCGCGGCGCGCAGCACTATCACGCCAATCAGGGCGATAAACTCGTTGGTAAAGGCATCACGAGGCAAGTTTTCGATGATCAAACCGTGGAGCATGGTCGCCAGCAGATAGGCCTGGGCCACAAGGGCGAAGCCGGTAAACACACCAAACAACACGGTCAGATTGAGGTAGGCACCACAGGCCGATTTTTGCTGCTTAAGCCAGCGGCCGAGGACTTTTTCGAGGGTCTTATCCATTGAGCTCCGCGCGTTATCAGGCAGGGACACTAAGTTCGATGGCAAGAGTATCGCAGGCTCGAGCACAGGAATAAACCAGCGGGTGGGGAATTGTTAGTAGGCTCACAAAAATTGAGCTAGATCAAAAAAACTGGGAACTCAGTTTTTATTGAGTTTGGCTTTTAGGGTATCAGGTTTGTTGGGTTTCGATGGATCATCTACCCACTACAAACATTTAGATTAGCGGACTAGCCACTACCGAGATCAGTGTTTGAAAAGGTTTTGAAGGTCACACCTTCATGGCTATGAATTGCCTGCCGCAGGCTTATGTGCAAACACGTTTTTGGCACGCCGCAAGCACGTCCCTGTGGGCTCTACGAAATCATCCCTGATTTCGAAGGCCAAAAACGTGTTTACACTCGGTATCCAACGCCTCTTCGATTTAACCTTATCGGACAGCCTAGCTTTAAAACATTTTTGGACATTTTCGAGTTAAAGCCTTAACTCTAACTTGTAAATTTCGGATAAAATTTCTATGGGGTAACGCCGTTATAACCTGTGCCACGTATGAAGTGGCTTTTGGGGGTAAGGTGGTGTAGCCACCCCAAAAAGGCGCGGAATATGGGGCATCAGGTTGATAACCTTGTTAAGTTAATCACCCTCTGTCCCTATACCTCTTGGAGTACCAATTACAATGCCTACCTTACGTAAATCAGCCAAACTGTTTTGGTTCTTGGGTCTCGGATTATCGCACTGTTTGTAAGCAACAACCTTACTATCTTTTTCCACAAATACCCCGGCGGTACTTGCTCGAAACACATGGTTATCGCTATGAATCGTGTAAACGTACTTACCTATGCTAAACGAAAGCTCTGAAATATTGCCTTTTGCATAGCTTGAAAAAGCATACCCATATTTTGAATTTAGATCCCCATGCGATGCCGAATACTCTAACTCTACATCGCCAACCACTCCGTAGCGATACGTAAGCTCGCCTGTGTCAGGCCCAAACTCATTAGTTAGGCATACAGAAATAACTTTCCCTTTGGTCGAACATGAAAAATATACACTCTCCAACTTACCGCATAATGCTGGTTCATAGGCGAAAGTTTCAGCCGCAAAAAACAGGATTGCGAAAACGACTGCTAATTTGGACATACTTATCCCCATAGAAACTTAACATTTTATTAGTGCGCATGCGCGTTTACCTCGTTGGGCCAGTGAAAACGCGCACAGTTAACTATCTGTATACAATGAACTTATCAGCATTTTGCTAGATACACCATCTGGAAAAACGCGCAATGCGTCAAAAATAACCCAGGCTTTAGATTCGCTACTCGCACCAAATACCGCCAAATCGAAGAGACATTTAGATACGGGTGTAAGCACGCTTTTGGCTCTCGGCGGCATGGACGCCGCCGTGAAGCCCACATGGAAGTGCTCGTGGCGTGCCAAAAGAGTGCTTGCACGTCCCCCGCCGGGCAGGCGTTAGATAACAGCGAAGGTACGACCTTCAAACTCACCTGACAAATAAACATGCCGCCAAAGGCTACAACCCCGAATCAAATACCAAACTAACGCGAGATGCCAATCCCCCCGATTGAAGAAACTTATTAACTTGTTTTCTAACAAGTTCCTAAGTTTCTTGGCAAACTCAAACTCACCACGCATCCCTCCCGCCAGGGAAGATCGGCGTGATCGGCGCAGTTATCTATGGTGAACTGCCCCTTATGCTGGCGCATCACGTCGCAGCAGATGGCGAGGCCGAGGCCCAGGCCATCATCTTTGGTGGAGTAGAAGGAGGCCATGAGATCCTGCGCCTTGCCCTTGAGGCCGGGGCCATTGTCCACCAGCTTGAGGGTCGCCTGCTGGGCGCCATATTCAAGGGTCAGTAGCAGTCGCTTCTCCCTGTCGGGTTTCATCTCGGTCATCGCATCCAGGCTATTCTTAATCAGATTCACCAGCACCTGACTCAGGCCGACTGCGTCGCCAAACAGGCTGTAGGGTTCACCGCGCACCTCCTGGGTGAGGACGATGCCCTGCTGCTGAAACTCGCGGCGAAACAGCGCCAGTGTGTTGGTGACCACCTCATCTAAGGAGAGGGCTTCATATTGGGATTTACGCCGCTTGAGTAGGCCGCGGATGCGGTGCACCACGGCGCCGGCCCGTGCAGACTGGGCATTGATCTTGGCCAGCAGCTCATACAAATCTGAGTCGGCATCGCCGCGGCTGTTGAGCTGCATCATGCCCCCCTCGCTGTATTGGGTGATGGCGGCGATGGGCTGATTCAGCTCATGGGCCAGGCCCGAGCCTATCTCGCCGAGAATGGCCGCACTCTTCATCCGCTCCACCTGTAGCGCCTTATCCTTGAGCTGGCGCTCTGTGTCGATCAGAAAGTCGCTCTTCTGCCTGAACTTATACTCAAGCCAGAGGTGATAGACGGTGGACACCAGAAACAGCAACAGCAGCGCCAGGCCCCACTCCTTGTTCTTCTCCATCCATTTGAGCACAGTGTAGTGCAGTGGCGGCGGTGGCGCCTTGAGTTGCAGTTCCTTAAACAGCTTGATCACCTTGAGCTGACTGATGGGCGCCGTCCAGCCCAAGGTCTTGGCCTGAATGGCGGCGGGATGGTCCGGCCCCAGAGCATAGAGGGCCTGGGTGATCTTCTGGGTGATGGCCGGCGGCACGGTATCGGCGGCGGCAAAGGACCAGTTGGGGTAGAGCTGAGTACTCACCAGACACTCGTAGCCCGCCGGCATGGTGGGGTGGATCACCCTGAAATCCTCCTTCTTCACCAGGCCGTCCTGAATCATCTCCTCCAGGGTGCAGAAGGGGGTGATGGCCGCATCGACCGTGCCGTCGCGCACCTGATAGACGATAGGCTCCAGGGGAAAGCCCAGGAAGCGCAGCGATCCGAAGTAGTTCTCCGGGTTGTAACCCATCTTATGCAGCAGGCCGATGGCGGCCTGATAGCCCCCCAAGGCCTGAGGATCGCTGGCCACCAGGTGTTTGCCTTCGAGATCCTTGAGGGTGTAGATCTGGCTGTCGGCGCGCACTATGATGGTGGAGCCGATGGCAAAGGTGGCGCCGCCATGCATATGGCTCTTCATGGTCGCCAGCCAAGAGAGGGGGAAGTTGCTGCTGAGATTAAAGTATTGCCCCGGGTTGGTGACGATAAACTGCAGTTCATGCTCCAGCAGCTGGCGGCTCATCTCGTCGAAATCCACCGGCACCACCTCGAAATGTGTGCCCGGCACCTCCTGCGACAGGTAGTCCATCATGGGCTGCCAGCGCTCTATCCCCTTCTGCACCCCGTGATTGGCCAGCACCCCGACCCTGAGATGCACGAGGTCCGTCTTGTCGCTAATCGAGGCATCGACTATCGCATCGCCTATCTCATTGGCGCTCTCGCTAGCCAAGACGTTGCCGACCTGCAGCAGACAGAAAGGCAAAAAGAGGCAGATCAGCGCGCCCTTGAGCCGCCCTACGCCCTCCATACAACACTTTGCAAGTGCAAATCCCAATCGCCCTATCATCGCTCGCCCAATCACTGAGTTAAGCCTACTACTCTAGGCAAGAAAGCCGCGATTTGATGTGAGGCGGTGCAAACATCCCCTTGTGTCTCCATCAGAAAATTATCATTTAGTGATCTGTCTCAAAGGCCCAAATGCCCCTTTTGCCAGCCTCAAATAGAGGCGCTAGGCTAGATGCAACCCAAGGCTAACGACCGACTTAAGCTATGCCGCAATCCACGCCGCAACCTATGCCCCTCTATCTGGTGGACGATGACGAAGCCGTCCTCGACTCCCTCAGCTTCATGCTGCGCCAGTTCGGCTATGAGATGACCACCTTCGTCTCTGGACTGCGCTTCTTAGAAGAGGTGGATCTGAGCCAGCCTGGCTGCGTCATCCTCGACAGCCGTATGCCGGCCATCAGCGGTCAGGCGCTGCAACAAGAGCTGCTGACCAAGCAGAGCCCCCTGGGGATCATCTTCCTCACCGGCCATGGCGACCTGCCCATGGCGGTCAATGCCTTTCGTCAGGGCGCCTGCGACTTCTTTCAGAAGCCGGTATCGGGCCAGGCATTAGCGGCCGCCATCGACAAGAGCATGCTCCATAGCCAGAAGGCCTTCGAGGCACTGCAGCTGAGTCACAACCTAGCCACCCTGAGCGATCGCGAGCACCAGGTGCTTGAGCTGCTTATCCAGGGCAAGACCAACAAGCAGCTCTCCGAGGCGCTGTTCTTGTCCCTGCGTACCATAGAGGTACACAGATCCAACGTGATGAAGAAGCTCAAGGTGCACAACCTGGCTGAGTTAGCCAAGTACAGCCAGATTTAACAACAAACCTACAATAAAAACAGATAACTAGATTGAATTAAGACCTGCCTTTGTTGCGGGTCAGCTCCATCCCACTAGGCCTAAACCTAAAGCCTTAGCCCCTAAAATCCTTCACGATCCCCTGTGAATCGAGGTCACATTTTTTTCACATCTCAGACCAAAAAAACTGCGCCAGATCACGCGCGCCCCGCCTATGTGGTTTACCACAATACCCCTGATTTTTATAGGGGATAACAATGGACTCAGACCTCCTGCGGGAGGGAACAAAAACCAATAACAGTGTGTGATTTCATCTGCTCAGGCAGATGAAGGAGGAAACCATGATAGAGCTTGATAGACGAACGTTTATTAAGGGTGCCGGTGCAGGGGGAGCAAGCTGTGCGCTGGCAACATTATTACCCGGTTCGCTGGCTGCGCTGGAACAGAAACCCCTACAGGGTATGGGCAAGGAAGTCGCCAGCATCTGTGAGATGTGCTCGACACGTTGCCCCATCTCGGCGCGGGTCGTCGATGGCAAGAATGTGTTTATCCAGGGCAATAGCGCCGCCAAGTCCTTCGGCGGCAAGGTGTGCGCCCGTGGCGGTGCAGGTCACAGCCTGCTGTACGATCCACAGCGTATCGTTAAACCGCTACGCCGGGTGGGCGAGCGCGGCGAAGGCAAATGGGAAGAGATCAGCTGGCAAGAGGCCTATAAGACGATCGCTCACAAGCTTAACGACATCAAGCAGCAACATGGCCCAGAGGCCGTTGCCTTCTCCTCCAAGTCCGGCTCATTGTCGGGACACCTGTTCCACCTGGGCAAGGCCTTCGGCTCACCCAACACCTTCACCCACGCCTCCACCTGCCCCGGTGGCTATGTGATCGCCGCCAAGGCAATGTTTGGCACTAAGGTGAAGCGCGACCTAAGTAACTCCAAGTACATCATCAACTTCGGTCACAATCTCTATGAAGGGATCAACATGTCCGAAACCCGCGGCCTGATGAAGGCGCAGATGAGCAAGGGCGCCAAGTTGGTGGTGTTCGAGCCGCGCTTCTCAATTGTGGCCGACAAGGCCGACGAGTGGTTTGCCATACGTCCGGGTACCGATGTCACCGTCGCGTTGGCCCTGTGCCATGTGCTGATCTACGACAACCTCTACGATCAGGCCTTCATCGAGCACCACGTGGAAGGTTTCGATGCCTTCGCCAAGGAGGTTAAAGCCTATACCCCAGAGTGGGCCGAGGGGATCAGCGACGTGCCCGCCAAGGATATTCGCCGTATCGCCCACGAGTTTGCCGCCAAGGCGCCTCACGCCGTGGTGGATTTCGGTCACCGCGCCACCTTCACCCCGGAAGAGTTTGAGATGCGCCGCGCCCTGTTTGCCGCCAACGTGTTGATCGGCAACATAGAGCGCAAGGGCGGCCTCTACCTGGGTAAGAAGGCCAAGACCTACAACAAGTTTGCCGGCGACAAGGTCGCCCCAGGCCTGGGCAAGCCAGGCGTCGAAGGCATGCCTAAGCCTGCGGCCAAGCGTATCGACCAGGTGGATGAGCAGTACGCCATGATGTGGTCATCCGGCGGTATCTATCAGACCATTCTCGATGCCACCCTCAAGGCCCAGCCCTATCAGCTCAGGGCCTGGGTGATGAGCCGCACCAACCCTATGCAGACCATGACAGACAGGGCCCTGGTGGTCGAGACTCTGAAGAAGCTGGACTTTGTGGTCAGCTGCGACGTCTACATCAGTGAGACCGCCGCCTATGCCGATATCATCTTGCCCGAGTCCACCTATCTGGAGCGGGACGAAGAGATCGCCGACAAGTCGGGCAAGAGCCCGGCCTACTATGTGCGCCAACGTGTGGTCGAGACCATAGGCGACACTAAGCCAAGCTGGCAGATCTTTAAAGAATTAGGCCACGAGATGGGTCTGGGCCAATACTTCCCTTGGGAGAACATGGAGAGCCTGCAGTTGCTGCAGCTGGATCGCGACATGGCCCGCTTCAACGAGATCAAGCAGAAGGGTTATGTCAGCTACGGCAAGCCGCTGATGCTGCGCGAACCTGCCATGGTAGCCGCATTCGTCAAGCAATACCCCAATGCCAAGCCCACAGATGACGACGGCACCTATGCCAGCGCCATGAGCTTCAAGACCCCGAGCGGCAAGATAGAACTCAGCTCAGACAAGGTCGAGAAGATGGCCGCCGGTCGCGGGGTGATCAAGTATCGCGAGGTCAAACTCAAGCAGGATAACGAGCTCTATTTCATCCAGGGCAAGGTCGCGGTGCACACCAATGGTGCCACCCATAACGTGCCTATGCTGGCCAACCTGATGTCTGACAACGGCGTGTGGATCCACCCAGTTACCGCAGGACGCCTCGGCATCAATAGCGGCGATAAGATCCGCCTCACCAGCAGCGTCGGCAGCGAAGAGGGTACCGCACTGGTCACCCCAGGTATTCGCCAGGATACGGTGTTCGCCTACATGGGCTTTGGCTCGAAAAACAAAGAACTCGCCAGAGCGACCGGCAAGGGCGTTCACTGCGGCAACCTGCTGCCCAACGCGACCGCACCCGTCTGCGGCATGAATATCCACACTACTGGCATCACGCTAGCGAAGATCTAATAGGAGTCCAGTATGAGTAAAAGATATGTAATGGTGCACGACGAGAATCGCTGCATCGGCTGTCAGGCCTGTAGCGTCGCCTGTCGCAGCGAAAACGGTACTCCAGAGGGAGTTACCCGTCTGCAAGTGCGGGTCGAAGGCCCGTTCGGCGATGCCCCGCACCTGCACTTTAAATATAACCGTGTCTCCTGTCAGCAGTGTGAGAACGCGCCCTGCGTTACCGTGTGCCCCACAGGCGCTGCCTATGTGGGCGAGGACGGCCTAGTCTCCATCAAGGAAGACAAGTGCGTCGGCTGTATGTACTGTGTGGCAGCCTGCCCCTACAAGGTGCGTTTCATCAACCCGGAAACCAAGGCGGCCGACAAGTGTAACTTCTGTAAGGACACCCGCCTGGCGCGGGGCGAACAGCCCGCCTGTGTCACTGTGTGCCCAACCGATGCGCTGACCTTTGGCGATGCCAACGATCCGAGCAGCGAGGTGGCCAAACTCATCAACACCAAAGCGACCTATCAGGAGAAGACCCATCTGGGGACTAAGCCTAGGGTCTATCGCATTCCAACTAAACGCGGGGGGATACAGTCATGAACAATACCTGGGGCGATATGGCGCAATATGATCCAGTCACCTGGAACTGGGTAATCGCAGTCTACCTGTTTATGGCCGGCCTCTCGGCAGGCTCGATTCTGATCGGCATAGGACTGCGCTGGTACAGCAAGGAGAAGGCGCTAGAGAGCGCCATTCTCAAGTCGGCGGCCATCATCAGTCCGCTGGCGATCATCATAGGCCTGGCCTGTCTGGTGTTTGACTTGACCAAGCCATTTGATTTCTGGCTGATCCTGGTCAACTACAACTTCAGCTCTGTCATGTCCATCGGTGTGCTGGCGCTGCTGCTCTACTCGCCCATAGGCATCGCCTACTCCCTGATAGTGCTGAGAGACGAGCTGAGTCAGTGGCAGCTGGGCTTCCTGGTACCAGTGGCCGATGCCCTGATGCCGATGAGAAAGGCGATCGAGGTCGTGCTGTTTGTATTGGCGATAGGTGTGGGCGCTTACACCGGCTTCCTCATCTCGGCGATGAACGCCTACCCACTGCTGAACACGGCAGTACTGCCTGCGCTCTTCCTTGTGTCTGGCCTGTCAGCCGGGGCGGCGGCCAACGCCATCGGCGCACTGCTGATGTTTAACACCCATCCCCATGACGCCAACCTGAGCAAGATGCATGGTTTGGAGCTGCCGGTGATGCTGAGCGAGCTGATGTTCCTCTTCATGCTGTTCTGCGCGCTTTACTTCAAGGGCGGTGCGGCCGCGGCGGCGCTGGCATCGATCACCACGGGTGTCTGGGCCAGTGTGTTCTGGGTCGGCGTGGTCGGTATCGGCTTTGCTATCCCACTGTTGACCATGCTGATGCCATCACAGACCCGCCACAGCAAGGGCATGATGATCGCCGTGGCCTGCTGTAGCCTCACCGGGGTGTTGGCCCTGAGACACTTTGTGATCTACGCGGGTCAGAGCTACATCAGCTAATCCCTTTCCACCTAACGCAAAAAGCCCAGCAGATGCTGGGCTTTTTTATCAGAAGAATTCGCGATTACTCGTCGTCTTCGTCCCGTTATTCGTCGTCTTCGTCGAAGTAGTCTTCATCGAAATCGCTGTCGCCTGCTGCGTCACGCTCGGCGCGCCATTTCTCGGCGGCGGCTTCTTTAGCCGCAGCGGCCTCGTTGCGTTCGGTGCGTTGCTTGGCGCGGCGCTCATTACGCACCATCAGGTTGTCGACTATGCCTTTAAGGGTCTCTTCGCCCCAGGCGGTCGCCTCGGCTTCGCTGGCAAAACCGGATTTTGCCTTGGTCACGCCTATCTTACGCGCCGTCATGCGACGGGTGACTTCAGCAGTCCAGCTGCCTTCGACTTCGCTCACGCGAAGACCGTATTTCTTGTTTTGTGCCATGTTAATTTCCTAATTCGATCTTCGAGTGCAAACTTGCCGCTCATTGAGGGAAACAGCGGTCCAATATACCACTGTCGTCAGAAAGGCGGCTATTGTAGTCTCCTCTGGATAAAACTCAATCATTAGCGCGCACAATTTGCGAAAAAGTTGCCCCTTTCAGCTAAGCATAACTGGCGAATTCGATAGCACTTTGCTATCGCTTAATGTAAGCTGCACGCCCGCCAGCCCGCTGGCACCCAATTATGCGCCATCGTCGCCCAAGAGATCCCTCTATGAGTTTTTCCTCCCTAGGTTTATCCGCCCCCATTTTAACGGCCGTCACAGACAAAGGTTATCAGACCCCTTCGCCCATTCAGGCTCAGGCTATCCCTGCGGTATTGTCTGGCAAAGACGTGATGGCGGCGGCGCAAACCGGGACAGGCAAGACGGCGGGCTTCACCCTGCCGCTGCTGGAGCTGCTCAGCCAGGGCCCTCGCGCCCGCAACAAGCAAGTACGCGCCCTGGTGCTGACCCCAACCCGTGAGCTGGCCGCTCAGGTCGCCGAGAGTGTCACCACCTATGGTAAGCACCTGCCGCTGCGCAGCGCCGTGGTATTCGGTGGTGTCGGCATAGGGCCGCAGATCAGCCGTCTCCAACGCGGTGTCGACATTCTGGTGGCGACCCCGGGTCGATTGCTGGATCTCTATCAGCAACAGGCACTCAGCTTCAGCCAGCTGGAGATACTAGTACTGGATGAGGCCGATCGCATGCTGGACATGGGCTTTATTCACGACATCAAGAAGATCCTTGCTATCTTACCGCCCAAGCGACAGAACCTGATGTTCTCCGCCACCTTCTCCGATGAGATCCGCACTCTGGCCAAGGGGCTGGTACACAACCCGGTAGAGGTCTCGGTCACTCCGCGCAACAGCACGGCCAACACAGTCGCCCAGCTGATCTGTCCGGTAGACAAGAGCAAGAAGTCGGCGGCGCTGGTAAAACTCATCCAGCAGGGTGACTGGCAGCAGGTGCTGGTATTTAGCCGTACCAAGCATGGTGCCAACCGCTTGGCCAAGGCCCTGGACGCCAAGGGGATCACCGCCGCGGCCATCCACGGCAACAAGAGTCAAGGGGCCCGCACTAAGGCGCTGGCCAACTTCAAGTCGGGCGAGATCCGCGTATTGGTGGCAACCGACATCGCCGCCCGAGGCCTGGATATCGACCAGCTGCCTCAAGTCGTCAACTTCGACCTGCCAAACGTGCCCGAAGATTATGTGCACAGAATCGGCCGCACCGGCCGCGCTGGTGCCGATGGTAAGGCGATCTCCCTGGTGAGCGACGAAGAAGCCAAGCTGCTGGCCGATATCGAGCGTCTGATTGGTAAGAACCTACCGCGCACCCTGGTAGAGGGCCTAGAGCCGAGCCACACGCTACCCGAGACAGATCTGACGCCAAAGCGCCACGGCCAGCACAAGGGACCGCGTAATCCTAAGCCTAAAAGCAACAGCCAACGCAGCAGCAATCGCTCAGGCAACGGTCAGGGTTCAGACAAGGCTGGCCAGCCTCGCCGCGGCGATCAAGCTCAGGGCAACAAAGAGGGTCAGGGCCGTCGCCGAACAGGCGCAAGTACTGGCACGAGCAAGCCTACTAGCGAAGGTCAACAAGCGCAAAACCAAGCGCAAAACCAAGGCAAGCAGGAGCACAGGGACGGCAACGCCCCAGCACGCCGCCGCAGACGTCGTCGACCGAGCCAGGGCGCGCCTAAACCGGCCACTAATTAGTCGAGCTAGCACTTAACAACGAACGCCTAAAAGCCTGTCATCCGACAGGCTTTTTCATATCCCCACCTAAGCATTTAGTTGCGATAGGATGGGCTCGGCATTGACTTATCGGGACGATTTACCGACATTAGCCCATAAACAGCAAGGGGCCTTTAGCGAATAAGGAGCCGGACATGACGACACAGAACGATCAGTATTTACAAGGCGGTTGCCTGTGCGGCGCACTGCGTTACAAGGTGTCGGCGCAGCCGTTTGATAGCGATTACTGCCACTGCAGCCAGTGCCAGAAGAGTACCGGCGCCATGGCCGCCTGCTGGATGGATTTTAAGGCCGACCAGGTCACTTGGCTCCAAGGTTCGCCCAAGGAATACGCCTCATCAGACAGCATACGTCGTGGCTTTTGCCAGCAGTGCGGCACCAGCATCAGCTATCGCAGTACCGACTACCCAGATTACTACACCCTGAGCATCGCCAGCCTGGACGATCCCAACACCGTCGCCCCCAGATATCATATCTACACGGACAATCAACCCGACTGGCTCAAGATTGACGACGACCTACCCAAATACCGCCAGAGCCGCAGCGAAGGGTAACCTTAATTACACTCTTCCCGATCTAAGATGGTTATCTATGTTAACTCAGCCGACTACTGGACTTATCTAACATCACACGTTTTCTTAGCCCCTTGGGGCGAATACAGCTGGGAATGTCGTAAACCTCAGGACTTATCGCATGGCTCGCCTCTTCCTGCTGCTGGGGCTCTCCCCGCTCCTTGAGGAAGTCTGTGATATTGAGTAGATCGGCGTTGTTGAAACGCTCATTAGGCATAGACACCTCACTGGCTCCCGGCATACCTGTGGCGATCACCATTATCTCTAACTCGCATTCCAGGTCGGGCACTATCGAGAGCCCTATGATCACCTGGGCCTGGCTGCCGAGATGCTGATGCACCAAGTCGCCTATGGCATGGTATTGATTAAGCTCGACCGCTTCGGTTGCCACCACGCTGACGATGGCGCCCTTAGCCTTGGACAGCTCCATTTCCTCCAGCAGTGGATTGTTGAGGGCCTGGGATACGGTATCGGCTAAAGTCTCCCTGCCCTGCTGCCTGGCAACGCCCATGGCCGCGCGCCCTTGATGGCTGATCACGGTAACGAAATCATTAAGATCGATATTGATAAGCCCTGACTGACTGATGGTCACCGTCAGCCCCTGCAATACATCCTGCAGAACCCGGTTACTCTGATTAAAGGCATTTATCAGGGTGATCTTCTCATCCAGCATGGCGACCAGCTTGTCATTGGGTAGCACAATCAGGCTATTAGCCTGCTCCGACAGTTTCTCGACCCCTTGCTGGGCAACGTGTTTACGCTGCTCGCCCTCGAAGACAAAGGGGGTGGTGACCACGGCTACCAGTGGCTTACCCAGCTGCTTCACCAAGGATGCGATAAACGGCATAGCTCCTGTGCCTGTACCGCCCCCCATGCCACCCGTGATGAATACCAGATCGGCATTCTCAACCAACTCATTGATCGCCTGCTCCGACTCCTTCGCGGCGGCCAATCCTTTCTCTGGGTTGGCCCCCGCCCCCAGGCCGCGAGTGCTCTGTTCTCCTATCTGTAGGCGACTGGTGCACTGGGCGCTGGCAAGGGACTGAGCATCGGTATTAACCGCCACCAGCTGAACTGAATCATTGAGCTCGGCCTGACAGAGCTGATTGATGGTGTTGCAGCCACAGCCGCCAACACCGACAACCAAGATCTTAGGAAGATAACCGCCTTGGGGAATGAGATCGAACATGGTAAAGCCTCCACTTGATGACTCTACCTAGCTTACCCCGCGGCTGCGACAAGCCCCGTCGCAGCAGTTTGATATTGTTGACTCAGTTTGCTACTTAGGCGGGAAAAATGGGCTCTAAGCTTAGGCGGTCCCACCACCTCGACGCTATCGGCCATCTCCCACAGGAAGGCCTTAAGCCTGGGGGTATCTTTCACCCTGGCCTGCACCAAATAGCGGCCATCACTCAGACGCTCAACGCGCTGATCGGCCGCGAGTTTGGCTTGCCTGAGGATAAAGTTGGCCGAGGGGGAGAACAGCAACTCTATGTCAATCATTTCAGGATGGCGCACCCCATCATGCAAGGCCTCGGCGAAGTTCTCCCGGGTCACCACTGGGGTATCCAGCAGGCGCACGTGACGGACAGAGTCTATGGGTCTGGCGTAGAGCTTGGTGTGAAAGCTGCCAATGGTAAACACCAGCAAGGCCACACCATCGGTGATCTTTATCCCCTGTAAATTTATCGGCGAATAGTCCACCCAGTGTACCTTATCCTTGATGAAACGCTTTAGCTGGCAGGCGATCTGACGCTTCTGCAGCAGGGCCTCCTGCACCGTTTCCAGCACCTCTGGGTCTTGTTCGATATGCATCAGGGGCAAGGGCTCGGGCAGCTGGGCCACGCGGCAGGCCCAATAGAGCCAGGATCTGTCCGAGTCGCTGCCCAGCACCTGATCGGCACGCTCGAAATAGGGCGCCAACTGCTTGAGGCTACCGGGTGGCAATAGCTGGCGGGCGTTGTGTTTCAAGGTAAAAAACGCCAGCGCCACATGACGATCCATCAGGGTGAGGTTCATCCCCTGCCAGCAGGCGGCAACCGACCAGCCGAAGGGCTTGCATCTGTCGTCCATCTCCAGGCCGAACAACCCCATCTCATACATGGCCTTGAGCTCTCGCTGCACAGTGCGCAGCCCCACATCGAAACCTAAGTCGCTGAGTCGTTCGGTGATTCTATTGGCCGTGATCTTTCTCGGATGCCTGGGAATAAGCTCGAGCATCTTAAGTTGGCGCTGGATATTGGTTTGCATTCAGAGTTCCCTTGATGAGCAATATCAACAGCATACTACTCACCTGCGACAAAATCTGTCGCAGCGATTCGCTTTACTCCATAAATGTCAGAGCAAGGGGCAAATGTTGATCTTTCCCATGTCAAAATAGGTCAGATATAAAGGAGCTACCTTAAGTGTAGGTACAGCTGAGAGGTGTTTTCAGATGCTTTCAATTGGTTAGATTTAGCTGACTTTACTATTTGAAATGGGCATTTCGAACCATGGCTACATGGTGAATCAATTGCCTGCCGCAGGCTTTATGTGCAAACACGTTTTTGGCACGCCACTAGCACTTCCCTGTGGGCTCTACGAAATCATCCCTGATTTCGAAGGCCAAAAACGTGTTTACACCAGTACCTATCGTCTCTTCGATTGAACGTTAATTGTGTGGCTAGCATCATCAAACAAAGATTAACGCTAAAAAAGAGGCGGCATATTCCTATCCCGACTACTTCCGGGTAAACTTTAATTCCTTATTACGTTTTCTTAATCCAGCCAACAAACTTCTTTCCTGGGTACAGTTCCTTTGCCACCTCTCGGAATGATTGAATCATTTTATCCAGTGTGTCACTTGTCTTATATACATGTTCGTACATATTTTCAGCACCATTAATGGCTCCCTCGAACAATCTTTCCCCAAGTTTTTCTTGAAACTCTGCTAGAGGTAAAGGACGACCGTTCAATGCGTAATGACTCAATGCTGGTTGTATTTCTCCAACATAGAATTCATTTCGTATCTCAATAGCTCGCATTGCTTGCCTAAATCGATCTTGCTCTAATGAAAGTTCCATAAGAAAGTTGGCCTTATCAAAATCTACCAAGAATGATAATTCGTTGACCTCAATCTTCAACTCATCATATGGTGCAGGAACCATTGCAGGTAGAGAAAAGGCTCGGTCAAAAGGACGTTCGTATTTATCCATACTGGCCTTCATGTTTTCAATGGCATTATACTTACGAATTAGGATGAATAATGCCCAATTAAGCGCTGAAACCCTCCTTTGTTCTTCGGATAGTCGGTCTTGATAACTTTTTAGTTTAAACGCTGAATAAGCACCAGCAAATCCACCAACACCGACTGTAAAGAACTTAATCACAAAATCATAATTCTTTGGCAGCACAGACTCCTCGATTGCAACACCTGTCAAATACCACAAATTAAGCAACCCAATGGCTAAAAGAAATCCATATAGTTCAGGTTGATAGTCCTTCATTATTTTTCTTCCACCTTGAAATATAGCACCGAGCTAAATTGAGCCGCTAGGCATCAAACTTAGCACCTTGTTATGCAATTTTACGCACTGGGTGCAAACGCATTTAGGACAAAAAATATTACCGCTGCGCCCAAAATATAGAAAACCTTTTTTGCTGCCTCTTTCATCAAATCTAGCGGTTCTTCGTGAAATCCATCAACATATGTATTTGGATATAAAGAGCTTATCAATACAGCTATACCTAAACCACTCATCCCCATTACAAATAAAAATGCAACCTTCCAGTACTTATAGTTTGCCAAGTTCGGTCGTACTCGGAAGAAGCGTGAATCCTCAATATTTGGAACTGCCACGTAGGCTGATGCACCTACAAAGGATAACGTCCACACATCTATTAATGAGGCAGGAATTTTGATACCTAAGGTATCAAAAGGAACTGCGAAAACTATATGCGCTATATTTCGGTAGTACTCAACTAGAACCTCAACAGTTTCAAACAAACCAATATCAATAAATCTCTGTGTAAAACTAACAACACTTATTGCTCCAAGGATGATAGATAAATATCTAAGAGCCTCTTTCATCATGGTAACTTCTCATTTTTAAATAATACTTACTAGCAAATAATACCAAATATGTAAACCTTTACCACCCAACACATTGAAAAACGTAACCAACTGAAATATATAGAAACAACCGATTATTTATTGTTAGGAGAAAAGTGACTACATCTAAAAAGTGGGACACTATTTAACGAGATCTATTGTGCTTCCGATTAAATATAGAGAGGGCAACAATTTTAAGTCAAATGGTTAAGGCCTCACAAAAACAAAGCAAGAATACCAAACACGGCCAAATCGAAGAGACGTTAGATACCGAGTGTAGATACGCCAGTGACCTTCGGTTTCATGGATGAAGCCGTAGAGCGGCCAGGGATGGCGCACAGCGTGTCACGGGCGTATCTGCACATAAAGCCTGCGGCAGGCAATAAGTTTCCATGAAAGTGCGACCTTCAAACTCACTCAACAAATAAACATGCTGCCAAACACAAATCGAACAAAGAGATAAGATATATCGATGATCTGCCCCCACCAACCCCCAGACAACAAAAAAGGAGCTAACGTCAGTCAGCTCCTTTTCCAATCACCGCGCTAGATTACGCGATTAATTACTTTAACTCCCACGCCCGATAACTCTTGCCCTTAAGCTTGCCTTTCACAATCTTATTAAGGGCCTTGCGCAGCACCTTGCGATCTACCGCTACATATGAGCGAAACTCGGTGATCTTAATCTTACCCACCTCACTGCCCTCGATACCGTTCTCGCCGGTGAGACAGCCGAGGATATCCCCAGGGCGAATCTTCTGCTTCTTGCCACCATCTATCTGTATGGTCACCATCTTAGGCTGAGGCGGCAGGGTGTCGAGCAGGCCTTCGCCTGGCAACGCCTCGCCATCGATCTCGCGGCCAAGCAGATCCGCCAGCATGGTGAGCTTGTAACCATCTTCATGGTTAAACAGGCTATAGGCCGCGCCCTTGCTACCGGCACGTCCGGTACGACCGATACGGTGAATGTGCACCTCGGTATCGTAGGCCAGGTGATAGTTGACCACCATGTCCAGGGCGTCGATATCCAGGCCGCGGGCGGCCACGTCTGTGGCCACCATGACGCTGGCACTCTTGTTGGCAAACTTGAGCAGCATCTGGTCGCGATCTCGCTGCTCCAGATCCCCATGCAGGGCCACGACACTAAAACCTGCGTTGGTCAGCTTGGCCGCCACGTCCTTGGTCTCACGCTTGGTGTTACAGAAAACCACGGCGCTCTCGGGCTGATGTTTAAGCAGCAGAAGCTGCAGCGCCTTCATGCGATCATTGTTATTGCCGCACTCATAGAAGTGCTGCTCGATTGTCTCACCGTCGTGGTGAGCCTCGACCTTCACCATCAGAGGGTCGATCATAAACTGCTCGCTGAGGCTCTGGATCTGATCGGGGAAGGTGGCACTAAACAGCAGGGTCTGACGCTCGCGGGGCACCTCTTGCATGATGGCGTCCAGCTCACGTTGAAAGCCCATCTCTAACATGCGATCGGCCTCATCCAGCACCAGCGTATCGACGTTGTCGAGATCCAAGCGGCCACGTTCGAGGTGATCTATGATGCGCCCCGGCGTGCCGACGATAATGTGGGCGCCGTGTTCCAGCGAGCCTATCTGGGGCCCCATGGGCACGCCACCGCACAGGGTGAGGATCTTGATGTTGTGGATACCACGAGCCAGGGTGCGCAGCTCCGCCGCCACCTGATCAGCCAACTCACGGGTCGGGCAAAGTACCAGGGACTGGATGCGAAAACGCTTCACGTTTAGCTTGTTAAGCAGCCCAAGGCCGAAGGCGGCAGTCTTGCCCGAACCCGTCTTGCCCTGACCTATGACGTCCTGCCCATTGAGGATGGCTGGCAGACTCTGGGCCTGAATAGGCGTCATCTGGTGAAAGCCGATAGATTTCAGGGTATCGAGCAAAGCGGGTTTAAGCGGTAGACTGTTAAAAGCCCCGCTTGGCGTAGTAGCGTCAGATTGACTCACGGTAATTTCCTAATGCTGTGCCGAGAAAAACTTAAGTAGATCAGGCACAAATAAAGCTATGTGATGGCAGCAGCCGATGAATCTTCAAGGGCGTGCGTGGATATGGCGGCGATTATAGCAGCAATAAGGCGGCAATGCGCCAATTAGCTGGGGGAATAAAATAAAAGCCGCCGCGTGGGATCGCGACGGCATTCAGGGTTAAACCAACCAAAACTGAGTCAAACAGTTAGGCGGTTGCCAGTTCGGCGTCGGTATCATTCTTGGCATCGATACGCTTGATCACGGCGCCATAGATGATGAGCGATACTGCCGACACGCTGGCGATAGCGGCAAACACATACCAGATATAGTGAGCATGTGCCGAGGCCTCGACCCAGGCGGCGTGGTCGTTATACACGCGCGGATCCGGGCAGTAGGCCTCCAGCAAGTAACCCGACAGACCAAAGCCCAGCAATGAACTGATGAAAGAGTGCAGGTGCGAGAAGCCCAGGTAGAGACCCTCTTCGCCCTTAGGCGCCTGTAGCGAGAAATACTCCAGGAAGCGCGGCGAGATGAAACACTCGGCCAGGCCCTGGAATACGATGCCTATGATCATCATGGCGGCGATGGGGTGCATGCCTAAGATGGTCTCGCTACCGGCAAACATGTTGCCAGACGCCATCAGCAGAGCCGATACCGGCATGATAAACATCCCCACCGTCATAGAGGTCAACGCGCTGCGCTTGGCCATGATACCTGTGACGAAGCTGACGCAGAGGAAGACCACCAGAGGGTTAACGTTGGCGTACCATGACGGCGATGAGCCCTCACCGGCCATACGCAGCACATACTTTGGCATGGTCGCGTAGAGCTGATGCTGCACCATCCAGAAGCCTGTGATGATTAAGATTAGGGCTATCAATCGACCATTAGACAGAACCTTGAGCAGCGCCTGCCAGATCTCGCCCAGGCTCTTGCCGGAGCGGTTCTCCTCCGTGCTCTTGAAGAACAGGAAGATGCTGAAGAAGGCGATCAGCGTCATGGTGGCGGCGAAGTAGTTAAGGTTGATTAGGCCCAGGTCACCCATGGATTCGCGCAGCGGCTTCACCACTGTCTTACCCGAGAAGGCGCCGATATTGACCATCATGTAGAAGATAGAGAAGCCCTTGGCGCGAGTCTCTGTGGTGGTCGACAGCGCCACGGTGCCTGTGATCACCGCCTTGATAAATGAGCCTCCTATCATGATGACGACCAGGATAGGCACAATGGCCCAGCGAATATCCGCCTCCTTCAAGCCGTGGTAGATGGTCTCCTTGCCATACTCCACCAGCCCTTGAGATTCAATAAGCGCCGGGAATATCGCCAGCGAGGCATAGCCTATCGTCAGCAGGCCGAATGCCAGTAGCAGGGCGCCGCGAAAACCTATCTTGTCGGCAAGTGCGCCGCTGAAGGTGGGAAGGAAATAGAGGCCGGCAGAGAATGAACCCGCCAACCAGGCGGCTTCGACATCGCTAAAGCCTAAGATACGTGACAGATAGAGGGTGATAACGATGAACACCCCGTAATATGCCGCTCGTTCGAGCAGCTCGACACCGTTGGCGATCCAGAAGATTCTGGGGAAGCGCGGCGCCGCTGTGGACTGAGTATTGTTATTCATTTTGAGTCTTCCAGGCAAAAAAACACCTCAAACTACCCCGAGCCGCGCCCAGACGCAACCTTAGTGTGATGACGGGGATCAAGTTTCCTTAACCATTGATGACAAAAATGCAACCAAAGCAACCCAATAACGAAAGATCCGATCAGCGCCCAGGGGCTTAGGCTGCCGTAAATGTTCGCGCCAGCCTGGCTTTGGGTTATGCTTAGCGCCATCCATATCAAATAGACAGTGACAAGCCAAATTCTCGCCATGAGCCAAGCCAACATCAGCAAACAACAACTCATCGACCAACTTACAGCCTGGCAACAGGCCAAGATAGACAACGAACAGTTACAAGACTGGATGGTGACCCATTACGATCCCGACGAGGTCAGCATAGGCCAGGGGGAATGTGAATGGACGGTGGAGGCGATGAATATCGTGATGAACGAATATGAAATCGCCAAGACGGAGAAGTTCATACAGGAGAACGCCCAGCTGGCGATCGACTTCATACTCTGCGATGAGGCACGCTTTAATCAGACGCGCCACCTGTTTCTACAGCAGGGTTTTCGCGACTAAGTTTTTCACGGCTAGGCTTTTCACGACTAAATAGCGTTAGGGCTTAAACACTCCAATCACGGCGCCTGTGGCCAGCTTGGCCACTTCGGCCTCGGCCTGCTGCTCACGGTAATCGCACTCGACGCACTCAACCGTTTCGACTCCCTGCTCCTTAAACAGCACGATACTGTCCTGGGCATGACACTTGGGGCACTTGGCACCGGCAACGAAACGCTTCTTGACTCTGACTCTACTCACGCTTGACTCTACCTGTTGGCATAAAAACTCTGTCGATGGGGCCATTTTGCCACAAGCGGGAGTAAAACACCCTATCGGATTCAAAATGTCCCGGCTAAAGAGTGGCAAGCCATACCCCAACTGGGCTATCATCCCAAGCCTATTAATCCTTAGCTATGCATCAAGTCGACCCCAATGATCACCATTACCCAAGCGCAACTTATTCGCGGCTCCAAGACCCTATTGGATGAAGCCTCTCTGACTGTCTACCCCGGCCACAAGGTCGGCCTGGTGGGTGCCAACGGCACGGGCAAGTCATCTCTGCTTGCGTTGATCATGGGACAACTCAGCCTGGATAAGGGCGAGATCAGCGTGCCCACGGGCTGGCAGATCGCCACCGTCGCCCAGGAAACGCCGGCGCTGGAGGTAAGCGCGCTGGAATATGTGATCGACGGCGACAGGGAATATCGCGAGCTGGAAACGGCGCTGCACAAGGCGCAGCTTGATGATGACGGCCACCAAATTGCCCTGCTCCACGGCAAGATAGACGCCATCGGCGGCTACAGCATCCGCGCCCGCGCCGCCAGCCTGCTGGCCGGCCTGGGCTTTAGCGAGACCGAGCAGCAAAATCCGGTGAAGAGCTTCTCGGGGGGATGGCGCATGCGTCTCAACCTGGCTCAAGCACTGCTGTGCCGCTCCGAACTCTTGCTGCTGGACGAACCCACCAACCACCTCGACTTAGATACCATGTACTGGCTGGAAAGCTGGATAAAGGCTTACCAGGGCACACTTATCCTCATCAGCCACGACAGAGACTTTATCGACGCCATCGTCGACGAGATAGTGCATGTCGAGCACCACAGGCTGAACTACTACAAGGGCAACTATACCGCGTTCGAGCGGATCCGCGCCGAGCGCATGGCCCAGCAACAGGTGGCCTTCGAGCGCCAACAGAAAGAGCGCGCCCACATGCAGTCTTTCGTCGATCGTTTCCGCTACAAGGCCAGCAAGGCCAAGCAGGCCCAGAGCCGTCTCAAGGCGTTAGAGAGAATGACTGAGCTGCTGCCGTCCAAGGCTGACAGCCCCTTCCATATGGCGTTTCGCGCCCCCGAGGCCCTGCCCAACCCGCTGGTGAAGATGGAGCAGGTGTCGGTCGGCTATGGCGACAAGGCGATCCTCAACCATGTGCATTTGAATCTGGTACCCGGTGCCCGCATCGGTCTACTGGGGCGCAACGGCGCGGGTAAGTCGACCCTGATCAAGCTGCTGGCCGAACAACTCAAGCCCATGAGCGGCCTGTATGAGCCTAATCCTGGCCTCAACATAGGTTACTTCGCCCAGCATCAGCTGGAGTTTCTGCGCCTGGACGAGTCGCCGCTACAGCACCTGACGCGACTGGCACCGACCCACAGAGAGCAGGAGCTGAGAGACTTCCTCGGCGGCTACGGCTTTAACGGTGACATGGCCCTGTCGCCGGTGCGCCCCTTCTCCGGCGGCGAAAAGGCCCGCCTGGTACTGGCGCTGCTGGTGTGGCAACGCCCTAACCTGCTGCTGCTCGATGAGCCCACCAACCACCTGGATCTCGAGATGCGTCACGCCCTGACCATGGCGCTGCAGGACTTCGAAGGCGCCATGATCATAGTGTCACACGACAGGCACCTGCTGCGTCTGAGCTGTAGCGACTACTACCTGGTCGACGGCGGCGAGGTGAAGAGTTTCGACGGCGATCTCGACGACTACCATCAGTGGCTGCTGGACGCTGCCAAGGAGGCCAACAAACCGGCGGTCTCTGAGGATGCCAGCCCGGCCCAGGACAAGAAGCTACAGAAACGCCTGGAGGCCGAGCTGAGACAGAAGCTGTCGCCGATGAAGAAGGCGCAGGCCAAGCTTGAGAAGATTCAGCAAGCCTGCAGCGATAAGCTGGCAGAGCTGGAAAACCTGCTGGCCGATACCAGCCTGTATGAGGCCGACAACAAGGCCAAGCTCACCCAGGTACTGGCCGAGCGCACCCAGCAGACCCAGACACTTGAAGAGAGCGAGATGGAATGGCTCGAGCTGCAAGAGGAGATCGAAGCCATAGAGCAAGAGGCCAGGGCCCTGAGTTAACCTGCGCCCGCGCTTAGCTAATTAATGCAAGGATGAAGCATGAGCCATGTAAATCATTTCGACGCCAGCCTATGGCAGACCTGCGATAGCCTCTACGAGAAGGGGCAGCTGCTCTATCTCAAGCTGCAGGATGACTATGGGCTCAACGTCAACCTACTGCTGCTGGCTCAGTGGCTCGACGAGCAGCACTACTACCTGAGCGACCAGGATTGGCAGCAGCTCAGCCAGCAGGTCGAGACCTGGGAGCAGAAGGTACTCAAGCCCTATCGTCGGCTGAGAAAGCTCAGCAAACACAACTTGGCCGAGGCCGAATATCGCCAGATGCTATCTGTGGAGCTCATGCTGGAGCGGAAATCTCAGGCAATGATACTGCGCCAGCTAAGGCAAATCCCGAGTGAACAGGGCCTGGCTAACCTTCCCCGCTACCTCGGCCTGTATCAGATAGAGATAGCCCAGTACCACCAGCTGGCACAGACCCTGACCCGCCAGGCCTAAAAAGCGCCTAATTACACGCCGCCGCTCAACTCGCTGGCCAGCAGGCTGGCATTGCGGGCGGTAATGCCATAGATGGAGAGCTGAGGATTCGCCCCCAGACTGGTGGGGAACAGAGAGCCATCCATCACAGACAGATTCTCCAGATAGTGGCTACGTCCCTGACTATTGACCATGGCCTGACTGGTATCTTCACCCAGCGGGCAGCCGCCCATCACGTGGGCCGAGGCCACCACAGTCTTGAGCGGCGCCAGTGGCATCTCGGCAATGGCCTCCTTGGCCGCCTGCCAGCTCGGCAGATAGGGCATGCCCTCGCTCATGGGCAGCACCTTCTGCGCCCCAGCGGCAAACTGTAGCTCGGCCATGCTGGCAAAGGCGCGCCGCGCCGCGCGCCAGAAGGCGTCGGTCAGTGGGTAATCCAGGGTATAGCCCTTGTCCGTCAGCAGCACCTGGCCGCCCGGGCTGCCCTCATGATAACCATCCCTCACCAGGGCAATGGTGACCTGTAACTGATTAAACTGCGCCATCAACTCGGCATGACTCTGGCCATAGCCCAAAGATTTCGAGGCGATCAGCACCGGATGAATGGGCGGCACCTCCAGCTTATAACCCAGCTCACCGTCGGCACCGTCTTGCCAGACAAACTGATCCGAATAGATAGACTGTGGGGCGCCGCTATGGCCATTGATGGCATCACTAAACAGAGCCCCGCTCAGCAAGGTGGGGTGCAAAAAGGTGCGCTTGCCCAGAAGCTTATTGGGATCCGGGAGCTGCGATCGCATCATCAGGGCCGGCGTATGGATGGCGCCGGCGCTGAGGATATAATGCCTGGCCTTAAACATCAGCTGTACACCGCTGGGGCGCAGCGACTCGGTGAACGCCTGAGCCTTGAGGGCGTACACCTTGTCGTTGTGGTGCTCTATCTTACTCACCTTGGCGCGGCTCACCAGGGTCGCCCCGCGATCCAGCGCCGCGGGTATGGTAGTGACCAGCATAGACTGCTTGGCATTGACCGGGCAGCCCATGCCGCAATAACCAGTGTTCCAGCAGCCCGCCACGTTGCGCTTGATAACTGTGTAATCCCAGCCCAGCGCCTCACAGCCCTGTTTCAGCGCCATGTTGTTACGATTGGGCTCGAAGGGCCACTTAGTGATATTGAGCCGTTGCTCCATCTTGTCAAACCAGGGTGCCAACGCCTCCTTGGAGAGGCCTTCCACCGACTTATGCTCGGCCCAGAATCTTAGGGCGTTTTCAGGGGTGCGGATCGAGGTAGTCCAGTTGATGGTGGTGGAGCCGCCGACGGCTCGGCCCTGAAAGATGCCGATCGCCTTATCCTTGGTCTTCATGGAGGCGGCCTGCTGATACAGATTGGGGTAGGCGCGTCGCTCCTCCATGTTGAAGCTCTCGGACGATTTCAGCGGCCCTCCTTCGACTATGATCACCGACAGGCCCGCCTCGGCCATGATCTCGGCTGCCACGCCACCACCGGCGCCGCTGCCGACGATCACCACATCGGCCTCAAGGGTTTGGTCTTGGGTCAGTTGACTGGCATCTATGTGTTTCCAGCCGCCTGCAAGGCCGGTCACTATGGGATCTTCGATGGCCAATGGCGCTCCTTTGCCCTGTTATCAGGGTCAATGTTTATCAGTCCGATGATATGTAATCGGTGGTTCGGGTTTGTAGCGGCTTAAGTTTCTAGCGGCTTAGACTCCCAGCAGATTAGGGGCAAATCAGTTAAACAGCCGCGGCTTCTCGTAATTCAATCGTGTCCAATGCTCAGGGCAGCTGTAGTAACTAGCCAGCACCAGCTCACGCAGCCCCTGATAGGCGGTCACCATAAGGTCGAGAAAACTGCTGCGCCAGGCTTCGAGCATGGCCACCAGCTCCTGAGGCTGCCTCATCAACAGCGGCGTCATGTTACCGGTCAGCAGTAGCAGTCCCAGACGAGACTCCAGCAGCTCCAATAACTGCTCAAGTTCTTCGCGGGACTCATCGGGCAGTAGATCCATGGTCGCCACTATGGCGTCTAAGGTGCGATTTTGCGCCGCCACGCGCAGCGACTGGGTATTGGGCAAGGCGCCGTCGAGAAATACGGGCACTAGCAGGCTAAACAGCAGGCGATGGGACTGATCCAGGGAGGCACTCACTCTCACCTGAGGCGGATGATACAGGTTCACCCCCAGTGCCAGGGCGCCGGTCCCCACGAGGGCCGTGGTTAAAAAGGTGCGTCGATTCATCTTATTCCCTGTGCTCCGTCATCTGTGGTATCCCATCTGGCCTAAGATAGGCTATAAAGGCCAATATAGGATCTGTGCTACACTAGCGACTCAGATAACAATTAAACACATGTTTTAATTTTCGGCAATAGCGATTTATGACCCAGCGTAGCTTCACGCCCCCCTGGTGGGCAAGAAATCCCCATGTGCAAACCATACTGCCCGTACTGACAAAGGTCGGCAGGCCAGCCCTGACCCGCCAACGCCTGGAGCTGGATGACGGCGACTTTATCGATCTCGACTGGCTGGCCAAACCAGTTCAGGGGGAACCCATAGTCGTCTTAGTACATGGCTTAGAGGGCAGCGCCGACTCTCACTATGCCAGACGCCTGCTAACACTGCTGGACGAGCATAAGGTCAGCGCCCTGGTGCACCATCACCGCAGCTGCTCGGGAGTGACCAATCGCCTCGCCCGCAGCTATCACAGCGGCGACACTCAAGACCTGCACACCACACTTAGCCTGCTGCGAAGGGACTATCCCGACTCGCCGCTATTGGCGGTAGGCTACAGCCTGGGGGGCAATGTGCTGGCCAAATATATGGGCGAGCAAGGCGATGCCAGCCTGGTGGATCGCGCCGTGGTGATCTCGGCGCCGCTGCAGCTGGGCGCCTGTGCCACACGTCTCAAACATGGCTTCTCTAAGGTCTACCAGAGCTACCTTATCAAGCAGTTACGGCAGAAGGTACGTGACAAGCTGGCGATGCCCGACCTGAGCGCCCAGATGCCGGTGACCCAGAGCGAGGTAGAGAGCCTGACCACCTTTCATCAGTTCGATGACAGGGTGACGGCGCCGCTGCACGGCTTCGATGGCGTGGAAGACTACTACACCCGCGCCAGCGGCCTGCCCTACCTGAGCCAAGTCGCCAAACCGACCCTGGTGATCCACGCCCAGGATGACCCCTTCATGACAGATGAGGTGATTCCAAGCCAGGAGACACTGTCGCCTCAGGTCACCTATGAGCTGCACCAACAGGGCGGCCATGTCGGTTTTATCGACGGTGGTCATCCCCTCAAGCCCAGATATTATCTGGAGCAGCGTATTGTCCATTTTCTGTTGGAGGCTTAAAGATGCTGGTCCCCTATCAATCCCTGCTACAACTGCCAGCGGAAACCCTGGACAATTTGATCAAGGAATTTTTGTTTACCCAGACCGAAGATGGCAGCTTCGCCAGCCTGGATGACCAGGCCTTGGCCCGAGCCATCGCGCAGTGTCGTCAGGCGCTGGCCCGCAGCGAGCTTGTGGTCGAATACAGCGAAGAGGAGGAATCGATCGCCATTCGCCAGCGGCAAGATACCTTGACACAGCAGGGACGAGATGACGAGCCCTGTTGACCTTTAGGTTCTGTGTGCCGTATAACTATTGGTTCACAAATGCCTTTTCTCAGGCATCAGCTCAGCGCTTTTAGGTAGAAGAATGTCAGCTAAACACCCTATTATTGCCGTGACCGGCTCCTCTGGAGCAGGCACCACGACGACCACGACCGCATTTAGCCATATCTTCCGTCAGTTGGGGATCAATGCCGCGATGATCGAGGGTGACAGCTTTCACCACTACACCCGTCCCGAGATGGAACTCAAGATCCGTCAGGCGCAAAACGAAAACCGCAACATCAGTTATTTCGGCCCAGAGGCCAACGACTTCGCCAAGCTGGAACAGTGTTTCAGCGATTATAGTGCCACCGGCCAGGGCGAGACCCGCTCCTACCTGCACACCTTCGACGAGGCCGTGCCTTTCAACCAGATGCCGGGCACCTTCACCCAGTGGCGACCGCTGCCGGAAAACACCGACATGCTCTACTACGAGGGCCTACATGGAGGCGTGGTCACAGATGACTGCGACGTGGCCCAACACGTGGATCTGCTGATCGGCATGGTGCCTATCGTCAACCTGGAGTGGATCCAGAAGATCATTCGCGACACCTCAGACAGAGGCCACAGTCGCGAGAAGGTGATGGGCTCTATCGTGCGCAGCATGGAAGACTATATCAACCATATGACGCCGCAGTTCTCCCGCACCCATATCAACTTCCAGCGGGTACCGACGGTTGACACCTCTAACCCCTTTAGCGCCAAGACCATCCCCAGCCTGGATGAGAGCTTCGTAGTGATCCGTTTTCGCGGCATCAAGAATGTCGACTTCCCCTATTATCTGAAGATGATCGACGGTTCCTTCATGTCGCGCATCAACACCTTAGTGGTGCCCGGCGGCAAGATGTCGCTGGCGATGGAGCTTATCCTCACGCCGCTAATCCGCGATCTGCTGGAGAAGCGTCAGCACCTACTGGACCTGGATAGCGAATAATTTTTAATCGCTTGCACTTGCTTCAGAAAGAGATTGTTTCGCTTAAGCTTTATTTAAGTCTGCTCACATAGAATGCTGGCTATCGGGATTTCAGGCGAAAGACTGATAGTTAGTATACTCTTGGGAGTAAATTCCCCCATCTTGATCTGTTTGCTTCCTCGAGTATGCTAGCGTCCCGACACCTCCTCTTGCACGCCACTCTACCTTAATCTCCCTGCGTTACCTTCCTAACCATTTCAGGCTTAAAAATTTCAAGACTAATGCTTCAAGGCCAAAGTTTTAAAACATAGAGCTTCCAGGCATAAAAAAACGCCGACCAGAGTCGACGTTTAAGTGATACTAAAGCCAATAATGACTGAAAGCAGAACTACTGTGACAGGGGCACCACTTCACGGTAAGGCTTCTGCTGCCGATAGTTTTCCAGCCTCAATTCAAATTCATCGGACTTATCGAACTCGGCCGTCTGCTTGAGCGCCTTGATCGCCTGCTTTTGCAGATCCACCGCCGCGCTATAGTCGCCTATCTCGGCGTAGGCCGCGGCCAGGTTATCCAGGTTGGTTGGGTCTTGCTTGTTGGCCTCCACCAGCCCCTTACCGATGGCTAGGGCCTTACCGCCGTCGCGATACTTGGCCTCAGGACAGGTAGAGAGGATCCACACCACATTGCCCAGGGCGATCTCATCCCCCACGGCCATGAAGTTGTCTACAGCCTTGCCGCAGTTGCGGGCCACGCCGTTGCCACCCGCGGCATAGATGAAGCCCAGGCGGAACTGCGCCCACTTGTCCTGCTCGCTCGCCAGGCTCAAGTACCAGCGCTCGGCCAGCGCCAGGTCTCTTGGAATGATCTTACCGTCGAAGGCCAGATCGGCTATGGTCTGAGCCGCCTTCTTGTGGCCCGTCTGTGCGGCACGTTCGACCCAGCTGGCACCCAGCTGAGGATCCTGCTCGACGAAACGACCGGAGAGATACATTAAACCGAGAAGAAATTGCGCCTCAGATTCACCCTGGCTGGCTTTAAGCTGAATATGGGCCAGTTTACTGGCGGGCGCCGCCGCTTCGGTGGCGGGGACAGAAAACGCTAGGGCTTGCTGCTGCACGGCAAACAGCGCCAGCAGGCCTGCGGCCAATTTCCAAACATGTTTTGTCACGATTCAAGACTCTCCTTCACCAGTTCGCGCCTTCTGAATACGGCACGAAATAGTCACCACTTTGAGCTGCCCCGGCCCGGGTCTGATGCGCCGGCGCAGAGACTAACACTATCAATAATCCCCCCGCCAAGTCGAGTAAAAACCGTATTTTACTGCATGAAAATTAGCGGCTTTATCCCCCTGGCCCGGCAAATAGACGTAGACAGATGTGATATGGGCAGCATTGTCGGCCAAATAAACTGGCCTGACTAAGGTATTGGTTGACATATATTACTAATGTATCAAAATAAACTCCCACTACTGACAGCAAAGTAAATTAGGTTATTGGCTGCATACTTATTGCCATAATTTGATCTCTGACGAGGTTTTTTGGGCCTAATTGACGTAATCTGCTTATTTAGCATATTCTTGTATTTACATTAATCAGTCGAGGAACATAGGCATGGCTCTGATTGGTAAGCCTAAACCTGATCCAACGTTGGAATGGTTTTTATCACACTGTCACATTCATAAATACCCAGCCAAAAGCACTCTGATCCATGCGGGTGAAGACTCAGACACTCTGTACTACATAGTGAAAGGTTCTGTTGCCGTCTTGATTAAAGATGAAGAAGGCAAAGAGATGATCCTCTCTTACCTGAACCAAGGTGACTTCATCGGTGAACTGGGTCTGTTTGAAGAACAAGCCGAACGTACTGCTTGGGTTCGTGCCAAGCAAGCCTGTGAAATCGCTGAGATCTCTTACAAGAAATTTAAGCAGCTTATCCAGGTTAACCCTGAGATCCTGATGAAGCTGTCATCTCAGATGGCTTACCGTCTACAGAGCACCAGCCAGAAAGTGGGCGACCTCGCCTTCCTGGACGTTGCCGGTCGCATCGCACAGACGCTGCTGCACCTGGCTAAGCAGCCTGATGCCATGACGCATCCAGACGGCATGCAGATCAAGATCACTCGCCAAGAGATTGGTCAGATCGTGGGTTGTTCTCGTGAAACCGTGGGCCGTATCCTCAAGATGCTTGAAGAGCAGAATCTGATCCAAGCACACGGCAAAACTATCGTGGTTTACGGTACCCGATAAGCTAACATTAAGTTAGATTTAATAGATCTTAGTTAAAGTGGCCTGACTCCTTAGTCAGGCCATTTTTTTAGGACAGCTTAGTGAAACCGACCGTCGTTATCAGCACCCTCTTGCTTAGTGTCTGCTCACAGCTCAGTCCCGCCGCCAACGCCGCTATCGAACTGGAACACAACCAGGCCAAGGCCCTGGTCAACGAAGGCAAGATCCTCTCCCTCGACCTCACCCTCAGCCAGGTACAAACCTTTTGTTATGGCAAGCTGGTAGACGCCCACCTGTTTCATGCCCAAGGCAAATGGCAATACGATCTCCAGATCAAGACGGCTAACGGCGAACTTATCTCCCTGGATATCGATGCCACCACGGGTCGGCACAGCGACCAAAAGCCCCTGCCCCCAGCCTGCGTGCCACAGAAAAACTAGCGCCGAAATATCCGCTTAGGGTGAAAAAGTGTATTATCAATTCAGGCCGATGCGAGTTGGCCGCCTCCCTGTAGACAGAAGCGCCTCCTGCGCTAAGGTAGAGAAAGACGATGAAATTGCTGCTGGTCGAAGACAACACCCTACTGGTCGATGAACTTGCCAAACAGCTGAAACAGGCCGGCTATGTAACAGATGTCACAGACAGAGCCGCCGAAGCCGACTACCTGATTAAAGAAACTCATTATGATTGTGTCATCCTGGATATCGGCCTGCCCGACGGCAACGGACTCCAGCTACTGGAGACCTGGCGCAACCAGGGCATAAACACGCCGGTGATCATGCTCACCGCCCGCAGTCAGTGGCACGAGAAGGTTGAAGGCTTCAACGCCGGTGCGGACGATTATCTGGGCAAGCCCTTCCACAGCCAGGAGTTGCTGGCACGTATTCACGCCCTGATCAACCGCGCCCACGGCAAGACCAACAGCCCCACCAAGGAGCTGAGCTTCGAGGGCGTCACCCTGGACGAGGGCCAGCAGAGCGTCACCGTTGGCGAGCAGCAGTTCGAGCTCACCGCCATGGAGTTTCGCCTGCTGAAGATCTTCCTCATGTCGCCCAAGAAGCTGCTCTCCAAGGCGCAGCTCACAGACAAGCTGTATCAGTTTGACGATGAGAAAGAGAGCAACGTGGTGGAGGTCTATGTGACTCACCTGCGCAAGAAGCTGGGTAAGACGGCCATCGAGACCCGTCGCGGACAGGGCTATATCTTCCACGGCCTCAAGCCATGATATCGATCCGCACTAAGCTCAGCCTCTGGCTGTCGGCCTTAGTCATCATCTCCACCTTCGTGGCGATCGTCATCTTCGAGTCCATGTTACGCCAGGCGTTTCACGACTCTATCATCGACCGCCTCGAAGAGGATTTAGAACAGGTGTTGCTAGCTATTCAGTTCGACAACGGCGACATCAGCATAGATCCCAACCAGGTCTCTAACTTCTACAAGCCGGTCTATTCCGGGCGCTATTACCAGCTCAACCTCAAGGATATCGAGCTCAGATCCCGCTCCCTGTGGGATCAACGCCTGGAGATAGAGCCGCTCACCAAGGGCCAGACCCGGGTATGGCAGACCAAGGGACCGCAGAATCACGACATCCAGCTACTCTCCCTGGGGCTAAGCAGCGCCGATGCCAAGGTGCAGGCGACGCTCACGGTCGCCCAGGATCTCAGTATCGGCCGTCAGGTATTCTCCCAGGTCTACGGCACTAAGCTGTCGGTCAACCTGGCCATGTTGCTGGCCATGGTGGCGGGGATCTTCATTCTGCTAAGGCAATCCTTCAAGCCGATCAACGATATGCAGCGGGCACTGATGAAGCTCAGGGAGGGCGAGATCACCGCGCTGGATACCGGCAAGATCCCACCTGAACTGGCGCCACTGGCCCAGACCTACAACGAATTGTTGCAATACTCGAGTAAGCAGATGGAGCGCAGCCGCAACAACCTGGGCAACCTCAGCCATGGCCTCAAGACGCCGCTGGCGGTGATGCAGCAGCAGGTGGAAGTGCTGGGACTGAAAGATCCCGATGCGGCCGCAGCCATGCAGGCCCAGCTAGATCAGATCCACAAGATGATAGAGCGCAAGTTGGCGGCAGCGCGGATCACCGGCGACATGTTACCCGCGGCCCAGATGCAGCTGCCCAAAGATCTGCAGGATCTGGCGCAGACCCTTACTAAGGTGCACGGCCATAAGGCGATCGCCTGCCAGTTTAATCTCGATACCCACATCCACCGCCTACCCATCCATAGAGAAGATGGCATGGAGCTTATCGGTAACCTGCTGGACAATGCCTTCAAGTGGGCTGACAGCAAAGTGGCGGTGTCGACGACGCAAGCCGATGAGCAGATATTGCTGACCATAGAAGATGATGGCCCGGGCGTTGCCGACGAGGCCCTCAGCCAGCTGACCCAGAGGGGCAAGCGCCTGGATGAGGCGATCATGGGTCACGGCCTTGGGCTCTCAATCGTTAAGGATATTGCCGAGCAATATGAGATAAGCCTAGCCTTCGAGCATAGCCTGCAGCTGGGCGGACTGAAGATCACCCTAGGTTTTAAGGGATAGCCTTTAAAGGATACGTTTTAAGGGATAGGCTTTAACGGATAACTTTCGAGACCCAGTTAAAACAGCGCCTTTGGCGCAACAAAAAAGCCGATGCAGTGCATCGGCTTTTTGCTGTCAGAGATTCACCCCAGGATTAACCTGCGTTGTTGGTGCTCTCGAAGATCTTATCCGCAGAGGCCGCTACGAAGCCTGTGTATAGCTCGCCGTCTGCCTTAGGGTAGCGCAAGGCAAACTCGTAGAAACAGCTTGGAATCGTCTTCTGGACGTCTTTAAAGGCCACATTAACCTTGTCGGCCATGGTCGATGACTGCTCGAGCAGTACGTCCGCCGACCCTTTCACCTCACCGCCGACGCTGTTCAGCACGAAATCGCCCTGCTTCAGGGTGTCGTTCACCTCAAGGATGGTGTTGTATCCAGGCAGGTGGTTGATCGACACGGTAAAGTGGTTTGCGCGGTAACCAAACGCCGCCACCCATGCCGCGTACTCGCTCTCGGCCAGTAGCTGCTCGTAGGTCGCGTAATCCAGCTCCCAGTGACGGCCAGAGTAGAGGAAGTTATCCGCAGTAGTCGCGGCTTCATCCACCTGCTCTACCAGACCATGAACAATGGCTTGCAGCTCAGGGCTGAAGGCTTCGACCATCAGCTCAGAGATAAACACCTTAGGCTGAGTCGGATCCGGATGCTCGAAGTGCTTAGCCTTAAGCTTCTTGGCTTCGAAGTCGTAGTCGCCACAGGCCACATAGCCCAGAGACTCGAAATGCTTCGCCAGAACGCTCAGGTTCACCTTGGCAATGTTGAAGGTACGCAGGGCGATATGATCGTTGATGATGGTCTCACCCTTGGCCAATAGCTGGTGTACCTTGGCGGCTGAGGGGGTCATTTCAACATAGTCGTCCCATAGGGCGGCAAATAGCTGGTTTACATCGGTATGCATCAATTTCTTCCTTAACATCATCGTGTTACCGGTCGTTATCGCGCCGGTTTGTTTGTTTTCACGATATAAGTACAACGAGATTTTTCGTGTACGCCTATAAAAATGGGAGCAGACAAGACGCCCACTCCCATGCTTGTTTACTAAAGGGTCAGACCCGGACTCAGGCTGGCAGGCATGGCCAGGGCATCGGCCTCGACCGAAGCGACCGGATAAGCACAGTAGTCGGCGGCATAGAAGGCGCTCGCCCTGTGGTTACCCGAGGCGCCAACGCCACCAAAAGGTGCCGAACCTGATGCACCTGTTATCTGCTTGTTCCAGTTGACGATACCCGCACGGATACGCGCCAGGAAGTAGTCGTAGTCTTCGCGGCTGTCCGCCAGGATACCGGCAGAGAGGCCATAGCGGGTGTCGTTCGCCAGCTTGATCGCCTCGTCGAAATCTGTGTAGCGCACCACCTGCAGCAGTGGGCCGAAGTACTCTTCGTCTGGCAGCTCGATCACCTGAGTCACATCGATAAGACCAGGAGATACGAGGCCGGTACCGGCTTCCAGATGCTTAAGCTCAACCAACGGCGTACCGCCCAGGTTGATCAGGTTACGCTGAGCTTCCACCATGCCTTTGGCTGCGGCCTCAGAGATCATAGAACCCATGAATGGCTGTGGCTGCGCGTTCCAAGGACCCACCTTGATCTGCTTAACCGCCTCGGCGAGCTTAGCCAGCAGGGCATCGCCCTCGGCGCCCTTCTCCACGTAGAGACGACGGGCACAGGTACAGCGTTGACCCGACGAGATGTAAGCCGACTGAATGATATCGTGAACCGCAGCCAGGGTATCTTTAACGCCCTTGATGATCAGCGGGTTGTTACCGCCCATCTCCAGCGCCAGGATCTTACCCGGGTGACCCGCGTACTGCTGATGCAGGATATGGCCGGTGCGCGAACTACCGGTGAAGAAGAGGCCGTCAATCTGTGGGTGTGAGGCCAGCGCCTTGCCGGTTTCCACTTCCCCTTGAACCAGGTTGATCACGCCAACCGGCAGACCCGCCTTTTCCCACAGCTTAAGCATCAGCTCGGCCGTCTTAGGAGTCAGTTCAGATGGCTTAAACACCACGGTATTACCCGCCAGCAGCGCAGGTACTATATGGCCATTTGGCAGGTGGCCCGGGAAGTTATAGGGACCAAATACCGCCACCACGCCGTGTGGCTTATGACGCAGTACGGCGCGACCGGCCGGTGTATCGTTCTCTGTGGTGCCGGTACGCTTGTGATAGGCAGCAACAGACAGGCCGATCTTGCCGATCATGGCCGCCGCTTCGGTGGCGGTCTCCCACTGTGGCTTACCGGTTTCCTGAGCGATCACCTCGGCGATATCGCCCTTGTGCGCCTCGAGTTGATCGCGGTAGGCTTCGACAATCGCCAGGCGGGCGTCGAAGCCCAGCATGAACCAGTCGAACTGAGCGGCGCGCGCCGCCTCAACCGCTGCGTTAACCTGCTCTGGAGTCGCCGTCTTGCTTTCCCAGATAACTTCTTGATTTGCTGGGTTCTTAGAGACCACATCATGGCCCTGACCGGCAACCCACTGGCCGTTAATAAATTGACTCATTATAAATTCCTACATTGCCAAGACACGGATCTGTTCACCTTCGGCTACCAGCAGTGCACCGGCAAGCTCTGGAGAAAGAATCACCTCGTCGGTTTCGTCGCTGACCATCAGATTGGCCGAGGTGGCTCGGTAACCCGCTAACAAGGTATTTGAGATAATAAAACTACAGCTCGAGGCAGGCATCTCGCCCACCTTGACCGTCAGCAGACGACTCTCTTTCACCGAGCGGATATCGTTTAAGTTACATTCGACCGTCGGGCCGCCGTCGAAGATATCCACATAGCCGCGACATCTAAAGCCCTCTGCCTGCAGCAGGTTGAGCGCCGGACGAGTGTTGGTGTGCACCTCGCCGATCACCTTCTGCGCCTCTTCGGGCAATAGACAGACATAGACGCTGTTTTTCGGCATCATCTCGGCCATGAAGGCCTTCTGCCCCAGGCCCGACAGATAGTCGGCCTGCACGAAGTCTATGCCTAAGAAGTTCTTCTGCAGCCAGCCGTAGAAAGGCGAGTTGCCTTCGGCATCGCTCTCGCCACGCATCTCGGCGATCACAGTCTCACCGAAACGCTCGGCATGTTGTGCCAGGAAGAGGAAGCGGCTGCGGGACAACATGCGGCCATTGTTGTTCTTGCGGTAGGTATCACGCAAGAACAGAGTGCATAGCTCGGCGGCGCCCGTGTAGTCGTGACACAGGGTCAGGGTTTCCACCTCGTTGCGCACATCGATCTGTTCTGAATAGTAGACCTCTGTGCCCAGGCGATAGTGATAGAACGCATCGACCATGCCGACCGCGGCCTCGAGGCCACAGGTACCGACCACTTCGCCAGTCTCTGTGTCTTCCAGCACCATAAGATAACCCTCGTCGAAGGGCTTCTCGATCTCTTTGACGAACGAGGCCTCCACGCGGGCGATCTTATTTCTTAATAGTTCTTCATTGACGGGTAAAGACGTGAATCCATGACCTGACTCGATGGCGATCTGATACAAGGCATCGTAATCGCTCGATCGTATGGGGCGGATAATTAACATCTTCGGGTCTCCTCACTTGTCCTTGTCGTTCAAACGCAGACAGCCTTAACAATTAAGACCGACATGCCACGCTTGAGGTTCAAGTATTTCTTTCAGACAAAAAAGCGCGGCTGTTACCCCGCGCTTATGCCGTCGCTTAGCCAGCTACAACCTTGGCTACTGCACGTTCGAAACGAGCAAGCCCCTCGGCGATATCTGCCTCAGGGATAACAAGAGAAGGAGTAAAGCGGATCACGTTTGGACCGGCAACCAGGCTCATCAGGCCTTCAGCGATACCGGCAACCAAGAAATCTTTTGAACGACCCTGGTACTGCTCGTTAAGCACGGCGCCCAACAGCAGGCCTTGGCCACGAACCTCGGTAAACACATGGTACTTTTCGTTGATCTTGTTCAAGCCGTCACGTAGCAGCTGCTCGCGACGTTTAACACCATCAAGCACCTCAGGGGTATTAACTACGTCCAGTACCGCATTACCTATGGCACAAGCCAATGGGTTACCGCCGTAAGTCGAACCATGGGTACCTATCTTAAGGTGAGAGGCGATCTCTGTGGTGGTCAGCATAGCCGCGATAGGGAAACCGCCACCAAGCGCCTTAGCTGTGGTGAGGATATCCGGCGTGACTTCGGTGCGCATGTAGGCGTAAAGCTCACCCAGACGACCAACACCTGTCTGAACTTCATCGAAGATCACCAGGGCGTTGTGCTTGTCGGCCAGGGCACGTACGGCGCGCAGGAACTCGGGATCGGCGTCTATGATGCCGCCTTCGCCCTGTAGTGGCTCGAGCATGATGGCACAAGTCTTGTCAGATACCGTGGCTTCCAGCGCCGCGATATCGTTGAATGGTAGGTGGGTAATAGACTGTGGCTTAGGACCGAAGCCGTCTGAATAGGCCGCCTGGCCACCCACGCTTACGGTAAAGAAAGTACGGCCGTGGAAGGCCTTATCGAAGGCGACGATCTGATCTTTGTCGGCGCCGAACTTGTCCAAGGCGTAACGACGGGCCAGCTTAAGGGCCGCTTCGTTGGCTTCTGCGCCTGAGTTAGCAAAATAAACCTTCTCTGCAAAGGTGGCTTCAACCAGCTTGGTCGCCAGTGCCAGTGCTGGCTCGTTAGTCATCACGTTAGCCAGGTGCCAAATCTTCTCACCCTGCTCTTTCAAGGCGCCAACCAGCGCTGGATGACAATGACCCAGACAGTTCACCGCAATACCGCCGGCGAAGTCGACAAACTCTTTGCCTTCCTGGTCCCAAACACGGCTACCCTCACCACGGACAGGGATCACCGCCGAAGGTGCATAGTTAGGCACCATTACTTCATCAAACTGGGCTCGGGTTAGCTTTTGGTTTACGCTCATTCTACTCATCCTTTCAATGTTGCCGAAGGCTTCAATCGCCTGTCGTACCCGTCTTTTTCCGAAAAGCCAAGCCTTTCGGTGACGGTTATTTTGTTATCTAGGGGGACATTAATAGCGAAAACGTGATCAAAATACCAGTTCCTACCATATCGCCTTCTTAGCATGTGCATAACAAATGCATAAAGATTTGAGCTTAAAGGTTATACAAGCGTTTATAACCTAGCCTTGAGCATAAATAGTCAGAAAAAAAATTATCGACCACAATTCCGCGTAACAATGTGAATTTTATGAATATAAAGTCATGTTTTGACGTGGTCTGGATAGTAAAACATTTCCATAGCAAAGCATACTAAAACCATCGAAATGACTGCTCCTTCTCAAGAGCCGTGTTGACCATAGGCTCTGACTGGCTTCAATCAAGGATTAAAGACGATTGCTAGGCTCTGACGGAAAGCCGAATGATGCGATACATATCATTAGGATAGGTGACAAAAAAAAGGGGGGGAGGTAAGGAGAAGGCGCCGCGTTAAATCATATCTGGGGCGCCGGGATGATGAGCCATGCTCTACGCGCTATCGACTAGTAGAGATCTAGCTTACGGTAGTTCTGCCCCTTGAGACGGATCTGTTCCTGCTCGGAGAGCTGATAGTAGTCGAACATCATCTGCTTCTCCTTGGGCGAGATCAACCGCATCTCCTCGAGCATCAACACCTTGGCATAACAGCTAGCCCTAGCAACCAGGGCGGCCTCGGTGGAGAGCTCACTGTAACTCAGGCAAGTGTCCAGCTCTCTCTGGGTTTGCGTCAGACTGCTGGCCGAGAAATCGAGCAGCTCGGGCAAACGCCAGTTGAGGGTATGGGCATGGTGCAGCACCTGTTGATAGATATCCTCGGCGGGAAACTCGGTAGCCAATACGGCGTCATGTAGCTCCTTATCGCGACTACCACTGGCTTCCCTCAGCCAGTTGCCCCAGATATTCTCGTAGACCTTGGCACCATTCTTGAGCACCACTGAGATCCCCAACTGATAGAACAAGCTACTGGTGTAGGCCGTTGCCATGTCCTGCTCATTGAGCTGCGCCAGGGCCTTGGCGGCGATGCCGGTTATCATGGCGTAGCGCCACAGCTTGCGTGTGGTCCAGAGCAAGTTAGCATGCCCGGTTGGGAGCCAGTTACGCAGACAATAATATGGGATCAGAAGCCTGAGGTTTTCCACACCGATAAAGTTGAGTACCAGCTTTATCTCGGTCACCTTCACATCGGATCGCTGCTGGCGCTTATGGCGAAACGAGGGGCTGTTGACCATGTTGGTCAGATCCCGCGCCAGCCAGGGCAGATCGGCGATCAACAGGCGCAGCCGACTCAGATCCAGGTTCTTCTGCTGTAACAGCTCAAGTATCAACATCTGACTGGCGTTGATGCCCGAGTGCTGTATCAGCAGCTCTGGCGAGGCCAGTTGATTGTCCAGTGTGCTATTGACCGTAGTGATCAGCTGCTTGGACACCGCCTCGAACACCTGCCTGGCCTGGATCTGCTTTGAGAGGCGCTCAAACACGGCGTCACGCTCGATGGCGAGCTTATTGGCGTCGTTCTCCAGTTCTCTATCTAAGTCATCAAACATGGAGGCCACGGCCTTCTGCTTACCTTTGATGATCTGTTTCAGAAGCCTGTGTTCGATATCTATGATGATCCCCGGACGGACCCCGCCGGCAATGGACTTTGCCACCTAAGCTGTTCTCCTCAGCAATCTGGATGCTTAAGGCATATATTACACCAAATCCCTGACTTAACAGTGATAAGTTAGCAATAAAAAGGGCCTCTATTGAGGCCCTTGTCGTTATTTCAGTTCTTGCTCGAACAACTTGAAGATACGGCGGTATTCATCCAGCCAGCTCGATGGCTGACGGAAACCGTGAGGCTCGACCGGATAGATGGCGGTCTCGAACATCGGCTTCTCCAGCTCAATCAGGCGCTGCACCAGACGCACGCTGTCCTGGAAGAAGACGTTGTCGTCCAGCACGCCACTCATCACCAACAGCGGCTTCTGCAGCCCCTGGGCGTGTTCGATAGGCGAGCTACGCTCATAGGCGATGGCATCCACATCAGGCGTGTTGAGGATGTTAGAGGTGTATGGCGCGTTG
The DNA here is from genome assembly GCF_023349185.1 of Shewanella aquimarina. Taxonomy (GTDB): domain Bacteria; phylum Pseudomonadota; class Gammaproteobacteria; order Enterobacterales; family Shewanellaceae; genus Shewanella; species Shewanella aquimarina. The sequence goes on along the minus strand of NZ_JAKIKY010000002.1, from coordinate 75,222 downwards.
TAGTGCGCCCAGTCGCTCACGGGACGTAGCGCGGCGCCGGCCTGGAACAGCTCTGGCTCGGTAAACAGCGCCATGAAGGTCAGGAAGCCACCGTAAGAACCACCATAAGTGCCCACTCGCTGGCCATCCACATGGGTATTGGCCACCATCCAGCTCACGCCATCTTTCAGATCTTCCACCTCTGGATGGCCCATGTTGCGGTAGATCGCCGTACGCCAGTCACGGCCGTAACCTTTAGAGCCGCGATAGTCCATGTCCATCACCACATAGCCTTGTTGGGTCAGCAGGTTGTGGAACATAAACTCTCGGAAGTAGCCTGAGAAACCATAATGGGCATTTTGCAGATAGCCGGCGCCATGGTTAAAGATCACCGCAGGGTACTTATCGCTGCGTGACTTATCGAAGCCCTGTGGCAGATAGACCCTGGCATAGACATCGCCCGCACCATGGCTAGATGGCACCTTAACCACCTCTGGGGCCTGCCAAGGGTATTGCTTGAAGGCATCCGAGGTGTAGTGGGTCAGCTGCTTTAGCTCACCGCCAATCGCCTGCACATAGAGTTCGCTCGGCTGAGTACGACGAGAGGCCTTGAGTAGCAGCTTGCTGCCATCTGGGCTCAGGCTGTAATCCAGCTGACCATCCCACTGGGTGAGCTGCTCGCTCTGACCGTCGGCGATTTTGACACGATAAACATTGTCGATGCCCGGGTGGTCTTTGTTGGCCTTGTAGTAGATATACTCGGCCTTAGGGCCTAGGGTAATATCGCTGACCACATACTTTCCCTGAGTCAGGGCCTGTGGCTTGGCGTCGCTGGCCTTAAGGTAGAGGTGCGAATAACCAGTCTCTTCCGAGAGGTAATAGAGGGTATCGCTCTCTGGCAACCAGCCGAACTGGTTGAAGTTATAGTTCACCCAGGCATCGTCGTGCAGCCTGTGCTGGGTCTTGAGCGAGCCCGACTTGAGGTTGAGGGTCGCGATCCATCTGTCTTTGTTGTCCACAGCCTCGAGCATGATGGCGACCTTGTTGTCCTTAGCCTGCCACTGCATGGCGCTCTGGGTCCAGCCCCAGTCCTGCATCAGCTGCACCTTACGCGGCGCCTTCTCACTCTTATAAGTCTCGCCCTTGGCCTTGGCATTTTCTGCCTTCACCGAGGCCAGAACGTCTTCATCGAACCCCGTGAGCCCTTCGATGGTGATGTCACGCTTCTCATGCTGCTCGAGATCCAAAAGTACCAGACGCTCGCCGGGATACTTATCTTCGGCCACACGCGCCCTTGCAGGTACGGCATCCACATAACCCTGACTACCCAGGTAGTTAGGCATGATGTCATGCTCGGCCCGCCAGCTGTAGTTCTTGTCCACCAGTGACAGCAGCAGATAGCGGCCATCCGGTGACAGGCTCATCTGCGAAACTGTCTCCTCGTCACCCAGGTACCAAGTCTTGGCGCTCATGGTGGGATCTTGCTTGGCCAATTCCGCCTGATACTGCTCTTTCTCTTTCGCCTGAGTCTGCTTGAGGGCGACATATTGGATCAGTCTATGTTGCTGCTTGGCGATATAGCTGCTTGGCGCCTCGACCCCTTTAGGCTGCTTGGCCATCTTGATGTTGGCGATCTGTTCATACAGGTCAGTGTCGCCGTGAATGCGGAACACCTGATCGCCCTGCCAGTAGGCGATATCGCCATTGGTGAGGAAACGTACCCCGTCCACCTTAGTGTTTTGGCGGGTCAGCTGCGAGACTTTCCCGCTAAGCAGATCTTTAACAAACAGGTTGCCCTGATAGATATAGGCCTTACGGGTACGCGCCTCGTCAAACACGCCATACTGCTGATCCGCCTGGTGCAGGGCATCCAACGCTAGCTTAGCCGCCTCTGTCGAATTAAGTGGCTGTTGATAATAGTCCAGCAGCGATGATTGATGTGCCTGGCGCGCAAAGTAGACCGACTGGCTGTCGTCGCTCCAATACTCGCCCTTGGCCAGGATCCCCATCCAATCCGGGTTAGCCATAATCTGCTTGAGTGTCAGGGCCTGATCCACGCTTGGCGGCGTGGCTAACGCCACCTGAGTGCTTGCCTGAGTGTTCGCCTGAGTCTGTTGAGTATCGGTTGAAGGGGTGGCTGCACAGCCCCCCAAGATGGTGAGGGTCAAAATGCTGAGACCAAATCCACGAAACGCGCCCGTCATCGTCCTTCCTTATGATTTATATCGTCAGGGCAAAGCCCCAACCTTGTTATTTTGCTGCCTTTTATATCACAAAATGGCGGAGGGACGGGGATAAGGTCGGGATAAAACTTGTAACAGTTTGAAAAAGAATGGGCCTAATTCGCTCGTGGCACTAGGCTCGAGCACTCTTTTAGTTACTGGAAGGAATGCTCTGCTTGACGAAGTTTGCCAGCAGCTCGAGTCCCTGCTCGGTCAGGATAGATTCTGGGTGAAACTGCACGCCGAACAGGCCTAGCTCGGGTCGACTCATGGCCATGATCTCACGGCCGTAGACGGGGTCGTCGAACCAGGCATCCAGAATAAAGTCATCGGGCAGCCGCTCAACCAAGAGTGAGTGATAACGGGTGACGGTGAGCGGTTGATTCAGCCCAGCAAACAAGCCTTCGCCTGTGTGAGCTATGGCACTTGTCTTGCCATGCATCACTCGCTTGGCCCGCACCACCTGAGCGCCGAAGGCCTGGGCGATCGCCTGGTGACCGAGACAGACCCCCAATATGGGCAGCTTACCGGCAAAGGCCTCTATCGCCGCCAGCGAGATACCCGCCTCATTGGGAGAGCATGGGCCGGGGGAGATCACCAGTCTGCTTGGTGCAAGCGCCTTAATCTCCTCGAGGCTGAGTTCATCGTTGCGCCTGACGACTATCTCCTCCCCCAGCTGCTGAAAATACTGCACCAGGTTGAAGGTAAAGGAGTCATAGTTGTCGATCATCAGGATCATGGATAAATTGCTCGTATGAATTGGGTGTGAGTTGCGCCAAATTTTTCTGGCGCAGATGCTAACACAGAGTCCAGACAGGATCATCCATTCTACTGACGCCTGGCGCATACCGAGCTCGACTCGATTGCCTCATTCCCTGCCCTGGCCTCTCCCCTGCTCATACCATAGGAATAGCTTAGGTGTAGCTTAGCTATAACTTGGGCGTAGCTTAGGCATACCCCGGAGCCGGTCCTTTTACAGGCACAAAAAAACCAGCCTAAGCTGGTTTTTTATGTCGTTATGTCGTCTATGCGTCTAATTCAGAATAGACGCTTACTTCACCAGGGTGAGATGACCACGGCGTTTCGGCTTTTCCTGCTCCGCGGAAGGCTCTTCGCTCTTAGTCTCATCGACTACGGAGAGCCCCAAGTCGCTGGCGTCGGCCTCGAGCTGATAGGCTTCTTCCTGATCGAATACGGTTCCGGCACCATTTTCTCTGGCGTAGATGGCGACGATCGAGGCCATAGGCAGTACCACTTGCTGCGGCACACCACCGAAGCGGGCATTAAACTCGATGAAGTCATGACCTATCTGCAAATTACCCACGGCACTGGCGGTAATATTAAGCACTATCTGTCCATCTTTCACATACTGCTGCGGTACTTGGGTACCGGGCACGTAAGCATCGACCACCACATGAGGGGTCAGCTCGTTATCCATGAGCCAGTCGTAATAGGCCTGTAACAGGTAAGGACGGTTAGGGGTCATAGGTTTCATCTTAGATACCCATGCGCATTTCGCGCTCTGCCTCGGTCAAAGACGCCTTGAATGATTCACGATCGAATAGACGTGTCATATAGGCTTTAACTTCCTTGGCGGTACGGCTGTCCAACTCGATGCCCAATACAGGTAGACGCCACAACAGTGGGCCCAGGTAGCAGTCGGCCAAGCCAAACTCTTCGGCCATGAAGTATGGCATTTCGTTGAAGATAGGTGCGATAGCGGTCAGGCTTTCCTGCAGCTCTTTACGCGCCTCATCGGCACGGTCACCCTTGCGAATACGATCAACCAAGCTGTACCAGTCGTTTTCGATACGGTGCATCATCAGACGAGTCTGACCGCGAGAAACCGGGTAGACAGGCATCAGCGGAGGATGCGGGAAACGCTCATCTAAGTATTCCATGATGATGCGTGAGTTATATAGCACCAACTCACGGTCAACCAAAGTTGGCACTGTGTTGTATGGGTTTAGCTCAATAAGATCTTCAGGCATATCACTAGGATCCACCTGCAGAACATCGACAGTCACTCCCTTTTCCGCCAAGACGATACGGACTTGATGGCTATAGAGATCGTCGGCGCCTGAAAACAGGGTCATGATTGAGCGTTTATTGGCAGCAACAGCCATTGATACCCTCCAAGATTTAAAATATGAAAGCTAAAAAAGCAAAAACAAACGAGGGGCAGAGCCCCCCGTTTATAATATGCGGATAATATATTCTAACCTCTAACGGGGGTTAGTGTACATCTTTCCAGTACTCTTTCTTCAAGAGGTAGGCCACAATAAAGAAAATAAACAGGAAGCCCATTACCCACCAACCTAAGCTTTCACGCTCAAGTTTGACCGGCTCGCCTGAGTAAACCAGGAAGCCTGTGATGTCACGAACGACTTGATCATATTCTTCGGCAGTCAGCTTTCCGCCAGTAGCCACTAGGCTACCGTCTTCTTGCTTAACCTGCAGACCTTGCAGCTCTTGCAGTACATGCGGCATAGCCACTGAAGGGAAGACAGTGTTGTTTACACCAAATGGACGAGTCTCATCTTGGTAGAAACTCTTCAGATAGGTGTAGATCCAGTCTTCGCCACGTACACGTGCAACCAGCGTCAGATCCGGTGGCGCAGCACCGAACCATTTCGCCGCGTCGACTTCAGGAATGGCATTTTCCATCAGGTCGCCCACTTTGGCATCGGCATTGAACATATACTTGTTACGCATATCGTCCACTGAAATACCTAGGTCTTCGGCAACACGGTTATAACGCTGATACTGAGTGCTGTGACAGCCTGAGCAGTAGTGCTGGAAGCTGTCCAGACCACGTTGCAGCGACTCTTTGTCATTCAGGTCGACGTTAGCACTTTCTAGATGAACATGGGCACCACCTGCAGCAAACGCAAGAGATGGTACTAATGTAACTAATGCAATCAGTAATTTTTTCATTAGTGGGTCAACCTCTCTGGTACAGGCTTAGTTTTCTCATTCTTACTGTATAGCCACAGTGCTAAGAAGAAACCGAAGTATGTCAGAGTGAAAATACGCGCAGCAATTGTCAGCGTTGGCGTCGCAGGTACGGCACCCAGGTAGCCTAAGATAACGAAAGATACGGCAAACTGACCAATATTCAGCTTATGAATCATGCTACGGTAGCGGATTGACTTCACCTTACAACGATCTAACCAAGGTAGAACGAAGAGTACGGCAATCGCTAGACCCATACCCACAACCCCTAACAGCTTGTCAGGAATCGCACGTAGGATGGCGTAGAAAGGTGTGAAGTACCAAACTGGCGCAATGTGCTCAGGAGTCTTCATCGGGTTCGCCGCTTCGAAGTTAGGCTTCTCGAGGAAGTATCCACCGCCTTCAGGCATGAAGAACAACACGTAGCAGAAGACGATCAGGAAGCCAGCGACGCCCATGATATCTTTCACCGTGTAGTATGGGTGGAATGGGATGCCATCTTTCGGCCAGCCATTCTCATCTTTGTTCTTCTTAATCTCGATACCGTCTGGGTTGTTAGAACCCACTTCGTGCAGAGCGATAAGGTGCAGGAACACCAGTACCACTAGCACCAATGGCAGCGCGATAACGTGCAGTGCGAAGAAGCGGTTCAGTGTCGCACCAGAAACAACGAAGTCACCACGAATCCATAGTGTCAGGTCGTCACCGATAACAGGAATAGCACCAAACAGAGAGATAATTACCTGTGCGCCCCAGTAAGACATCTGTCCCCAAGGAAGCAGGTAACCCATGAAAGCTTCTGCCATCAGTACGAGGAAGATCAACATACCGAACAGCCACAGCAGTTCACGCGGCTTCTGGTAAGAACCGTAGAGCAGGCCACGGAACATGTGCAGATAAACCACCACGAAGAAGGCCGATGCACCGGTTGAGTGCATGTAACGCAGTAGCCAGCCGTACTCAACATCACGCATGATGTATTCGACAGAGGCGAAGGCACCTTCTGCGGTTGGTACATAGTTCATGGTCAACCAGATACCGGTCAGCAGCTGGTTTACCAGTACTAGCATGGCCAGAGAGCCAAAGAAGTACCAGAAGTTGAAGTTGGTCGGCGTCGCATATTGACCTACGTGACGGTTGTAGGTAGCCGTCATAGGGATGCGCGCATCAATCCAATCGATAATATTTTTAACCATTACGCAGCCCCCTGGTCGACACCGATAATCACGTTGCCGTCATCAATGTACTGATGAGGTGGAACAACTAGGTTCAACGGCGCTGGAACCCCCTGGAATACGCGACCAGCCATATCAAACTTAGAACCATGACATGGACAGAAGAAACCAGAAGCGACGCCTTCAACCTGTTCACCGAATGTATCAGGCAGATACGTTGGAGAACAACCTAAGTGCGTACACAGACCAACGGCAATAAAGTACTCAGGCTTGATTGAGCGAACGGCGTTCTGCGCATAGGCAGGTTGTTGCTCTTCGTTAGACGCTGGATCGCGCAACTGATCATCGTGAGTAGCAAGACCTTTTAAGATCTCTTCGGTACGGCGGACAACCCATACAGGCTTTCCACGCCATTCAACACGGATCAGCTGACCCGGCTCTAACTTACTAATATTTACTTCTACCGGTGCACCTGCAGCTTTCGCTTTGGCACTCGGATTCCATGACTTTATAAAAGGAACCGCTACAGCGACGGCACCAGCACCACCCACTACGGCGGTTGCTGCGGTCAGGAATCTGCGACGTCCGGTATCGACTGGCGCATTGCTCATCCACTTATCTCCAGAGAGTGTTGGAATTTTTGTTTTAAAAACTTTTGAAATTGGGGTTTTACCCCAAAGCGCAAAAGTCAAATTTGAGGCGGGGCCCATTATAGCCAAAAATTAGAAGCAGATCATAGTAAAACAAAGCACAAAGTTAACTATGTTAGGAAATTGGGCATTCCAGAAGAAAATGTGCAGCAAGTGCGGGATGAAACGAGGGAGATTTTACCCAATAAAATGGTAAACGAGAATAACAATCAAAGCTAAATTAGCAACTTGCGACAATTAGCAATAAAAAAGCCCGAACTCGTCGGGCTTTAATTTTAATAATCCTCAATGAGAACTATTTAGCGTTAGCGTCCTTCATATACTTGAAGAAGTCGCCTTCTGGCTCGAGCACCATAACGTTAGAACCGTTACCAAAACTCGCCTGATAAGCCTCTAGGCTACGCAGGAAAGAGTAAAACTCAGGATCTTTCTTATAAGCATCGGCATAGATCTTAGCGGCCACGGCATCACCTTCACCACGAACCTGAAGCGCCTTACGCTCGGCTTCGGCGATCTGAATGGTCACGCTGGCATCTGTCTTGGCGCGAATGATTTCAGACTGTTCCTTACCCTGAGCGCGATGCTCCTTAGCCACAGCGGTACGCTCGGCGCGCATACGCTGGTAGATGCTTGAGCTCACGTTGGCAGGTAGGTTGATCTGCTTAACACGCACGTCAACCACTTCGATACCCAGATCCTGCGCGCTGTCAGAAGCGTTTCTCAACGCATCCTGCTGCAGCTCGTCACGGCTACCCGAAACGATATCCTTGATGGTACGGCGACCAAACTCGGTACGCAGATCGTTGTTTATCTTGCGTTGGAGTAGCGATTCGGCCTGGACCTTGTTACCACCGTTGGTCGCAAGATAATACTTCTCGTGATCCTTGATGCGCCACTTCACATAAGAGTCGACCATAAGGTCTTTCTTCTCTGAGGTAACGAAACGGTCCGCCGCGCCATCCATGGTCTGGATGCGAGAATCGAGATACTTGATCTTATCGATCACCGGCAACTTGATATGCAGACCCGGCTTATAGATGCGCGTCACGCCCTCATCTTTGATGATCTTACCAAAGCGCGACACGATAGCGCGTTCACCCTCGTTGACCACCATCAGGGACGATAGACCCATAGCAACTAAGATGGCCGCAATAATAACAGATAATCTACCCATGATTAGTTTCTCCCCTGGCGAGTGCGGTCGCTACGAGAAGGCCTTCCATCTAACGGCATGCCAACACTATTTACTATGCTGTTCACTGAGTCATTGACCGTGTCCACCTCGACAGGCTTGCTCGTCTTAGTCTGTGGACGCTGCTCCATTAACTTATCCAGCGGCAGATACATCATGTTGTTGCCCGCCTTCGAGTCCACCAGCACCTTGTTAGTACCCGATAAGACCTTAGACATGGCATCGATGTAGAGACGATTGCGGGTCACTTCCGGCGCCGCCTTATATTCAGGCAACAGCTTCTCGAAGCGAGCCACCTTACCGCGCGCCTCTAAGATCTCACGCTCTTTATAAGCGTTCGCCTGCTGCTCCATGCGCTGCACCGTACCACGGGCCTTAGGCTCGATTTCGCGAGAATAAGCTTCGGCTTCACGGATGAAACGCTGCTCATCTTCCTGTGCGGCAATGGCGTCATCGAAGGCGTCTTTCACCTCTTCCGGCGGACGGGCCGGCAGGAAGTTCACGTCGCGGATCTCGATGCCCAGGTTGTAGGGCTTGATGATACGCTCAACCTCTTCCCAGGTATCGCGACGGATCTGATCACGTCCCGTGGTCAGGATATCGTCCATCCTGTTGTGGCCCACCACATAACGCAGGGCGCTATCCGTTGCCTCACGCAGGCTCGAATTAGCATCAACCGCGCTGAACAGGTAACGATAAGGATCGACCACAATATACTGTACATCCAGCTCTACCAGCACGACGTTCTCGTCGGCGGTCAGCATGCTGCCCGAGGCTGGAATTGAGCGAACGTTGCTCACGTTCACTGGAAAGACTTCATCGATAAAGGTCGCCTTCCACTGTAGGCCAGGCTCTACTTCGCCAATATATTTACCAAAGCGAAGCGCCACACCCTTCTCGGCTTCTTTCACCGTATAGAAACCTGATAGTCCCCATACGACAACGGCGATGCCTAATACAATGATAAAACCTAGTGCGCTGAATCCGCCGCCAGCGCCATTTCCTTTACCCCCAAAACGCTTCGAAATATTCTTAAATACTTCGTCGAGATCTGGCGGCCCCTTGTCATTGCCGTTCTTGTTTCCCCAAGGGTCTTGACCCTTGTTACCGGGCTCGTTCCAAGCCATTTAGCACTCCATAGGTGTATGAAATAAACGAGATTACTAAAAACTACTCTATTGCTGCGGTTTCAACAATAAAGGTTTCCAACTCCCCTTGGCTCTGCTTGGCTAATCGGTGCCAATCGGCCTCCAATAAGCGCACAGATAAGATACAGTTCCCCAGATCGTCATACTCTTTCTGCTGTATCACATCCAGTCGATAAAACTGACCAAGATAATGTCCGGCCGTCGCCGGAATACGCAAGGTAAGCTCTAATACGGCCCGCCCAACCAACTGGTTGATGGCCTTCTCGAGCAAGTCCAAGCCTAGTCGCTGCTGGGCCGAAACCCACACACGCGTTGGGACCCCATCGCTGTCATAGTCGATCTTAGGGCCCACCTCTTCCAAGAGATCTATCTTGTTACAGACGATCAACTGTGGAATCTCTTCGGCGCCAATCTCTTTGAGTACCAACTGTACTTGTTCAAAATTGTCGCCCATGTTTTCATCAGCACTGTCGACCACATGTAGCAGAAGATCCGCTTCGCGGGTTTCCTGCAGGGTGGCCTTAAACGCCGCCACGAGATCATGGGGAAGATGTCTGATGAAACCGACCGTGTCGGCCAAAATGACCGAACCGTCTTGTAAGTCTAACTTACGCAGGGTCGGATCGAGTGTCGCAAACAACTGGTCGGCGGCATAGACCTCGGAAACGGTCAAGGCGTTAAATAGGGTCGACTTACCGGCGTTGGTGTAGCCCACCAAGGACACGGTCGCGAGTTCGCTTCGCTGCCTCGCCCGGCGACTCTGTTCACGCTGCTTATCGACCTTTTCCAGTCGCTTGTTAATGGTCTTGATGCGACCACGTAACAGACGTCTGTCGGTTTCCAGCTGGGTTTCACCCGGTCCCCGCAGGCCGATACCACCTTTTTGCCTTTCAAGGTGCGTCCAACCACGAATCAGGCGCGTCGACATGTGGCGCAATTGCGCTAGCTCCACCTGCAACTTACCCTCATAGGTCCTGGCGCGCTGAGCAAAAATATCCAAAATCAGCGTCGTACGGTCTAAGACCCGACACTGACAGATCAGCTCAAGATTACGCTCTTGTGCAGGACTCAAGGCATGGTTAAAAATCACCACATTCGCGTCGGTGGCTGCCACCATGGCCGCCAACTCTTCCGCTTTACCTGTACCAACAAAATACTTTCTATCTGGAGAACGACGACTTCCCGTGATCACGCCAACGGTTTCAGCGCCTGCCGACTCGACCAGTAAACGAAGTTCGGTAATATCTTCCCTACTGTCTTCATCTGAAAAGTCGATATGAACAAGTACTGCAGCTTCTCCCGCCTCATAGCGTTCAAACAAAAAGCGAACTCCTCAGGAAATTACTCAGCGCTATCGTCATGTTGTGCATTGTAACCCGCCGCCTGGTTAGGCGTGTTGTGATGATTACTCACGTTAAATGGACGTGCAGGCACCACGGTAGAGATAGCGTGCTTGTATACCATCTGGCTGACAGTGTTCTTCAATAAAATAACAAACTGATCGAATGACTCAACTTGTCCCTGAAGCTTGATACCGTTAACTAGGTAGATAGATACCGGAACGCGTTCACGTCGTAATGCGTTCAAAAATGGGTCTTGTAAAGATTGCCCCTTTGCCATTATGTAATTTCCTTTTTATTAAAATTAATTAAAACCTAATACAGCATCAATTTCTGGTTTGGTTTTAGTATTATATAGAGTGAATGAATTAGCTAGCGACAATGTTCTAATAGTCGCGCCAGATTAGCTTCATCCCCACTCTCCAGCCAATTTAGATCGGTCCATCCTCGCAACCATGTTAATTGACGCTTGGCCAATTGCCTAGTCGCAACTATGGATTTTTCGACCATAGTATCATAGTCATATTCCCCATCGAGATACTGCCACACCTGGCGATATCCGACACATCTCATCGAAGGTAGGTCTAGATGCAGATCCGCTCGCGCCTTGAGCCGCTGCACCTCTTCGACGAAACCTTGATTTAACATCAATTTGAATCTTTCTGCTATAGCAAGGTGTAGCACTTTGCGATCTTTCGGCGCTATGCCAAATTGCACCACCTTATAGGGCAAGGCATCGGCCTTCACCTGGGTCAACTCGGTCAGGCTTTTACCGCTAATGCGGTATACCTCCAATGCCCGCGACAGACGCTGGGGATCATTAGGGTGGATTCGCTCTGCCGATACTGGGTCCACACGACGCAGCTCGTCATGCAACGCCTGCCAGCCCTTGGTTTCGACCTCGCTGGCTATCTCGGCCCGGATGGCCTCATCCGCCGATGGCAATGGCGACAGGCCTTCGAGTAGCGCCTTGAAATACAGCATGGTGCCGCCAACCAGCAGGGGCGTCTTGCCTGCCGCTAGGATCGCTTCAATGTTGGCGATGGCGTCGCTACGAAAATCCGCCGCGGAGTAACTCTCGCTAGGATCGCGAATATCGATCAAACGGTGCGGCGCGCGGCTTAGCTCGTCCTGGGTCGGTTTGGCGCTGCCGATGTCCATGCCCCGATAGATGAGCGCCGAGTCGACCGAGATGATCTCGCAGTTGTGCTGCTCGGCCAATGCCATAGCGAGCGCTGTCTTACCGGACGCCGTCGGCCCCATCAGGGTGATAATTGTCGGCTGACTCTCGCTATTCACTCGTTTGCTCACCTAACCATTCTTGCCAAGGCATCACCTTGGCCATAGATAAAATTTCTTGCTGCTGCGACTCGGGCAGTCCCATGAGTTCGCCCCAGAGTCGACTCGCCGAGCTAAACTGTTCGCTCGCTTGATTCACCAGCCAATTGACCAGCGCATCGTTTGTCGGCTCTTCGAAGCGTATCCATTGGAGAAACTCGGGGATCACGCTCGCCAGCTGACTCTGCCTTAGATATGGGGGCACTTTTTTAATTATCAACTGGCCGAGGCGAATAGTTAGCTCTAATCCCAATTTTCTCACTAAAAGCTCTCTTTCGGCCAAGGTCTGCTGCCAATCCTCGTCGACCTTGACCGACACGGGCATCAGGAGCGGCTGGCCAATGAGACCGACATCCAGCTTGGCCTGAATCTCCCGGCGCATCACTTCACGCACAACGGTCTGCAGGCTGAGCAAGGCAAGCTCGCAGCCCCGAACCAGCAGCCAATATTGTCCGTCGAGCAGCTGTGGCATGGGCGGAAGGTCACCTGCTTGTTGAACAGGCTGACTCGTCACACCTGGTGTGGTCATCAGCTGGGCATAACTGTCGACGGCCGCCTGACTGGGCAGCTCGGCGCTCGCATGGCTGCGTCCTCGCCCGGCAAACTGACTGCCGCCATAGGCGCTCACCTGCGTCTCTCGCACCCGCTCACCGCCGGCTCCTACCCCACCACTGTGTCCCGTATAGGCACGGCGCTCATCCCCTGACCAAACTTCGTTCTGCTCTGTCGTGTTAGCAGCATAGTTACTCTGCTCCCCCCTATTAGACTCAGGTTGCAGTGGACGAATATAGGAGGCTGGCGTCTCCTGCCCCGCCACTTCTCTGTCCAGAGCCGCCTCTAAGGCCAACTCACTCGACTGACGCAGCGCCGATTCCAGCGCCTGCAGGATAAAGTCATGCACATAACGGCTCTCGTGGAAGCGCACCTCATGCTTAGCCGGATGCACGTTGACATCCACCTGATGGGGATCCAGGGTCAGCATGAGCACGAAGGCAACCTGCTCACCTTGCAGCTGCTGAGCAAATGCCTGACGCACCGCATGATTAACCAGGCGGTCACGCACCAAACGGCCGTTAACATAGAAATATTGGGTGTCGCCGACGGCCTGCTCGCCAAATGGCGATTGAATATAGCCGCTGAGACTTAAGCCGTTGTGGGTACAGTCGACCCTGAGCGCGTTGTCAGCAAAGGCCTTACCGCTGACCTGGGCCATACGCTGCAGATATTGCGCCTCTGTCTTGGCCGGGCGATAGTTGCGCACCTGCTTGCCGTTATGCTTGAGGGTAAAATGAATGTCGCGGCGCACCAAAGCGATTCGCTTGAGCCACTCATCGATATGGGTAAATTCTGTCTTGTCGCTCTTTAAGAAACGGCGTCTGGCCGGCGTATTGAAGAAGAGATCTGCCGCCTCCACCGTCGAGCCCACGGGATGCGCCGCCGGGATCACCCTAACCGCCATCTCTGAGCCCTCGGCATAGGCCTGCCATGCCTCACTCTGTTGCTGCGTTCTCGAGGTCAGGGTCAGACGGGAGACAGAGCTGATACTGGCAAGCGCCTCACCGCGAAAGCCGAAACTCAGGATGGCATCCAGATCATCTAACGAGGCCAGCTTAGAGGTGGCATGGCGAGACAGCGCCAGACTCAGCTCCTCCTTGGGGATACCAGAGCCGTTGTCTGTGATCTTAATCAGCTTGCTGCCGCCCTTGTCGATCTCGATATCGACGCGGGTGGCACCGGCGTCCAGGCTGTTTTCCACCAGCTCTTTGATAACGGAAGCAGGACGCTCTACCACCTCCCCGGCGGCAATCTGGTTAGCCAGTTGAGGAGGCAAAATTCGAATAGTCATCTTGGTTCCTTACGCCCGGGGAATGATCAGCTTCTGACCAATGTAGAGGGTGTTGGACTTAAGCTTGTTAGCCTTCTTGATGCTGGCGACTGATACCTGGTAGCGATGGGCGATCACCGACAATGACTCGCCGGCCGTCACCTTATGCTTGATGCCGCTCTTACTGGCCATCATGGTGTTAGCAGGAGGATTATTCTCAAAATAGCGCACCACACCCTTGTGGACGGCATTGGCGATATTGTTCTGATGATCCCTCTGGGTCAGCAGGCGCTCCTCTTTGTGATTCGAGATAAAGCCCGTCTCCACTAGGATAGAGGGAATATCCGGCGACTTGAGTACGGCCAGGCTGGCTGCCTCCGGCTTATGCTTATGCAGGCGTGTCACCTTCCCCAGGTTAGCGAGCACGTCACCGGCGATGTTATGGCTGATCGCCATGGATCTGTCCATCGACATATCCAGCAGGGTCATGGCCAGATACTGCTCGTTGTCCGCGTTCTGGATAATCTCACCGGCACCACCCAGCAGTTCAGAGTGCTTCTCTTTCTGCTCTAACCAGCGACCGATCTCACTGTTGGCGCGGCGCATCGACAGCACCCACACAGAGGCGCCCTGAGGCTTAGGCGAGGTAAAGGCGTCGGCGTGAATAGACACCAGCAGATCGGCCTTGCTGTTACGGGCGATCTCAGAGCGTTTATTCAGGTTGACGAAGTAGTCACCCGAGCGGGTCATAATGGCGCGCATGCCCGGCGTGGCATTGATCTTGGCCTCTACCTTCTTGGCGATCTGTAACGCGACCTTCTTCTCATAGATCCCCGAGGGGCCGATAGAGCCCGGGTCATCGCCGCCATGGCCGGCGTCGATGGCGACAATAATGTCTCTCAGCTCCTGCTGGGGTTCAGCCTTTGCCGTTTTAGGGCTCTGGCTGCCGCCTTCAAGATCCACCACCAGGCGATTGCCATAGGGGGCCGTGGGCGACAGGGCAAACAGGTTGGCCTTGGCGGGCTTGACCAGATCGATCACCAGCCTCAGGGTGCCCTTCTTGGGCGGTTTGCTAATGCGCACCCGCTTAACCAGCTTGCTGTTATTCTCAATCTTGCTCAGATTGAGCCCAGTTGCCGTAGTGGTCAGATCGACCACCAAGCGATAGGGACTGGTAAGGGTAAAGTGGGAATACTTTGGCGGCTCACGCAGGTCAAACACCACACGTGTGGATTCTGGTGCCGCCCAGATACGTACGCCTTCCAGTTTATTTGCGCTGTAGGCAATAGAAGGAATACATAGCAAGACAATCAATAATAGGCGTTTTATTAGTGACTCAGTTCTTATCATTATTAATTATGTAAACTATCTAACAAAATCTCTCCGGCGCGCGAATGCGCCGTCAGCGTGACCTCTCGGCCCTGTTGGTGATATTGAATGTGTATCGCCAGATCGGCCTCGGGCAGGAGGCCGACGCCCTTATCGGGCCACTCGACAATACACAGGCTCGAGTCGGTAAAGTAGTCACGGATTCCCATAAACTCGAGCTCTTCTGGATCACTTAATCTATATAGATCAAAATGATATACATCAATATCACCTAGCTCATAAGGCTCAACCAGCGTATAGGTCGGGCTCTTCACCGCCCCCTGATGCCCCAGGCTCTGAATCAGACCACGACTAAAGGTGGTTTTCCCCGCCCCCAATTCACCGCTCAGATAGAGGGTCAATGGCGGCTTAATCGCACTGGCTAGCCTTTGGCCTAAGCTAACGGTTTCTGCTTCATTTTCAAGATAAACTTTTACTGATGTCATCGTATCTATCGCTAATTAAGGACAATCCTTTTTTGAACCAGATACTTTAACCTAAACCGGCGTTTATCTAAACAAACATTAGCGCATTTTAATCTGCCCAGGCTAAATCCTATCGACTAGCGCACGTATATGAGCAAACAGGTCACAGGCCAGCATGCCTCGCTCGCCATCTTTGGCCGCAAGATCCGCCGCGGCGCCATGAATCACCACCCCGGCGCTGGCCGCATCCATCTTAGACATCCCCTGTGCCATCAGGGCCGCTATGATGCCGCCTAGCACGTCACCGCTGCCCCCACTGGCGAGCCCAGGGTTACCCACGGGCGCCACGTGACACACCTTGCCGTCATAGATCAAAGTGCCAGCCCCTTTAAGTACCACGACGCCGCCATATTTTGCCTGCAGAGCATAGACGGCGGCAAAGCGATCCGCCTCAACCTCGGCGATACTGATGCCCAAAAGACGAGCCGCCTCACCACTGTGGGGAGTCAGCACCCAGTTACTCTGCCGTGATGGGTCAAGCGCCAGTAGATTGAGCGCATCGGCGTCCATCACACAGGGCTTGTCACTCAGACTCGTCGCCTTAAGCAGGTTATAGCCCCAGTCATGTTTGCCCAATCCGGGCCCGATCAGCAAAATATCGGCCCACCCCAGGCGCTGGTACACCTCCATATCCACCAGCTCACAGCCCCAGAACATGATTTCCGGTCTGCCCGAGTTAACCACGGTCAAATGCTCGGGCCTCGAGATCACCGCCACTAGGCCGGCTCCGGCCCGCAGACAACTCTCGGCTGCTAAACGCGGCGCCCCGGCCATCCCGTTGTCACCACCGATAACGGTCACCTTGCCACAGGCGCCCTTGTGGCTGTTCTGCGCCCTGGCAGGCAATCCCAAGTCGGTTAACCTGTAGGCAATATTGAGCACCTTAGAATCCGGCAGATAATCCTGCAACCCTATATCGGCAAACCAGAGACGTCCGACACAGTCCCTCGCCTTACCCGTGATAAGCCCCTGTTTCGGCGCGCCGAAAGTCAGGGTCACATCGGCCTTAACCGCCAGCTGCCCAGCGCCGGTATCCACATCGATCCCAGAGGGTACGTCTAAGGATAAGATCCAGGGGGAATAAGCATTCAGCGCCTTAATCATCTCGGCAAAGGGGGCGCGAGGCTCTCCTTTTACCCCTGTGCCCAGCAGGCCATCGACGACGACCCCGGCCTCCTTGAGTGCCTCTTCATAATCAGACAGCTGATGTCCGCCCGCCGCAAGAAAGGCCGCCTTGGCGTAGCTAATCCCCTCGCCTGGCTCGGGACGCTCCACGGCATAGAGGGCGACATCACAGCCAGATTCGAGCAGCAGGGTGGCACAGATATAGGCATCGGCGCCATTGTTGCCATAGCCCGCCAATACCAAAATTTTGTTGTTAAGCCTTTCTTCCCGCTGCAGTAGTTCAAAGGCCGACTGACCGGCGCTGTCGATCAACTGACATAAGTTAGCCTCACCGGACGCGATCAAGCGCGCTTCGGCATCACGAATCATCTGCGCCGTATATAAGGCCGATGGCAGCTGGCCGTCACTAAACAACATCTGGATTCTCCTTAACAAGACTCATCACCGGGGCGGTTTGCCCTATGCCTAAGCATATTCGATATTTGAGTTTTTAATCGCCAAGAGATTCCGTTTAAACGCCAGAGATTGGAGGAAGTTTGATCTGGCACAATAAATCCGCCAGCTCAGAGCCCCGAAGGCCAACAAAGAGATAACAAAACATTTCATCGAACTGAGAAAAAATAACTTAGGTAGTCAGCCAAATTACTGAACTATTGAGGTTATAAAACCCTAAGTGGGTGTAGATAAGTGAAGTTTTCACCCTGGTTGAAACACAAAAAAGCAATTAAAAATAGTTAGCTATAACCTTAGACTTAAAATAAGCTGGGTGTGAATAGAAAAAGGCGCCCAAGGCGCCTTTTTCATATGTGTCTTTGTCCGAAATGGTCAAATAGCTCAGCTTAAAAAACTAAGCCTACTTAACTCGACTTAAATAACTCGGCTTAAATAACTCTGCTTAAATATCTTCCATTCTCAGGCTGCTGTGCACCAGACGTTGCTGCTGAATCTTCTCGACCCGCACCAGATCGTTGAGGGCGTTCTTCACATCACCCGGCACAGAGGAATCCGCCGTCTTCTCAAACAAGCCGATCAGACGGTTATCGAGATCCAGGTGTAGCTCAAGCAGATCATCTTCATTCATGTTGGCTGCTGGAATCACATCCTGACAACGCTTGATGAAGTCTTCAAACACAATGTCGTTGTACCAAAGTTCCAGCAGACGGCTTGGCGCCTCTTCGATGTAGTCATCGATCTTCTTAGACACCTCTTTCTCATGTTGTTGCAAATACTCCAGCATCAATTTCACGCGAGACGAATCTACCGCGCTGTGTAAACGCGCATACAAACGAGCCATTTCCAAGCGACACTTAGAGACATATGCCAACTGTTCATTAAGTTGTTGAAATCTCATTTTTCCTACTCCAATCGATGCCAAGCGTTAGGCGTTAATACTGACTTGATTTCATTATGGGAGTAATTAGCGCAGTTTTTTTTGAACAATGTCATAGTTTGCGCACTTCTGAAGTCGCTACATTAGACAAGCTTAAAGAATTTTATCTCACATCACGCTAATGACAATTTTGTGATCTTCACGCCGATAAAGGGCTAATAATCGTTAACTTAAAGGCTCTGGCAATAGATAAAACGACAAAACACTCATCAAAATTACCCTTCAATAGTGAATAGAAATTCACCGAGACCAAAATCTATGGCACCTAAGCGTTCGAAGAAGAATGATGGATAAAGGATGGAGGTTGCAGACAGAAACAAGGAGCCAACTGAGCTAATGTCGCATAAGGACAATACACGCAAGCAGCGGGAGCATTATTAAGTGCTATTGGAAACTGAAGCGTAGAGAGGAAAATTTGGAGCGACATATCGGGTTCGAACCGGTAGCGCTAAACGCTCGACCTATACCTTGGCAAGGTATCGCCTAACGCAGTGAACAAGGAGCCAACTGAGCTAATGTCGCATAAGGACAATACACGCAAGCAGCGGGATAGATATTAAGTGCTATTGGAAACTGAAGTTTAGAGAGGAAAATTTGGAGCGAC
The DNA here is from genome assembly GCF_023349185.1 of Shewanella aquimarina. Taxonomy (GTDB): domain Bacteria; phylum Pseudomonadota; class Gammaproteobacteria; order Enterobacterales; family Shewanellaceae; genus Shewanella; species Shewanella aquimarina. Next base: position 56,426 of record NZ_JAKIKY010000002.1, on the reverse strand, counting down.
ATATCGGGTTCGAACCGATGACCTATACCTTGGCAAGGTATCGCTCTACCAACTGAGCTAATGTCGCATAAATTTTGGAGCGACATATCGGGTTCGAACCGATGACCTATACCTTGGCAAGGTATCGCTCTACCAACTGAGCTAATGTCGCATAAATTTTTCGTGCTACCCTAACTGTCATCATCGACAAAAGGTATCGTCTTTCACCTTTCATCAACTGAGTTAACGTAACTCAAATTTTGGAGCGACATATCGGGTTCGAACCGATGACCTATACCTTGGCAAGGTATCGCTCTACCAACTGAGCTAATGTCGCAAAATCTGTGAGTCTGGATATTGGTGTAGCCAAACTTTTGTAATTTGGAGCGACATATCGGGTTCGAACCGATGACCTATACCTTGGCAAGGTATCGCTCTACCAACTGAGCTAATGTCGCATTTCAATCATCACCGGCGTTTGCGCCAGTAAAAAGTTGAGGCCGCATTATAGGAGAATTTCGCCCCTCTGCAACCCCCTAATTTAAAATTTTCTACCGTTTGGTTAAATTTTAAATACTTTCTCACGATAATATTGCAGTTCGGCAATCGACTCCTGGATATCAACCAGTGCCTGATGAGTGCCCTGCTTCTTAAAACCGTTCATTACCTCAGGCTTCCAGCGACGCACTAACTCTTTGACAGAACTGACATCTATGTTGCGATAGTGAAAATAGTCTTCCAGGGCTGGCATGTAACGATTCATGAAACGTCTGTCCTGACCTATGCTGTTACCGCACATTGGCGACACACCGGCTGGTACATGCTCGGATAAGAAGGCAATCGTCTGAGTGATGGCATCTTGCTCGCTGAAGTCACTCGCCCTGACTCTGTCGATCAGGCCTGACTCGCCGTGATGCTTCTGATTCCAGTCATCCATCGCCGCAAGTACATCCTCACTCTGATGGATGGCAATCACCGGCCCTTCGGCCAAGATGTTCAACTCCTTGTCGGTCACAATCGTTGCTATCTCAATGATTCTGTCGACCTCGGGCTCTAGTCCCGTCATCTCCAGATCAACCCAGATCAGATTTGTTTCATCTGCAGCCATATATCTGCCTTATCAATGCGTGTTTGCCTAAATTCAGGCTTTTTTATTTAAGACCGTGTATCATACTGCTTTTTTAGAAGACACAAAATAACCTTATTTTGACGATGACGACACTGTGAGTAAAAAGAAACCCCTAAGCCAAGGCCAACGCCGCCGCATGCGCGCCAATCATGAGAAACGGCTGCAGCGCAAAGACGCAAAAGAAACAACCATTGAGTTACAGGATAGCTCACTGGGGCCAGAACAGCTGGGCACCGTCATCTCTCGTTTCGGCCAACACGCTGATGTCGAAACGGAAAGCGGTGAACTGGTTCGCTGTAACATTCGCCGAAATATTCAAAGCCTAGTCACCGGTGACAAGGTGATCATGCGCCAAGCCAGTGAAACCACAGCCACCATCGCCGGTGTTGTCGAGGCCGTTCACCCGAGACACTCCTCACTGTCACGGCCGGATCTCTACGACGGCATAAAGATCATCGCCGCCAACATCGATCAGATACTTATCGTCTCTTCCGTGGTGCCTAGCTTCACCACCCAGATCATCGACCGTTATCTGGTGGCCGCCGAAGACACAGGCATAGCCCCGGTCATCATACTCAACAAGATAGACCTGCTTAGCGACGAAGAGGCGCCAGCCGTCGAAGCCGCGCTGCAACGCTATCAAGCCATCGGCTACCAGGTATATCGCGTCAGCAGTAAGTCTGGCGAAGGGGTCGAGGAGATCAAGACCCTATTAAAAGACAAGGTGAGCGTGTTTGTCGGCCAATCTGGCGTGGGCAAGTCATCCCTGATCAACGCCCTGCTACCTGAAGCCGAACTGATCACAGGCGACGTGTCGGAGAACTCTGGCCTCGGCCAACACACCACCACCACAGCCAAGTTGCTGCACTTCCCTAGCGGCGGTGACCTGGTAGACTCTCCCGGCGTGCGCGAATTCGCCCTGTGGCACCTACCCGCCGAGCGCGTCGGCTGGTGCTTCGTCGAATTCAGGGATTACCTGGGCACCTGCAAGTTTAGAGACTGTAAACACAAGAATGATCCTGGCTGCGCCATCACCCAGGCATTCGAGGAAGGTAAGATCGCCGAAGACAGGTATCAGAACTACCATAGAATTATCGACAGCTTGGATGAGCAGCGACACGCCCGTCATTTCAAAAACGATAACGACTAACTAAATTAAAGACAGCCAAACTGGATTTGAAGGAAAACAGACAGTGGACAAATTGAAGATTGCCTTGCAATACATAATGCCGAAACACCTGCTATCGCGACTCGTGGGTAAGCTGGCTGCCGCCGAACTCGGCGCGGTAACGACAAGCGTAATTAAATGGTTTATCAAGCAATATAAGATAGACATGAGCGAGGCCGCACAGAGTGCACCAGAAGCCTATGCCAGCTTCAACCAGTTCTTTACCCGCGCTTTGAAGCCCGGCATTCGTCCCCTGTGTGAAGATGACGACTATATCGTTCATCCGGTCGATGGCGCCGTCAGCCAATGCGGGCCGATCAAAGAGGGGCGCATCTTTCAAGCCAAGGGACATGAATATTCGTCACTTGCCCTTTTAGGCGATCAGGCCGATGATGCCAAACGCTTCGAAAGCGGTGACTTTGCCACCATCTATCTGGCACCTAAGGATTACCATAGAATTCACATGCCCATAAAAGGCACCCTGTCTAAGATGACCTATGTGCCGGGCGAGCTGTTTTCGGTTAATCCGCTAACGGCCGAGAATGTGCCAGGCCTGTTTGCCCGTAACGAGCGAGTCGTGGCCATCTTCGAAACCGAAATCGGTCCCATGGCCATGGTCTTGGTTGGCGCCACTATCGTAGCCAGCATAGAAACTGTCTGGGCAGGTACCGTTACCCCGCCGACGGGCAAGAAAGTCTTCACCTGGGATTATCCGACCGAGGGCCCAGAGGCGATCACCCTGGACAAGGGCGAGGAGATGGGACGCTTCAAGCTTGGCAGCACTGTAGTGATGCTATTTGCCAAAGACGCACTGGAACACTTTGCCGATGGCGTCGAGCCTAAGGCCGTTACCCGCATGGGTCAGGCTTTTGCCAAAATCGATTAGAGGAAATCTTGAACACAAGTAGCAGCGAACGCTCTGGCTTAATCGAACTGCATCTGGCCGTCCTCCTGTTTGGTGGTACGGCCCTTTTCTCCAAGCTGATTCCCCTCAGTGCCCTGGATATCACAGCACTTCGCTGCTGCATCGCCGCCCTCGCCCTCGCTCTATTAGTTAAGGTCAGCGGCAAGCACCTCAGGCTCAATCGCGGTAAAGACTACTGCATAGCCCTGGGCCTCGGCATCATAGTCAGCCTGCACTGGGTCACCTACTTTGCCGCCATGCAACTCTCCTCGGTGGCCATAGGCATGATCGCCTTCTTCACCTACCCGGTCATGACAGTGTTAGTGGAGCCCTTCTTTACCGGCAAGCGCCTGGAGCTAGCCGATATCATAAGCGGCATCTGTGTCCTGCTCGGTGTCAGCCTGCTGATCCCAGAGGCCAACCTAGGCAACGATGTCACCCTAGGGATCATCATAGGCATACTGTCGGCGGCCCTGTTCACCGCCAGAAACCTACTACACAAGCGCTACTTCGCCAGCTACAGCGGTGCCCAGGCCATGTATTATCAGACTGGGGTCAGCGCCCTCTTCCTGCTGCCTTGGCTCGAGGTCGACCCAAGCGCCATCCAAGCCAACGTCTGGTGGTTGGTGATCCTCTTAGGCATAGTCTTTACCGCCGCCCCCCACGCCCTGTTTACCTCGGCGCTGCGCCAGCTAAGCGCTAAGACGGTCAGCCTGGTCTCCTGCCTGCAACCCCTCTATGGTGCCCTGTTAGCCATGTTGATCCTGGGCGAGGGACTCGCCATGAAGACGCTGATTGGCGGCGCCTTGGTAGTCTTCACCGCCGTCTATGAGACCCAGAAGAGCCATAAGGCCAACCGCGCCCAAAAGGCCAAATCCTAAGGCATTTTCGTCGCTGGCAAAGGAAACGCCACACGGGTCAAATTAACCGATTCATAGATATCATTTTTGAACTAACTTGGTAATATATAAGCGTCCATTGATGCTGGTGTAAACAAAGCGGCTTATGTCTCGTATATTACTGATTATTCTCTGTCTAATCTCATTCTCGGGTGCCGCTAATTCGCCCCTGAATCTCAATAAACGCCTGGGAATAGGACAAGAACCCCAGGTCGCCAGCAAGAGCACCGCCGAGCAACTCAGTCTGCTCGAAGAACAGCTCACCGAACAGCAGGCCCTGCAGTCCAACTTCGACGCCATCATTCACCAGTATCAGAGCCAGAAGCAGGCGCTGACACAGCAGCTTAAAGAAGCCGCCACGCCACTGGAATACAACCCCAATCAAGACCTGAGCCAGCAAGCATCACTCTCCTACCTGAGATTGGCTGAACTCAAGGAGACAGAGGCCAACCTGGCCACCCAGGTCAACGAATTGATCAAGCGTCAGCAGCAGCTGCCCAGCCTGATAAGCCAAGCCAACCTGACCCTGGTCAAGCACAAACAGGCGACCGGCAACGACAATCAGCCTCTGAGCGAGATGCAGCGCCGAGTCTATGTTCAGAGCCTCTCGACCCTAGAATCTGAGCTGGCCAGCAGCCAGAAACAGATAGCCCTGACCCAGCAACAGCTAGCGCTGGTGCGTAGTCAGCTAGTTCAGCAGGAAGCCCTGATCGAAAGGCTCAACGGCGTTATCGCCGAGCAGCGTCACAAGGCGACGGCGGCCACCATCGCCGCCAGCCAGATCGAAACCTCCATCACAGACGATGCCATCGCCATCAAGCTGAACGACCAGAATCAGGCCTATGGCGAGCAGCTGAAACAGCTCACCCATGAAGTGACCAATGTGATGACGCTGCAGGAGCAGGCCGAAACCCAATACCAATTCCAGGCCAAGCAGATCACTAACATTCAGCAGCAGATCGCCCTGGTAAAGCTCAACTCGGCCTTCGGCGAGCGTTTCCTGCGTATCCTCTATTCGCTGCCCAAACCACCGAGTCAGGACAAGATCAGTAATGAGATCGCCAATGCCCGCCTGGCACGCTACCAGATAGAGCAAGATCAGACCCTGCACCCGATGCTCGGCGCCGCAGAGCAGCTCAGCCCATTGCAAAGCAAGCTCCTGAGTGCCCAAAAAGAGCTGCAGCGTCAGCTACTGGAAAACTATGACCTCTATATTGGTGAGCTCGCCGAACTTAGGGTCTTGTATGAACAGTTAAGCCAGCAATATCAAACCCTCAAGACCACACTCAACGAACACCTGTTTTGGGTGGCCAACGCCAATAGCATAGACGGCTACTGGATAAGCGACCTTTACCAGAGTACCCAATGGCTGCTCACCCAAGCTCCCTGGCATCAGGTACACGACGCCCTTAGAGAGCAGAGCACCCTCTGGTCATGGTGGGTGATCTTGATGGTGCTCTGTCTGGTAATGCAGGATCTGGTCACGCCCAAGTTTACCCAGCTACTGGCGAAGAACGTCACCTATGTGGGCAACGTCACCCAAGATAAGTTTATCTATAGTTTCAATACCCTGGTTGGCTCGCTCCTCTATAGCTGTATCAAGCCACTGCCATTGATCTGCGGCGGCCTGATCTTCTACCTCAGCAACCACAACCTGGTCTCCTCGGTCGGCATGGGCATACTGGCCATAGGTATGCTGTATCAGCTCTATCGACTCACCTATCTGCTCGCGCTAGACAAGGGGCTGCTGATTGGTCATTTCAAGGGCGACAAGCCCATCATACGTGCCGGCCAGCAACGCCTGCGCGCCCTGACCATTCTGGCCATGCCTATCGTGGGCGTTATCGGCTTTACCGAGGTGTTAGAGACCTCGCTGGTACGCAACAGCCTGGGTCGCGGCGCCTTCATCCTGCTGGCCCTCATGCTGTTCTGGTTCTACCGCGACATGCTGAGCCTGTCGAAGCAGGAGCATCATTATCATCAGGACGATAAAAACAAACGCCTGCTACAGAAGCTGCTCTGGTCGATACTCATCCTACTGCCACCGGCCTGCGCCGTGCTGGCCTTCAGGGGCTACTACTTCACCGCCTATCAGATGCTGCTGCAGCTACAGCTGTCATTGATCTTATCCCTAAGCTTTATGCTGCTGTATCAGTTGATTAAGCGCTGGATGTTGATCGAACGCCGCCGCATCGCCTTCAACCGTGCCAAGGCCAAGCGCGCCGAAATACTAGCCCAAAGGGAGAAAGAGGACGACCCCAACAGCAACGAACCACCGGACACCTATGAAGAACCCGTGGTGGATCTAGAGACCATCTCCAGTCAATCTCTGGGGCTGGTACGCTCACTGCTGACTCTGGCCTTCCTGATCAGCCTGATCGGCCTCTGGACCCAGACCCATAGCGCCATCTTCTCCTTCCTGGATGGCATCACCCTATGGACCAGCTCGAGCACGGTCGATGGCATCGCCCAGCAGTTGCCAATCACCCTCAAGTCCTTGTTGCTTGGGCTGATCATCGTCGGTTTCTCGCTGATGATCGCCACCAATCTGCCGGGCCTGCTGGAGCTGATGATCCTGCAGCGACTGGATCTGTCCCAGGGCACAGGCTTCGCCATCACCACGGTGAGTCGCTACCTGGTAGTCTTCTTCGGCATGCTCAGTGGTTTCTCGACCCTGGGGATGGAGTGGTCTAAGCTGCAATGGCTGGTCGCGGCGCTCTCTGTGGGCCTGGGTTTCGGCCTGCAGGAGATCTTCGCCAACTTCATCTCGGGCCTGATCATCTTGTTCGAGAAACCTGTGCGTATCGGCGATACCGTCACCATTCGCGATCTGACTGGCACTGTGAGTAAGATTCAGATCCGCGCCACCACTATCGTCGACTGGGACAGGAAAGAGATCATAGTGCCCAACAAGGCCTTTATTACCGAGCAGCTGATCAACTGGTCACTGTCGGATCCCATCACCCGAGTGATCGTCTACGTCTCGGTCGCCAGAGACTCAGACCCTGCGCGGGTGGAGGCGGCCCTGTACCAGGCCGTCAAGGAGTGTGACGATGCCCTGACCACACCCGAGCCAGAGGTCTGGTTTGCCGGATTTGGTCAGCATACCCAGGATTATGAGATCCGCGCCTATGCCAAGGATATGAACACCCGCTGGCCACTAAGGCATAAGCTACACAAGCAGGTCAGCAAGAAACTCAGAGAAAATCATCTAGAGCTCGCCTATCCGCAGCTAGAGGTGCATATTAGTGGTCAAAGTAAAGAGACTCAGGGATTAATTAGAAGCTAATGCGTGTCTATGCTCACCGGGGCGCCAGCGGCTACGGCGCCGAAAATACCCTGGCCGCCATCAAAAAATCGGTCGCCCTGGGCTGTAATGCCGTCGAAATCGATGTGCACAGCGTCGAGGGCGAACTCTATGTGTTTCACGACAGGCGTCTCGATGGCAAGAGCTCGGGTACTGGCCTTATCGAGGCGGTGACTCAAGAGTATCTGGCGAGCGTTAGCGTGGATGGCGAGCCCATCCCCAAACTCTGGGAGATCCTCGAGTATCTGCAGCCCTTCGACGCCCTGATTAACATAGAGCTCAAGGGACTTAACTCCCTCGGTCCCTTCATGGCGCTCTACCCTGAGATCCTCAATAAACTCAACTACCGCACCGATCAGCTGCTGATCTCCTCTTTCCATCACGGCTTCCTGTTTGCCCTGAGACAGGCCTATCCCGAGATAGTGCTGGCGCCATTAATCGAAGGGGTACCGGAAGACCTGGCGGCCATAGTCACGCGATTAGAAGCCTTCTCACTGCATCTTAGCGTCAACTTCGTCACCCAGGAGTTAGTGGAGGATGCCCACGCCCGCGGCGCCAAGGTGTTTGTCTATACCGTGGATAATCGCGACGATATCCACTATCTGTCGCAGATGGGCGTCGATGGTATCTTCAGTAATTTCCCCGATGTCAGCGCCGACTGCGTCCATCAACTGCTGCTGACCCGCTAGGGTCAGCAAGTGCCTACTCACCCTAAACTGCCCAACAAATAGGCAAAGTTCACCCTAGCGGTGGACACCTCTGCCATTTTTTGTAACTGTAGCACTAGCCCCCCACTTAAGTACTAAGCCAGGCGGGAGCATCTATAATGACAAGGTGCGAATGAAATAAATTCGCCACCAAAATAAACCAGCCATTTTCTGGGTCTCATACAAAAATAATAACAGCCAAAAGGACTCGCTATGGAACACAAGCTACTGCTGCTGACCAGCGATAACGATAGATACCGCAGCCTGCTCGGCTCCTGTCACCTGCCGCACCTGACACTGCTAGGCGACGATCCCCAGAGTATTCTCGATGCCGATATCTGGCTCGCCGAACCGCCATTGGCCGCCCCCTTGGTGGGCCATGCCAAACAGATCAAGTGGATGCAATCTACCTATGCCGGCGTCGATCTCCTGGTCAAACCCAGGCTACGCCGCGACTATCAGCTCACCAATGTGAGGGGAATTTTCGGCCCCCTGATGAGTGAGTACCTGTTTGGCTACCTACTGGCCCACCAGCGCCAACATAAGCAGTATCAGTCCCAACAGGCGGAGAAGATCTGGCGCCCGACTAACTTTCGTACCCTGCAAGGGCAGGAGCTGCTGCTATTAGGCACGGGCAACATCGCCAAGCACCTCGCCCAGACCGCTAAACATTTTGGCATGCGGGTCACCGGCATCAACCGCGGCGCCAAGCCCACCATAGGCTTCGACAAGGTCGATACTCTGGCGAATCTGGCTCAGCACATAGGTAATGCAGACGCCATCGCCGCGATCCTGCCCAGCACACCACAGACCCAGGGCGCACTCAATCAGGAGATGCTCGCCTTGATGAAGCCTGAGGCAATCCTCTTTAATCTGGGCCGCGGCGACGTGCTGGATCTCGATGCCCTCTATGCCCAGCTGCTGAGCCACCCTCAGCAAAACGCCATCCTGGATGTCTTCAATCAGGAGCCTCTGCCCCAGGAGCATCCCATCTGGTCGCTGGAAAATGTCATCATCACCCCCCATATCGCCGCCCCGAGCTTTCCCGAGCAGGTCGTGGAGATCTTCGCCAATAACTACCACAAGTTCATCAAGGGAGAGCCCCTGAGCCACAGGGTTAACTTCGAGCGCGGGTACTAAGGAAGCCGCGAGCAAGTCCCATGTTTGCTCTGCACCGGCTTACCGGCATGGATGCAAGGCTCGACCAGGTTAATACCATCACCTCTTAAATTAATCCGGCCTAGCTGGCGCGCTTGCCAGCGTTACTGCGTCGGTCAAAATCTAAGCCCAACGAGGCAAAGCCCTATCCCTAAATGGGCTAGAGGCCCCGTGTTTAGTGGGATAGCTCACAATTTTTAATTCCCCGCAAAGGCGCCATAGTGCACATTCTATAACCAGGAGTTATTAGCATTGAGAATCGTTTTCATTTATACTTGCGTGCATCTGAAGTAGGGGAGTCACCTGTATGTATGTTTGCCTTTGCCACGCCATTACCGACAAGCAAATAAAAGAAGCTGTCGATCAAGGAGATATGTCTCTTGCCGACGTTAAGCGTCGTCTGGGTGTTGGCAACCAATGCGGTAAATGTAGCAAGATGGCGACCGAGATCATCCAGGCGCGACTCGATGTTACCCCCAACTTCTACGAAGTGGCTTAATACCTGCTTCAAACAGACATAAAAAAAGCTGCTCTAGAGCAGCTTTTTTTATGTCTGGAGTTTATGCCTAAAAGTCGACTAGAGGCTGGTTTCGTCCTCACCCAACTCCACCTTATCCACACGTTGCAGACCTCGAGGCAGCTTGGCACCACGACGACCGCGCTCACCACGGTAGTGCTCGAGATCGCTCGGCTTGAGGGTGAGCTTGCGCTTACCCGCCCACAGGGTGACGGCGGTATCTTGGGCCACTACGTGCAGATGCACCAGCAGCTCTTCGCGGCTCTTGGCCCTGTCGCTGGCGATGCCGATGATCTTGTTACCCTTGCCCTTCGCCAGTTGCGGCAGGGCGTCGACAGAGAAGAGCAACATGCGGCCCTCGTTGGTGATCGCTAAGATAGACTCGCTGCGGCTCTTATCCACCCGTCTCGGTGGCAGCACCTGCGCATTGGCTGGCAGGCTGAGCAGCGCCTTACCCGCCTTGTTGCGAGACACCATATCCTTATAGTCGCCGATAAAGCCATAGCCCGCATCAGAGGCCAGCAGGAAGCATTGTCCGTCCTCACCCAGCAGCGCATGAGCCATAGACTCGCCCGGTGACAGTTGGAAGCGGGTAGTCACTGGCTCACCCTGACTCCTGGCAGATGGCAGGGTATGGGTATCGGTCGCAAAGGCGCGTCCGGTCGAGCCGATAAAGACGGTGGCATGATTGCTCCTGCCAGACGCTGCGCAGAGGAAGCCGTCACCCGCCTTGTAGGAGAGCGCCGTAGGGTCGATATCATGCCCCTTGGCACAGCGTACCCATCCCTTCTCCGACAGCACTACGGTTACCGCTTCGGCTGGTACCAACTCCTGCTCAGACAGGGCACGGGATTCGCTACGCTCGACAAGCGGCGAGCGACGCTCATCGCCATAGGTTTCGGCGTCTTGCTTAAGTTCTTTCTTGATCAGCGTCTTCATGCGGCGATCTGAGCTCAGCAGTAGCTCAAGCTTCTCGCGCTCCGCCTCTAGCTCGCTCTGTTCCGTCTTGATCTTAAACTCTTCCAGCTTCGCCAGGTGACGCAGTTTAAGATCCAGGATGGCGTTGGCCTGCTCATCGGTCAGGTTAAAACGCGACATCAGCTCGGCTTTGGGATCATCGTGGTAACGAATGATCTCGATCACCTCATCGATATTGAGGAAGGCGATCATCAAGGCCTCAAGAATATGCAGCCTTGCCAGTACCTTATCTAATCTGTGCTCTAAACGGCGTCTGACCGTGGTCAGCCTGAACTCCAGCCACTCGGTCAGCAGCAGTTTCAACCCCTTGACCTGAGGACGACCATTGAGCCCAAGCACGTTGAGGTTAACGCGGAAGTTCTTCTCCAGATCTGTGGTGGCAAACAGGTGCGCCATCAGCTGGTCACAATCGACACGGTTGGAGCGCGGCACTATGACGATGCGCACCGGGCTCTCGTGATCCGATTCGTCACGCAGGTCGGCCACCATGGGCAGCTTCTTGGCCTGCATCTGGGCGGCGATCTGCTCGAGAATCTTACCGCCACTTGCCTGGTGTGGCAGCGCGGTGATCACTATCTCACCCGACTCCACCGTATAGACGGCGCGAGCCTTGATAGAGCCACGGCCGGTCTCGTAGATCTTGGCGATCTCGGTTCTCGGACTGATGATTTCCGCCTCGGTAGGATAGTCAGGGCCGGGCACCAGCTCCATCAGCCTTTCCAGATCCGCCTTAGGGTTGTCGATCAGCTCGACACAGGCATCCACCAGCTCGCGGGCATTGTGTGGCGGCACGTCGGTGGCCATACCCACCGCGATCCCTGTGATGCCGTTGAGCAGTATGTGCGGCAGGCGCGCAGGCAACACCATAGGCTCTTTCAGGGTGCCGTCGAAGTTGACGCCCCAATCTACCGTGCCCTGACCCAGTTCGGTCAGCAACACCTCGGAGAACTTAGAGAGACGCGCCTCGGTATAACGCATGGCCGCAAATGACTTAGGATCGTCCGGCGCCCCCCAGTTACCCTGACCATCTACCAAGGGGTAGCGGTATGAGAACGGCTGCGCCATCAAGACCATGGCCTCGTAACAGGCACTGTCGCCGTGGGGGTGATACTTACCCAGTACATCACCCACGGTTCTTGCCGACTTCTTGTGCTTAGATTGCGCCGACAGGCCAAGCTCGCTCATGGCGTAGACGATACGGCGCTGCACCGGTTTTAATCCGTCGCCGATATGTGGCAGGGCGCGATCCATGATGACGTACATGGAATAGTTTAGATACGCCTCTTCGGTGAAACGTCTCAAGGGCATCTGTTCGACGCCATCGAGGCTTAAATCTATCGCATCACTCATTGATTAGGATCCTGTTGTTCACTCGCTTCACTCGATTCGCTCTCTTCGCTCGTGTTCTCTTTATAAAACAGACGATACACATTGCCTTTGAGATCGTCTGAAATATACATGGCCCCATCGGGTGCCATGATTAAGTCATAGGGCCGGGCAACGGGAAACTCTCCATCGAGAAAGCTCACCACCGTCTGGCGCTTGCTGATACTGTCATCTTCCAGAGTCAACATGGTGACCTGGTAGCCAATCTTACTGGAACGGTTCCAGGAGCCATTTTCGGCCACGAATAGCTGGTCACGGTACTTATCGGGGAACTGCTCGCCGCGGTAGAACTCTAGCCCCATGGGCGCCACGTGGGCCGGTAGCTCGAAGACGGGCGTCGTCACCTTAAGGCCCTTGGGCTTCTCGTAGGCGGGTTCTAGCACGCTGCTGGCATGAATATAGGGAAAGCCGTAGTGGGCACCGACAATATCGACACGGTTAATCTCATCCGGTGGCAGTCTGTCGCCCATCCAGTCGCGGCCCAGATCGGCAAACCACAGTTTGTTATCTTTGGGGGCCCAGTCGAAGCCAGTGACGTTGCGTATGCCGGTGGCGATCTGCTCGCTGCTGCCGCTCTCGAGATCGATGGCTATGATGCTGCCAAAGGGCGCGTGAGCCTCACACACGTTACAGGGGGCGCCGATGGCGACATAGAGACGTCCATCTGGGCCGAAACGCATGGCACGGCGACTCTTGTTGGTCTTACCCGGCAGACGGTCATAGACCTCCTTGCCCCGGCCCGGACGTCGCAGGCGGTTCTCTATGTCCACGAAGCGCAGAATACGCTCCTCTTCGGCAACATAGAGATCCCCTTTGTAAAAAGCGATCGCCTCAGGGTACTCGAGCCCCTTGGCGACCACGTAACGCTTGTCTACACGGCCATCGGCGTTACTGTCCACCAAGGCCTGAATGCTGCCAGACTTATAGGAGCCGACAAACAGCGTACCCTCATCACCCAGCGCCATCTGCTTGGCATCACCGAGATCCGAGGCATATAAGGAGAGTCCAAATCCCTTGGTGACTGTGATCATGATGGGCTGCTCGGCACGTGCCGTCAGGGCCACGCCCGATGCCACCATGGCAAACATCGCACTCAGAAAATAACAACTAACTCTTTTATTATGCATTATATTAAGCTTGTCTAACGATTTATCTTTTTATTTTAATGACATAGCTATAGCTGGGCTAAGTCGCCTTTGGTTTCAAGCCAGGTCTTACGATCGCCAGAACGCTTCTTGGCCAGCAACATGTCCATGATCGCCAGGGTATCCTCGGCATCATCTATGGTTAACTGTACCAGTCTTCGGGTGTTGGGATCCATGGTGGTCTCCCTCAGCTGCAGCGGGTTCATCTCACCCAATCCCTTGAATCGAGTCACCTGTACCTTACCCTTCTTCTTCTCGGCAGTGATGCGATCTAATATCCCCTGCTTCTCGGCTTCATCCAGGGCGTAGTACACCTCTTTGCCCACATCCACCCTAAACAGCGGCGGCATGGCCACATAGATGTGTCCCTTCTCCACCAGCACCTTGTAGTGCTTCATAAACAGGGCACACAGCAGGGTGGCGATATGCAGACCATCCGAGTCGGCATCGGCCAGGATACAGATCTTGCCGTATCTGAGTTCGGAGATATCGTTGCTGTCCGGGTCACAACCTATGGCGACCGAGATGTCGTGCACCTCCTGAGAGGCCAGCACCTGCGAGGCCTCCACCTCCCAGGTATTAAGAATCTTACCCCGCAGCGGCATGATCGCCTGGAATTCACGATCCCTGGCCTGCTTGGCACTGCCGCCTGCCGAGTCACCCTCCACCAGGAAGAGTTCGCCTCGCATTGGGTCTTGGCCGCTACAATCGGTCAACTTACCCGGTAGCGCGGGCCCAGAGGTCACCTTCTTACGCGCCACCTTTTTGGCCGCCTTCAGGCGTTTCTGGGCGTTGCTGATGCACATCTCGGCCAGGGCCTCGGCCTGATCCGTATGGGTATTGAGCCAGAGGCTGAAGGCATCTCTGACGACACCCGATACGAACGCCGCGCTCTGACGACTGGAGAGTTTCTCTTTGGTCTGTCCGGCAAACTGAGGGTCTTGCATCTTGATCGACAGGATAAAGCTGCTGCGATCCCAGATATCTTCGGGTGATAGCTTGATCCCTCTGGGGATCAGGTTGCGAAACTCACAAAACTCGCGCATCGCCTCCAGCAGTCCCTGACGGAAGCCATTGACATGGGTCCCCCCCAGCGGCGTCGGGATCAGGTTGACATAACTCTCGTTGAGGGAGTCTCCGCCCTCGGGCAACCAGGTGATGGCCCAGTCTACCGCCTCGGTATTGCCCTGCATGCTGCCGATAAAAGGTTCCTGGGGCAGCGTCATGGCGCCATTGGTCGACGACTTGAGGTAGTCGGTCAGGCCACTCTCGTAGCACCACTCTTCGACATCGCCGGTCTGCTTGTTGGTAAACTTGATGCGCAGCCCTGGGCAGAGTACCGCCTTGGCTCTTAGCAGATAGATAAGCTTGGGAATCGAGAAGTTAACCGAGTCGAAATAACTGGCGGTCGGCCAGAAATGGACCCGCGTGCCCGTGTTGCGCCGACCACAGGTACCTGTCACCGTCAGGTCATCTACCTTGTCACCGTGGGCGAAGGCCATCTCATAGACTTGACCGCCCCTTCGCACCGTGATCTCGACGCGATTAGAGAGCGCGTTGACCACAGAGATCCCTACCCCGTGCAGACCACCGGAAAACTGATAGTTATTGTTGGAAAACTTACCGCCAGCGTGCAGCTTGGTGAGAATAAGCTCTACCCCAGGTATCCCCTCTTCGGGATGGATGTCCACCGGCATGCCGCGGCCATCGTCGATCACCTCGAGCGAATTGTCCTTATGCAGTATCACGTCAATTTTGGTCGCGTGTCCCGCAAGAGCCTCATCGACACTGTTATCGATCACCTCTTGTCCCAAATGGTTGGGGCGGGTGGTGTCGGTGTACATACCGGGGCGACGTTTTACCGGGTCGAGTCCATTGAGGACTTCAATTGCATCTGAAGTGTATTGGTTAGTCATAGCGCACACAATATATTGTTATTCAGGCCATGTTGCGGCCCTACATGTCTATTTGTCAAGAAACAGGAAATCACAGATCCCTGGCATCTGCTGCTCATAGCCGACGAAGCTATGATCGCCTCCCGCCTCGATGAGCATCTGACAACATTGGTATTTATTCACGGCTTGCCGATAATCAAGCACCTCATCCCCTGACTGCAGCAGCACCAAGAATCGATAGGGATGTGAGATGGCCGGCGTATCGTATTGTGCCACCTCTAACTTGTGCTCGGGGAGAATCTGATAATCCTCTTCTGTGTAGGGATTGTACTGGGGACCGAGGAACTCATCAAACAGCTCGAAGGGTTTCACCGCAGGATTAACCAGCACGGCTCGTCCGCCATAGTGCTCCGCCAGATAACTCGCAAAATAGCCGCCAAGGGAAGAGCCGATAAAGCCGAGGCGCTCCCCACGTGCCAGCGCCTGCTCGACCAAATCTGTCAGCAGTGCCATGGCTGCCATTGGCGTGGCGGGGAGTTGAGGTTGTACAAAATTGATATCGGGAAAATGCTTGGCAATATATTTGGCAGTGACCACACCTTTGTCTGAGTGCGGTGAACTATTGAATCCATGAATATAGAGCAGCATATGTCCTCGGCAGTGAATGATAAAAAGGCGATGTATCCCTTACACGACGGCTTACCGGCCAGAACGGCGCTGAACCTAGTCTCTGCCGCTTAGTTTCAGTCGCTTAGTCTCTCCACCTCGCGTCGGGCAATCAGATGCTATCATCCACGCGGCAATTAACCAAATATTAACCCCATCGATGCTTAGCAAACTGCCTGCCTAACAGGGTAACCGAACTGGCCGCCTAATAACCGCTGGAGTCGTGATCAGGTGAAAACTTGTTGCCGGGCACCCGATAGACGTTGGCCTGAATGCTGCCGTCTGGTCTTAATTCAAGCAGGCGATAACCGGGTTGCTGGGCATCGAGGGCGAAATAGGGAGACTTGGGCTTAAACTGGATGCAGGTCGAAGGCGTAGCCATCAGCTTAACCGGGCCACTCTTCCCCTGATAATTCTGATCCAGACTCTGATGTACATGGCCCCACAACAGGCCCTTGACCTGAGGCATGGCCGTCACTCTGTCGAGAAATGCCTCACCATTGTCCATGCAGTGTTGATCCAACCATTTGCAATCCACCAGAATCGGATTGTGGTGCATCACCAACAGGGTATGTAGCTCAGGATGAGCCGCCACCGCCGCCTCAATCAACTCCATCTCACTGTCGGCCATGTGCCCGCCAGGTTTTCCCCTAACGGTGGAGTCCAGCATGATGATCTGCCACTTTCCCACCAGGATGCGCCTATCGCCATAGACCCTGGGGCCCTGCATATGCAGATGCATGATGCGTGGATCGTCGTGATTGCCCGGCAGGTAATGACAAGGAAGGTTTAACTTTTCAATCGCCGCAACGAAGTTATGGTAAGACTGATTGGAATAATCTTGGCTAATGTCGCCAGTCGCCAACAAGAGGTGTGCCGGATACTCAACGGCCTTAATGGTGTTCAATACAGCATCTAAACTATGTGCGGTATTCACACCCAGCAGCTGCGCCTCGGGATCGGCAAAAAGATGAGGGTCCGTCACCTGGACCAGCTTTACGCTCTCATCATGATCGATGGAATAAGAGATAGCCTCTTTTAGCACATTAAAACCCTAAGATTCGGACTGACAAATGATGCGGGCATGGTTGTCAATCTTGAGTAACTCTTCAAGAAAAGCATTTACCTGATACTTTTCGTCTCTATGGTACATACGTATATTTGGATAATCATATACTGGTCTTAATCGATAAATCTGTCGACTAGTTAACACTTCTGCTAATTTAGCGTCATGGTAAACACGCACTACAACTTTAGGAGTATCAACGTATTGCGCGATTTTTAACGGGCGGGAGATCTCAATTAATTGGGTATATTGGGTATTTTCCAGCAGCTTAACCTCGAGGCAGCCAAAGTCTCCTTCGACCTGCCATGACTGTCCTTGCTCATACCCCGCAGGTAGCCAGCGTAATATATTGAAATAGTTGCGACTGCACAAGGCGAGAAAACGACTCACGTTTGCCTGGTAGTCTGGCTTTCTCTTATTTAACGACAGGCTCACTTGGCCGCCCTTAGATCTTGATGGTGAAGCTGTAGCCACTGCAGACCGATCACAGTGGAAGCGTTGTTGATGGTGCCGTCACACAGCAACTGATAGGCCGCCTCACGCGGCATCACATGTACCTTAATGTCTTCATGTTCATCGTCTAGGCCATGCAGGCCATCGGCCTGACTGGCATCGACCCGTGCCCAGTAGAAATCGAATCGCTCGCTGGTACCGCCGGGGCTGGAAAAATATTGGCTGATGTAGTGCATCTCGCTGGCCACCAGGCCTGACTCCTCAAGCAGCTCACGATGAGCCACCTGCTCGGCCGACTCCTCCTCTTCTATCATGCCAGCCACTAACTCGAGCAACCAAGGCGTGGGCGCCGCGTCAACCACGGGAATGCGTATCTGCTCAATCAGCACCACCTTATCACTCACGGGGTCATAGGGCAGCACGACCACGGCGTGGCCGCGCTCGAACACTTCACGCACCACTTCCTGGCTCCAGCCACCGGCAAACAGCCTATGTTTGAATCTGTACTCTTCCATACGAAAAAAACCCTGAAACAGGGTTCGTTTTCCCAGCATCTGTACGTCATCTTTGGTGAATTTCTGACTCATGACTCATCCCGCGACTCAGTTAGTAATTGCTTATCCCCAGGGGCTCTCAATATATCATGTAGACCATTAAAAAATGCAGATTTACCGTTAAAAACTGTTACACTTCCTTGTTGACTTAAAAATGGTTAATTTCTTAATATCTTAACCTTAATAAGTTTAGATGTATCGGGAAGCGTCGGGAAGCGCAAACCGCTTCGCGCAAATGAATTGCGCTGAAGCATCACTTAACTTTATTAAGTAAATGGCTCCGCCTAGGAGTATTTATGTCTAAAAAAGGACAGCTAATGAAATTTAAGATCCGCACCTTATGTGCAGCGTTGACTCTCGCGGCAACGACTTCTGCCGTGCATGCCGACGATCTACTGCAGATATATCAGCAGGCTCTCACCAACGATCCTATTGCACTACAGGCACAAGCTCAGCGTGACCGTCTCTACGAGCAGATCGAAGAGAACCGCGCTCCCTTGCTACCTACCATCAGCGCCAGCGTAGGCTATGGAAAGCGCTGGACCAATATTGATGATGACAAGTACAACAGCGGACTCGATGCTGGAGTGTCACTCAATCAGGTGATCTATGATCACAGCGCCTGGGTTGGACTCGATCTTGCTGAGCTGGCGGCCTCACAGGCCGACGCGGCCTATGCCTCGACACTTCAGTCACTCATCATTCGCGTGACAAGCGCCTATTTCGACGTCTTAGCCGCGAAAGATAACTACGAATTCAAGGGTGCGGAAAAACGCGCCATCGAACGTCAGCTCGAGCAGACCAAGCAACGTTTTGCCGTGGGTCTCACCGCGATCACAGACGTACACGAAGCCCAAGCCCAGTATGACTTGGCCCGAGCATCGGAAATTCTGGCGGAAAACCAGCTGATCAACAGCTACGAAGCGCTCAGAGAGATCACTGGTATAGACCACAAGTCTATCGATATTCTGGACACCACGCGTTTCACCGCGGTACCACCGAGCCCAGCCCAGCCAAATGATTGGTTAAAGATGGCCGAGACCAGCAGTGTGGATCTGCTAACGACGCGTATCGGTAAAGATATCGCCCAGCAGACTATCTCGCTCTATAAAGCGGGTCACATGCCATCTCTGAGCCTGAACGCAGGTTACACCACAAACCTGGATCAGAAGAATCAGACAGGTGATTTGAACGATTACGACAACGCCAATGTGGGCCTGAAACTGAGCGTGCCTATCTTCGAAGGCTTTAAGGTCAGCTCTAAAGTCAACCAGGCGCAATACCAGTATGTAGAAGCCAGCGAAAAGATGGAGCAAACCTACCGCAAGGTGGTTAAAGATGTGCGCAACAACTTCAACAACGTTGGCGCCTCTATCAGCTCTATCCGCGCCTATGAGCAATCAGTGGTCTCTTCTGAGAGCGCACTGAAGGCAACTCAGGCCGGTTTCGAGGTAGGTACCCGTACTATCGTTGACGTGCTGAACCGTACCCGTGACCTGTATGACTCTAAGCGTCAGCTCTCAAATGCCCGTTATGGCTACATCAACTCTATCCTGGCGTTGAAACAAGCTACAGGCACCCTGAGCGAAGACGATGTCATCGCCATCAACAATGGCCTGAAGGCACCCGAAGTCAGTCAGTAAGACTTTCTGAGGGAAAACCTATAGCCATAAAAAAACCGCCTTAATGGCGGTTTTTTTATGGCATTTTTATATGACTATAATAAGCGAGTATAAAGACTCATCTTTAAAAGACGAGCTCAACCCCGGCGAAATAGCCTTTGAACTGCATGTTGGCCGTCACACCATCGAAGTTGTTCACGTCGAAGTTAAAGTCACGGTAGCCGACACGCAGCTTGGTATCGAGCGCCACGCCATCAAACTGCCAGCCCAGACCCAATTGATAATCGTAAACGCTGCTCTCATCTATGCCCTGCATCACATCGGCAAAGCCATACAGACCCAGGCCTGGAATACCTACCTCGGCATTGGCGTAAGCCATGACCACACCATCGCTAAGATCTTTTTGTGAATAGGCACCGACAACGCCAGATGGCGAGATCTGATGTACGCGGAAAGAACCATGCATCTTCTTGTAGGCGGCACCAAGATCCAATGCCACTATGTCGTTATCCAGCAGCTCATAGTAGAGCACGAAATCGGTATTGCTCAAATTGCTTGCCGTGGTCACGTCGCCGCTAAATACGCGATCGTCGAATGCCCAATCACCGGCCAGAGTCGCCTTGCCGTCGGCATCCAGACGGTTTTCACGGATCTTTAGGTTAGGCACTAAAGGAATAGGATGCTCGATGGCGACCCAGATACTACCCTGAGATGAAGAGCTGTAATCAAACTCCTGTTGAGCCTGGCCCTTCTGAGCAAAGGTACCCTCCGTGTCGGCGTTCCAGTAGTCGCCGCCCACTTTAAAGCCAACTACAGTAGCCGCCTGTGCAGATGTCGCTGCCAAAGACCCGAGCAGAGCACATGCAAGTAGTGTTTTTTTCATCTAATTAGCCTTGAGTCAATAAGTTAGTTAAATCGATCACCGCGGCATTGGCGCGGGAAATATAATTGGCCATCACCAAGGAGTGGTTGGCCACTATGCCAAACCCAGATCCGTTCAACACGATCGGGCTCCACACAGGCTGCTGTGTCTCTTCCAGCTCACGAATGATCTGCTGCAAGCTGACTTCAGCATTTTTCTTCTTCAATACGTCGGCAAAATCCACCTCAATAGCCTTCATGAAATTCAGCAGAGCCCAGGTCGCGCCGCGGGTTTCATAGAAGACATCGTCGATCTGCCACCAGCCGGTCTTGATCTCCTGGCTGGCCAGATTAGGCGTCGACTGGCTGGCCTCAGTGTCACCGGCGAGATCTGTGTTGATCCGCTCCTGACCGACGCTGGCGGACAGGCGCTGCGACATGCTGCCCAGGCGCTTCTGCACCTCTTTGAGCCACTCATTGAGGTTATCGGCACGGGCGTAGAACTGTGCATCGGGATTATTGGTGTCGGCGATGCGGGCACGATAGAGCTTGAGCAGCTTTATGGCATCGCGATACTCGCCCTCGGCGCTCGGCACTAACCAGCTCGTGTGTTCGATATTCAGCTTAGAGTGGGCAGCCAGCAGATCTTTGTCGGCGGTAGACTGCGACTGGGAACGGCTAAATTCCTTGCGCATGATCAGCGCCAGGTCCCTCGCCTGCTCGATGGCGCCAAACTCGAAGGCCGGCATGTTATCCATAAACAGCGAAGGCGGCATCACATCGTTGGACAGCCAGCCGCCGTTTTTATCGAGGAGGGTTTCCATAGTCAAAATCAGAGAGGTGGTGGTCGCGTAGCCCACTATCTTATGACCCGTCTCGTTATTGAGCTGATAGGGCTCGATACTGTCTGGCTCTACACTCCACCATACGCTGATGATATAGCCAATCAAAAATAAGACGGCCGCCGCCAGGCTGACCCGTTTCCATGTTACCTGCATACTCTTACTCCATTAATGGTGATGATGGTGCTGGCCATCATCTTGTGTCGCCATCGCTTGCTTGCTCACCGGCAGCGTTACTTGCTGCTCGCTGCCATCGCTAAACTTTAGCCTCAACACCACTTCCTGTCCTTCCGTCAGCGGTTTTTTTAATCCCAATAACATCACATGTTTGCCCGAAGGCATGAGCTCAAGGTTGCCGTGACTGGCCAGGGTAAATTTGGGGAGTTGACGCATCTTCACCACGCCTTCTTCTTCCACCAGGGTGTGCAGCTGCGCCTCGGCGGCTACCTCGGTCTCGACGCCGACAAGGTCGACCTCAGGCCCGTGGTTCATCAGGGTGAAATAGGCGGCACTATTGGGCACGCTCGGCGGCATGGCCCTGACATAGCCATCGACAAACATGACGTTTGCCAATACGGAAAATGAAGTGCATGATAGCAGGACAAAATTAAACGCGTGTTTGAAAATCTGTTTCAATGCCTTAAACTCCTTTTTAACCCCATTTGCCATATAAGGATTATTGACCCATGAGTAACATTCAATTTCAGGATGAGCAGGGCGTACGCATCATCACGATCAATCGCCCCGAAAAACGTAATGCGCTTAACCTTGAGATGTATACTCAGCTCACAGAATACCTTATCCAAGGGGAGTCAGACAACGGAATTAACGCCTTTCTCCTCAAAGGTGAAGGCGATTGTTTCACCTCGGGCAACGATGTTGCTGACTTTTTAAAAAATAGTGACTTAGGGCCAGATCATCCGGCATTCAAGTTTCTGTTCAGCCTGCTGGATCTGACTAAACCTTTGGTTGCTGCGGTCAGCGGCCCGGCCGTCGGCATAGGCACTACCCTGCTGCTGCATTGCGACCTCATCTACGCCGACAACACGGCTAAGTTTCAGCTTCCCTTCGTCAACCTAGCACTGGTGCCTGAGGCCGGTGCTAGCCTACTGCTGCCCCGTCTGGTCGGGCAGGCCAAGGCCAGCGAATTGCTGCTGCTCGGTGAGGCCTTCGATGCCCAGAGCGCCCTATCGATAGGGCTTATCAACGATCTGCTGCCAAGCGATAAATTGATGAGCCATGCCCTGAACCAAAGCATCAAGCTGGCGAAGAAGCCACCTCAGGCACTCAGAGCCAGTCGCAGGCTAATACGTGGCGATAAGGCGCCAATAAGAGAGCAGATGCTAAAAGAGTTGGAAGAGTTTGCCATTCGCCTGCAGAGTGACGAGGCCAAGGCGCAATTTAACGCCTTCCTGAGCAAATAAAGAAATTGGGCCAGGCTAGTCGACCCGGCTGGCTTGGCCTACGCCCCAGGCGGCGAGCAATAAGAGAATAATCGGCCAAAACAGCGAAAAACCGGCAAACAACATGGCGATGGCACTCAGCACACAGAAAGAGGAGACCAGGGCGATAAAACTAAAGGCCAGGGTGAGCCAGAGTAACAGAATCAATAACAGGGCACTGACCAGCGCCGTACTCCACAGGCCAATGTCGATCCACTGAGGGGACTCCAGGCTGATATAAAACCAACGCGCTTCAAAATAATGTCCTAGCGTCAACAGCACCGCTGCAACAAAGAGGAAGACCCCCAAGGCCAGCAGGATATCCAGCGCTTTTTGTAAATTCGTACGTCCCTTCACGCTCATCATCCCAAAAGGCTAGTAGCCTGGTTTCCATTTCGGTAGCACCAGCGCCAAGACAAAATAAACTAACAAGACGAAAGCCGGATTCATAAAGGCTGCCACGGCCCAGACCACACGTGTCCACAGGCAAGACCAGGCAAATTTGTCTGCCGTCATCGCCGCCACACCACATACCATGCTGCGGGGATTCTTTAACCTTCTAACCAGATCATCGATATTCATAATATGTGTCCTTCACTATCAACAAAATCGTGAGCCCCGGCTATAACACCTTATGCCATTTCAGGGTACAGACTAAGGTTGCGCAGAGCGCGAAGCTCAAAACAGGGAGCAGTAACAGTGCTGCCAACTCAAACAGATAAGTCATAATGATTCCCTAATCAGTGGTATTCCTTAACCAAAGTGATGACTTAACCAGTTTATTCCTTAACCATTGCGCTCTTCATTGGCGCCTCTTCACTCTTAGTCGCCGTTTCAGCCAGCTTAAGGTTGGTATCGAATAATGACTCCGATAGCTGCGTCTGCAGTGAAAGTGTCAGCTCTTGCTGAGCGGTCACCATCATCTCCTGCATCTGAGTCGCCAAATGACGTTCTAGCTTGGCGGTGATATCTGTAGGGATAAAGTCATCTGCCGAGGCAGAGAAGCTAGCACCTACCAGTAGAGAGGCGATTAGCGATACTTTAGTTAGCTTGTTCATGATGTCTTCCTTTCCATTTCGTTTATGACATCTTGGATAATACAAGGGGTGTGCCAACTTTTCGCAAACAATATAATCATTTGATAAATAAGGATTTATAGGTTTACCTTGGTGAAAGACTTAGGCGAAGGCAAAGACGACGAGATGATGAAGATAGTGAGTTTCACCACCGGCTGGTAATTTTCACTAACTTTAGTAATGAGTATAAAATTTAGACAAAAAGAGCCGCTAAGTTATCAGCGGCTCTTTTAGAAAATGATGAGATAAGCTTCTATTTAATCAGCAATTATTTAAGATCCATACTGGCCCTAGCCTGATGGACCACCTCGATACCGGCGCCAGGCTTATGAGCATTCTCGCTCAAATAACGACGCCAGGCACGAGACCCCGCCTCGCCCTGATACAAACCTGTGATATGACGGGTAATATGATTCAGGCGACCACCGGACACTAGATGTTTCTCTATATAGGGAATCATATTCTCCAAAACGGCATCTCTGCTCAGCACAGACTTATCCTGACCGCACAGTTGTTGATCCACCTGAGCCAATATGTAAGGGTTCTGATAGGCTTCACGTCCCACCATGACACCGTCTAACTGCTTAAGGTGCTCGCCGCACTCTTCAAGTGTCTTGACCCCACCATTGATGGAGATGCTCAGCTGAGGATAATCCCGCTTGAGGCGATATACCCTGTCATAGTCAAGCTCGGGGATCTCGCGATTCTCCTTGGGACTCAGCCCCTGCAACCAGGCCTTGCGGGCATGAATAATAAAGGTGTCGCAGCCAGCCGCGCTCACCTTGTCGACGAACTCGGTGAGAAACTCATAGCTGTCTTGCTCGTCGATGCCGATGCGGGTCTTCACCGTTACCGGAATGTCGACCACCTCATTCATGGCCGCCACACACTGGGCCACTAAATCTGGCTCCGCCATCAGACAGGCACCGAAACGGCCATTCTGCACACGATCCGACGGGCAGCCAACATTCAGGTTAACCTCATCATAGCCGCGCTCGGCCGCCAGCTTGGCACACTTGGCCAGGTCTTCAGGATTTGATCCCCCCAGCTGCAGCGCCAGCGGATGCTCCTCTTGGTTATAGGCCAGGTAATCGCCCTTGCCATGAATGATCGCCCCGGTGGTGACCATCTCGGTATAGAGCAGCAGCTCAGAGGACATCAGGCGCGCGAAATAGCGGTAGTGTCTGTCGGTCCAATCCAGCATGGGCGCAATGGAGAAGGTACGATTAATAGCAGTTGGCATAGTGGCAGATGACATAAATAAGGGTAACCCAAGTTTAGCAGTCGCCCTCTCTCGGGCTGGGCGCGCATTTTACACCGCATGACAACAAATGAACACTCCCGCGGGATGACGCCAATCGGCGCGCGCTAAGAAGAGCATAGCGCGGCAGAGTCTAAGAAAAGAAAAACCCTGCCACGGCAGGGTTTTAAGCAAACATTTGTCGACCTAATCCTAGAACGGGATATCGTCGTCCCAACCGTCATCCAGATCCGGCGTGAAGTTCTGTTGTGGCTGAGGCGCCGGACGCTGCTGCGGAGCCTGCTGTTGCGGTGCGGCCTGTGGCTTAGGCGCATAGGCTGGTGCCTGCTGCGGCTGAGCGCCATAACCTTGCTGCTGTGGTGCAGCCTGTTGCTGGGCACCATAACCACCTTGAGGAGCCGATTGCTGAGGTTGTTGCTGACGCTGTGCCGGCGCAGATTGCTGAGGTGCGTACTGGTTCTGGTTTTGCTGTTGCGGCGCGCCATAACCTTGCTGACCACCCTGACCACCTTGGCCACGGCTATCCAACATCTGCATCTCGTTAACGTTGATCTCTGTCTTGTAGCGATCTTGTCCGGTCTGCTGATCCTGCCACTTGCTGGTCTGCAGCTTACCTTCCAGATACACTTTCGAGCCCTTCTTCAGGTACTCACCGGCGATCTCCGCAAGACGACGATACATTACAATGTTGTGCCATTCTGTACGTTCTTGCATCTGACCTTGTTGGTCTTTCCAAGACTCACTGGTCGCCACTGTAAAGTTGGCTACGGCGTTGCCGTTTGGCATGTAACGAACCTCGGGATCTTTCCCTAGGTTACCGACCAAAATTACCTTATTGACACCACGACTGGCCATTGAAATCTCCTGCGATAATCTTATAAATCTAAATTGAGTACAGATGCTCGGCCCATATTCGGCCGTGGATCTGTTAATTGGAAGAGCCTAACACAGCTCGCGCCTGTCTCAAATCGAAATGCTCATCAACTTTCAAATAAGCGACCTTCTCCTCGAGCACGACTATGGCCTCGGCCACGCCGGGTAGCTGCGACAGCTCGGTTGCCATGGCACGGGCCTGTTCCTTGCCTTCGACTTCGGCTTCCAGGGTATAACTCTTTAATAACACCGGGTTTTGCATACCGAATGTCAGCAGCAGCCACAGGCACATCAGACCGAGCGCCACGGCAAACACACCCGCCGCCCCCAGCAGCTGATAGGCACCACCGCCTAACAGGCCGCCACAGAAGGCACCGAGGAACTGACTGGTAGAGTAGACCCCCATGGCCGATCCCTTGTCGCCCACTGGGCAGAACTTGGCGATCAGGCTCGGCAGCGATGCCTCGAGATAGTTAAAGCCGGTAAAGAAGAGCACCACGGCAACGCTCAGCACCACCAGGCTATTGGCAAACAACGCCATGGCGGCCAGTGCGGCAATCATGATCAGCAGCGCAATCTGAAAGGTCGCCTTAGTGTTTTTCTTCTTCACCCCAATGATGATAAGCGGCACCATGAGGAAGAAGGCCCCCACGAAGGCGGGGAAATAGAGCATCCAGTGTTTCTCTTTCGCCAGGCCCGCATCCACCAGATCCAGCGGCAGCGCCACAAACACGGCGGTCAACACCAGATGCAGGATGAAGATACCCGCATCCAGTCGAAACAGCTGAGGATCGGTGAGCATCGCCTTGAGCTTAGCCGGCGCCGCGACAGTATCGCCTTTGGGCGCCTGACCTATGGGGTTAGGCACCAGCAGCTGCACTATCACCATGCCAAGCAGCGCCAGGCCCGCGGTCATGGCAAACAGACCCGACAGGCCAAGATGCTCGGCCACGATAGGGCCCACCAGCAGAGAAAGTGCGAAGGAGAAGCCGATGCACATGCCTATGATGGCCATTACCTTAGTGCGTTGCTCGTCACGGGTCAGGTCGGCGGCCAGCGCCAACACGGCGGCGGCAATTGCCCCCATCCCCTGCAGGGCACGTCCGGCAACGACGCCATAGATTGAATCGGCCGAGGCGGCCAGCAGGCTGCCCAGCGCAAACAGGGCCAGACCGATGAGAATGATAGGCTTGCGGCCATATTTGTCCGATAGGATCCCCATGGGGATCTGCAAGATGGCCTGGGTTAGGCCATAGGCCCCGATGGCAATCCCCACCCACAGGGGAGAGAATCCCTCAAGGTGTTGTCCGTACAACGCAAAGACAGGCATGATCATAAACAAGCCCATCATGCGTAGCCCAAATACACTGGCTAGTGAAAACGCGACTCTTTTCTCAGTCTTAGACAGTCCATTATTGGCCATTATTCGCCCTGATCTGTATTCATAAATAAGTCGCGCAGTTTATCACGAAGCGGAGAAATAGCTCAAAAAGAAAAGTTGAAGATGCGAGCAAAATGCGCAATTGCCCTCCCCCCATGGCTAGATCACAGGCTGGGCTTTTCTATGACCTGACTCAATTTTTATGCGATAATCAGTCTCTTTTTCGGCACATTCAGAGAGACAGATGGACAAGATTGAAGTTCGTGGCGCCCGCACCCACAATCTCAAAAACATCAACCTGACGATCCCCAGAGATAAGCTTATTGTGATCACTGGCCTGTCGGGTTCGGGAAAATCCTCACTCGCCTTCGATACCCTCTACGCCGAGGGACAGCGTCGTTATGTCGAATCTCTGTCGGCTTACGCGCGCCAGTTCCTCAGCCTGATGGAGAAGCCTGATGTGGATCATATCGAGGGCTTGAGTCCGGCGATCTCCATCGAACAGAAATCGACCTCCCATAACCCACGCTCCACCGTGGGCACCATCACAGAGATCTACGACTACCTGCGTCTGCTGTTTGCTCGTGTGGGCGAGCCTAGATGTCCGACTCACAACCAACCATTGGCGGCCCAGACCGTCAGCCAGATGGTCGACAAGGTACTCACCCTGCCAGAAGGCAGCCGACAGATGCTGCTGGCCCCAGTGATCAACGACCGCAAGGGCGAGCACGTCAAGCTGCTGGACAGCCTGGCGGCCCAGGGCTTTATCCGCGCCCGTATCGATGGCGAGGTATGCGACCTGTCCGATCCCCCGGCGCTGGAGCTGCACGTGAAACACACCATCGAGGTGGTGGTGGATCGCTTCAAGGTGCGTGACGATCTGCAGCAGCGTCTGGCAGAATCGTTCGAGACAGCCCTGGAACTTTCCGGCGGTATCGCCACGGTCGCCTCCATGGACGGCGACGGTGAAGAGCTGCTGTTCTCGGCCAACTTTGCCTGTACCCACTGTGGTTACTCTATGGCGGAGCTGGAGCCGCGCATCTTCTCCTTCAACAACCCCGCCGGTGCCTGCCCCACCTGTGATGGTCTGGGCGTGCAGCAGTTTTTCGATGCCGACCGGGTGATCACCAACACAGAACTCTCTCTGGCCGGTGGCGCCATCCGCGGTTGGGACAGACGCAATTTCTACTATTTCCAGATGCTCACCTCGCTGGCGGAGCACTATAAGTTCGATGTCGAGGCGCCGTTTGAGAAACTGAGCGCCAAGATACGTAACATAGTCCTGCACGGTTCGGGCAAGGAGAGCATAGCCTTCAAATACATTAACGATCGCGGCGACGTGGTGGTGCGCAACCACCCCTTCGAAGGGATCCTCAATAACATGGACAGACGCTACCGCGAGACGGAATCAAACGCGGTACGCGAAGAGCTGGCCAAGTATATCAACACCCAGGCCTGTAGCAGCTGTGGTGGCTCGCGCCTGCGTGAAGAGGCCCGCCATGTGTTTATCGAAGACCTCAACCTGCCAAGACTCACCGAGTGGTCTATCGGCGAGGCTATGGAATACTTCGAGCAGCTGAGCCTGACCGGCCAGCGGGCACAGATCGCCGAGAAGATCCTCAAGGAGGTGCGCGATCGCCTAGGCTTCCTGGTGAACGTCGGCCTCAACTACCTGAGCCTGTCACGCTCGGCCGATACCCTATCCGGCGGCGAGGCCCAGCGTATCCGTCTGGCCAGCCAAATCGGCGCCGGCTTGGTTGGTGTCATGTATGTGCTGGATGAACCCTCCATCGGTCTGCACCAGAGAGACAACGAGCGTCTGCTCAACACCTTGATCCACCTCAGAGATCTCGGCAACACGGTAATCGTGGTCGAACACGACGAAGATGCCATCCGCATGGCGGATCATATTATCGATATCGGCCCGGGCGCCGGGGTGCATGGCGGTCAGGTGATCTGCGACGGCCCGCTCAAGGAGATCGTCGCCTGCGAGCAGTCGGTAACCGGCCAATATATCTCGGGCAAGAAGCAGATCCAGATCAGCGAGAAACGCGCAGAGTACGATGCCAGCAAAGTGATCGAGCTGTTCGGTGCCTCGGGTAACAACCTGAAGAATGTCGATCTCACCATTCCCGTGGGGCTGTTTACCTGTGTCACCGGGGTGTCTGGCTCGGGCAAGTCGACCCTGATCAACGACACCTTCTATAAGATCGCCCATCGCCAGCTGAACGGCGCCACGGTGGATGAGCCGGCTCCTTTCCAGAAAGTCACCGGCATGGACCACTGCGACAAGGTGGTGGATATCGACCAGAGCCCCATCGGCCGCACGCCGCGCTCTAATCCGGCCACCTACACGGGGATCTTTACCCCAATCCGTGAGCTGTTTGCCGCCACCCAGGAGGCGCGGACCCGAGGCTACAAGCCGGGGCGTTTCTCCTTTAACGTCAAGGGCGGGCGCTGTGAGGCCTGTCAGGGTGATGGTCTGATCAAGGTGGAGATGCACTTCCTGCCGGATGTGTACGTGCCTTGCGATAGCTGTAAGAGCAAGCGCTACAACCGCGAGACCTTAGAGGTACGCTACAAAGGCAAGAACATCCACGAGGTACTTGAGATGACGGTCGAAGAGGCGCGCGAGTTCTTCGACGCCGTGCCGGCCATCGCCCGCAAGCTACAAACCCTGATGGAGGTAGGTCTCTCCTATATCGGCCTGGGTCAGAGCGCGACAACACTTTCGGGCGGTGAGGCCCAAAGGGTCAAGCTGGCCAAGGAGCTGAGTAAGCGCGATACCGGCAAGACTCTCTATATCCTGGATGAGCCGACCACGGGCCTGCATTTTGCCGATATTCAGCTGCTACTGGACGTACTGCATAGACTCAAGGCACACGGTAACACCATAGTGGTTATCGAGCACAACCTGGATGTGATCAAGACGGCAGACTGGATCGTCGACCTCGGCCCAGAGGGCGGCTCCGGCGGCGGCACCATACTGGTCAGCGGCACGCCTGAGCAGGTTGCCGAGCATCCAAGTTCCCACACGGCGCGCTTCCTCAAGCCGCTGTTAAAGGGCTAACTCAAGCCACTATTAAAGAGCAGCTCAAGCTGACGGCATTAAGAAGCCAGCCCCGACGGGCTGGCTTTTTTGTTTATTTCACGCACAAACCCAGGTAGCTTAGGAGTTTTCGAACCTAAGGATAGTCTTCGTTGAAAACGCCTCATCCACTTGTCGACATCAGGCGCCCGCGACCCGCACTATTTGTTGCCCTGCTCTCCCTAGGCCTGCTCTCGCTGATTCTACAAGGCTGTGCCGAGAGCCCGAACGATAGGCGCTGCGGCGATGACTACCAGCTCGCCTGGAGCAATCAAGCACGGCTCCTCGCCCATGTCGAGACCCTCAGCAGCGACCAATTCACCGGCCGCAAGACAGGCACAGACGGCGCCGCCCTGGCCCGAGACTACATAATGAGCCAGATGCGACAGGCGGGTCTCACTGCCTGGCAGGGGCATTTCAATCACGATTTTGAATATGACTATCAATTCGGCACCCGCCTGGGCACCAATGTCATCGGCATACTGCCCGCAAGCCACCCCAGCGATCGCTGGCGAGTCGTAGCGGCCCATTATGATCACCTGGGCAAGCAGGGCCACAAGCTTTATCATGGCGCAGACGATAACGCCTCGGGCGTCGCCGCCCTCTTGGAGATCGCCGCCCATAGCGTGAGCCGAGCAAGAGATACCAACCTGATGTTTATCGCTACCGATGCCGAAGAGCCCGGCCTCTACGGCTCCAAAGCCTTCGTGGATGGCTTGCTGACACCCGGAGCCCCACTCAAGGCCAGTCAGATTGAGTTAATGATTAACCTCGACATGATAGGCCGACCGGCGCGCAACGCCCGCATCTACCTCGAGGGGCGCCGTGGCTTCAGTCAGTTCCAGCAGATCAAGGCCCAACTGGAGCAGACGGTAGATCTTTGTATTCGCGCCAATCATCCCCCGGAAGCGGGCAAGACACTACAGAGGGTCGATTGGTTAAGAGCTTCAGATCATTATCCTTTTCATCAGGCAGGTATCCCCTGGCTCTACTTCGGCGTCCCGCCCCACAAGGATTATCACCAACCCAGTGACGAGGCGAGCAAGATAGATGTTAATTTTCTGGCCGCTGTTACGGAAACCGCCTATAAACTATTAATAATTGACACTTATCTCTTGAATAACTAATACAAACCACAGGGATTTTTGTATTTTTGAAAAATATAACCCACTGTTAACTAAGTGGTTAAATTAACGACATCTGGGTTTACTGCGAAAATTATGCCAGGTGGTGGAAAGATATCAGGCTTACTGTTATAATAATCGGCTTACTGATTCGTTTTCGGTGCGGGAAGTCGACACGGGGTTGATTTTCTGTCTTTTACATCTTTTGGTGCAGTCTCTGCACTTTAGTTACACCACAAGGCTACAACCCATGTCATCCAGTGAAAAAACTTTCCGCGAACTCGGCCTGTCCGAGCCTTTGTTGCGTGCTCTCGACGAGCTAGGTTATGAAAATCCTACGCCGATCCAGGCCGCCAGTATCGACCCCCTGATGGAGGGTAAAGATATTCTTGGCCAGGCACAAACCGGTACGGGTAAAACCGGCGCCTTCGCCCTGCCCCTGCTCAACGCTATCGATCCTAGCCGCAACGTGCCACAGATCCTGGTGCTCGCACCGACTCGCGAACTGGCGGTACAGGTTGCCGAAGCCTTCGGTAGTTACTCCAAGTTTATGAAAGGCCTGCATGTACTGCCTATCTATGGCGGTCAGAGCATGCATCAGCAGCTTAACGCCCTACGCCGTGGTCCGCAGATTGTTGTGGGAACCCCAGGGCGCGTCATGGACCACATGCGTCGTGGCACCCTTAAGCTAGAAACACTCAATGCCCTGGTGCTCGATGAAGCAGATGAAATGCTCAAGATGGGCTTTATCGACGATATCGAGTGGATCCTGGAACACACACCACAGGAACGTCAACTGGCGCTGTTCTCTGCCACCATGCCTGAGCAGATCAAACGCGTTGCCAACAAGTACCTGCAGACACCGGTACACATCAGCATCGCCGCCAGCCACACCACAGTTGAGTCTATCGAACAGCGTTTCGTGCAGGTTTCTCAGCACAACAAACTCGAGGCCCTGGTACGCGTACTGGAAGTGGAAAACACCGAAGGTATCATCATCTTCGTTCGTACCCGTAACTCCTGTGTCGAGCTGGCCGAGAAGCTGGAAGCCCGCGGTTATGCCTCATCGCCACTGCATGGCGACATGAACCAGCAGGCCCGTGAGCGCGCCGTTGACCAGCTCAAGCGTGGTAAGCTGGATATCCTTATCGCTACCGACGTTGCCGCCCGTGGTTTGGACGTTGAGCGTATCGGTCACGTGATTAACTTTGACATTCCATACGACACCGAAGCCTACGTACACCGTATCGGTCGTACTGGTCGCGCCGGTCGTACCGGTATGGCGATTCTGTTCGTTACCCACAGAGAGATGCGCATGCTGCGCACCATCGAGCGTGCAACCAAGAGTCGCATCTCACCAATGAACGTACCAAGCCCTGAGACAGTAGCCGAGCGTCGTCTGTCTCGTCTGGGTGAGCAGGTATCGAACACCATCAACAACGAGTCGCTGGACTTCATGCATGGCGCCGTTGCCCAGCTATGTCAGCAACTGGAAGTCGACACCGAAGTGCTAGCCGCCGCCCTACTAAATATGGTGCAACAGGAGCGTCCTCTACAGCTACCTCCAATCCAGGAGCGTCAACGCGATAACCGTGATGAGCGTAACTCACGCGATCGTGGCGAGCGTAGCCCTCGTGGTCGTCGCGAATCGCGTCCGACCCCGACAAATCTGGGCAAGGCAGATACACTGAAGGATCATCCAGACGTTAAGATGTGCCGTTACGTACTCGACGTGGGACGTGACCATGGTGTGGGTGTAGGTAACATCGTGGGTGCAGTAGCCAACGAAGCCAACATCGACAGCCGTTACATTGGCCAGATCCAACTGTTCGATCAGATCACCTCGATCGATCTGCCCGATGGCATGCCAAAAGATGTGCTGCAACACCTGAAGAAGGTGCGCGTTTGTGGTAAACCGCTAAACATTCGTGAAGCGGGTACCGAGATGGCAAACGCTAGCGATGACAATCGTGCGCCACGCCGTCGTAAACCAGCGGGTGAACGCAAGTCTCACCGCAAGGGCAACAGAGACAACGGCTAGCGTCAGGCGTTAGCAACTAAAAAAGGAGCCTATCGGCTCCTTTTTTGTTGCCTAAATAGCAGGCAGACGCCGACAGACTAGTTCGGCAATGGCTAAACTGGCGGTGAGGCCCGGCGATTCGATGCCAATAAGGTTAACCAAGCCTGCAACCCCATGCTCTGCCTCCCCCTGAATCAAGAAGTCAGCCACCTCACTATCGTCCGGTCCCTGCAATTTAGGACGGATACCGGCGTAGGCCGGCACCAAACGGTCGATATCTATGCCGGGATAATAACGGAATATCGCCTCCAAGAAACTCTGGCGCAGCGCATCGGGTACCTGGTAACTCTCCTGACTGCCGGGCGTCAAAAATTGGGTATCCGGGCCAAACTTAAGCAGGCCACCGAGATCTAAGGTGGCGTGTACGCCTAAGCCTTTCAGCCCGGGTTCGGGCACGGGATAGATGAGATGGGAAAACGGACTCTTGCCCTGATAGGCAAAGTAATGCCCCTTGCACCAATGCAGAGGTGGAATAAAGGATTTCGCCAGCCCCTCGATGCGAGCCGCTGTTTGAGTGGCATATAAACCGGCGCAGTTGATTAAGTAACTTGTGTCGATGCTCATCCGCTCCCCCAGCTGCTTCAGCTCGACCCTAAAGCCACTGCCACCGGCTTGGGCGGCGATAAATTCGCTATGGGGACAAAATATCGCGCCTTGTTCTTCCGCCTCCGCCAGCAGGCTCAGCATCAAACTATGGCTGTCGACTATGCCGGTAGAGGGTGAGAATAAGCCACCCGTCGCCGCCAGTGCAGGCTCAAACTCGGCCAGTTGACGCCGGCTGAGGGGGTAGAGATCTGTCACACCATTGGCCCAGCCTTGAGCAAGCAAGGCATCGAGCTGCGCCTGCTGCTCCGTCTGAGTCGCCACTATTACCTTGCCCAGGGGATTCACTGCGATACCTCGGCGATCACAATAGGCATATAACCTCTGCCTTCCCTCCACACACAGCCTCGCCTTGAGACTGCCGGTCGGATAGTAGATCCCCGCGTGGATCACCTCGCTATTTCGGCTACTGATACCTGTACCTATGGCCTCGGCGCGATCGATGAGCAGCACGCTTGCAAAACGCCGACTCAAGCTGGCAGCTACCGCCAGCCCTATGACTCCTGCGCCGATAACCACGGCATCGAACTTATCCATCACTCACTTCCTTAGCCTTCTTCACACCAATCTGATCAATGCGTCTAAACAGGCCGAATGACCAGCATGAGTAAAACATGTCTCAATATGGCCTAAAACTATCTGCGGCAGAATCAAGCAAGAAGTCGTCTTAGACCACCGTAAACATTAGCACTTTAGTACTATGGCACTCATTATTAGTTACTGATAGTAATAGTTATTAACATTTTACTAAAGGATATTGGCATGCAGCGAATCGTGAATAAGCTTTTGTTAGTAGCAGCTTTGCTCGCGATAGCCCCTCTTTGCAATGCAACTCAGTTGACCCCTTGTAAATCGGCAGAATGTGAGGCCTATTTTGATGCTTACACCATCTTGACTAAGCGCGGTCATTCCAGTGCCATGGCAACACTCGGTGAACTCTACTACTCAGGTTATGGCACGGAAAAAGACCTAGATAAGGCCTTTAAATGGTTTAGACGCGCCGCCAAATTTGGCCATACCACGGCACAATATAAAGCTGGGATCATGTACTTGCAAACGACTGCACACCAAGATATCGATAAAGGGATCGCTTTGTTAAAACGCAGCGCCAAGGCAACTTTCTCCCCCAGCGCGCTGGCATTAGGCAAGATCTACCTACAAAACAAATTGATCCCAACCGATCTCGCCGAAACAGACAGATGGCTCACTCTCGCTTATAAGCTTAACAACTTAGAGGCAATGAAATTTGCCAAGACCCTTCGAGAGTCGCCTGACACCACCACACTCCCCCTAACTAAGCTGTTTGCACTCGTCGATGCCGAAAAACCCGTCGCAAAAGACAGTAAATCTACGATGGAAGAGATGGAGGTGATACTGGTTGAGGCTCCTGACTATGCCGCCTACTTCGACGAAGAGATCGCACTACTTAATCAGAGTCGTCCCGACACGGCAAAAGGGACAGGTTCAAGCATTGCCGGACGAACCTGCTTAGATATCTGGGCCTGTAGCAGCGAGGGGGACAGTGAGCGCATTCGTGACCTTCAGTTATCGGACTGGGGTAACATCGCATTAGCCTTAAATTTTAGGTAATTTCATTTCAACGAGTGGTACTTCTAGCCTCCTCTGGCGAGAAGGGTTGAATTTTGTCAACACAATCAAGGAAAGAGATGATGAAAAAGACACTCAAATCACTCACAGTTGGACTGGGCCTATTAGCTGTTAGCGCTCAAGGTTATGCCGCTGGGCTCCCAGAGTGCGACACCGCAGAATGCCAGGAGTATTTCAAGGCCTATACCATTTTAACCAAACGAGGCCATTCGGACGCCATGGCAACGCTTGGTGAACTCTACTATGCAGGTTATGGCACAGAAAAAGATTTAGAACAGGCCTTCAAATGGTTTAGGCGCGCAGCTAAGTTTGGCAATACCACAGCCCAGTATAAGGCGGGGATCATGTATCTTCAAGATACAGAAGATCAAGATATAGACAAAGGCATCACACTGCTAAAACGCAGTAGCAAAATAGGCTTCTCTCCTAGCGCCTTCGTGCTAGGCAAGATCTATCTCGGTAACGAGCTGGTTAAACAAGACCTTGCCGAAGCCGATCACTGGCTCGCCAAGGCCTATGAGCTCAACAACCAAGAGGCGCAGAAATTTGCCAGACAGCTCAAGGCATCGACAAAGGGCCAGGCAATCGACATGCCGACACTCTACGCCCTAATTGATCGGCAAGCCAGCAATAAACCAGGCAGCACCGCACCTGTCGGTGAGATGGAAACCATCACGGTGACGGCGCCTGATTTTACCCAGTTCTTCAACGATGAGATAGCCCGTCTCAACAACACTCGTCCAGATACAGAAAAAGGCACAGGCTCCAACATTGCCGGTAGAACCTGTGCCGAAATGTGGGCATGTAGCTCAGAGGGAGACGGTGAGCGTGTTCGCGACTTCCTGCTATCCGACTGGGGGAAAGTGGCACTCAGTTTTCGATAACATAAGCCTCAACAACCCTACTTTAAGTCGATTGACGCTTAAAGTAGGGTTGATGCACATAAACCATCATAAATAGGAAATATAATGAAAAGGATGATCAAAGCACTCTCAATCGGCTTAAGCTTTTGGGCTATCACATCAAGCAGTTATGCCTCAGGGTTACCTGAGTGTGACTCGGCCGAATGTAAGGAGTATTTCAAGGCGTATACCATATTGACCAAACGGGGTCACTCTGACGCCATGGCGACACTTGGAGAGCTCTACTACGCAGGTTACGGCACCAAGAAGAACAACAAGAAGGCGCTAAAGTGGTTTAGACGCGCGGCCAAGTTTGGCAACACAACAGCGCAGTACAAGGCTGCCGTCATGTATCTGCAAGAGACCGACTATCAAGATGTTGATAAGGCTATCTCCCTATTAGAACGCAGCCTAAGAGTCGATTTTTCGCCTAGCGCCTTGATATTGGGGAAAGTCTATCTTAATGATAATCTAGTAAAACAAAATCTTACCGAAGCAGACAAATGGCTGTCTAAGGCATACGAGCTAAACAACGTCTCGGCTAAAGACTTTGCCAAAAAACTAAAAAATTCAGAACTGGCTAAGACTCTGTCATTACCTAAGTTATATGCCATGGTCGAGGCCGATATGAATGCCAAGCCAGGTAGCGGTGCACCTGTGGGCGAAATGGAAACCATTACCGTAACTGCTCCCGACTATAACCGCTACTTCGACGATGAGATCGCCCGTCTCAACAACAGTCGTCCAGATACAGAGTCAGGCACAGGCTCTAACATTGCCGGACGCACCTGCGCCGAGATGTGGGCTTGCAGTAGTGAGGGAGACGGCGAACGTATAAGAGACGTAATGCTATCCGACTGGGGAAGAGAAACTCTTGCCTTTAGACTCGAAGGACCCAACTACTTCCCAAGCCGTTAGAGGATAAAATAAAAAAAGAGGCGATTTCGCCTCTTTTTTTCATAACAGATTGTACTTTATAGAGTGTCGAAATCGACCCGATAGGCCAGCGCATCACAACGCAAAAACTCGGCACAATCATTATTGAGCTTATGATCGACACACTCCATGACCACTATGCCGTTAGCCCCCCGCTTCTGTGCCTGATACTTAAGGTTACCAATCAACAATGACTCGGTCGGCTTCGGCTGACTGTTACGAGTACGACAAAAAGATGACGAGACCTTTCCCAGAGACTCCGCCTTATAACGACCAATTTCGGCCATACTGTACTCTTCCACCTTATAGGTCTTAAGTGCTTCCTCTGGTGCCGGAGAAATATTTGTCGTCATATTTAAATTACTACATCCCCCGAGCACAAGCAGGCCTATGAGTATAGTGGCGGTTTTTTTCATAAATATTCATCCTTAAATAATTAACATTAATCGACTCGCTTAACCCCCAACTTAACCTCTAGCCTAAGCGCCTCGGCGCAGGCCTGGCAGATACAAACATCAGGGGCTATGGCCTTTGGTAATTGGGCCTTAGATAATTGGGCTTTAGACGGAAACTCCTGATGATGACACCAACAGGTGTCGCTCTCCCGCTGAGCCGCCAAGGCACAATGATTAGGCTGATGACACAGAGGGCAGTGACTCGCATTCGCGTGCATAAAAACCATAGAAACTGAGAGTTAGCCATTAACGTTAACACTCTGTCTCGAACGGGACAATAGGAGGAGCATTGCAACTGGTCGCCAGAGCTAAAAGCCAGCGTTAATACTCTAATGAGTTGATGTTCAATTGCATTAATGTTCAATTGAATTGAGGTTTAATTGAATAGTGAGCCAATGGCTTGCTTCGCGACACACAAAAGCAACAACTGCCGCTCGGCCAGCTCCAATGGGTGTAAAATCCAATACCGACAAGGATCAGCCGTGGCAGTAAAAAGCCCCACCTATCGGGCGGGGCTAAGCCTCTATCCTGGCATGTAAAATGCGCTATTTACCGGGCCTTACCCCGAGTGTGTGGCAGATGGCATAGGTCAGTTCGGCGCGGTTCAGTGTGTAGAAATGGAAGTCTTTTACCCCTTCGCGAGACAACACCTTGACCATGTCGATGGCCACGTTGGCCCCTACCATCTGGCGAGTCGACGGGTCATCGTCTAGCCCTTCAAACTGCTTATGCAGCCAGCTGGGAATAGACACATTGGTCATGCCGGCGAAGCGTTTGAGCTGAGTAAAGTTAGTCACAGGCAGGATACCCGGAACTATCTCCACATCGATACCGGCGGCGACGCAGCGGTCTCTGAATCTCAGGTAAGATTCCACATCGAAGAAGAACTGGGTAATGGCGCGGTTGGCTCCGGCGTCTATCTTCTTCTTAAGATTAATCAGATCAGCCTGGGCATTAGGCGCGTCAGGGTGTACCTCGGGATAGGCCGCCACAGATATATCGAAATCGGCCACTGATTTCAGCAGGCGTACCAGGTCGTTGGCGAAACGGGTCGGCTTAGGGCTGCCCGCAGGCAGATCGCCACGCAGCGCGACGATATCGCGTATGCCCGAGTTCCAGTAGTGCTTCGCCAGCTCAACCAGCTCTTCATCACTGGCATCGACCAGGGTCAGATGGGGCGCGGCCACAAGATCTGTCTCCTTCTGGATGCGCTCGATCACCCCGTGGGTACGATCGCGCACGCCCGAGTTGGCACCATAGGTTACCGAGACAAACTTGGGATGCAGCGGCTCTAGGCGTCTGATGGAGTTCCACAAGATGGTTTCCATCTCGGGGGTCGCCGGTGGGAAAAACTCGAATGACACATTGATATCACCATTAAGCTCAGACAAGCTTTGGTTCAATGAATTGGCGTGTTGTGCGTGATGAAAAGCCATCTTAATTCCCTCAGACCTAGAACAAGAAACATTTAGACGTTTGGACGTCTATATGTCCATATACTAGAGAAACTCAGAGTGATGTCAAGCCTAAAAATTGCCTCATTAAGAAACAATTTGTTTATATGATAGACACTGAGTAGGGCGGCAGGCACAGAGACGCCTGTCTCACAGAGTTAACCCGGCGAAACCCACTAATAAGAATAGAAAAAAAGAAGAGAGAAAGGCGTGAATAGCGGGTCGATGCGCGACATGCACATCGACCCATAAGATTATTCTTGCAGGAGATCCCGGCAGATCTGCGCCAGATCAGACTGCACCGCCGCCGCCGTCACCTCGCGCCCGGCGCCCGGACCACGGATAATCAACGGATTGTCCTGGTAGAAATCGCTGCGGATCACGAAGACATTATCGCCCGGTGTCAGGTTGGCGTAAGGATGGCTGTTATCTACCCACTGGATCCCCACCTTGGCCTTAAGTTGCCCCTGGTCCGAATCCAATGAAGCCACATATCTGAGCACCTTATTCTGCTCGGCCGCGGCCTGATACTGCTGCAACATCTCGCCGTCGAGCTCCGCCATACGCGCGAGGAAATCATCCAACGGGATCTCGGCCATATGCTTCGGCACCAGAGACTCCAGCTCGATATCATCCAGCTCTATGTCGTAGCCTATCTCGCGGGCCAAAATCAGCAACTTACGCTGCATGTCCCGACCGGAGAGATCGTCGCGGGGATCTGGCTCGGTGATCCCCAGTCCCTTGGCTTCCAACACCAGCTCGGAGAAGGGTTTCTTGGCATCATAATGCTCAAACAGCCAGCAAAGGGTGCCAGAAAAAATACCGCCGACGGCCTCTATACTATCACCGCTGTTATGCAGATCGTTCAGCGCGTGTTGCACAGGTAATCCTGCGCCGCAGCTGGCGTTGTAGCGCCAGAAGAGACGACGATTGCCCAGTTGCTGTTTTAGCTCCTGGTAAAAGGCCAGCGGCCCAGAACCCGCCAGCTTGTTAGCGCTGACGATATGGATACCGCGGGCAAAGAATTCGGGGTACTGCAGGGTGAGATCGGCGCTGGCGCTGATGTCCAGGGCGATCAACTCATCGCAATTTAGCGCCTGCAACTGCTCGAACAGATGGGAGTACTGCCAAGCCGTGCCCCGCTCCTCGAACGCCTGTTGCCAGCTGTTAAGATCGATATCAGTCTCGCTGAGCAGGGCCTTCTTCGAACTCAGCAGTCCCACCAACTCGACGCTGACCTCCAGCTCCTTATTGAGCACGGGACGGGCACGCTTGAAGAGATCGATCCAGGCTTCGCCTATGTTGCCTATGCCCAGCAACAGCACACCGATACGCTTACGCGGACCGGCGCAGCGTCTATGCACCTTCTGGGTCAACAGGTTCACCTGCGCCTTTGGCACCAGGGTCACCAGACTCAGGCCATCGTTACACAGAGGATGGGCCTCACGGCTCAGCAGGCGCGAGAAGCCGCGGCGATAGAGGCTGGCATCGGCGCTCACCAGAGCCACCAGGCCGAGATCGTCACGAAGCTGTAACTCGTCTATGCCCAGCTCGCTGCGTTTGGCCTCGAAGATGGCCTGGGCCTGCTTCTGATTTTCATGGGTAAAGGCCAGCTCGGCACGGCCATGAGCCAGCGACCAATAGGCCAGCGGCGTCAGGCCGGCCTGGGCAAAACAGGCCAGCAGCTGCGGCAGCTCGACCCCTATGGTCAGGCTAAACAGGCTGACGC
The DNA here is from genome assembly GCF_023349185.1 of Shewanella aquimarina. Lineage (GTDB taxonomy): Bacteria > Pseudomonadota > Gammaproteobacteria > Enterobacterales > Shewanellaceae > Shewanella > Shewanella aquimarina. The sequence goes on along the minus strand of NZ_JAKIKY010000002.1, from coordinate 15,178 downwards.
TGGAGAGGCTAGTCACCACTGGGGCGCTGGCCGAAGAGCTCTTAGGGGCGATCAGGGTAAAGTCTGTATGGGGTGCGTAGCTTGAACGCACCGCCAGGCTCACTTCGGTATCGAATAGCGGCTGCAGAGTGCGATTATGCAGCACCGGAGAACCAAGGTGCGCCAGGCGGTTCGCCTCGGTGAGCGACATGCTCTTGAGCAACTTGGCATCGTTGATTCGGTTAGGGTCGGCGTTAAACACCCCCTCAACATCTGTCCAGATGGTGACACGTTCGATATCGGCCAGGCTGGCTAGCAAGGTGGCACTAAAATCTGAGCCGTTACGGCCGAGCAATAGGGTATCTCCCTGCTCGTTGGCGCAGATAAAGCCAGTGATCACCAGACGCTCCTGAGGATGGGCCTCGAGCAGCGCCTGCACCTTCTGGCGCGACTCGCCAAGGCGGATCTGCGGCACGGCGCCTTCATCGGCGACCAGGAGGGTGCGGGCATCGACATCAAGCGCCGCCACGCCAGACTCACGCAGCAGCGCCGCCAGCAGACGCGAAGACCAGCGCTCGCCGAAACTCACCACCTGGTTACGTTGATAGTCGTTAAGTTCATCGAGCGACAACAGGCTGCTAAGTTGCGACTTGTCGGTAGCCAGGCGCTCTCTCAGGCTACGGGCCTGCTCGTTGGAGAGCAGCTGCTCGATCAGATTCTGCTGGTAACTCACCAGCACCTGTAACTCTTCCTGCCACAGCTGATCTGTGTCGCACAGCTCCAGCAGGCGATATAGGAAATTGGTGCTCTTGCCCGCGGCCGACACCACGATAAGATCATCGCTGTGGCCATGGGTCAGTAAAATGTGGGCGACGCGGCGGTAACAATCTGCATCCGCTAAACTAGAACCACCAAACTTATGCAAATGACATCGTGTCATTATCTGCTCCTCAAACCCTTTAACTACTTACCGCGATAGCCGCTTCTAAACCCGCAAGAATATCTGCCACCAGATCCTCGCCATCTTCTATGCCCACTGACAAACGGATCAGGGTATCTTTCACGCCCGCCTCGCGGCGTGCCTCTGGGTCCATGGCTCTATGGGTCATGGTCGCGGGCACCGCCACCAGACTCTCAACGCCTCCCAGACTCTCGGCTACCGAGAAGTATTGTAACGCATCTAAAAAGGCAACGAGTGCCGATTCGCCACCTTTTAGCTCAAAACTCAGCATAGCGCCGAAGCCCTTCTGCTGTCTGGCCGCAATTTCATGGCCAGGATGCTCGGCAAGCCCCGGATAATACACTTTTTCCACCGCCTTGTGGTCACAAAGCAGTGCCAATACCTTCTGAGCGTTGGCTTGGTGTTCACGAATGCGCACCGCCAGGGTTCTCAGCCCCCTCAGAGTCAGGTAACTGTCGAAGGCCGACCCGGTGAGACCTAGGGTGTTCGACCACCAGTGCAGTAGCTCACCCACCTCAGGGTCTTTCGCCACCACGGCGCCGCCCACCACATCGCTATGGCCATTGATATATTTAGTGGTCGAGTGCACCACAATGTCGGCCCCCAGCAGCAGTGGCTGTTGTAAAACGGGAGAGAGGAAGGTGTTGTCCACCACCACCTGAGCGTCCACCTTGTGGCTCGCCTGGGCGATGGCCTGAATATCCACCACTCTCAGCAGCGGGTTAGAGGGGGTCTCCAGCCACACCATCTTAGGAGACTGGGTCAGTGCCTGCTCAAGCGCACGCTCGTCGGTTTGATCCACCACCAGGAGCCTAAAGGCACCCTTCTTGGCCAAATTGGTGAAGAGTCGATAGCTGCCGCCATAGCAATCGTGAGGCACCACCAGTAGATCCTCCGGCCCAAGCAGGCTGGTCACCAGTGTGATGGCCGCCATGCCGGTGCAGGTCACCACGCCGGTCGCCCCTTGTTCCAGCTCGGCAATCGCCTCCCCCAGAATAGAACGGGTCGGGTTGCCGGAACGGCTGTAATCGAAATCCCGCGGCTGCTGATGCCCTTCAAACGAGTAGTTTGTCGACAGATAGATAGGCGGCACCACGGCACCGTGCTGAGTGTCTGACTCTATGCCTCGTCGTACGGCGGCGGTGGCTAGTTTACGCGCTGTCATCTTCAACTCCTCAATATGGATCTGGGCAGGCATCTTAGACAAAAGAGATGTCTGGACGTCTAAATGTACCTAAGCAGATAGTGAGCGTCAACAACTTTTAGACGTTTAGACGTCCAAACATTTAGAAATCTATTTGCATTTACCAAAAATTCGAGGCAATAATTTGACTGTAATTTGTAAGGGTTTAAAATCTGCACCGAATTTTAGAATTTACAGGTGAGTCAATGACTGAGTGGAATGGCGATTATATCAGCCCCTATGCTGAACATGGTAAGAAGAATGAGCAGGTAAAGAAGATCACTGTCTCTATTCCTCTAAAGGTGCTTAAGGTGTTAACCGACGAGCGCACCCGGCGCCAGGTCAACAACTTGCGTCACGCCACTAACAGCGAGCTGCTGTGCGAGGCTTTCCTGCACGCCTACACCGGTCAACCACTCCCCCAAGACGATGACCTGTCTAAAGACAAGCCAGATAGCATCCCAGCCGAAGTCAAACGTCTGATGACAGAGATGGGCATAGAGTGGGAAGAGATGGAGTAATCCACTCACACACGAATCGATAGAGGGATCGCTAGGCGGTCCCTCTTTTAGTTTTCAACCTTAGCCTGGAACATTGCAGTGCCTGCACTTCCGCTCGATCCTCATATTCTGGCGCTAGCCTCGCTTATCGTCTTCGTCGGCGCCCTCACCCAGAGCCTGATCGGTTTCGGCATGGCGGTCGTCGCCGCACCGCTGCTCTATCTTATCGAGCCGTCACTGGTGCCGGGCCCCGTCATTCTGATGGGCTTCTCTATCGCTATGCTGACCCTGCTGCGCGAGCGTGGCGCCCTGGAATTCAACGGCCTACAGTATGCCTTGCTGGGACGCATCCCCGGCGGCTTCATCGGTGCAGGCCTGCTATTGGTCGCGCCTCAAGCCGTGCTGGGAATGACCATCGCCATCATCGTGGCCATCGCCGTACTGCTCAGCCTGCTGCGGCTCAACCTGGTGGTTAACCGTCGCAGCCTGTTTATCGCCGGGGTGATCTCCGGCATCTTCGGCAACATCGCCGCCATCGGCGGACCGCCGCTGGCCATACTGCTCTCGGGCAAAGATGCTAAGCAGTTTCGCGCGGCCCTATCGGCCTTCTTCATCTTCAGCTCCACTATCGCTATAGTGATTCTGGGACTCACCGGTCTGCTGACCCTGCATCACTTCTACTGCTCGGCGCTGCTGCTTCCCTCAGTGCTGCTCGGTTACCTGGTGGCCAATCGCCTGGTGGGGCGCATAGACAAGAACAAGACCCGCCTCATGACCCTGGTGCTCTGTAGTCTGAGCGCCATCCTGCTGGCCGCCAAGTCCTTAAGCGCCCTGCTGTAACTCCTCTAGGATAAAGAGAAGGCCGACATTACAGCCGGCCTTCTTGTTTCAGCTAAAAAACCTATCCCTAGAAATGATAGGAGGTCTGAATCACCCCGCCCACGGCGTCATCTGTGCCCACCAGACCGGTGAGATCCAGATTAAAGGAGCGGCCTATGGTAAAGCCTGTGCCCAGGGTATAGAGGTTGCTGCTGGTATCTTTCATATCGTGGCGATAGCCGACACGCAATGCCAGCCAATCGGTCGCCCGCATCTCGCCGCCCAGACGCCAGTATTGAGTTTCACCTATCTCATCGAAACGTTTATGACTATTGAGATCCACATCTGTGGTCAGGCTGAAATTGTCCCAGTCATAGGCAACACCTAAGGTATATAAGGCCTCGACCCGATAGGTAAACTGACGTCCCAAAGCCTCCACGGTATCAACTTTCTGACTCACCAGATTGCGGCCAGACAAGCCCAGAGTCATACCATCCATGGGCTGAATGGCAACGCCAATATCCAAGTTTGCCACGGTATCATCGTTGCGATACTTACTGTCATCAAAATCATCGGCATCGAAGTTGTTGGCACTCACCACATAGTTATAGGTATCGATACGCTGCAGCTTGGGGGAAATACCGACGGCCACCGGCATGTTCACAATCGACAGCGGGAAGCTCAAGGCAACCCCGATCTCTGAAATAGCCCCGGCAACCACGGCTCCTTGAGAGTCGAGATCTGTCACCTGAGGCGGGTTGTTGGGATCCAAATCGGTCAGGGTATCGATATCACTCTCCTCGATCACCGCCACACTCACCGCATCGATATAGGTCTTATAAAAAATAGACATGGGCATACGCTTGGTTGGCAAGACCACAGAAAACCCCAGGCCCACGCTGGCATAGGCATTTTCACCATCGAGGGATCTAAGATCGGCAACCAGCATGTCGCGATAATTGGTAATGCCCGCCACATCACTGGCATTGATGGCCGCCTCTAGGCCGTCATAGGAGTCCTGCAGGGCATCGAACTTGTCGGTCAGGTTATCGACATCTGCAACCTCGGCACCGAGTACGGGCAACATCACCGCGCCGCCGGAATACTTGGGCGCATGAATGGCTAATAAGGCGGGGTTGATAAAGGCGGCACCTTCACGGTTAGAGGCTGCCACCCCGGTTCCGCCCATGGCATCACTACGAGCCTCGTTGTAGAGAGAAGCGGCAGACGCCAGAGAGGCACTACCAGACAATAACACCGCGATGACCAAGCTAAGGTATTTCATCTTATTCACCCTGTTCATTATTTTTGTTCTCGCTCAGGAAGCTACCCGAGTCGTCTTTAAAGATAGACTAAGACGACAAAAAAGTGCTCTCCAAACCTGAGGTTTAAACACTTTTTTTCAAATTATTTAGTCGCCCCTACCCACACATATAAATCCTGTCGATTCGGTAGGCGCCCCTCCCCCCTAAACCGGCGCCTATGCAATACAAACACAGCCAAGAATACCCATTTAGAGATAGCTTAAGTAATAAAATGTGATCTAACTAGGTACTTTTATAGCGATTACAGGAACACCGCACGCCAACCGCAAGAACATAAAATTATTAAATTTCAACATATTACAAAATATTCATTAGATTTATATCCATGATATTTTTATCAATTAGATTTTTTTCATGAAAGTGATCAACATCAAGTTTACAACTACTCCCTTTTGGTAAATTTTCCAACAAGAAACAAGCATTTTGTTTCAGGTTAATAAATCGCTCAGAGTAGCGATTAAGGAAAATGATGATGAAAAACGTTGCCAAAATAGCTACATGCTTACTCCTCGCCTTCACAGTTGGCGGACAAGCCTACGCCGTCGACGGTGGTAACCCTAAGAAAGGGAAACACCTGTATAAAAAAGAATGCAAAGCCTGCCACAGCAAGGGCGATGCCGCCGGTGAACTGACCCCTATGAGCAAGACCATGAGCCAATGGGATCGTTACTTCAAACGTGACATGCATAAAGTAAAGCCGGAAGTCTTCGAGAAGCTCTCTGAAAAGGATCGTTTAGACATCCAACAGTTCCTCTATGACCATGCGGCCGACTCAGATCAGCCACAGACATGCGGTTAACCACGGACTTGTTATCGGTGCGCTCGTCAACAACCCCAACGAGCGCATAAGGAGAGATTCACATGCGTACTCTACTATCCATACTCATCGCAAATGCACTCGCCATCTCTGGCTCAGCCTATGCCGCCGATAGTGATGCACAAAAACTAGCCGAGCTTAAACAACAGCTTGCCGATCTCACCGAAGAGATTGAAGACATCAACAGTCGTGTTGACAAAAACGAACGTCATAGTGCGCTCGATAGAATTCAACTCACTGGAGATTTCCGTACCAAGGCCCATTCATTGCACTATCAAAATGTCACCTGGAACCCTGCAATCAAGGTAGACTTCAATGATTTTGGTGCAAAAGCCATGTCTGGTGCCTTTGGTATGCCCAACGATCCCGCCTCCCCCTTGGGACAGATGATGCAGGCCAACCCGGATCTGGCCGCCGCCTTCCAGAGTGGTATGCTGCAAGGCGTGATGCCCTACGTCTTGGCGCCCAAGACCACTCAGGACATCAACAACGACATCTTCTACACCACACGCCTGAGACTAAACCTCAAGGCCAAGGTATGGGATAACGTCAACTTCGCCGGTCGTCTCAGTATGTATAAAAACTGGGGAGACTCTACCGGCGTGCAGGTGTTCGATTCCTGGCGTTCATTCACCATGGATGGCACCAACAGTGGTAACACCAGCGGTGACTGGCTCCGCGTAGAACGCGCCTACTTCGACTGGAAAAACATTGGTGGTTCAAAAACCTACCTATCTATCGGTCGCCGTCCTTCAACCTATGGCCCACCAACCCAATACCGTGAAAATGAGATGCGTGGCGGCACGCCATCGGGCCATCTGGTTAACTTCAACTTCGATGGTCTGACACTGGGCTACAAACTGGGCGAGATCACTGGTATCGACGGTCAAGTGGTGCGTTTCTGTTATGGCCAGGGCTTCGAGTCACAGTGGGGCAACGGTGAGATGTTTGGCGATATCGTCACCAAAGACACCCACCTGGGCGGCTTTAACATAGATGCCATCAACGACGGCAACCACTTCCTGCAAATCACCCTGTTTGGCGCCAAAGATATCAACGACGGCTTCAAGGGCACCATGGCCTTCCCGACACAGCTGGCCGGCATCTTCGCACCGACCATGTACCAAGACATGCAGAAGTTCAGCAACTTCAACTTCCAGACCCGAGTACAGCCTAGCGGCGTGATCGGCGACATGTACCTGGGTGGCATAGGCTACGCCTACGAGAGCGATGAAGACTTCAAGGCCTTCGCCTCATTCGGCTGGACCCGCGCCGAAGGCAACGGTAACGCCGGTATGTTTGGTGGCATGCTCAGTGATGCGGTCTTCGAGGCACAACTCAACGCCGACGGCAGCGAGATCATCATGATGCCTAGCGCCGCCGACGAAGCCGACACCAAAGATGGTTACGGTATCTATGTGGGTATTCAGGTTCCCGCGCCATACGGCAAGTTCGGTCTGGAATACAACTATGGTTCCAAGTACTGGACCCCATTTACTCAGGCCCAGGACGACCCTATCGGCAGCAAGCTGGCCACACGCGGTCATGTCGCCGAAGCCTACTATATGTTTGATATCAACCCTAGGATGTTTATCAAGCTCGCCGGTCTCTATTACGACTACGAATATACCGGCAGTGGCACTCCAGTGGGCGCACCGCAAAAAGTGGATGACGTGATCAATGGTTCTGCTTTCTCCATGTTGCCTGTGGTCGATACCGCCTATGACCTCAACGCCTCACTCGTCGTCAACTTCTAATTAAAATATCTCCCCCGGCTGCGGCCGGGGGTAGGGAATGCACCATGAAACACTCACTTTCTCTCACGGCGATGTTTGCCGCCGGAGTTTTCGGCCTGGCCAGCCTCAATGCCGTCGCCGATAACCCCCATAAGGAAGCCATTCAAGGCCCCTTTACCCAGGGCTCTCAAGTGACCGAACAGTGTATCGAATGTCATGAAGATCACGCCAAAGACTTCATGAAGTCGTCTCACTGGACCTGGGAACTGGAACAGAAGCTCCCCGGCCGCACGGTAAAACGCGGTAAGAAAAACGCCATCAACAACTTCTGTACCTCGATTGCGGGTAACGAGCCCAGATGTACCAGTTGTCACGCTGGCTACGGCTGGAAAGACAACAGCTTCGACTTTAGCGACATGACCAAGGTCGACTGTCTGGTTTGTCACGACACCACAGGTACCTATATCAAGGATCCCGCCGGTGCCGGCGAGGCCCTGGCCAAGGTCAACCTGGAGCGCGTGGCACAGAATGTCGGCATGCCGGTACGTGACAACTGCGGTACCTGCCACTTCTATGGTGGTGGCGGCGACGCGGTCAAGCATGGGGATCTCGACTCCTCTATGGCCTATCCCGACAAGGCGACCGACATACACATGGATACCGACGGCAATGACTTCCAGTGCCAGACCTGTCACACCACAGAGCAGCACCAGATCACGGGTAATGCCATGGGCGTATCGCCAGGCGGCGACAACGATATTGGCTGTGAAAACTGCCACGATAGCGCGCCACACGCCAACAAGCGTCTCAACACCCACACCGCCAGCGTCGCCTGTCAGACCTGTCATATTCCTTTCTTCGCCCGCAACGAACCCACTAAGATGAGCTGGGATTGGTCTACCGCCGGTAGCGATCAAGAGGAGACTGTCGACGAGTATGGCAAGCACACCTTCATGAAGAAGAAAGGCAGCTTCGTCTGGGGCAAGATGGTTAAGCCGGAATACGCCTGGTACAACGGCAAGGCCGATGCCTACATGGTGGGTGACAAGATGGATCCGACTAAGGTCACGAAGCTCACCACGCCACTAGGTGATATCGCTGACAAGACTGCCAAGATCTACCCATTCAAGGTACATCGCGGCAAGCAGATCTACGACAAGAAGCAGAACATCTTCGTGACCGCCAAGGTCTATGGCAAGGGTGGTTACTGGAAAGAGTTCGACTGGGATAAGGCCGCCAAGCTCGGCATGGAGGCTAACCAGGCACTGGCCCAGCAAGGCATTAAGTACAGTGGCGAGCATGGTTTTGCCGAAACCGAGATGTGGTGGCGTATCAACCACATGGTTTCACCAAAAGATCAGGCGCTCAAATGTAACGACTGCCACAACAAGGGCACACGTTTAGACTGGCAAGCCTTAGGCTACGACGGCGATCCAATGAAGAACAAGAAAGGCCCTAAACACGCTAAATAGTTTTCCCATCGTCATCTCCCTGCAGCAAAGAGGTCTGGTTCGCCAGACCTCTTTTTTTAGCCCTCACCTTAATTTCACCTTATCCATAGAGAATAGGAGCTCCTAATCCACTTCAACGCAAGTAGAACCCTTACTCAATCACGGGTAACTAAAATGGAACCAAGTATTAGATGGGTTAGTTTATTTACATCCAAGTGAACCTAAATGCATCAACGCGACGTACACCTGTTAAGCAAAGGTAAAAGTTGGCTTGAGTTGAGAGAAAAACAGTAACAAGAGTAGAAATTTGTCTTATATCTAAAATGAAAACAAGCTGCTAGCTTTGGTTATAGCAACTTTGAACTACACTCTTGTTTAATCACTAATTATTCCAAGGGACAACATAGATGGTTAAAACCTTTCGTTTGCTCGCACAGAATCAATCGTTCAACGAACTGCTCCTGGCCTCTGTGTTTATCAATCTGCTTTCACTCGCCCTGCCTTTCACCATGTTACAGATCTACGATCGTATCCTGCCCAACGAGGCGCATGGTACAGCAACGGTTCTTGTAATTGGAGTTGCCATCGCCATCCTGCTGGAGCTGATACTCAGATACGCCCGCAGCTGGCTACTCGGCGCCTCGGCGGCCAACTATGAACTGCACACCATCACCCGGGTGGTTAAACGCCTGCTCAATGCCGATTATCATCACATAGAAAACTTAGGGACAGGCAAGATCTCCCACGGCATTCACAGCATAGCGGCGATGCGCGACATCTATTCTGGACAAGCCGCCGTCGCACTGATGGATTTTCCTTTCGTGGTTATCTTCCTTGCTTTAGTCGCCTACATAGGTGGACCTCTGGTATTTATCCCCCTACTGGTCTGGCTAATCGCTGGCATAAGAGTATGGCAACTCGGACAGAAGCTCTCTCTCGCCACCAAGGAACTGAGTCTGAGTCAGGATGAACGTACCCGTCTGTTGATGCTGGTGCTCTCCGGTCTCACCACCACCAAGGCAATGGCGCTTGAGTCCCGCATGACCTACGCCTATAAGAAGATCAATCATCAACGTCTGGCTCAGCAAGAGGAGGTCGACTGGTTGTCGGCGAAACTTCAGGAACTGATCCAGGGCACCGCCCAGGCCACCACCCTGTGCCTGGTAATGATTGGCTGTTTTGAGGTACTTAACGGTAACCTGACCACAGGTGGCTTGGCGGCCTGTTCCATCCTGGCTGGTCGCGCCGTCGCTCCCTTAAGCGCCATCGGCAGCCTGAGGGCCAAATATGTCAGTGCCAAGGAGGCGATGGATCAGGTCAATGCTTTGATCGCAACGCCTCAGGAAACCTTTAACGGCCAGACCCGCTATCAAGAAAAGCTGCCCCTAGGCCCTATCCGTTTGGAGAGTATCTGCGCCGAAAAGACCAGCGCCCAGCTCGACAACATCAGCCTCACCATACCCGCAGGCAGCATCGCCACCGTTACCTCCAACCCCATGACACATGCCAGCCTGCTACTGAGCACCATAGGCGCCTTTCACCAGCTAGATAGCGGGCAGATAGCCATCGCGGGTGTGCCGCAGCAGGATCACGACGACTTCGAGTACCGTCAGTCTATCTGCTACGTCCCTCCCTGGGCCAGCCTCTTCAGCGGTACCATCTTAGAGAATATGACGCTGTTTCGTCGCGAGCGTGAGGCGAGTGCCATGGTGATCGCCGACCAACTCGGCCTATCAGCCACCCTAGCGCAGCTGCCGGCAGGTTATCAGACCCAGGTTGGCAGCAATGAAAACCAGGTGCTCAACAAGGGGGCTATCAAGCTGATCGCCTTGGTGCGAGCCCTGGCACAATCCCCATCTATCCTGTTGCTGGACGAGCCCATGGTTTCACTAGATGCCGACTCTCAGAGCCGTCTGCTGCAGGTGTTAGCCGAGCGGCGCGGGCAGATGACGGTTGTCATCGCCTCCTATTTTGACGAGGTAGCAGCACTGAGTGACATGCAGATCGCTCTCGGCGAGCAGGGCGAGCTAGTCAGCCAAGTTCAAGGAGGAGAGCACTAATGAAGCAGCCCCTGGATCCGATACATCTACCTAAGTCACTGCTGATCGACCTGTTCCATCAGCTAGGCCTTAGCGTGCAGGCCAGCAACATCGACAAGAGCGATCTCAACGACAGGCTAACCCACCTAGAAGCCTATGTTTTGCTGAAGAAACATCATGTGGGAATAAAAGTACAGGCACTAGACACTAACCTCTTGGTCCACAGCGTCTACCCCTTCATCTTGCTGCCACAGGATGACGAGCCTATGGTAGCGCGGCGCAGTAATCACAGTTTTCAATACTTAAGCCAAGATAATCAATGGCTCGCACTCGACAAACTGCCGAGCGTCGGCCATGTGTTTCTGGTCGAGAGTCTACCGGCCCAGAGCCGAAACAGCAGCGTCTTTGCCTCCCATCTAGCTAAGCTCAGGCCTTGGTATCACCCCATCTTCTGGCTGAGCCTGCTCTCCAGTCTCGGCGGATTGGCCATCCCCCTCTTTACCATGGCGGTGTACGACAGAGTCATCGGTGGTCAGGCGCCGCAGATCCTGCCAAGCATCGCCCTAGGGGCTGCACTAGCCCTGGGGATATTTGTCGCCAGTAGGCTGCTTAGAGCACAGGCTTTGGCCAATGTCAGCAATCGTTTCGCCAGGGATCTTTCTGGCATCACCTTCAATCGTCTGCTGAGTATGCCCCTTGGCCTACTCTCGCGTGTAGGACTCTCCAGTCATCTAGCTCGGATGCGCAACGCCGAGAAGGTGCGCAGTCTAGTGGCTGGCCCTGGCGGCGCTGGCCTCATCGATCTGCCCTTTACCCTCATCGCTCTGGTCGCCATCACTCTATTGAGTGGTTTTCTGGTGTTGGTGCCGCTGGCCATGTTGCTGATCTTCTACCTGGTGATGAAGGCGCTGGACAGGTTTACCCAGGCCGCCGCACCCACCATCAGCGGCGAGTATCAGAACAGCCTCAACGAACTCTCGACTCATCTGCTACCACTAAAGAGTGCAGGCGAGAGCGGCGCCTGGTACGAGCAATTTATGCGCCGCGCCCGGGAAAATTGCCGGCAGAACTTTCTCTACAGCAAGCGCGCGGGACTCAACGCAGCGGTGGCTCATGCCATGGGGCTGTTTACCGCTCTCGCCACAGTATTTACCGGCATCTTCCTGGTGCTCAACCAGAGCATCACCCCAGGGGCACTAATCGCCTGCGTGATGCTAATCTGGCGGATCACAGGGCCAGCGCAACTGGCTTTCGCCTCGCGACAAAAATTTACACTACTCAAGGGAGCGATCGACCAATTCGATCGTTTCATGGCGGTCACAACAGAGTTCAATGAACTCAGACTCGACTCACCGGACCTTAACAAAGCACCAACGCTCTCCTTCAAACACGTCACCCTTAGATACAGCGGCGACAGTGAGCCAGCACTTTCAGGCGTCACACTCGATATAGAAGCAGGCGAAACGGTGGCCATCATAGGCCCTAACGGTAGCGGCAAGACCTCGCTGCTACTCGCCACCATAGGGGTTATCGAGCCCCAGGCCGGTTTCGTCACCGTCAATGGCAAGAACCTGAAGCAGTTCGACCCTGAGATCTTCCGTCAGTGGGCCGCCTACAGCCCCACCAACAGCGAGCTCTTACCCGGCACCCTGGCGGACAACCTGCGCCTGGCCAAGCCAGAGGCCAGCGACGAAGAGCTTAAGCAGGCTATTACCGATGCCGGCGGCGCCTCGCTGCTGCAGGCGCTGAAACAGAACATAGATGCCAACCTCTTCTCCCGCGGCACCAGCATGTTCTCTGCGGTAGAGAGCAGCTATATCAGCCTGGCAAGAGCCCTGTTGAAAGGCTCCCCCCTGCTGGTGATGGATGAACCGATAGCCAATCGAAACCCTTTTGCCAGACAGGCCTTTATCAAGACCCTGAGAAACCTCAAGGGCAAAACCACAATCCTATTCACCACACATGACCATTCGCTCATTCAGCAGGCGGACAAGGTGGTGATCCTCGACAAGGGCACAGTAGTCTACGCAGGTCCGCTGCCTAACCAAGACGGTGTGACGACACAAAGTGCAACCAATCAGGACCCAACCCCCAGCATGGAGGCCTCACAAAATGAATGATAACAAACTCACTCAGCAATCCTGGCCTGAACACGAATTTACCGAGGCCGTCGAGGCGCCCGCCGAGAAACGCGCCATTCGTCGCATCACCTTCTTTATCGCCACGGCCGTCTTCATTCTGCTGATTTGGTCTATCTTCACCAACATAGAAGAGATAGCCAAGGCCAAAGGCCAGGTGGTGCCACTGGGACACAGGCAGGTGATCCAGAGCCAGACCGGCGGTACCCTGGCATCGATCGCCGTCGCCGAGGGAGACCTAGTCAAGAAGGGTGACCTGATCGCCAACTTTGTCGCCACCGACAGCCAGGCTCTCAAAGAGGAGCTTCAAAGCAAGCAGGCCAACCTGGAGCTGAAGATAGAGAGATACAATGCCTTCCTCGAAGAGCGAGAAGCAGACTTCGAAGCCTATCAGCTTGCCTTTCCCGCCCTAGTGGCCCAGCACATCAATGCCCTGGCACGTATGAATCAGGAGAAACAGGCAATTATCGCCCTGTCCGAATCTGACGTGGCTAAGTCTGAGGCAGAGTTGGCCAGTGTCGAGCAGGAAATCACCCCGCTCAAAGATCAGATCCGCTCGGTGGAACAAACCCTCAAGATGATGAACTCGGTCAAGGAGCAACAGGCAGTCTCTAAGCTCAGGATGATGGAATCACAACAAAAACTTGATTCCTATATCCGAGAACTCAAAGTCTTGGAGGGACGTAGTAGCGTACTGAAACGCAATATCGACAATCAAGAGAAACAGCTGGCCCAGAAGCAGGCAAGCCTCTTCAACGAGGTAGGCGAGAAACGCACCGACGCCCAGGCAGAGCTGCTGGGCATCATAGCGAGACTCAAATCCTCTGACTCCCAGGTGCAACAGAACCGGGTTACCTCGCCGGTGGATGGCATCATTCAATCTATCCCCAACAACTCGGCGGGTAGCGTGATCCAACCGGGCGGTACAGTCGCAGTAATCGTCCCCACCACTCCAACAGCGCTACTGGAGGCCAAGCTGTCCCCTAGAGACATAGGCTTCGTCACCGTCGGACAGAAAGCTCGCATCAAGATAGATGCCTTCGATTACAGCCGCTATGGCGCCATTGATGGGCTGGTGAAGAAGATCTCCCCCAGCACAGACGCAGACGAGAAGGGCGGCGTCTTCTACAAGGTACAGATCGCCATCGACAAACCTTACTTCGGCGACCAACCCGATAAGCTGGCGTTGATTCCCGGCATGACTGGGGAAGCCGACATAGTGACAGGCGACAAAACTGTCTTCCAATACCTGTGGAAACCCGTATTTACCAATGTGACCGAAGCCTTTGGTGAACGTTAGGAGAACGCCATGAGCCAAGATAAGCGCCCCAACAAGCCGCCTCAAGACGAATCTAGTCAGGCTAGGAATCAGGCTAAGCCGCAAACCAATTCGCAGCCAGCGAGCGAGCAGGAGCAGTTAACAGAGGCTCAGCGACGTGAACGCGAGGCGAAACGTCTCGCCAGGGCGCAAGACAAGGCGGTCGAGCAGCTCAAGGCCGAAGAGTACCGGGACGGCAAGACATCGAGCCGATTTAATCAAGATCTGGTGGCGGAGAAGCCTTGGCACACTGCCGCCAGCGCAGGCGCAGAGCCAGAGCCAATACCAGAACCAGAGTCAGAGCCAGAGCAACTAGACGCAGATCTGGCAAATAGTGCAGTTCTGGGCCCAATGGTTCAGGGCGATCAGACACCAAGCTCAACAGAATTAGACGATAAGATAACGTCAGCGGCGCAGCCACAGGAAAACCCATCTCAAGAGCTTCAGTCACAAAAAGCGCTGGCACAAGAAACTCAAACGTCAGAAGCACAAGCAAATGCGGCGCAGCCGCAAAACAAACTGGCCCACCGCGCGGCGCAGACCACGGGAATAGAGGAGTTTAGCGGCTTCGAAAAAGGCACAGCACAGCCCCCAAGTCTGACGCCCCTCGCCCATGCACTCACCTCAAGCGGCACCCTGCCCGCCTTTCAGGTGACCCTAACCACCAACGAGACGCCAACTCACAAGCCACAACTACCGAACACGGGCTCGACACAGCTTCCAAGCACACAGCAAACAGGCACTCAGCATCCAACAACTGACCGCCCCACTACCGACCCACAGGTCTCGCTGACAGGCACTGGCACTGGCACTGGCACTGGCACTGGCACTGGCACTGGCACTGGCACTGGCACTGGCACTGGCACTGGCACTGGCACTGGCACTGGCACTGGCACTGGCACTGGCACTGGC
>NZ_JAKIKY010000001.1 GCF_023349185.1 Shewanella aquimarina | reverse complement strand
TTACAGTCAGCTGAGACCACATCAATATAACGGTGGGCTGACACCCAATGAGTCAGAGCGAAGATACTGGCTTGAATACAAAACCGTGGCCAATTTTAGTTGACCACTACAAATAGAAGGGATCAACGATTTTTTTAGAGTTGACAAGTTACCGTACCACCTTACTGGTTATACCTTAGAGGAATTTCAATCTTCGCTTTATGGAACTCCGACGATGGCCACAAGGATCGGCAGTTATCCCCAGATCATTAGGAAAGACAGCGAAGCTCTACACAAGACCGCCATTGAACCGGCACTAACCTTGCTTAAGGGAAAAGAGTTCCACCAAGCAAATACAGAGTTCTTGAATGCCCTGGAAGATTTCAGAAAGCAGGATTTCGGGGATTGCCTAACGAAATGCTGCAGCAGCTTCGAGAGCGTTATGAAAGTGCTGTGTATGCGAAAGTCAGTTGCATACAAGCAAACGGACACCGCATCTACACTGCTCAAGGCGCTGATGGGTGGATCGAACTTGGATTCATTCTGGGAGCAGCCACTCATCTTGATTGCAACACTGAGGAACCGCCTGAGTACATCACATGGCGGAGGAACACAGTCCAAGATAGTGTCTGAAAATATAGCAATGTACTCGATCAATGCCACTGCTGCGGCCATGTTGTTGCTAAATGATGAGTTCAAATGAACGTCGTACATAACAAAGCCATGCAAGGGACTAATTTTCCGCTACGCTCCAAATTTGCCCCTGATAGCCAGCGTTAGGTTGCTAAAGGTAACTGATGTTCTGGATCTTAGTTTTAGCCTTTTTGTTTTTTTATTGGTTTGTGATGTCCCAGGGATGGAGAAGGATCGAAGGAATTGCAGACATAATAAAAACCCATAAAATCAGCAAGCCGAAAAATACCAAATGGCGCTGGGCTGGTAGCGGTCTGTTAAGGGAAGAAAAATCAAGTGTATGGGATGGCTTTGGTCATTTCGCTGAAACACAGGAAGGTTTGTATTATTGGTCGTTGGGAAAACCATGTTTATTTTTTTGTTGGTCAGATCTCACAATCATTCAAACGAAAAGGAATTGGTCGATGAGAAAATACCATCATATAAAAATCAAAGGGTTTCCAAAGATAACGTGGTTAGTTCCCTGTAAAGCAATTAGATGTATCGGCAGTGCAACCTAACAAACTGGTTAAGAGGGATTCAGCACGCGTGGCATTTTGGATATGCGTCAGGTTTAGTGGTTAAGGTTGTATGCAGAAGGAATGGTATTGCATGGTTTACACCTTAATTCGGCGTTAAGCCTAGTCAACTAATATATCGTTTGGAGAAGAAGTAATGGATTCTGCACTGGAAAGAGGAAGGAAAGCTGTTAGAGAAGTTGACCCTCAGCTCGAAGAAATCCTAAGTGAGAGATATGATGGAATACTCCCTGAGTTTTCAGAGTCACTAATTGAAATGGCCTATGGCCGCATATATTCGAGACCTGGACTCGATGTAAAAACAAGATTTATTGCCACCATTGCAGCACTCACAGCGCAAGGCGCTCAGACTTTACCTCAGTTGAGAATAAACATCAGAAATGCTCTAAAGGTTGGTGTGACTCAAAGAGAAATTAGTGAGGTAATTTTTCAGATGGCATTGTATGGTGGCTTGCCATCTATGATAAATGCTTTAAATGCGGCTAAAGAAATCTTTGAAGAAGAGGCTGGAAAGGCTTAACAAGGACCAGCCACTGTGACCGGTGTTACCCATTTAAATATTAATCAGGGCCAAGTGGATTAGAATAAAAATCTAACATGGAAATGCCCAAGAATGTTTTTAAAGCTTGGCTGTGCAATAACGTTAAATCGAAGAGACTATAGATACTGGTGTAAACACATTTGTGACCTTCCGAGGCATGGCCAAAAATGTTCCCGACATTTTTGGCATTCCCTCTGTCCGTGGAGGTCAGATAACGAGGTAGAGCTCTCATGGATGTGCTCGAACAACATCCTTGTCTAACGGCCAGTTCGGCATCCATGCCTCTCGTTCGTATGCACGAAGCTAGGCTTCACTCACCGTGTCACAAATGTGTTTGCACATAAGCCTGCCGCAGGCAATTCAAAACCATGAAGGTCAACGCTACCATCAGCGAAGTAAAAACCTATGCCACTAAAGGTTACAAGCTAAAAAGCCAATACCTTTATTCGAAGACAAACATCGGTAAATTCAGGATAAAAAAAAGCGACCCTGATGAGGTCGCTTAAGTTCCAAATTCGGAATCTAAGGATAGTTGCGCTAGAAACTATCTAAAGGGAATGATGATGAACGGTCAACACACTGATGATTAATTAAGACCTGTCACTGGATTAACTAATCGATGCAAATTCTGTTCATATTATCAGAGCGCTTTTATCGGGATTAGTTCAGAAAAATTCTTAAATATTTTCATCTTTTTTAAAAAACCTTATTAAATCAACAAAAAGCTTCATGTTTAGCACCGGCTAAAGTAGTCTGTTGCCTGACTCACTACTCATCTTTCGTCATCAATAAGGATATTGCGCTGACATGAAGTTACTCCATCTGCTCACATCGCTGGCTATCTTCTTAGTCTTCTCTATGGCCAGTCAGGCGTCCACTCCGGTAGCGGTATCCGAACAAGCGGCGCCCGGTTCTCTGGCGCCAAATTCAACGTCGCCAGCGTCTAATTCAACGTCGCCAGTGCCTAAGGTAGAGATCCCCCGCACCGCTGTGTTCGAGCTGACCGATCCCGTGAGTAAGCGCGTCTATCCACTCTGGGTTAAGCTGCCGCGCTCTTATCAGTCTGACAGCGAAAGGCATTATCCGGTGATCTATGTGGCCGATGCCCCCTATGCCTTTCAGATTGTCTCGGGCATGACGCGTTTTCCCATGAATAGCGGCAAGATGCGTGAGGCGATCATCGTTGGGCTCTCTTATGCCAAGGGGGATAAGGGGCCCCAGAGTCGGGTGCGTGACTATACCCAGGTTGTGGACAGCGGCTGGAAGCTAGAAACCGGCGGTGCCAGCCAATATGCAGACTATCTTCAGACAGTGGTCTTGCCCTTTGTGGCGGGGCGGTACCGGGTTAACGACAATGAGCTAACCTTCGTCGGTAACTCCCTCGGCGGCTTGCTGGGAGCTTATCTGCTACTCGAGCGGCCTAATCTGTTTGACCACTATGTGCTGGGCAGTCCCTCTGTGTGGTTTAAGGGGGAGCAGATCTTATCCCTGACGGCGAAGGCGAGGGCGGCGGCTAAACAGGCGCAGAAGCGACGGGTGTTTCTGGCGGTCGGGGCATTGGAGACGCCAGCTAAGGCGGGCATGCTACACGACATGGTGGACGGCGCCGATAAACTCAGCAAGCATCTTAACAAACAGCTAGGAGATGCCCTGGAGCTGGAGGTGTTAACCATAGCGGGGGCGCGCCACGAAACCGCCTTTCCCACCACCGCGAGCCAAGGCCTCTATTGGCTCTTGGCGCGCGACGGGGAAGGCAATACCCAATAAGCGGTTTGAGGAGCTTGTCCTAAGCAGGCTTTCTTACGCAGGCCTTTCCTTACGAAGCTTGGCCTGAATAAGAGCTCTTAAGAAGCTTGCTCTGAATTCAGACGCTTGAGCCAGGCCCGAAATTCCTCATCCATGCTGGTGCCCCACTGCTTTACCAGTGCCTGATATCTGGGGTAATCGCCCTTGCGGGTAAAGCCCAGCATGGTGTCTATCTTGTCTTTGTGGTGTTCCATCATAAAGCGTACCGCCAGATAGCCCCAGCGATAGACGCGATCCGTGCCGCCGTTGTGCTCATAGCTGGTGTTAAATAGTTCACTCAATTCGAAGTGCTGCTTGGCGATGATGGCGGTGGCCGCCGGGTTATCGTCCCCTTGAGAGATATATTCCCCCAGTCCCTCGCTCCACCAGACCAAGTGCGGCAATAGCGGCGCGGGCTGGGGGCAATACTCGGGGGCGCTATGGGAGTCGTGTAGCGAGGCGCAAAAATCGCCGTAGAGGTTGAAGTGGCCGTCGAGATAATGCACATACTCGTGGGCCAGGTTCCAGATCTGTCCGCCGCGCTCATAGGCGACAAATTCAGCCTGATTGCCCGGCTGGTGGGGCAGCCCTTCTAAGAACATGCCACCGTTGTCGCTGGGCACGTCGAAGTGCGCCGTCACATAGCGGGTATAGTCATCGCGGCTGTGATAGACATTGGCGCGCATGCGTTGGTTGTTGTCATTGGCCACCGGCTTGCCCTGGGTGCCAAATAGCTGGTGGAACTTGGCTTCCTGCTTCTGCATCAGGGCGCAGGCCGTGGTTATCTGCTCCTGGGTGAGCGCCTGAGAGCGAATGGTGATCGTGGGGCTGCAGTCGTGATTCTGGCTTAAGATTTGTTGTAATGGTGCAACCGGCGAGGTTTCGCCTGCCTGCAGGGCGAAGCTGGTCAACAGGGGCAGAGCCGCCGCACCGAGACGCATGAGAGATGAATGGGACACAGAGGTTTCCTTATTGTTATTTTTGTATAAAATATCCCAATTGTTCCATCTTCAACCGCTGAAGTCAATTTCCAGGCCGCTAGATTAGGTGACAGTTAGTCGACTCGCTTTACCTGTGGTCACGACATGCCAGGCGGCAATGACATTCCAGGCTTGCGGGACTAAAATGGCGCTAGCCCTTCATTATAAAAAAGGATTCCTTGTGACAGAGCAGTGGGATAATCAACAAGACCATCATTCGTTTGCCAATGTCGATGCAATTCGGGTCACGCATTTAAGCCTGGCCCTTGAGGTCGATTTTGCGGCGCGGCAGCTTATCGGTAGCGCCCGACTCAACCTAGACTACCTTGAGCCGGCTTGCCGTAT
Source organism: Shewanella aquimarina (assembly GCF_023349185.1). Taxonomy (GTDB): domain Bacteria; phylum Pseudomonadota; class Gammaproteobacteria; order Enterobacterales; family Shewanellaceae; genus Shewanella; species Shewanella aquimarina. Next base: position 517,341 of record NZ_JAKIKY010000001.1, on the reverse strand, counting down.
CCTCTACTTAGATACCCGTGACCTTAGCGTTAGCGGCGTGCAGGACGATGCCGGTAATGCCTTGGCCTATCGACTGGACGAGCAAGATGTGGTGCGAGGTCAGCGCCTGGCCATCGAGCTGACGGCGCCGAGCAAGCAGATCATAATCAAGTATCATACCTCGCCCTCGGCTCAGGGCTTACAGTGGCTGTCGCCGGAGCAGACCAGTGGTAAACAGCTGCCGTTTCTGTTCAGTCAGTCTCAGCCCATCAACGCCCGCAGCTGGATCCCGCTGCAAGATAGTCCCAAGGCCAGAATCACCTTCGATGCAAAAATTACCGTGCCGCAAGGGATGCGCGCCGTGATGAGCGCCATGAACCATGGTGACGCGCCATTAACCGGTGAATTTAGCTTCGAGATGGAAAAGCCGATTCCTACTCATCTGCTGGCCATTGCCGTGGGCGATCTACACTTTGGCACCATCGGCCCGCGCACCGGCGTATATGCCGAGCCTGAGGTGCTCGGCGCCGCGGTGAAGGAGTTTGAAGATACCGAGAAGATGGTTGAGATCGCCGAGTCTCTGCTGGGCCCCTACGCCTGGGATCGCTACGACATGCTGATCTTACCGCCGAGTTTTCCCTTTGGCGGCATGGAAAACCCCAGACTCGCCTTCATGACACCGACGCTGATTGCCGGCGATAAGAGCCTGGTCTCCACAGTCGCCCACGAGCTGGCGCACTCCTGGACGGGCAACCTGGTGAGCAACGCCACCTGGCGGGATCTTTGGCTAAACGAGGGCTTTACCACCTATTTCACCAACCGCATCGTCGAGGCCGTGTACGGCAAGGAGCTGGCCGAGCTGGAGGTGGTGCTGGAATATGGTCGCCTCAAGGAGGAGCTGGTCAGCATGCCGCTCGCGGCGCAGACTCTGCCGGCCAATGTGCAGGCGGGCGACCCCAACGATGCCTTTAACCGTTTCACCTATGACAAGGCCTCCATGTTTGTCCATGAGCTGGAGCGTCGTCTGGGGCGTGAAGCCTTCGACAGCTTCCTGTTCGAGTATGTGAATCACTTTGCCTTCCAGGCGATCACCACTGAAACCTTTGTCGAATACGCCAAGCAGACCCTGCTTAGCCAACATGGTGATAAGTTAACCGAGGCCGAGCTGCTCGAGTGGGTCTACGGTGAGGGGATGCCGGCCTGGTTCGTGGCGCCGACTTCTGACAGCCTAAAGAAGGTCGATATCCTGCGCGCTGCCTGGCTCGCCGGTGAGCCAATTAATCAGGACAATACTGCCGATTGGCGCGTGCATCACTGGCAATACTTCCTGAATAGCTTGCCCGAGGTGCTGGAACAAGAGGCATTGATCGACTTAGACAGCTGCTTCGATCTTAGCCGTAGCACCAATGCCGAGATCGCCTGTGACTGGTATCGTGTGGCCATACGTAATCATTACGATCCCGTGTTGCCCTTTGTCGAGGCTTATCTGATGAAGATTGGGCGGGGTAAGTTTGTGCGTCCCCTGTACAACGAGTTACTGGCAGCTGGCTATGTTGAGGAGTTGCGTAGCATCTATAGCAAGGCGAGGGCAGGGTATCACCCCTCTTTGTCGGTACAGTTAGACAAGCAACTGCTGGCTTAGGATAAAAAAATGGCAACCCAAGGGGTTGCCATAACTATCTATTTGGAGAGAGAAATCTGTGCGCTAGCGAAATTTCTAAGCTCCAGAGACCAATTGGGTCTCGAAGGGAGATGATGAACAAACAATGATGAAAAATCTGTTACATCTCTTCAGAGTCCCCATCTTCGGGTTAGTTCCCTGCACTGCAAAAAATAATCGAAAAAAGCAGATTTTCTGTGGTTCGCCGACTTGGCGGGCCCGAAAGTAAGTAAACAGGCAAAAAAATGGCAACCAAAGGTTGCCATGAATCAAATAAGTGTCGAGTCATAAACCCCATTGCGCTAGCGAGGTCGATGCTCTTGGGACCTAAAGGGTCACCAAAGGGAGATGATGATGAACAATGTAACTTGGGCCAGGTACGCTTACCGAATCATTCGTTAGCTAAATTACCCAACCCGCTAATCCGTTCACTTATTCAGAGTCCCCCGTAGCAGATAAGTTCAATAAAGCTTGTAAAAAATTCAAATTTTTTTGCCAACCGTCGCCAAAGGGGCAAATTTAACCTTTTAGTATAGATGCCGTTGGGGCATCTTGCCGTGTAAAACGTCATCAAACACATCGAGATGATGGGCAGTCTGGTGCTCTTTAGTTGAGCATAATCTATTGATCTAATTTGAATTTATAAAAAAAGGCAACCTAGGAGGTTGCCTGTCGATCCATCTAGATCTAGGGGGACTGCGCTAGAAGTCCCAGGGAGAATGATGAACATGAAAAAGCAAATCTTCGCGTTCAGTATTTGGAGTTTTCAAACGGTAAAAAGTTCAAAAAATAACCAAAAATGTTTGAAAATATTTCCAACATTCTCCTATCTGTTTGGATTATTTCACTAAAGCAGCAATTTTTTCTGTTAAAGATTCCGGCGTCGTGGTGGGCGCGAAGCGCTCTAGTACCCGTCCGTTAGCGTCTACAAGGAACTTGGTGAAGTTCCATTTGATCGACTCGCTGCCCAGTAGCCCCTTGGCTTCACGTTTAAGGTAACGATACAGGGGGGGCGTCTTGTCGCCGTTCACCTCTATCTTGGCAAAGAGTGGGAAATTGACGCCGAAGTTGAGTTCGCAGAACTGACTGATCTCGCTCTCGTCTCCCTGTTCCTGTTTGCCAAATTGGTTACAGGGGAAGCCGAGCACGGCGAATCGCTCCGGGCCAAACTCATCATACAGGGCTTGCAGCGCCTGGTACTGTGGAGTGAAGCCACACTTGCTGGCGGTGTTGACGATAAGCAGTACCTTACCTTTGAAATCCGCCATCGACTGCGTGCTGCCATCGATGCGGGTGAGCGAAAAATCGTATATCGACATAATAGGCTTCCTCCTGATGATGTTATTAGCCTAGCAATAAAATACATTGCGCGCAATTTAAATTGTCAGTTAAAGGCGAATGATGATGTTTAAGAGGTAAAAGCTAGAGGCTAGCAGCTAGAAGTTACGGCTGGCGGCTGGCGGCTGGCGGCTGGCGGCTGGAAGTTGAGGTTGGAGGTTGGAGATTGGAGGCAGAGCACAGTGACCTGACAGGAAAATGGATTGCGTATTAGAGGCGCTGGTGACCTTTGTATCCTACTCATTGAGCTTGTGGTGATCACGGTTATTTTATGCAATGGATTTGTTAATAAAGCCTTTGAAAACAGCCTGATGAAGCATATTTAATGGTGGGTAAAAATACAGTCTGATACCCTCTTGCCCGACTAAAAACCGCATTTTAAGGGGTGACGATGAAAACTAAACTCGCGCTACTGCTGTTAGCCAGCCTGAGCCTGACGGCTCAGGCCAGCAACTTGAACCTTGGCATCAACGACGATGTGATCTCAACGGATCTGCAGATGGAGCTTAACCCGTCGGCTAATTTGGTGATGGGGTATCTCTATTCCAACGATGAGGGGCATATGGTCTCTGCTGCGGCGCACATGACCCATGATGCCGGGGCACATCACTTCGAGGTTGGGCCTAAGTTTTCCCACTATTGGGCTGAAAATAGCAGTAACGGTAGTGTGGTGGCGATCGGCGGACGCTATTCGCTGGATCTGGGCTCAAACATCGCCCTCAAGACCTCGGCCTACTATGCGCCATCTGTGCTCAGTTTCGGTAGTGTCGATGGCCAGTATGAGTTAGATGGCAAGATCCAGTTTCAGGTCAATCCAAATCTTGGGTTGTTTGCCGGTTACCGCAATATACGCCTGCAGTATGACAATAGCCGCGATAACACCTTCGACAGTGGTTTCTATATCGGCGCCAGTGCCAACTTTTAGTAGCCCATAAGCTTGTTGGAGACATGGGTGAGCGCTGTCAGGCGTTCACCCCAGCATGGCTAACGCCAGATATCCTCGTCAAACTCGTCATCATGCTCATATCGCTTTGGCTGGTTGGCCTGATGACGACGTCGCTGCTTACCGCGCTTACTGCGTAGCTTATCCTGGGCATCGAACTCCCATGTGGGCGCCTGCTGTGATGCCATCTCAAATTCATCATAGTGTGACATGATCTCACCTGTCTCTCGTTACTGATCTTTACTGACCTATCTTGTGCTATCTAGGCCTAGCCGAAACCGCATGGTAAGAAGCTAATATGACGCCTGGGTGACAGGGATGAGACAAACAGGTGACAAGAGCGCCGCCCTATCGTGGCGCCAATTGGGATCTGTGGGAGGGGCTTAGCCCTGATGAACCAAGCTAAGCCTGACGAATGATTCTAGGCCTGACGAACAACTCTAGGCCTGACGAACAACTCTAGACCTGACGAACCATCTTGGCCACAAACATGCCGTCGCTATCTGCTTGGTAGGGCAGTACAGTCAGCATCTGTGTCGCCTCATGGGTGAAGGGGTGAGTCAGTGTCTGCAGGCTAAAGTCGGGACGCTTAGCCAGAAAGGCCTCGACGACCTCTTGGTTTTCGACCGGACTAATCGAGCAGGTGGCATAGATCAGGACGCCGCCGGGTCTTACCGCCTCACAGGCGCGGCTTAATATATCCAGCTGCAGGCTTGCCTTGTCTGTGATGGCGCTGGCGTCATCGAGCCAGCGCATATCCGGGTTGCGTCGCCAAGTGCCGGTGCAGCTGCAGGGGGCATCCACCAGCACGCCATCGAAGGCCTGCGCGGGTACAGGTAGGGCATCTGATTGCCAGGGCTGGGTGCTGATCTGACTAAAACCGGCGCGTTTGGCGCGTTTAGCCAGCTCTTCGAGGGGCTTGCGGCGAATGTCTGAGGCGACCACGCTGCCGCTGGCCTGCTTATCTTGCCGCAGCATGAGTGATCGAAGCTGCAGACTCTTGCCACCGGCACCGCTGCAGGCGTCCCACCATGACTCATCGGCCTTGGGCGCGCAGATGTTGCCGATCACCTGAGAGCCGAGATCCTGGATCTCCAGCTTGCCTTCGCCGTAAAGGGTGACGGCGTTGAGGTTGATGCTCTTGTGCCCCAGGTTGATGGCATCAGCGAAATAGTCGCTGCCGCTGGTGTGGATCTCTTGCTTTGCCAGCTTGGCCTGCGCCTTGGCCAGAGAAATGCCTTGCAGTCGTCCCCAGATAGGTGGGCGAGTGCTTAGGCTCTCCACTAGGTGTTTCTGCTTGTCGCTGTCTTGGTCGAAATGGGCCCAGAACCAGTCGGGGGCCAGCGCCGTCAGGGGGAAGCCCTGGCCGGGGAAGGCGGCCTCTAGCATGGCCTGTTTGATCTTAAGAGCATCAGAGTCTGAGTCTGCATGAGCAATTATTGCTGGCTCACCTAAACAGGCAAACCCGCGCCAGGCCGAGACGATATCCTGCCAGGGATGAGACTCCAGGGAGGCGGTCAAGGCTAACTGAGCGAACCACTGCTGGGTAATCGCCTGTTGGCTGGCGTTTTTCTGGGGGATTAACCTTAGCCAGCCATGCCAGCGAAACAGGCCAAAGAGACTCTCACGGATCACCCGTCTGTCTTTGGAGCCATGCTTCTTATGGGCGCGGAAATAGTCGGCTAAGATGCGATCGCCCGGTAGCTTGCTTTGCAGCGTCTGGCAAAATAGCTGGTGAATGGTCAGGCTGTAACTCAGGGCGCGTTTCTCGGCGCCGCTCTGGGCGTTTAACGCCTGATGAAGCTGCTCGCTGCTGATGCTGGCGACCGCCAGAGGAGCCTTGCTAGAGGTGGTTGCCGAAGTTGTGGAGTCGCCCATGAGTGTACGCCTAAGCTGAGATCTGTTTCTGAGGGCGCAAGTGTACCAGATGTCGGCATATTTGCTACCGCCGAGGCACGCGAAACGACCCATGAAACCTTGGTTTTAGTCGTCACTCTCGCCTCATTCACACCTGCAGGTTATACCAATCACAGTAAGTATGTGATCAGAAATAGCGCAGGAAAAACGCTTGAGAACAAAGCAGGATTTTTAGATAAGTCGTTATTCTACAATTAAAAATGCTAATACAGTTATCGAGCGTTTTAGCAAGCTAGAATGATCAATTATTTATTACGATTGGTATTAAGTTCGCCAGATGTCGAAAATGTACAATAGCGCCACCTCATGTCCTGGCTATGCTGATGCTGACTCGTTTAACGGAGGAAGCAAGATGAGTATAAACATAGATTACGCCAAGGTGGCACCAGAGGCTCTGGCTATCTTAATCAGCCAGGAAAACTATCTAAAGCAAGTATTTAGTCAGCAAGATAAGTTGGGGCTGGCGGAACTTGAACTGGTAAAGCTGCACATATCCCAGGTGAATCAGTGCGCCTTTTGTATCAATATGCACACCAAGGCGGCACTGGAGCTAGGGGTAAGCCTGGACAAGATCGCCGGCCTCAGTGCTTGGCGCGGCCTGCCTTATTACACAGAGGCGGAGCGTGAGGCGCTCAGTTGGGCCGGGCAGTTTTTCTTGCCGCAGATCCGCTCTGAGGCAGTTGAACGGGCGCGGCGCTATTTTGGTGACAAGGCCCTGGTTGACCTGACCCTAGGGATCAACGCCATCAATAGTTGGAACCGCCTGTGTAAGGCGTTCAAACCCAGCCTGGCCTAGTCGCCTGGTGCCAGCCATGCGGTACTGGTCAAGCCGTACTAATTACACGGCGCTAATGACCTTGCACTAATTAGATGGCACGAATTGCATTGTATTAGCCACGGCGCACCAATCACGGCGCAAGATAAAAGGGGGGGAAGTGAGTCGCAAGTGAGATTGCCATCTATTTGGCATTAGGTGTCCAGGCTCACTTTCTTACTTCATCATTTTCTTCACTTCATTACTTTCTCACTTCATCACTTCCGCACTTTCCTACTTTGTCCTTGTCCCAGAGCTTGAGGTCTTGGTGTTTTAGATAAAAGTTATTGCTGCAACTATTTGTCAGCGTTTCAACATCGGCCAAATGTTGGGGTTGTAACCATTTTCTGTTAACGAATAATTTCAAAAAATATTTTGTTAACAATTTCGCGCAAGTCACCCTTAAAAATATTATATTTTAACAATGGCTTATGTGTATTCTTTCTCTCTCATCTTTTCTTTAAAAAAACTGTGATTAGCCACTCAAAATTAGTAATTGGGTTGATAGTTATATCTCTAACTATTACCATTGTTATTAATTGAACGTTCAATTAACTATTTTTTAGACAGGGAGAAGTGGGTTTTATGGCACGTCCTCAGATGAAATCGGTAAGGCAACAGCAACTCATCGATGCCACCTTAGTCTCTGTCGAGCGACACGGTTTACACCACACCACGATCAACACCATCAGCGGCCTGGCGGGTATGTCATCGGGCATTATCAGCCACTATTTCGGGGGGAAGCAGGGGCTGATCGAGGCGACGCTAAAGTATCTATTGGATGAGCTGAAGCAGGCGCTGCTGGCAAGGACCTTAGGCAAGACACTGACCCCCATGGAACGCCTGTTTATGATCGTTGAGGCCAACTTTACCGAGCTGCAACGATCGAGCGCCGCCACCAAGACCTGGCTGAGCTTCTGGTCACAGGCTATGCACGAACCAGGACTCGCCAGACTGCAATGCATCAACCATCAACGCCTCTATGCCAATCTTAAATATTCTTTTCGTCCCTTACTCGGCGCTGCGGCCGCCTGTGATGCGGCTAAACAGACGGCGGCGATGATCGATGGTTTTTGGCTACGCAGTGCGCTTAGCGCCTCACCAGAGAAAGATTTTGAGCAAGCTCAACAGTTATGTAAGTCCTTCATTGAGACTCGAGTGATGCAGTACGGAGAAAATGAATGTCACTAGTTGTATACCAAAATTACGTTCACGGTCGTTACCTGAGTAACGCAAGCGGTGAAACCTTCGATGTGGTCAATCCCGCGACGGGCGAGGTGGACTACCGCGTCGAAGTGGCCGACGACAAGATTAAACAGGCTGCCATCGACAGCGCCAAGGCGGGATTTGCCCTCTGGTCATCGATGACGCCCATGGAGCGCAGTCGTATTCTGCTCAAGGCGGTCGCCTTGCTGCGCGAACACAACGATGCCCTAGCGGCGATCGAAGTACAAGACACGGGTAAGCCTTGGCAGGAAGCCTCTGTGGTCGATGTGGTGACTGGGGCGGATGCCATCGAATTCTTTGCCGGGCTGGCGCCTAGCATAGAGGGTAACCAGCAGAGTGTGGGAGACGATTTCTATTACACCCGCCGTGAACCTCTGGGGATCTGTGCCGGTATCGGTGCCTGGAATTATCCGCTGCAAATCGCCTGCTGGAAATCGGCGCCGGCGCTAGCCTGTGGTAACGTGATGTTATTTAAGCCTTCCGAGGAGACGCCGCGCGGCGCCATGAAGCTGGCGGAGATCTTTACCGAGGCGGGCGTACCCAATGGTGTGTTTAACGTGATCCAGGGCGATGGACGAGTCGGTGCCTGGCTAACCCACCATGAGGAGATCGCTAAGGTCTCCTTTACCGGTGAGGTAGGCACAGGCACTAAGGTGATGGCCGCGGCGGCCAGCACCCTGAAAGAGGTGACCATGGAGCTGGGCGGCAAATCGCCACTGATCATCTTTGACGATGCCGATCTCGACAATGCCGTGTCGGCCGCCATGCTGGCCAACTTCTACACTCAGGGTGAGATTTGTACCAACGGTACCCGCGTCTTCGTGCACAAGGACATCTACCCGCGCTTTATCGAGAAGTTACTCGAGCGTACTCAAAACAATATTATTTGTGGCGATCCCATGGATGAGGCGACCAACTTCGGCGCACTGATCTCTAAAGACCATCAACGCAAGGTGCTCGACTATATTGCCCTCGGTCAATCGGAAGGGGCGACCCTGCTAACCGGTGGTAAGGCCTTAAGCCCACAGAGTGCGCCTAACGGCTACTTTGTCGCCCCCACCATCTTCACCGATTGCCAAGACGAGATGACAATCGTGAGAGAAGAGATCTTTGGCCCAGTGATGTCTGTGCTCACCTTCGACGATGAGCAAGAGGTGATTGCGCGCGCCAACGATACCCGTCTCGGCCTCGCCGCCGGGGTGTTTACCCAAGACATTACCCGTGCCCACAGGGTGACTCATCAGTTGCAGGCGGGGATCTGCTGGATAAATGCCTATGGCGCCTCGCCGTCAGAAATGCCGGTCGGCGGCTACAAGATGTCGGGCATTGGCCGCGAAAACGGCACAGAGACATTAAAGGCCTACACCCAGATCAAGGCCGTGTATGTTGGCATGACGCCCCTTGAAAGCCCATTTTAAGGAGCGCCTATGACAGATACGACACCAAAATACGATTACATCATAGTCGGCGCCGGTAGCGCTGGCTGTGTGCTGGCCAACCGCCTGTCGCAAGATCCCAACAACAGGGTGCTGCTGCTGGAAACCGGCGGTAGCGACAAGAGCATCTTCATCCAGATGCCAACCGCACTGTCTATCCCGATGAATACCAAGAAGTATGCCTGGCAGTTTGAGACCGAGGCGGAACCTTACCTAGATAACCGCCGCATGCATTGTCCGCGCGGCAAGGTGCTCGGCGGCTCCTCGTCGATCAATGGCATGGTTTATGTCAGAGGCCATGCGCGCGACTTCGATGAGTGGCAGCAGGCGGGTGCCAAAGGCTGGGATTATGCCCATTGTCTGCCCTATTTTAAGAAGGCCGAAACCTGGGCCTTCGGCGGCGATGCCTATCGCGGCGACACCGGCCCGCTTGGGGTTAACAACGGCAACCAGATGAAGAACCCCCTGTATCAGGCATTTGTCGATGCGGGTGTCGATGCGGGCTATTTGTCGACCCAAGATTACAACGGCGCCCAGCAAGAGGGCTTTGGCCCCATGCACATGACGGTCAAAAACGGGGTGCGTTGGTCGACGGCCAACGCCTACCTGAGACCGGCGATGAAGCGCAGTAACCTGACGGTGATCACCCATGCGCTAGTGCATAAGGTATTGCTCGAAGGGAAGCGCGCCACAGGTGTGCGTTTCGAGCGTAAGGGCAAAGTACAACAGGTGCTGGCGGCCAAAGAGGTGGTGTTATCGGCAGGCTCTATCGGCTCGCCGCATCTGTTGCAGCTGTCGGGCATAGGGGCGGCCGATGTGCTCGCCTCGGCGGGTGTCGAGCTGGCTCACGAGCTACCGGGCGTCGGTCAGAACCTGCAGGATCATCTGGAGTTTTACTTCCAGTTTAAGTGCCTTAAGCCTATCTCCCTCAACGGCAAACTCGACCCGTTAAACAAGCTGTTTATCGGTACCCGTTGGATACTGAACAAGTCTGGCCTGGGGGCGACCAACCATTTCGAGTCCTGCGGCTTTATTCGCTCCAAGGCGGGACTGGAATGGCCGGATCTGCAGTATCACTTCCTGCCGGCGGCCATGCGCTACGACGGTAGGGAAGCCTTTGCCGGACACGGTTTTCAGGTGCATATCGGCCATAACAAGCCTAAGAGTCGCGGCGCGGTCACCCTGGCGAGTGCGGACCCTAAGGTGGCGCCAAAGATACAGTTTAATTACCTGTCGCACCCGGAGGATATCGAGGGCTTTAGAGCCTGCGTGCGCCTGACCCGGGAGATCATCAATCAACCTGCGCTAGATGAGTATCGCGGCGAAGAGATCCAGCCGGGGATCGGCGTACAGAGTGACGAGGCTATCGATAAGTTTGTCCGCAGTGCGGTAGAGAGCGCCTATCACCCCTCGTGTTCCTGCAAGATGGGCGAAGATGAGATGGCAGTGGTCGATAGCGAGACCAAGGTGCGTGGCATCGACGGGCTAAGGGTGGTGGACTCCTCCATCTTCCCGACGATCCCCAACGGCAACCTTAACGCGCCGACCATCATGGTGGCCGAGCGTGCCGCCGACCTTATCTTGGGTAAAGGCGTGCTGTCACCCAGTGATGCCGAGGTCGTGATTGCACCCGACTGGCAAGAGGCGCAGCGCCAGCAGGCGCCGAAGAGGGCGGCTATCTGAGCAAAGCAGCTGACTAAAGTGTCTGGATAGATTCAACCGGGCCTAAGGCCAGCCTAAGCCGACAGCGTCTCTCGGGGCAAATCGGCTAAATGGCCTAATCCGTCAAAAACCGTTTATCAGGGTTTAAATATCGTTAAAGCGATATTTAAGGCTTGAGGGCTTCTTGCAGCCTTAAAACAGGGTGGCTGACACAAGACAAACTAAATAAAAACGAGTTAACACCATGTTTAATTTGAATTTTAATGTGAGGGAACAATGATGACCGCTTGGTTAACCACAGGGATCTTATTTACGTTCGCGGCGATAGCCTTCGTGCTGTATCGCTGGGGCAATGTGAAGTGTATCGGCGTGACGCCGGTGCGTACTTTTACCTTTATCGCCATTCTGTTTACCTCGGGGCTGGATGTGGGACTGATCATGTTTCCGCTGACCGAGTTTGCGGGCTATGCCGATCTGAGCACCAGCCCAGAGTATGGCTTTAGTAACCCGCTGGCCATCGAGTTTGGTTTCTGGGCCTTCTTGATTTGGGCGTTCTACTTCCTGACCTGTTTCTACTTCTGTGTGATTGAACCTAGGGTGAAGTTTTTCGAGATCCCGCTGGTGAAGTTTATCAATAACCTGGTGATCATCGGCACCTGTGCCTTTACCGCCTATCTGCTATTGACCAACTTGCCCTGGTATCTGCCGGAGATCGGCGACGGTGAATCTGTGGTCGGCACCTTCTATCTGATCGTCTTCGTGGTGATTGCCGCGGCAGTCTATTCCAGCACCAGCATTCGCTATGTGCGCACCCTGAGCCTGGCCAGCACCTGGCTGTTTATCGGCTTGATCGCCCTGATGTGGGCCGGTGCCTTCCTCAGCCCCGAGTCGGGCGTGGGCGAGTTTGTGACCACCTTTGCCTTGTTGGGTGACTACTTCGGCAACCTGCATCACTTCGTCCTGCCGTTAAACGACTATCATGAATTTTACCTCTTCTGGTGGTTTGCCTGGAGCATCATGATAGGCCAGTTTACCTCGCGTTTCGTCGGTGGCATGAAGACCTATCAGGTGTTGATCGCCATGATGGTATTCCCCTCAATCCCCATCGCCATCTGGTTTAGCGTGCTCTATTACTACAGCGTCAACGAGATCGCCACCGCGGGCTTCTATAACATCGCTATGGTCACCGTAGGCATCACCTTCGTGGTGAACTCGTTAGATTCCTTGACCCGTCTTTATACCGACAACCTTAACCTCACGGTGCAGCGTTTCGGCAAGACCAAGTATGTGGTGGGCAATATTGTGCTGATGTCGGCGCTCACCCTGCTGTTTAGCCTCGACTTCTTACAGATCCAGTGGGTTGGCGCGCTGGCGATAGCCCTGATCTTGGCCTGTTTCGGTTACATAGTGGCGACCAAGTACCAGAAGGTGGCGGCGATTGAACGCTCGCCAAAAGAAAACCAGATCGATTTCAACAAAATCGAATTGGCAAACTAATCTCAAATGCTAAGTGTGAAAATTAAAGTCATAAAAAAAAAGGGAAGATAATGAAACAATCTATCAAGCAATTGGCGCTTTGTGGTCTACTCCTGTTACCCGCTAGTGCGATGGCAGGCCTGAGTTCGACCGTCAATCTGACCTCAGATTACACCTTTAATGGTGTGAGCCAGACAGACAATAGCCCGGCGCTGCAGGCAAGTTTAGATTATGGTGTCGATTCTGGTTGGTATGTGGGAACCTGGGCGTCAAATGTCGATTTCGGTGCGGGCGATGATACCTGGCTGGAGTGGGATTTTTACGCGGGTAAGTATATGGCCCTTACCGAGCGCGTGTCATTGGACGCGGGTATCGCCTATTACACCTACCACGGCGATTCCTTTTCAGATGACTATCAGTACCCGGAAGCCTACGCCAAGTTTGGTTACGCGTCGTCTGTGGGTCAGAGTGAGCTGAACTTCTGGTATTCCTGGGACTACTTTGGCGTCGATGCGGGCCACTACATCATGATGGCGGCGCATACCTTTACCCTGGCCGAAGGCCATGACATTCGCATCAGCTTCGATCGCTCGACCTCACAAGATGAAGACAAATGGTCGTGGAACGGTGACGATGCCTATAACCATTACCGCGTCGAGTACATGACCAGCTGGAAGGGGTTCGACTTTAACCTTGCCGCTGAAGACACAAGCATGGATACTGACAACAGCGATACCCGCGCTGTGCTATCTGTGTCACGTACCTTTGCTTTTTAAACGTGATACCGACAATGGCGACGTGATATAGCCTTAGGTTATAGACAGATGTCATTAGTGCAAAAGCAGAGCAAGCGATAAGTTTGTTCTGCTTTTTTTCTATTTGAAGCATGAGTCTAGATAACATTTCTGGTATGGTGCGGCTGAAACGAGAGGAGATTATGGAAAAGTACGAACAACTACTGATTTCGCTGCGCCGTGTGATCCGCGCCATCGACATACATTCTCGCCAGCTGAATAAGCAGTCTGGCCTAACGGGCCCTCAGTTAATGGTGATGCAGACCATTGCCGCCTACGACCGTCCGCTGGCCAAGGAGATCGCTCAGGAAGTGGCCCTCAGCCCCGCCACGGTTGCCACCATTATCGACCGTCTCGAGGCGCGTGATCTGGTGGTGAGAACCCGTAGCGAGTCAGACAAACGCAAGTGGCACCTGTCCCTTAGCGAGGCCGGCATAGATATTCTCAAGGCCGCGCCTAAGCCGTTACAGGATCACTTTATCAAGCGTTATCAAAACCTTGAAGACTGGGAGCAGAGCCAGTTGCTCTCTGCCGTCGAACGTATCGCCTCCATGATGGATGCCCAGGAGCTGGATGCGGCCCCTGTACTCCTGGTGGGACAGATCCAGGCGGAAGAATAGCCGTGACGGGCGCAGTATTGCCTGACCTTGCTGTCGCCCGACATGAGGCGGCGGAGCTTAGGGTCGATAACTGCGCCTTAGTGCTGGAAGGTGGCGGCCTGCGGGCCATATACACCGCAGGTGTGCTCGATGCCCTGCTACAGGCGGGGATCTATTTTCAGTATCTGGTGGGCGTCTCTGCCGGCGCCATCTATCCCGCCTCCTACCTCTCGCGTCAGCTGGGGCGTAACCTCACCATTCAGCAAAATTTCCTCGCCGACAAGCGCTACATGGGGCTCAAACATCTGCTGCGCACCGGCAACTATGTCAACACCGACTTTACCTATCGGCGCATGGCCCATGAGCTGGTGCCCTATGATTTCGAGGCCTTTAGTCACAGTGAGGCCGAGTTTAAGGTGGGGGCGTTTAACTGCCTGACCGGCGAGACCGACTTCTTCGGCATGGCGGATTTTGCCGATCACGACACCTTCTTAGAGGTGCTCATCGCCTCCAGTAGTCTGCCCTTCATCTCTAAACCGACCTGGCTTGGAGACACACCCTATCTCGATGGTGGCATAGGCGTGCCCATTCCCCTGGCTCAGGCCCGTGCAGATGGCTTTAAGCGCCAGCTGGTGATCCTCACCCAGGAGAGTGACTATCGCAAATCCGCCTTTAAGGCTAAATGGCTGGCCAGGCGCCTCTATCGTCGCTATCCCAAGGTGGCCAATGCCCTTATCGTGCGCCACAACACTTATAACCGGGCGCTGGATGACCTGGTGAAGGCAGAATCCGAGGGCAGCGCTCTGGTGCTGCAACCCGCCACGCCACTCGGCTTGTCGCGCCTGGAGCGGAATGTCAGCAAGGTCGAGGCCGTCTATCGCCGCGGCCTTGAGGAGGGCAAGGCCTTTATCCCGCAGCTGCTGGCGTTTATCGCTAAGGGCTAATAACTCACACCTAAGGTTTTAGGTTTAACACCTAAGGCTTCAGGTTTAACACCTAGCGTTTCACGTCTAATACTCAGTCGCTATTCCCCAATGCGTGCTGGCTAGACTCTCATACCTATCACTCTGTCTCGATGCGCCTTGTCTGCTAAGCCGCTATTCCTTGATCACTGCGTGCGCTACGTTCCAAGTGCTATGTTCCAAGCGCTATTTTCTAAGCGCTATTTTCTAAGTGCTATTTTCTAAGCGCTATAGTAATTCGCTGGTGCCCTAATGCTTTAGCCGCAGAGGGGCAGGTTTTGGTTGATCTTTGTCCAGTTTCCAAGCACCTTTAGAGGCTGTTTTGTCGAAGTCTCAATTGAATCATGATGTTAAAGGAGTTCCCATGGATAAGGCCAAGTATGAAAAAGGGTTAGGCGTCAGGCGCGAGGTGATGGGCGATGAGTTTGTCGACAGGGCGCTGTCATCGGCCAGCGACTTTACCCAGCCACTCCAGGAGCTGGTGACCCGCAACGCCTGGGGCGAGGTGTGGGCCAGAGAGGGACTCGACAGGCGCACCCGCAGCTTGATCACTATCGCCACTCTGGCTGCCTTCAAGGCATCTACTGAACTCAAGGGCCATGTGCGCGGCGCCTTGCGTAATGGCTGCACTGTCGAGGAGATCCAGGAGGTGTTATTGCATGCCACAGTGTATTGCGGCATGCCTGCCGGGGTCGAGGCGTTTAGGGCGGCGAATGAGGTGATTTCGGAGTGGCAGGAAGGGGAGTCATAAGGGGACTTTTACCCTTTGGTTTCTGTTGTAGCGATTACCGGGATTGGCATTGGAAGGGGTGTTGAAGGTCGCACCTTCACTGTAACTTATCGCCTGCCCGGCGGGGGCTGTGTAAGCACTCTTTTGGCACGCCGAGGTTCCGTCCCTGGAGGCTTCACGGCGGCGTCCATGCCGCCGAGAGCCAAAAGTGTGCTTACACTGAGTATCTAACATCTCTTCGATTGAGCCTCATCTGTTTTTTGCTGATACAAGTTATTAGTTTTAAGGAAAAAATGCATTTAAATGTGACCTATTATGTTGAATGCCAGCTAGAAGATAGATTAAAGTATCACCAATTAAGGACAGAGCTAGGCCAATTCGAATCAAACATCGATTACGCCATTCAGGGAATGAAAAAGCCAACCACATGCGCCAATCTCCTCCTTTAGTAGATTACTCTGACCCTACTTATTACATGCTTGGTCTCCTATCTTACAAGGTAGCGTACCTTGCAAGGTCTCACTAATACGTTGTTATGTTTTAAAAGAAATTACGGAACAATGATCAAATGACTGAAAATTCCAAGAAGAAATCGTTGTCAGCACATGAATACCCTGTCAGTAAAATATTCTGTGATGATTATCTATTCCAAATACCAAGCTACCAACGACCATACTCATGGACTACAGAGCAAGCCTCTGAGTTGGTAATGGATTTACAGGAATACATTAAAGGTAAAAAAGGCGAAATTGAATCACTGAATCCATATTTTCTTGGAAGTATAGTCCTAATAAAAGGAGATAAGGCTGACTCAGAGGTTATTGATGGGCAGCAGCGGCTTACAACGTTAACGATTCTATTTTCTGTTTTACGCCATCTAGTTGAAGACACAGACATTAAGAATGAAATCACCAAGTACCTTGGTCAAAAAGGAAGCAAGTTACTAAAAACAAAGGATACATTTAGAATTTTACTTCGGCCAAGAGACAGAGAATTTTTTCAGCACAATATTCAACATGACGATGGAATTGAGACTCTTTTTTCTTCTAAAGATGAGCTAAAGGATAGCCCCTTAAATATTAAACAAAATGCCAAATGCATTTACGACATATTAAAAAGTGAACCTCAAGAGGAGTTGTTTAGGCTAACTCAATTTGTTTTGATTGGCTGCTATCTTGTCGTGGTGGCAACACCAGACATTGACTCCGCTTATAGAATATTTTCCGTTATGAATGATCGAGGGCTTGATCTAACTGCCACTGACATACTGAAATCCAATATCATTGGTGGAATTCCAGACTCTGAAAAGCAGAATTACACCGATAAATGGGAAGATATTGAAGAAAGTATTGGCAGAGATAGCTTTAGTGATCTTTTTTCACATATACGCATGATCTACCGCAGTTCAAAGCCTCAAGGCACTTTGGTTAAGGAGTTCAATGAACACGTTAAGCCAAGAGAAAATCCAGAGCAATTTATAAACGACATATTGATCCCTAGCTCAGAGGCATACACAAATATTATCAACGAAAACTTTTCAAGCGAAGAAAAAGCAGAAAGCATTAATGCCGCATTGGGCTGGCTTAATCGCATAGATAATTCAGATTGGGTTCCTCCAGCAATAGAGTACTTATCGAAGAATAGAAATCATCCTGAAAGGCTATTGTCATTTTTAAATAAGCTTGAAAGGTTAGCTTCATGCATGATGATATTTCGTGGGAATATTAATTATAGAATTAAAAGATATTCGGAACTATTGACGTGGATTCGATCTAGAAAAGATGTACTATCGGAAGGTTCTCCGATTCATCTTACTCACGACGAAATTGACGATACTCTTTCTGCTTTAAACGGGAATGTATATGAGAGTACTCGAACAAGATTAATGATTTTGCTCAGGCTTGACTCCATATTGTCTGATAGTTCGGCCAAATATGATCATAAAGTTATAACTGTAGAGCATGTGCTCCCTCAAACCCCGGAAGCATCTAGTGAATGGATTGCATGGATACCAGATGAAGAAAAACGAAGAAGCCTAGTTCATCGTCTAGGAAACTTAGCATTACTATCAAGAGCAAAAAATAGCTCCGCAAAAAATTACGAATTGGATAAAAAGAAAAAATCATATTTTATGGTTAAGGGAGTTTCTCCGTTCGCATTAACAACCCAGGTTCTTTCCAAGGATGAGTGGACAGAAAATGTGATTTTAGCAAGACAGAGTGAATATATCGAAAAACTTACTCAAGAATGGGATTTGAAAAAAACATAACAATCACATGCACTCGGACATCAAAAAGCGTCGCTCCTCGTCGCTCTGCTTTTTGCTGCCGGTGATGTGAGGCGTTAAATGCCATAAGGAGAGCAAAGTATGGATTTATTAATATGGGTATCATTAGGAGCTCTTTTTATTGGTGTATGGCACGAGATAAATAGATTTCCCGCAACAGGGAAGTCAATTGTAAAGCTTCAAGAGAGACTTGATGAGCTTGAGTCTGAAAATCTAGACTTACGTGAAAAAGTTGAAAACCTTGGTGATGAAGTTTTATCGCTTTCCAATGAAATAGGAAAAATAAAAGATCCAACATATCACCAAGCATTAGAGGATGGAGATGACCACGCACTTTATGAAATGGATAAAGCTCGTGGCAATATTTGAAGTCAAGCATTTAACAAACTGTTTAAGAGGGATTCACAACGCATGGTATTTATACTATGTGTTGCGTTTAATGATTAAGGTGATATGCGGAGGCATGGGTATGGCGTTGCTCACAACTCAACTGGGCGTTAGATTATTAGTCAAATATGGATAAAATTGATTACTCAAAGTATAGCGTCGAGGAATTAGAAGACGCATACAGGCACATAGATCGGGATAGATGGCCTGATCGCGTAAAAGAAATAGAGCTGATTCTTAATGATCCGGTTAAGCGGCGAGCACAGGTTAATACTGATAAATATCGTAAGAAAATAAAAGAAGAACGTGCTCAGAGGTCAAGGAAGCGAAGGGAGCCTCTGGGTTATGCACTAATGTATATAGTGCTAGGTGTCTTAGTCTCATTTTTTGGATTACTAGCTTCGCGGACAGGACAAGGAACAACCGTTGATTCCATGGGGGAAAGAGTCTTAATTGGAATAGTTTTTTTTGCTATTGCATATTTGTATTTTAATAAATGGCGAAAAAGCGCCGGTAAACGCAGGCACAAGTAAATCTAACCGAGCCAGTACTGCTTCCGTTGTTTGCTGGATTTTGTTTTACTCGGTCGAAGCTGGTGACGTTGAGCTAGTATTCCTAACCTTCACTATTTTTGTCCTTGGCCATTTGGCAGGCGAGCTTCAGCATTTGAACTCGCCACCTTAGATTCTTCTATCTCAAATTTAGCCGTTGACGTCTATGATGGCGGGGCGTTGTTCCATCTTGGTGAGCCAGGCGGTGAGGTGGGGCTGGTCGTCGCTTGGGGTGATCTCCAGGTGTTTGATGAAACTCATCATCACGTAGGCGTTGATGTCAGCGATGGAGAACTTCTGGCCGGCCACAAAAGGCTGCTCACTGAGTTGTTTCTCGAGCGTCGGCAGAAACTCTATCACGCGCTGGCGGGACTCTTGGCCCCAAGCCTCGACGCAGCGCTCTCTGTCTTCATACACCTTGGTGATGTTTCTAAAGGCCTGGAAGGCGACGAACAGGCCTTGCAGCTCGCAGATCCGCTGCCACATCTCAACCTGAGCCTTCTCTAGCGGCGTATCGCCAAACAGTGAGTTTTCTGGCGCAGTGACTTCGTCGAAGTAGCGGCAGATGGCCACAGATTCACACAGGGTCTGGCCGTCGTCGAGTTCGAGTACTGGGATGCGGCCGTTGACGCTGATGGCCTTAAACTCATCACTCAGATTGTCACCGGCGCGCAGGTTGAGGCTCTCACGCTCAAGACCTATCTCTTGTTCGTTTAGACCAAGTTCCTTAAGGAAGATATTGACGCGTCTGGCGCTTGGGGTCATGGCTAATTCGTAGAGTTTCATCTATCCCTCTCTGACTCTTGTGGAAGTTGTTGTGGTGGCCTCAGTTGAAGGTTTTTGCTTTAACTGAACGCTCGTTTAGAATAGAATCTAAATCATAACTGAACGTTCGGTCAAGAAACTTGTTGCGAACACTTTTGACTAATATTGAGCAAAATCATCTATGGCGAGAAGTTGTAATTTTGATAGGCAGGAGAAGCTGGTAGAGGCGATGGAGCTCTTCTGGCAGAAAGGCTATGCCGATACTTCGGTAGCGGATCTGGTGGATCACCTTAAGATTAACCGCTTTAGTCTGTATAACAGCTTCGGTGACAAGCTGAGCCTGTATCGTGAGGCGCTGGCCTACTACTTCGATAACCATGCCATGCCCAATCTCACGCCCCTGTTTGTCGAGACGGCGGGCTTAGATGAGTTGGTGACTTATCTGGAGGAGTTTATCGTCAGGCAGTCTAACCAGCCCTTCGGCTGTTTCTTGCAAAATGCCGTGCTGGAAAAATACCTAAGCGATGAGGTGGTGCAGGGGATCTGTACTCGCCTGTTTGACGAGCTGCATCAGACCTTCGAGCGGTTGCTGGAAGGGGCGCAGCAACGCGGTGAGTTGTCGGCAGGTGTCCAATGTGCGCAGCTGGCAAGCTTTCTGGTGATGCAGATGCAGGGAATACGTGTGCTGGGCAAGGCGAGGCAGCAGGCGCGTATCGCTCAGGCCCGTGAGGTGCTTATGGGTTATCTTAAATCGCTAGCTGTGAGTGGTTAGCTTAAGTTGCTCGCTAACTAGTTTGTTTAAGGCACGCGAATCTAGGTTCAATAATTCTTTATCTCTAACGCTTCTAGTGCCTGTCGCCTAAATGACGACAGGCTTTTTGGGTTCCGTTACTGCTATTTGGCGCCCTTGATCAGAGGGATGCCGTTGGTGCCCACCGGAATGTAGACGGTAGTGTGATTCGGCGAGTCCGCCATCTTGAGCTGGGCGTTAATCGCCTCGTGCTGCAGATAGTTGGGGGTCAGGGTCTCGTTGATGATCTTCTGCGCCTGGGCGATACCCTTGGCCTCTTCGATGCGGATCTCGGCGTCCTTCTGGGCGATCTCCTTCTGAGTCTCCTTCTCCGACAACAGCTGCTGGGCGGCCAGCTTCTTCTCGACCGCGATGGCGACTATGTCGGGGTAGTTGATGTTACCCACAATCACGTTGTTAAGCTGAAAGGGTGAGGTCTTGAGGTAGTCTTTGAGCTTGACCGACACCGCCTGGGCGATCTCCGAACGGTTTTCTTTCAGCGCCACGCTGTCATAACGCTGCACCTCGTCACGCACATAGGTGCGGAAGGTCTCGCGTACGAAACGCACATACCAGTTTTCGGCGCCATATTGTTCTACTACCTGCTGCACCGTGCCGGACTTGATGGCGATCACCGCATGGAAATTAAAGCTGATGTTGAGATCGTCCTTGGCAAGGATCTTGAAGTTTTCCGTGTAGGTGTTGGGGCGCATGTCGATGTTGATCACCTCGTTGCGCCACAGGGAGACACCATAGTTGCTGGGGCCGATGAGGGTGCCGCGATAGCCGCCGGCGCCGAAGATGCGAGGCTTCTCAAACACATAGCCCTCTTCACCCGCCGGGGTGTTGGGGTTGGTGCAACCCGTTAGGCCAGTGGCCAGCGGCAGTACGACCAGGAGCGGTGCGATAAATTTCAGACGGCCGAGTCCGCTTAGGCGTGGGCCGAAAGTCTTGTTGGCTTTACGATTAAACATCAAAAATCCTTTTTAATAATCTAGGTCCAGGGCGAAACAGAGGTAGCCCATGAGTTTGTTGACCTGGCTAAACTGCTTGGCGCACCAGGTATCGAAATCCTCGGCAAACAGCTGCCGGGTGTCGAGTGGTTTGATGGCGATAAAGTCTTTGCGCTTGAGCTCATCAATCATGGGGTGATGCTTGTCAAAGCCCTTGGGCGGGCGCTGCAGGCTGTCGCCCTCCATGTTAAATCCAGCGTCGCTCAGCTGCTTGAGCGCCTGTTTGTAGGCGTTGGGGTTATCGTCGATGCAGCTGCGGATCTGGCTTAGCGCCTTGCTGTCTGGGTGCCAGATCCCGGCGCCGAGGAAGCAGCCATCGTTGGCGATATGCAAATACAGTCCAGGAGCGTGCACATCTTTGCCCTGGAAATGGCGAAACTGAATGCCGACGTTGATCTTATATGGGGTCTTGTCCTTGCTAAAGCGGGCATCGCGTTGGGGGCGCATCAGGCTGCCGCCGACCTTCTTGGGCACGGCGGTGAGGCGCGGCGAGAGCTTGGCGATATGGGGCGCCATGACACTAATAAAGTTGAGCGCCGGGGTGCGTACCTTGGCCTCATACTCGCTTTGGTGGCTCTTGAACCAGTCGCGCTCGTTATTGCTTGCCAGCTTGGCGAGAAAGTCGAGGCAGTCTGGGGTAAATATGGCTTCCCTGGGGGCCGATGTGGTCATAATCTGTGCCCTATGTCCTAATTATCAATATCTTGGCTAAATTACCATATTCCCTGCAAAGAGTGTTAATGCCTAGGCCCTAGTGATTGCTGGATTGTGCATTCTGCGAAGGGCGATAGCCGCTTGCTATGTTATAGTGCGCTCCATGCTCAACGCTATGTCGATATAACAGGAAAGAGAGATGAAAATTTGGGTCGATGCCGATGCCTGTCCGGGTGTGATTAAGGAGATACTGTTTCGCGCCGCCGAGCGCGCCGAGATCGCAGTGACCTTAGTGGCCAACCATGCTATGCGTATTCCGCCGTCGCGTTTTATCCAGTTGGTGACGGTGTCGTCCGGGTTTGACGTGGCCGACAATGAGATAGTGCGGCGCGCGGCGCCTGGCGATCTGGTGATCACCGCCGATATTCCCCTGGCCTCGGAGGTGATCGACAAGGGGGCGCTGGCGCTCAATCCCCGTGGCGAGCTGTACACTGAGCATAACATTAAGTCTATCCTCAACATGCGCGATTTTATGGATACCATGCGGGCCAGCGGCGTGCAGACCGGCGGCCCGGCCGCCATAGGCCAGAGTGAGAAACAGGCCTTCGGTAACCAGCTGGATCGCCTGATCACCAAACACCACAAACGCTAGGTCGATGTTAGTGCTTTGCATTAGTGCTCGATATGAGTGTAGGCATTAATGCTCAGAATTAGTGGCTAGCGCCTCGTAACAGCGAATCCCTAAGCGCCAGGTTGGCGCTTTTTTTGTGCCAAAATGTGAGTGGATACTGACGCCACAACGCCTGTCAGCCTGGGATTGCGCTCAGAGCCGAGTGAGGCGCATCTCACATAACTATTTGATTGTGAATTTGTTTGTCTTGCACTGGCCGCATAAATCGATTAACGTAAAACAAAAGTTTGCAATACAAACATTTGTTTGTTTTGCGGCGATGTATCCTTAATGCTGAGTGAGATTGCCGTAATGACGGAACGTGAATTAGAAATCCTAGCACTACTCAAGCAAGACCCTCTGATCCCCCAGCAGGAGCTGGCGGATCGTCTTGGGATCAGCCGCTCTGCGGTGGCTGGTCATATCATGAACCTGACCAACAAAGGCATTATCCGTGGCAAGGGCTATATTCTAGCCGAAGCCAAGTTTGCCATGGTGGTCGGCGGGGCCAACATGGATATTCTCGGTCGCCCGGCTGCCAACCTGCGGGTGGGGGATTCTAACCCCGGCAGTGTCAGCTGCTCCCCCGGTGGTGTGGGGCGTAACATTGCCGAGAACCTGGCGCGCCTAGGCTCAGATACCCGCCTGATGACCGCAGTGGGCAAAGATGCCTATGGCCAGCAGATCGTCGAGCATTGTCAGCGCGCCGGTATCGACATGAAACCCAGCTTGCAGCTGAGCGATGGCGTGACCTCCACCTACCTCTCGGTGCTCGATGGTGACAGCGACATGCATGTGGCGATCAACGACATGGCGATTCTGGAGCGTCTCGGGGTCGAGCAGCTCAAGAGTCAGCAGGAGATGTTCAAACGCGCCAGCCTCATCATAGTCGATGCCAACTTGTCTGATGCAGCCTTAGCCTACTTGCTGAGCAACTTTGCCGATATCCCGCTGTTTGTCGATACCGTTTCCTGCGCCAAGGCGGAGAAGATTAAGCCCTACCTGAGCGCGGTACATACCCTCAAGCCTAACCTCAAAGAGGCCGAGCAGCTCTCCGGCATAGCCATCGCCAACTATGGCGAGTTGCCTATGCTGGCCAGCTGGTTCCATGAGCAGGGCGTGCAGCGAATATTCCTGAGCCTGGGAACCGATGGGGTGTTTTACAGTGATGGTGAGGAGCAGGCCCTTGTTCCGGCCATTCCGGTCGAGATGGTCAATGCCAACGGCGCCGGTGATGCCTTCCTCGCGGGCCTGGCCCACGGCTTTATTCAAGGTTGGTCGTCCCGTCAGTCGACCGAGTTTGCCATGGCGGCGGCGGTGGTTGCCCTGTCGGATCTGGCAACCATCAATCCAAATATGTCTGAAATATCAGTTAACCGAGTTATCAAGGAGTCTCTATGTTAGCGCAGTACCTAGATATCAACCCAGAAGTGAAAGCGGCATTGGATGCCGGCCGTCCCGTGGTGGCACTGGAATCGACCATCATCTCTCACGGTATGCCTTATCCGCAAAATGTCGAGACTGCCCTGAAGGTAGAGCAGATCATCCGCGATAACGGCGCCGTGCCAGCCACTATCGCGATTCTCAAGGGACGCCTCAAGGTGGGCATGACTCATGAGGAGATCGAGTATCTGGGTAAGGCGGGTCAGGCTGTGATCAAGACCAGCCGCCGCGACATCCCCTTCATCGTGGCCAAGCAGGCCGATGGTGCCACCACAGTGGCCTCGACCATGATCCTGGCGGCGATGGCGGGCATCAAGGTGTTTGCGACCGGCGGTATCGGCGGCGTGCATCGCGGCGCCCAGCAGACCTTCGACATCTCGGCGGATCTGCAGGAGCTGGCCAACACAGATGTGGCCGTGGTATGCGCCGGTGCCAAGTCGATTCTGGATATCGGCCTGACCCTAGAGTATCTGGAGACCCAAGGGGTGCCGGTGGTCGGTTATGAAACCGAGACGCTGCCTGCCTTCTACACCCGTGAGAGCGACTTCGGCGTCGACTATCGTCTGGACACCCCTAAGCAGGTGGCCGATGCCATGACGGCCAAGTGGCAGATGGGTCTCAAGGGCGGCGTGGTGGTTGCTAACCCTATCCCGGCCGAGTATGCCCTGGATAAGGCGATGATTGATCAGGTGATTAAAGATGCCGTGGCCGAGATGGATGCCAAGGGGATCTCGGGCAAGGCCTCTACGCCTTTCTTGCTGGCTAAGGTCGCCGAGAAGACAGAGGGCAGTAGCCTGGCCGCCAACATCCAGCTGGTGTTTAACAATGCTAAGCTGGCGGCGCAAATCGCCAGTGAATACAGCCGTTAAGGATTGATCTGATGATGATAAAAAAGAGCGCCTAGGCGCTCTTTTTTTGTGAGTTTACGGGGCGTTTATCTTGAGATGACTCTAATTCGTGAGCAGTTCATCTAGTGAGCAGCTCATCGCGGATCAGTCTTAGCAGATAGGTCTCGCGCTCGACAGAAAGGCCCTTCTTGTCGCTGTGGGCCATGGTGTGTTCGTTGTGGGCGATCGCCTCATGAATATCTATCCATACCGGGCGCATGCCGTTTTGCAGTTCATGGTGCTCGAGCCTAGTATCGCCAAGCTCTTCGCCAATGGCGCAGACAAAGCAGTAAGACTCCATCTGCACAAAATCGAATCCTGGCTTGTGCCAGGGGCGAAACTCCTGGTAGCGGCCGAATTCACTCAATATCTGTATGGTATGGGCGCCGGTTTCCTCTTCCAGCTCTCTCTGTAGCGCCTGGCGAATATCTTCGCCCTCATCCACACCGCCGCCGGGAATGCTGTAGTCGTGATAGCGCTCGGTGTAGAGCATTAATATTTGGCAGCCCCTGAGCACTATGGCCCGCGCCGCACGGCGTGTGAAGCCCAGTCCGGTTATCTCCTCTGGCGTGGCGGCGTTAAGGTCGGGATGTAGTGTTGATTTCAGCAGACGCATAAATTGACTCACTTGAAGATGAAAAAGATACCATAGATAAATGGCTAGGTGCTAAGCAAGTCCAGCTGCGCCTGATAATCTGAGATGGCGCGATCGAGCTGCGGTTTCTGATCCAGCTGGCTGCCTCTGACCACCTGATGATAGTGTTTCAAAAGGCGCCTTAGGTAGGCAAGTTGTAACTCTGATGGCGCCTGTGACCAGAGCCTGTCGCCAATCGCCGTGATGGGCTGCTTGCCGTGGCGCGCCACATGCAAAAGCTCGTAGCAGCGCTGGTTATCACTGATGAGCCGCTCGTCGAAGTATCTGAGCCCCAAGGTATCGAGTCTCTCTCTAAGCTGATAGGTGTGATGCACGGGGCAGAGCAGAAACTCTATGCTTTGCCCCAGGGCATCGGCGCTGGCTTGAATCGCGCTCACCAGCTCGCCGGTCAGCTCGCCGCCGACCCCAGCGATGATCACCAGCTGCGGCGTCTCGCTCGGATAGTTCGCCAGCGGTAGCTTAGCCACATCCATACAGTGCACCCGCCATTGAGGGCTGGTGGCATCTTGATTTAGTGGGAAGAAGCGCTCGAGTTTGCCCTGTAGGGTCTGCATTATGCCAGGCACGATGTCGACAAAATGCATGGTACTGGCCACCTGTTTGTTAAGCAGGGCGGCGCCGAGCAGGCCGTGATCGCAGCAGCAATCCCAGATATGCTGGTAAGGGCCATCGACCATGGCCTGCAGGTGAGAGAGGCGTTGACTGAGTTTCAAAGGGGAGACTCGTAACCGGGAATGGCGGTTGTATCGACATTGCCGGTGTTTAATAGGTTGCTTGATCTAGGGTGTCAAAAGTTAAAGCAGATCGATTTCTAGCTCGATATCCGTGCAGCCCTTCTTACAAAACACGCCGTAGTGGCCGGTTTGTGCCTTCTCCGTGGGTACGATTAACTGCAGTGGTTGTTTACAGGTCTGGCAATCGACCCGGTTGCCCTTAAACAGCCGCTTGATCAGGTTCTTCTGCTCGTTAAAGGAGCTGGCCGTGCTCTTGTTGATGGCCGAGAAGTCTATCGATTGGCTTGAGGCCTTGGCATTATTTGTCATCGTCAATGTCGTCAATGGTGGCAAATGAGCCCCTAGTATACCAGCCTTGGCGCTTTGCAACAGCGCTTTTACCCGCCGTGTCGCCGGCTTTATACATGGCCTAGCCGCTTGTCTGGTGAGGCAATGAGCTGGCCAGCGAATGCTACTGCCAAACAAATTGTACGCATGTGCAACATATGTTTATTTTTTGTTAACGTCTTGTTGCCCTTGAGTTGGTGTGATAGCTTGTGCCTTGTTGTGTGGTAGTAAATGCCAAATCAGGTCGCAATTGAAGAGAGAAATACCGCGGCATTTGCTATTCAGGGAAGTTCTAATAAAAAGACTCTTAACAAAATAAATATAATGGAGAGACCTCTATGAAGTTAACTAAGTTGGCAAGTGCAGTAATGGCATTAAGTGTTGGCCTATCAACTCAGGCATTTGCCGATGATGATCGTTACATCATCCAGGTAGACAATGGCAGTAAGGGTGTCGTTAAGGCACTGGCAAAGCAGCTAGGCGCACAGATCCACGTTGATGGTGACGGCTTTATCGCTGCAACCTTTACGGGCAAAGATTTGGCCCAGGTCAAGGGACTGTTAAATAACCCACATGTAAAATTAGTCGAGGCGGATCAGCGTCGTCATCTGATGAGCTTCAGCGATGACGCGGGCAACCCAATGACGCAGCAGGTTACACCTTACGCCGTGTATCAGTCACAGGCCGATCAGGTGACCTTCAATGCTGCTGCTGGCATGAAGGTGTGTGTCATCGACTCTGGTCTGGACGCGTCTAACCCAGATTTCGTTTGGAACAACATCACAGGTGACAACGATTCGGGTACGGGTAACTGGAACGTCAACGGCGGTCCACACGGTACTCACGTTGCCGGTACTATCGGTGCCGCTGACAACAATGTTGGTGTAATTGGTATGGCGCCTGGCGTCGACATGCACATCATCAAGGTATTTAACGCCGAAGGTTGGGGTTACTCATCTGATCTGGCACACGCCACAAACCTGTGTAGCGCAGCCGGTGCCAACATCATCAGCATGAGCCTAGGTGGCGGCGGATCAAACTCTACCGAATCTAATGCCTTCCAAGCCTTCGTCGATGCGGGCGGCCTAGTGGTTGCTGCGGCGGGTAACGATGGTAACAGCGTACGTTCATACCCAGCTGGTTACCCATCTGTCATGATGGTGGGCGCGAACGATGCGAACAACAACATTGCCGATTTCTCTCAGTTCCCATCTTGTACTTCGGGTCGTGGTCCTAAGGCGACTTCAGATGAAACTATCTGTGTGGAAGTGACTGCAGGTGGTGTAGATACACTGTCTACTTACCCAGCAGGCATGGCGACAGCCTCTAACCTGACTGCCGATGGCGCTTCATTTGCCAGCAGCGCAATGGAAAACGCAGGTGTGGTTTCTGGCAACACCTATTTCATGGGCACTGCCGAGGCGACCGATGCGGGCGCGAACGGTAACATCTGTGTGATCGATCGCGGTGCGATCTCTTTCCACGACAAGGTGGCTAACTGTGAAAACTCTGGTGGTATCGGTGCGATCATCATCAACAACGAGCCTGGCATGCTGTATGGCACACTAGGCGATACCAACACCACTTCTATCCCAGCAGTGGGTGCTGCACAGGAAGATCGTGCTGCGCTATTGGCGGCGAGCACTGCAACTGTGGATATCGGCACCTCTGATTACGGCTTCATGAGCGGTACTTCTATGGCAACGCCAGCCGTGTCTGGTATTGCGGCCCTGGTTTGGTCTAACCATAACCAGTGTACCGGTAGCGAGATCCGTGCGGCGCTGAAGGCGACAGCCATGGATAGCGGTGCGCCGGGTAAAGATGAGTACTTTGGTTACGGTATCGTTCAGGCTGCGGCTGCCGATGCTTACCTGACGGCTAACGGCTGTGCCGGTGGCGACAATGGTGGCGGAAACAACGGTGGCGGTGATTTCTCTATCTCAGCGAATGGTTATAAGAGTAAGGGCGTCAAGAAAGTTGATCTGACCTTCTCTGGCGCAGCGGGTGCAAACGTAGATGTTTACCGTGACGGTGGCAAGATTGCGACCACTTCGGCAAGCAGCACCTACACTGACACCATCAACACTAAGGGCGGCGGAACTTACGTTTACAAAGCCTGTGACGAAGGTACTTCTACCTGTACTGCTGAGCAGACTGTTGTTTTCTAAACAGTGTCCCTGAGTAACACAAAAAACGCAGCCTAGGCTGCGTTTTTTTTATGGTTAATTCATTAGCAGTAGATGGGCGTAATGAAAGAGAGCAATGAGTTGGAGTATTGAATGAGCCGCAAGTGAAAGCGTGAATCCCTGAATGTAAGGAGCTAACTGTTAGCCTCGCTCAAATTCCTTTCTTCAATTTCCTTTGCTCAGTTTTCTCTGTAGGTCCTGTTTGACTATCTCTAATGCCGCCAGTGCCACATCTGGCTCAATCTCATGGCTCTCCAGAAGATAAATAAGGTCTACGGCGAGTTTAATCTCATCACTTGCGTCATCTAGGCCTGTCTTAGCGCTGGCCGAATCATTCGCTGCTTGTGTCATATTTTCCCCTCAGTTGCATGTTGTCGATTTTCACACAGCGCAGCGATGGGGACAAGTTGCCTAAGCTCTCACCTTGATGGCTGGTCGAGATAAAAAAACAGGCCATAGATGGCCTGTTTTAGTGTTATGAACGGATATGAATTAGTAGGTATATTTCGCTTCTAAGAAGAAGTAACCACCATTAAAACCAAACGGGGTGTTGGTTAATGGGTAGACGAAGATACCATTGAAATTATTGCTGTCTGGACGCTTCTCTGGGTAGACATCAAACAGGTTTTGCGCCCCGGCGGTAAAGCTTAGTGCATCGGTTGCCGCATACTGCACCGACAGATCCATTATCCACTGGTCGCTGTAATTTACGTCGCCCGATGAATAACCCACAGTATAGTCGCCGAAGTAGCTTAGACGAATGTTAGTCTTGAAGTCGCCGAGTCTATGGGTGAGCCCCAGGTTGCCCGTGTTATTTGGCGTCGCCGAGGTCATACGGGTTTGTTCGATACGATTGAAGAGCTCTTTACCTACACCGTCTAAGATCTGCGGGAAATGGATGTCTTGTATTTCCGTTTTGTTATAGGCATAGGCCAGGTTGGCTTGCAGGTCGCCCCAGGAACCGATATCAAAGTCCTGGCTTATCACCAGATCGACGCCACGGGTGCGGGTATCGACCGCGTTGATGAAGAAGCGCGCCGACTCGGCATTGGTGCCTGCCAAGGCCTCGGCGACCGCCGGTGAATCATCAGGCGTGACTGAGCTCGACAAGATGATGCGGTCATCGACTGAGATTTGATAGGCATCCAAGGTCAGCGCCAGGCCGGCATCGTTACGATAGACCAGACCCAGACTGAAAGATTGTGATAACTCTGGAGCCAGCTCGTTGATCCCCAAGCCTTTCGTTACCGGTGACAGGGTGTTGAACGTACCCGATTCTGTCGGAACCAACTGACCCGTGACAGGATCTGGATTGAACAGGGTAGAGATATTGCTGAAGTACAGCTGCTGCACGCTAGGTGCTCTAAAGCCTGTGTTGATGGTGCCGCGCAGCGCTAAGTTGTCGGTAAAATCATAACGGCCCGCCAGCTTCCAGCTGGTGTTGTCGCCGAAGTCTGAATAGTCCTCGTAACGCAGCGCCGCCGCCCAGTAAAAATCATCGGTTAACTGGTTTTCCAGCTCGACATAAACGCCTGTGTTGTTGCGGGTCTCGTCGACTTCAGATTCTGGGGTAAAGCCCGAAAATCCCTGGCTACCGGCGGCGCGGTTATCAAAACCACTATTGATGTAGGAACCACTCTCGCCAGCCTCGATCTGGTAGCCATTTTGGCGCCATGAAATACCTGTGGCAAAGAGTATCTCTGAGTCATTTGCAAAGGAAAAATAGCGTGACGCATCGATGTTTAAGTTGGTTTCACGGGTCGATAATGTGCCTGCATCGAACTGCGTTGGGCTGTCGGGGCCTAAAGATGCGTTTAATGTGTTAACAATATTGTAGTTAAATGCATTTTCGCCGTGGCCTGCGGAGGTATCTATATCCCATTCGCCCAGGCTGAATTCATAGCCAAGCACTATCGAGGTGTCGATAATGTCGGGGTTGATCTGTGGCAAGAAACCATCGGGATAAATTTCGGTTAAGTTACGCTTATCTAGGGCTCTGCGGTAGAAGGCCCCAGATTTGGTTTCGCGTTTGCTCACGCCACCGAAGGCGTATAGCTCGCCGTTATCTGAGATGGCCTTGGCGGCGTTGATAAACAAGCCTAAGTTGTCGTATTCGGCATCACCAACCTGGTGGCTCTTTCGATTAAAGCTGGCTTCACGAGGGTCGAGCGAACCATCGGCCAATTCCGGATACTGCTGGCGAGGATCTAACCCAGCGCGGTTAGTGCTGTCTTTGTGGTGGGCCTCGAGCGAGACATTGACGAAGCCATCGTCACCCAGGGCGATACCATGGTTGGCACCCACTCGCCACTGTTCACCGTCACCGGCGTAGGTTTGGCCCGCTTGTGCCGACAGGCTACCACCCTGTTCACTGTCTTTTAGCACCACGTTGATGACGCCGGCGATAGCGTCGGAACCATACTGGGCCGATGCGCCGTCACGTAGGATCTCGATACGTTTGATGGCCGTCATTGGAATGGCGTTTAAGTCGACGTTAGAGGAGCCTTTACCGACAGTGCCGCTTAAGTGGACCAATGCCGAGCCGTGGCGACGCTTACCGTTGACCAGCACTAGGGTGTGATCCGGTGACAGGCCACGCAGGCTCGCCGGGCGTACGGCATCAGAGCCATCGGTTACCGATGAGAATGGAAAGCTGTAACTTGGTGCGGCAAATTGCAGAGCTTTAGCCGTTTCTGTCATCCCCGTCGATTCGAGCTGCTCGGCGGTGATAATGTCCACCGGCGCCACGCTATCTGTGGCGGTACGCAGTGCGATACGTGAACCTATGATCTCGATTTTTTCGAAGCTGGCTTGTTGATCTTCAGCTTGGACGTTAGGAAGGATGAGTGCAGATGACACTGCTAATGCGGAAACAGCTAAGCGCATAAGGCCTCTTAATAAAATGTATGTAAAACAATAATGAGAAGGGCGGGATAGTATCACTGTAACAATTGTTACATTTAGAAGGATATGTACTAACTCATTGCCGACGGTTCTATTGGGCAGTCGGACTGCTATAGAGAGGGGAATGCCTTTCTCGCCAAATGTAATCCTCGAGCCTGATGACGCTTGAGGGCTGCTAATGGCTTTGAACTATGAGTCACTGTGTGGCGGATATTAAGATCATCCAGCCATGATGATGAGGTTGGTGGCGACCAGATAAGAGTCTGCTGACCATAAAAAACGGCTGCTTTGGGCAAGCAGCCGTCGTGGGGAAGACTCATCTTCAGGGCAGATAGCCTGGCTGATTGTATTCAGCCTGGTTTATTCCACATCGTTTATTCAGGAGTGCAGCGAGTCACTGTCAGGGGCGCACTGCGATGCTCCTCGGCATCTGCGACAAAACACTTATCACCGCTTATCCAAAGCTGCACTATTTGCGGCAGCTCGAAGCTGCGGCCCATTAACAGCTGACCGTTAGGATCCGTATGGGGAGTGCGCTCCAGCGCCAATCGACTGTTTTGGGTAAATGCATCTGCCGCCAGGGTCACCTTGTTCATCTGCAACAGTTTGGCGATGGCGTTTTCCAGCTCGGCCAGACTCTCGGCACTGGGTTCGCTGACTATTGCAGGCACAGGTTCTGGCAAAGCAGCGTCTTGAGCCTGAAGTGAGCAGCCCATGAGCGCTAATGGCATAGTGCTGACCATGATACGAATTAAGCGTTTCATCATAATTCCTACTTAGGCTGAGTCAGGATACGGTTATTGAGTAGAATATTTTGATTGCGGGTATCTTCCAGCATATAACCGACATCGATAAACTGAGGTTTCGCCTGGGTACGGGACGCTTTTGCTACCTGGGTAGGACAGCTATTGTTGTCACGGTAGTAGAGCGCCGCAGCTAGCTGGCTCTCCTCTTTATCGCCCAGGGCGTGGCTAAAGTCATCTGC
This sequence comes from Shewanella aquimarina, assembly GCF_023349185.1. Lineage (GTDB taxonomy): Bacteria > Pseudomonadota > Gammaproteobacteria > Enterobacterales > Shewanellaceae > Shewanella > Shewanella aquimarina. The sequence continues at coordinate 484,566 of NZ_JAKIKY010000001.1, read as the reverse complement.
TATGTCACAGCCAGGCACTTCGCTTTGCAGCGTCGGGCTGCTGCTGGGGACGAAACCATCTGAATAGTCGCCGAAGCCCTTGTCGTTTACCCCCTTAAATTGAATCGTAAAGTAGGTAGTTGCACAGTTGGGGGTCGGGTAGAAGCCATAGGGCTTACCACAGGTAGTACCGCCAATCTGAATCACCTCGACATCTATGCCACGCAGGCTGTTGATCAGCGCCTCACTGGCGGAGCAGGTTCTGTCGGTAGTGAGTATATATACCCGGGAGAGGTTGAGGCTGGGTAGGCTCTGTCCGCTCGACAAGAGGCTGGTGTTAAAGCCGAAGGTCTTATCGTAAAAAGGTCGAGGTGTTAGGGTTTCACCCGTGACAGGATTCTTGGTGGGATATTTGTCATTGAAGCTAATGTTCTCGAAGATACGATCTTTCGTCGCCTGCTCTCCGGCAATCATGTAGCCCAGTTGGCTGGCCATGGCCAGTAAACCGCCGCCGTTGTAGCGCAGGTCTAACACCAGGTCGTCGACCTTGGCATTGGCCAGTGTGTTGATGGCATCGAATAGGCCGCGTTCTGCGGTGGCGATATGAGCGTTAAACTGCATATAGCCTATGGTACCCGATGGGGTAGAGAGTACCTTGGTATTCTTCACTGGTGTCGAGACCACGGTTTGCGCCGTTAGCACCACTTCGCGTGTCTGGCTGGCGCCGAGATCTTGAAGGGTGAAGCGTGTCTGCTGACCTGGGTTCTCCGGGAACAGGCCCTTGTTGAGAATGCCTATCGAGGCACTGTCGCTGGCATCTTTCACGTTCACGCCATCGATACTGACAACGACAGTACCACGGGCGATATTGGCGTTGGTCGCGGGAGAATTGGGTTCAGTGTAGGCGACGGTGATTTTCCTGTCTGTCTTGTCACTGCGCTGTTGCACATAGACTGTCATCCCATAACCCACGGACGCGCCCGATTGGTTGAGCTGTTCCCATTCGCTGGTGGGCATAGAGTAGTGGTACTTGTCTTTCGGCTCGCCCGAGGCGGACAGGTTTTCGGTTTTTAGGCGAGCAAAATATTCCAGGACCTGGTAAGGGGCCGGATCCCTGTCGATGATCTCGCTGTACCAGAGATAGGTGTCGTTGCTCCATGAGCGTAACCAGAGCTTTTCCTTGAGATCCGCATCGCATTGGTTGGCCAGTTGTGCATAGGGGATAAATTCTCCCTCGACCCACTTCACTGTGCCTGTACTTGGCCCAGAACTATCACCACCGCCGCCACAGCCTGTGAGCAAGAGGCCAGATGCAATCAGACTTGTGATCAGAGTATTTGAGATTGACTTCATAAATAATCCTTTATTATTAAACTCTTGTATTTTGGTGGGTTGCAATTGTTAACAGGTCTCATGTGGTTGTACATGGAGGTAACAATTTATTGACCATCTTAGCTAAGAATTGTATGCAGGTATAGCCTAAGAATGATTGCACAAAAATCACACGGGATAGGTGCGCAGCGCAGTGGAAATCGAGTTGCAATATCAATGGGCTATGATTAAATGAGCCTTAGCAGCCCGAAGGGTTCACCTAAACACGCTCTGCTCCTTGTTGCGTGCCATTTGCATAGAATAACTATGCGACACAGCACGCGCCTTGAGCAAAACGCGTTTATATTGAACAAAAATTAAACCTGAAAGATAAACAGACCCTTGTTAACAAGTTGAATCCACAATGAATGATTATCTGCTCGACCTTATCGCCGTGACCTGTTTCTTTAGCTGCTGGATAGGTTACGCCCGCTTCGCCCGCAAGAAGGCCAAGAACACCAACTGTATCGCCCGTTGTCTGCATCAGCACAGAATTCACTGGATGTATCAACTGCTGGGCCGCGAGGTAAGAGTGGCCGAGGCGGCGCTGCTGGCCAACCTGGAGCGTAATATTACCTTCTTTGCCAGCACTACCATGTTGGTGCTCGCCGGTGTCTTGACCCTGTTTGCCCAGGTCGAAAGGCTGGAGGCGGTGATCGCCTCTATCCCCATGACGGCACCGCCGATTCATATGTTGATTCAGTTGAAGCTCGGCATACTGACGTTAATCTTCGTCATGGCGTTTTTTCAGTTTACCTGGTCCATGCGCCAGTATGGTTTTCTCAATGTCATGGTGGGGGCGACGCCGGTTGACAAAAGCGGTGGTGATGAGCAGCTAAAGGCCTATGCGCTGCAGATGGCCATAGTGCAGGACAGGGCGGCCCACGCCTACAACTATGGCCTGCGTTCCTACTATTTCTCGATGGCCGTGCTTGGCTGGTTCTTCCATCCGCTGCTGTTTATCGTCGCTAGCCTAGTCGTGGTCTATACCCTGTATCGGCGCGAATTTAAGTCGCGGGCGGTGCAGGCGATCACCCAGGGGATGTTGCTCCTCGATGAGCGTGAGCAGGCGAAAACGGCACAAGGCAAATTGTAGCCTTTAGGTTTCAATTGTTACCTGCGTGTAGCTTAAAGTTTTGGTGAATGTAGTTTCGCTGGGCTTTTATGAAGTTTTTATTGCGCTTTTCCTAAACTATGGCGTATCGTTAGCGCCGCTAGGAGAGCGCAGGATATTTATTTGTATAAATATCAGAAAATTACAATGGATTGTGTAAAGCACCTTTCTATTTTTTGTCTTTTATTCTCCTAGCTTCATAAATATAAGGGAATACATTGATGAAAAAATCAGTAACAGCCGTTGCCATTCTTCTTGGTCTTAGCAGCATGAGCGCCATCGCTGCCCAGGACAACGCCTTTCAACACGAAGCCGGCCTGAACTACTACTCTAACTCTGAAGAGTTTGGCGATGGTATCTGGAACGCGAACTACCGCTACTATGTCACGCCTGTGGACCAGAGCAGCAGCCCATATGCCCTAAACGGCTTCCTGGCGCAGAGCTCTAACCTGGGTGCTCATTACAGCAACTTCGATGATGCCGACCTGGATTCTTACGGTATCGACGGCACTTATGTGTTTGCCTCTAAGTGGTTTGTTGGTGTGAACTATCAGAAGCACGACTACGCACATTTTGATTTTGACACCTATGGCGCGGAAGTGGGTTACTACTTCAACGATTCTTCTGCTGTTTCAGCCTTCTATAACGATGGCGATGAAGGTATTGAAGAGACCTATGGTGTGAAAGTGCGCAGCTACATCGCATTGCAATCGACTGCCGGTGTGGATCTGCAGGCTAGCTGGACTCATGGTGACGATGACGACATGATCAACCTGGGTGCCGATTGGTATGTGAACAATGCCTGGTCTGTGGGTCTGGGTTACACCAACACCGACGATGATGATACGTTCGATGTGAGAACCGCTTACTGGCTGCGTATTTCAGACAACTTCTCGGCCAACTTCCAAGTGGCACGCGTGTTGGATTCAGACTTCGACGGCGTGAACATTGGTCTTGGCGTAGTGGGTCGTTTCTAATAACCGCCTCTTGCTAGCGTTTTAGGCCTGCCAGCGCCCTGGCTTGGCGGGCCTTTGCTTTCCCTTGCTCTAATGCTCTGAGTCTATTCCCTTCTCAATTTCATTTACTTTGCTTTAGCGCCTCGGCTTCTAGAACTCGGTAGAGTCGAAGGTACTCTGTATCCTGAGCACCTCGGGCAGCGCCTCATGGAGCGCGGCGACACAATCGGCGTCCAGCTTGCTGCCCGATAGGCGTTCGAGTTCGGCAAAGGCATCGCTATTGGTCCAGGCGGATTTATAGGGGCGCTCACTGGTGAGGGCATCAAATACGTCGGCCACCGCCACTATTCTCGCCTCGATAGGCACCTCGTCGCCTCTTAGGCTGGTGGGGTAGCCAGAGCCATCTATCGCCTCGTGGTGATAGAGCACGATATTACGCAGCATCTGGGTATGGTCCAGGTTACTCAGGCGGTAGTTACAGAGTAATTTGTCGATGAGATCCCGACCCGATTCACAGTGTTTCTGCATCTCGGCGCGCTCATCTAAGGTGAGCGGACCCCGCTTAAACAAGATCTCGTCGGGCACGGTGATCTTGCCGATATCGTGCAGGGGGGCAAACATGAAGATATGTTCGATAAAGTGATCGTTTAGGCCTCTCTCATCCGCCAGACGCTGGGCGATCAGGCGTGAGTAGTGAGCCATACGACTCAGGTGGCCGGCGGTTTCCGGGTCGCGAAAATGGGTGACATCTATGGCTGTCTTCATGGTCGAGGCCAGGGTGTTCACCTCGCTCAGCTCGTTGATCACCATCAGGGCCAGCAGGTTGCCGATGAGATCCAGATGTTCCACGCAGCGCTTGTCCAGCACCTCTTTATCGTCGCCGTTAAAGAAGATAAAGCCTAGCAGAGTATTGCCCGAAAGCAGGGGCAGGGTATAGCTGCTGCGATAGCCCGCCTCATAGATCTTGATGGCGTGTTCGTGTCGGCTGTCTCTGTAGATCCCAAGGTCCTGGACGATTCTTGCCTCTCTGAAGCGGGCAATCTCCAACAGGGAGTGGCACCGGCTGAGATTAGCCTGATAGTGATTGAGAGGCGAGGGCTTGCCGCTATAGATGAAGGTGCGCACTATGTCGGTGGTTTCGTCGAATAGGGCGACGGCGATGCGGGTGATCTGCGGCAGCTTGGCCTGGGTGGTGGCATGAAGGTGTGCCAGCTTACTCATGATAGAGGAGTGTTGATTGAGCTCCGTCGAGGTGTAGTACATGTGCCCTCCCATGGCTGGTGCCAGACTAAGCTAAGTTAGCTCATTGTCATTATAGTCAAGCTATTGGCAGAGATAGCATTATACCTATGGCTTATAGGAAAAAGGGCTTAAGGGAGTAGGGGGCATGAGCCTTGTTAAGTTACCGAGCCAGTTGGCCCGGTAACTGGGGCCGTCAAATTAAATAGCCTTATCCAGGGCCTGAGAGACGTCCGCGATAATATCGTCGATATGCTCTATGCCGACCGAGATGCGGATCAGATCTTCTGATACCCCCGCCTTGGCCAGCTCCTCGCCGTTGAGCTGTCTGTGGGTGGTCGTCGCCGGATGACAGGCCAGGGACTTGGCATCGCCAATATTCACCAGGCGCAGGATCATCTGCAGGGCATCGATAAAACGTCCGCCGGCCGCCTTGGCCGCCTCGCTATCTTCGGCCTTGATACCGAAGCTGATGATGCCCGAGGCCTTGCCCGAGGTGATCTTCTGGCAGTTGTCGCGATAAGGACTGTTGTCCAGCGCACCATAGTTGACCCAGCTGACCCTGGGATCTTGCTCGAGGAACTTGGCCAGGGCGAGGGCGTTGTCGCAGTGACGCTCCATACGTAGCGCCAGGGTCTCTAGGCCCTGTAATAGCAGGAAGGCACTCTGAGGCGATAGGGCGGCGCCGGTATTGCGCAGCGGCACCACGCGGCAGCGACCAATAAAGGCCGCCGGTCCGAAGGCCTGGGTATAGATCACCCCATGGTATGAGGGGTCGGGCTCGTTGAGCAGGGCGAAACGTTCTGGTTGTGCCGCCCAGTCGAACTTGCCCGAATCGATGATCACTCCGCCTATGGTGGTGCCGTGGCCGCCGATATATTTAGTCAGCGAGTGAATCACGATATCGGCACCGTGGTCGAAGGGGCGACAGAGTACCGGGGTCGCGACCGTATTATCGACGATCAGCGGCACGCCGTGCCTGTGGGCTATCTCGGCCAGGCGCGCGATGTCGACGATATTACCGGCCGGGTTGCCGATAGACTCACAAAACAGCGCCTTGGTGTTATTGTCTATATGAGCTTCCAGACCCTCGAAGTCGTCGAAGGCCGCCATACGCACCTCGACGCCTTGTCTAGGCAGGGTGTGGGCAAACAGGTTATAGGTGCCGCCATAGAGCTGACTGGTGCTGACGATGTTATCGCCCACCTGCGTCAGTGCCTGAATGGCATAGGTGATGGCAGCCATGCCAGAGGCCAGCGCCAGTGCGCCGATACCGCCTTCGATGGCGGCCAGGCGTTGCTCGAGCACATCTGTGGTGGGGTTCATGATACGGGTATAGATGTTACCCGCCACCTTAAGATCAAACAGGTCGGCACCATGCTGGGTGTCGTCGAAGGTATAAGAGGTGGTCTGATAAATGGGCACGGCCGCCGCCTTGGTGGTTGCTTCCGAGGTATATCCATGATGCAGGGCAAGAGATTCGAGTTTCATCTAATTCATCCTATCGCTTAACTGAAAACCTGTGATCGAAAAATGACCATAGCATTTAGCCTTCTGGATGTCTAAAATTTTTTATGATGGGATGATTTGTTTACGGTTCGACTCAACTAAGGGAGCTCGGCGGTCGATCTTTATCTAAATAGCCCCTTTTACTTCTTTTTTCACGCGCCTATCCCTCAGGGGCAAAGAGGGGGTAAATGGGCCAGGGTGAAGCTAGGCATTTCATACAATTTTCGTCCCAAATTGAATGTTTTAGCCCCGGCTAAATAAGCAGTATCCCCTTTACCTGTTTTATTGTTATAAAACTACATTGTTAACAGTTCTCAGGATTCACTGCCGATCAGGATCACAATTCTGGCGGAAAAACTGTTGCTAAGTTACAAGTCGGTGTCGGAATGTGACCTCAATATCGGAATCTAAGTTAACAAACTTTTACCATGAGGCATCCCAATTTAGTAACGGTTGATGTTTGCGATGGCAGGTTTTCCAGACAAGATTAAGACGATAAAGAAGGGCCTAGATGTGCCTATCGCCGGCGAGCCGAGGCAAGAGATAGATTGCTGCGCTCGTCCTGCAAAGGTGGCACTCCTGGGTGAAGAGTATGTTGGCCTGAAACCCACCCTCTTGGTGGAGGTCGGCGATCGGGTGAAGAAGGGTCAGACCCTGTTCGAAGACAAGAAGGCGCCGGGCATAGGTTTCACCGCACCGGCCAGTGGTGTGGTCGTCGAGATCAACCGCGGCGAGCGTCGTGTGTTGCAGTCTGTGGTGATCCAGGTCGAGGGCGATGAGCAAGTCACTTTTAAGGCCTATTCAGATCTGAGCCGCCTCAGCCGTGAAGCCGTACAGCAAAACCTGGTCGAGAGTGGTCTGTGGACCGCACTTCGCACTCGCCCCTTCTCGCGCGTGCCACTGCTCGATAGCGAACCTGCCGCCATCTTCGTCAACGCCATGGACACCAACCCACTGGCGGCCGATCCCCGCGTGATCATCGCAGAGCAGCGCGAGGCCTTTGCCGCCGGACTTGAGGTACTGACTTATCTTACCTCTGGCAAGATCCACCTGTGTCACGATGCCGGCGAGGCATTGCCTGGCGCCGACCTTGCGCGTGTCGAGAGCCATCGTTTTGCCGGTGTGCATCCCGCAGGTCTGGTGGGCACCCATATTCACTTTATCGCACCTGCCAGTCTGGAACGCCCAGTATGGCACCTTGGCTATCAGGATGTGATCGCCTACGGCAAGCTGTTCCTGACAGGTGAGCTCTACACAGATCGTGTGGTGGCCCTGGGTGGCCCGACGGCGCTCAATCCAAGACTGCTGCGCACTCAGCTGGGCGCTCAGCTCAGCACCCTGGTAGAGGGTGAGATCAAACCTGGCAGCAACCGTGTGGTGTCTGGCTCTGTATTGGCCGGTCATACCGCCGCTGGCGTTCACGACTATCTGGGCCGTTTCCATCAGCAGATCTCTGTGCTGGCGGAAGACGCTAAACATCAGCTACTGCCATGGGTGCGCGGCGGCGCAGACAAGTTCTCTATCACCCGCGCCGTGACCTCTCGCTTCAAGGCGACTAAGCGTCTGTTCGACCTCACCACTCACGCCGGTGGTTCACACCGCGCCATGATGGCCTTCGGTCAGCTGGATCGCGTGATGCCGCTGGATATCCTGCCGACCCTTTTGGTGCGTGATCTCGTGGTGCGCGACACAGATGAGGCGCAGGCCCTGGGGGCCCTAGAGCTGGATGAAGAAGATCTGGCCCTGTGTACTTTTGTCTGTCCCGGTAAGTATGACTTCGGACGGGAACTTCGCATCTGCCTAGATATTATTGAGAGGGAAGGTTAATGAGTAAGCAAGACAATAAGCCAGATGTGCAAGAGAATTACTATGCCCACGGCTCGTCGATGCGTAGCTTCCTGCGCTCGCTGCTTTATGCCCATGGCCGCAGCACTAAAGGTAAGGTGCATGTTCGCGATGCGATCGATGTAAAACGTACCATGACCCTGGTGGGTCTGTGTCTGCTGCCGGCGATTCTGTTCGGTATCTATAACCTGGGTCTGCAGGCGCAGCTGGCGCTGGCTTCTGGCTTGACCACGCCCGATGTTTGGCAGCTACTGCCGTTCAATGCCATCACCGGCGGCCTCGGCGAGCAGAGCGGTTTATTTGGCCTGTTTGGCTATGGCCTGAGCTTCTACCTGCCCATCTATCTCACCGCGCTGTTGGTGAGCCTGTTTTGGGAGATGGTGTTCGCCAAGGTGCGTCGCCAGGAGCTGCATGAAGGCTTCTTCGTCACCGCCTTGCTGTTTACCCTGATCCTGCCGGTTTCGACACCGCTGTGGATAGTGGCCCTTGGCATCACCTTCGGGGTGATCATGGCCAAAGAGGTGTTTGGCGGCATGGGGTATAACTTCCTTAACCCTGCGTTGGCTGGTTACGCCTTTATCTACTTTGCTTACCCGACCGAGGTGGCGCAGATTGCCCAGTTTGTGGCGGTCGATGGCTTCTCGGGAGCGACAACCTTGATTCAGACTGCCGCAGGCAAGATGAGTTTCGAGGGTTATACCTGGTATCAGGCCTTTAGTGACCCGCTGTGGTGGGATGCCTTCTTCGGCTTCACCGTCGGCTCTATCGCCGAGACCAGCACCCTGGCCATTCTGATCGGCGGCCTGTTGCTGCTGTTGACTCGCCTGGCCGACTGGCGTGTGGTGGCCGGTGTGATGGCCGGTATGGTGGCAACCGCCGTGCTGTTCAATCTTATTGGTTCGGCCAAGAACGAGATGTTCGCCATGCCTTGGACCTGGCATCTGGTCACCGGCGGCTTTGCCCTGGGGATGATGTTTATGGCCACAGATCCTGTGACTACCGCCTATACCCGCCAAGGCAAGTTTGCCTACGGCGCCCTGATCGGCTTCATGACAGTGCTTATCCGCGTGCTGAATCTCAAGATGCCTGAGGGGATCATGCTGGCGATTCTGTTTGCCAACCTGTGGGCGCCTCTCTTCGATTACCTGGTGGCGCGCAGCAACATGAAGCGGAGGCTGAAACGCAATGCCTTATAAGTCAGAACATATGTTAAGGATCCAGACCGCCAACCTCTGGTCGTCAATCTTCGCATCCTTTTTGTTTCGTCGTTCCAGAGAGCGCGCCACTATGGAGAAGCAACGCTAATGGCATTTAAGAAAGATACCGTTGTGGGGACCATGATCTTCACACTCGTCCTCTGCCTCTCTTGTTCTTTTATGATCACAGGAACGGCCGAGGTACTCAAAGAACGTAAGTTGGTGAAGAAGCGCGACGAGCTCAAGCGCAACGTCTTGCTGGCCGCCGATATCGACATCAGCGGCGACAAAGATTTTCGCGCCATCTTCGAGCAGTCTGTGAAGCCTCTGCTGGTGGAGCTGGACACTGGGGTTATCGATAGCCAGGCGAACGTGCTGGATTTCGACGATCGTATGGCGGCTATTAATCCGCAGACCTCGAGCAAGCCGAAGAAAGATATCGCCAAAATCAAGACCCGCGCCAATCAGGCCCGCGTGTTCAAGGTGTTTGACGACAAGGGCGAGCTGCACGCCGTGGTGCTGCCTATCTATGGCAAGGGGCTCTGGTCGATCATCTATGGTTATGTGGCGCTCAAGCCGGATCTGAACACCATAGAAAACGTGGTCTTCTACGAGCATGGTGAGACACCTGGCATCGGCGACTTCCTCGACGATACGGCCTGGACCGACAAGCTTAAGGGCAAGCAGCTGTTTGACGAGAAGGGGCAGGTCTCCTTCAAGGTGGTCAAGGGCGGCGCTAAGGCGGGCGATCTTCATGGCGTTGACGCGGTGAGCGGCGCGACCATGACGGGACGCGGCGTACAGCGTGCCATGCAGTTCTGGTTCGGGGTCGAAGGTTATCAGACCTTCCTTCACAAGCTAAAAGCGTCGGAGGTTTAAGATGAGTAAGAGTATGACGGCGACCCGGGACATTCTAACCGGCCCGATTTTCGCCAATAACCCCGTGGCCATGCAGGTGCTTGGGGTCTGTTCGGCGCTGGCGGTGAGCAACTCGATGCAGACCGCATTGGTGATGACCCTGGCGGTGACCTTCGTGTTGGTCTTCTCCAACCTGATCATCTCCAGCATCCGTAACTTTATTCCTAACAGCGTGCGCATCATCGCTCAGATGACTGTTATCGCCTCATTGGTGATCATCGTCGACATGGTGCTGCAGGACGTGGCCTATGAGCTGTCGCGTCAGCTGTCGGTATTTGTGGGGCTGATCATCACCAACTGTATCATCATGGGCCGCGCCGAAGCCTTCGCCATGAAGATGCCGCCGCATCTGGCGGTGGTAGATGCCATGGGTAATGCCATGGGCTATGGCGTTATCCTGCTCAGCGTCGCCTTCGTGCGTGAGCTGTTAGGTGCCGGCACCCTGTTTGGTCACGAGATCTTAAAGACGGTGGAGAACGATGGCTGGTACCTGGCCAACGAGATGTTCAAGTTGCCGCCTAGTGCATTCTTCCTGATTGGCTTACTGATCTGGGCCATCAATGTTATCCAGCGTAAGCGAGGTTAAGGCTATGGAACACTATATCAATCTATTTGTTCAGGCCGTTTTTATCGACAACATGGCGCTCTCTTTCTTCATGGGCATGTGTACCTTCCTGGCCGTGTCGAAGAAGGTGTCGACCTCCTTCGGTCTGGGGATTGCGGTTATCGTGGTGATGACTCTGGCGGTGCCGCTGAACCAGATGATCTACTCCAAGGTGTTGGCCCCTGGCGCACTGGCCTGGGCGGGTTATCCCGAGCTGGACCTGAGCTATCTCAAGCTCATCACCTTCATCGGGGTGATCGCGGCTCTGGTACAGATCCTGGAGATGTTTCTGGATAAGTATATTCCCAGCTTGTATGACAGCCTGGGGATCTTCCTGCCGTTGCTAACGGTTAACTGCGCCATCTTCGCCGGGGTGATCTTCATGGCGAACCGTGACTACACCCTGGGTGAGTCTGTGGTGTTTGCGACCGGTTCAGGCTTTGGCTGGGCGATGGCCATCGTGCTGCTGGCGGGACTGCGTGAGCGGATGAAGTTTCACGCCATTCCGGCGGGGCTGCAAGGTGTGGGTATCACCTTTATTACCACGGGCCTGATGGCATTAGGCTTTATGTCTTTCTCCGGCATCTCGCTGTAAGTGGCGTGCTAGTGTCAGTGCATTAAGAAAAGGGTTATTAGATGGAAATGGCAATAGGCATAGGCATGTTCACCATAGTGGTGTGTGTGCTGGTGATGGTGATTTTAGTCGCCAAGAGCAAGCTGGTGATCAACGGTGACGTGAGCATCCGCATCAACGATGATGATGACAAGAGCATAACCACGGCGGCAGGTGACAAGCTACTGGGAGCCCTGGCGAGCAAGGATATCTTTATTCCTTCAGCCTGTGGTGGCGGTGGTACCTGCGGTCAGTGCCGGGTGAAGGTTAAGTCGGGTGGCGGCGATATCCTGCCTACCGAGCGCGACCATATCAACAAGAAAGAGGCCAAAGAGGGCTGTCGTCTGGCTTGTCAGGTGGCGGTGAAGACCGACATGGAACTTGAGCTGGAAGAGGAGATCTTCGGCGTCAAGAAGTGGCAGTGTGAGGTGATCTCTAACGATAACCAGGCCACCTTTATCAAGGAGCTGCTGCTCAAGCTGCCCGAAGGGGAAGATGTTAAGTTCAAGGCGGGCGGTTATATTCAAATTGAAGCGCCGGCTCATGAGGTGAAATATAGCGACTTCGATATTCCGACCGAGTACCGTGACGACTGGGAAAAGTATGGCTTGTTCGATCTGGTCTCTAGCGTAAATGAAGATGTGCTGCGTGCCTACTCTATGGCTAATTACCCGGATGAGAAAGGGGTGATCATGCTGAACGTGCGTATCGCCACGCCACCTTCTGAAGGCCTGCCACCGGGCAAGATGTCTTCCTACATCTTTAACCTCAAGGCTGGCGATAAGGTGATTATCTCTGGGCCATTTGGTGAGTTTTTCGTTAAGGAGACAGACGCCGAGATGGTGTTCATCGGTGGTGGTGCAGGTATGGCACCGATGCGCTCCCATATCTTTAACCAGCTAAAGGGTGAGCAGACCAAGCGTAAGATGACCTTCTGGTACGGTGCCCGTTCACGCCGTGAGATCTTCTATCAGGAGGAGTTCGACGCGCTGGCGGCGGAAAATGACAACTTCGAGTGGCATGTGGCGCTGTCGGATCCGCTTCCCGAGGATAACTGGGACGGTTACACGGGCTTTATCCATAACGTCCTTTATGAGAACTACCTGAAGAATCACAAGGCGCCGGAAGACTGTGAGTTCTACATGTGTGGCCCACCGATCATGAACTCCTCGGTGATCAACATGCTGGAAAGCTTAGGGGTTGAACAGGAAAACATACTACTGGATGACTTCGGCGATTAATCCTGAGTCTTTCTAAGATAAAACGCAGCCAATGGCTGCGTTTTTTTATGTCGAGGTGGGACGGGTCGCTATTTGATCTGTGTCATAGTGGTCTGGGAGGCATAGCTTTATATTGTTTTGTTATCTAAAGGTTAACGAAGCAATGATATGAGTGATAAGCCAGAGAGCTGCGAGACCAATACCCCCGAGAGCAATACCCCCAAGAGTACCTATACCATCTCCGCGCGGGGCAAGGCGGATCATCAGTCGGTGATTAAGTTTCTTAAACAACACTTTGCCGCGGTGCCCCTTGGGCAGGTAGAGAGCGTGTTTGGTTTCGTCGAGCCATCGACCCTATATGGCGGACGTTTTTATCTGATGCGCCAGCTGTCCGAGCGGGATACGGGTCTGCTGGCCGATCATGGAATCGGGCTCAGGATCCCCTTTACCAACCACTTTGCCACCAAGGAAGAGTTCGACGCCAATCGCCCCCTGTTTGCCAAATATCATCACAAACGCAACTCGATTATCTGCACAAACGATGATCTGGCCTACTGGATCAAGCAGGAGTACCCGGACTATGATATAGAGGCGAGTGTGATTAAAAACTTGCTTAAACCAGAGCAGATCGAGGAAGCCTTTGGCCTGTACGATACCCTGGTACTGCCTATGGTGCTCAATGATGATGAGGCCTTCTTGGCGGCCTTGGCGCAGAAAGATCGCATTCGTTTGTTTGCCAATGCAGGTTGTGCCTACACCTGCCCGGCGCGCATCTGTTACAAGTCTATCTCTAAGTTTAATAAGGGGCAGGGGGGCGAGTTTAAGTGCTCCCAAGATCTTAAGGCCCGTGAGATGCAAGGGATGATAGACTTCGATCTGCAAAGGCTGAGAAATCTGGGCTTTCATAAGTTTAAACTGCTAAGGGCCAGGGCTGGCGACCAGACGGGGTACTAGGGCCGATTCGATGGTGGTTGGCTATAACGGCTTAGCTTGCTGTTAGGGTTTAGCTTTGCTGTTAGGGTTTAGCCAGCCGTCTCGGTCAATTCATTCGCCCATTAGCCCTATTTTGGGGGATTCGTGGCACCTTTTTTGAAAGAGCGCTAAAAGCGACTTTGTTTGAAGGATAACAGATTCGTTCAATGCAGTTTTCTAAATCAAATCAGATGGATAAATTTATACTTGGCAAAGGCTAACGGCTCGTTAGCCTGCTATATCTCATCAATATATCCCTTTGCTTATTCGAGCAATTTTTAGTTTTTTATCTTTGTGGTAAGCAGCGACCTAAGCGTCGCTAGCGAGTGCCATCGGTGTGATTCGTATTTTACAAAATATTCACATTTGGGTTTACTCTTAATTTTATTTGAGTATATTGTATACAGAATATTTTATCTCGATAGGTAATGTTGTTATTCAAATAGAGGGAAACGAATACGCCAGGGAAAGGTGATTTACCCACACACTAACAATAAGAGTGACGAATAACATGACCAACAAATTGACCCTATCTATCTTGGCCGCTCTGTTAACCGCCGGTACCGGCGTTAGCGCCAAGCAGCCGGAATTTGCCGCCGACCATTGTAAGGCGGGGGAGATCAACGCTCAGCATTATCGTAATTTCCCGGCCGCAGAGGCTGAGGCCAAGGCCCGCCATGCCAAGTTGTTTGAGCGTAAGCGTGCCATGGCTAAACCGGTTGACGATAGCGCCTCGACGGGAGATACCCCCGCGGCGCTGGCCTTGTCGGCGACCCCAAGCTACGTGATCCCCGTGGTTTTCCATGTGTACGGCAGCCAGTTTAACGGTAAGACGGTGACAGATGCGGTGATCATCGATGCGCTGAACAAGACCAACGAAGATTTTCAGGGACAAACCGCCGACTTTGCCGACATAGATGCCGAGTTCCAGGGGGTGAAGCAGGCGCTGAATATCGAGTTTCGCCTAGCCAGTATCGATCCCGATGGCAATCCCACCTCGGGGATCGTCTATCATCCGGCGTCGTCCGGGGCGGGTAACTATTCCAGCTCGGACGTGAAGCGGGATCACTGGGATAACTACAAGTACATGAATGTCTACATTCAGAACGATCTCTATGCCGATGGCGTGACCAATAACTCTGGGGTGGCCTGGTACCCGGATACCACTATGTCTGACGAGGGCCTGGCCCGTGTGACCTACAACGGTGCCTATCTTGGCAGCAATACCGATGAGAATTTCCGCTCTGTGTTGACCCATGAGTTTGGCCACTTCCTGGATCTGATCCATACCTTCGAGGGAGGTTGTAAGCGCGGTTTCGAGCGACGCTGCGATACCTCTGGGGATGAGAACTGCGATACCCCGCAGCAAAACAGCTGGCAGATGAATCCAGGCGATGGCGGCATAGTCAACTGTATGGGGCAGACCATCAACTGGCAGAACTTCATGGCCTATTCAGACCAATATGCCAACTTCACCCAAGATCAGGTGGCACGCATGGTAAATGGCCTCGACAGTCAGGCCCGCGTGACTCTCTGGTCGGCGCAAAATCTGGCGGCCACAGGCGTGGCTAACTAAAACGTTACAGCTTTAAAAAACGCAGCCTAGGCTGCGTTTTTTTATGTCGCTGAATATGCTGTTCAGGCAAATACCGGCGCGTCGTACTCATAGCCCTCGTCGGTATAGGCGGTCACTATGGCATCATCCACCAGGCCGTCGGGAGCGCTGACCTGAGTCTCGAAGAAGTGCTGAATTTGCTGGCGGCGGCCATGTGCCGCCCAGCTCTCGCCATCGGTCCAGATCTCGTTGAAGACGATAGGATAGTCTGTGCGGCTGGCACTCGGATGGTCTATCTGGCGGGTAAGAATGTACTGAATGCATCCCTGTTCCCGCAGTGAATCTGGCTCGAGCGCCTTGAGCACCTCGAAGAGTTCGGCGGCTTTTCCCGCCTTGGGGCGAAACTGGGCTATGACAAATACGCGTGTTGACATCTGTGGCTCTCCGCTGGCTAAAAACTAAGTAAAATTACGAGTGAACTCAGAGTCTAGCCCAAAAAAGGCTGCGGCTTAAAGTAGGCATTGTATTGATATGCTGTTGGTTATTCAGGGCCGTCAGGGAGTGTTATCATCACTGCCTTAACAGATCGCCGAGGAGGCTAAGTGGCACAGAGATTGGTGAAAGATGCCCTGACAAGTTTTGGCGAGTGTCTTCGCCTGCTTGGACTGGGGGATGATGAATGCACTGAGGCGCTAAGCCTAGCCAAATGCATTCGAGCGCCCAGAGGGGAGATACTACTGCACCAGGGGGCTTGCCAGGAGCATGGCTATTACATCGTCGATGGCATATTGGGCGCACAGCATTATGGCGATTGTGGCGGTTTGTTTTCGAAAGAGTTTTATTTCGAGGGTGAGCTCTGCCTGCTCTACCACAGCCTGCTGACCTGTGATGTGGCGCCCTATCAGCTTGAGGCGGCGACAGATGTGACTTTAGTGCGCTTCTCCCTCGCGCAGCTTAAGCAGGCCAGCTGGCAGCCTGTGCTGATTGCATTGCTGAGCCAGCAGCTGCTTTATAAGGAGGAGAAGGAGGCCTTCCTGCTGCTTAAACGGCCGGAGGAGAGATACCTCTATCTGGTCAACCACAGGCCTATGTGGGTCGAGCGACTGAGTAACCTACAACTCGCGCGCTATATCGGCATCACGCCCGTGAGCCTGTCGCGTCTCAAGGCCAGGCTGGCCTGAGTTTAGCGAGGTAAATGCCGTAAAATCGCCTCGACTTATCTTAAGTTAATGCGCCGCATCGACAGCCTGCGACATACTGCCGCCATCTTTAGCTTGCTGAAATTTAGGTTGTATATGTCGGTATTTTTCCTGTCCCAGTGTCTGATCGCAATAGCCATAGTGACAGACATTCTCTCTTTTCAATTCAAGCACAAGCGCCATATAGTGCTCTGTCTCGCGCTGTCGGGGATACTGAGCAGCCTGCACTTTGCCCTCCTGTCACAATGGACGGCCGCAGGGCTGATGCTAGTGGCCGCTATTCGCTATCTGGTGACGGTTTTCAGCCATTCGAGGCGGTTGCTCTGGCTGTTTCTGAGTATCAATAGCCTGATAGCCCTGCTTACCTTTGCCGGTCCCTTGAGCCTTATCAGTTTTGCCGGCAGCTGCACCCAGACAATCGCCGCCTTTTGTCGAAGCGATCAGCGGCTGCGGCAGTTGATGATAGTGGGAACCAGTATCTGGCTGGTGAACAATTATCTGGCGGGATCACCGACGGCAGTGTTGATGGAGCTGCTGTTTATCGGCAGTAATCTGGTGGGCTACTATCGTTTCTATGGCTTGCCGTGGCGGCCTAGGCTGGTAGATTAAGGTGCGAGATCCGAGTATTGCTGAACTGATTCGAAAAAAGTGACGGCGGTGATTGTCACCGCCTTAATGCTTGCTCTTTACGTAGGCGAGCTCCCTCTTAGCTATTTAGCGACTTACCGCTTAGTTATCACGTTGCTTAGTTCGGCCCTGTTGGTTGTGAGATGAGGCGCCGCGACCATTATTGGTCTGATGGCTCTTCACCTGCTGATGGCTCCTCTCTCTTTGATAGCTCTGGGGCTGATGGCTCCTCTCTCTTTGATAGCTCTGGGGCTGATGACTCCTTTCACGCTGATGGTTCTTAGTCGGTTGATGGCTCTTAGTCGGTTGATGACTCTTCACTTCTCGCTGATGGCTCTTCATCTCTCGCTGATACTGTTTGGGCTGATGGCTTTTGACCTCGCGCTGATGGCTCTTGACTGGCTGATGGCGCCTATCCTTGTTCCAGTCTTTAGCCCTGTTATTGGCTTTCGTACTGGATGAGTGGTTAGCCCTATCTTTCAGGCTGAGCCTGTCGCGCTTCTCATAGTACTTGGTCTGCGCCTTGTGCCCGTCCTGATGACGGTCATTCTGGCCGCGTGCATCACTCAGCTTGTGGCGGAAGTTCTGCTCGCGGCGCGCCTGGATCTGCGCCGCGTTGTAGTGTTTACCCTGACTCGGCTTAGCCTTATTCGAGTTGGAATAGCGCTCCACACTGCTGTGATGTTTCACGTCATAGCGGTTAGGGCGATACTTGTCATAGCGGGCCTTAACCTTAGGCGAGCGATACGCCACCCCGTGTCTGTGCACCGGCTTGTGGTGCCAACGTTGGGCGCCGCTGCTGGTCACGATTCGGTTATGTGGACGGTAGCGGGTCGTATGATGGTGATGGGTCACCACGATATGACGCTTGTGCCAGCTAAAGGCGCTGAAGAAATAGTTAAAGCTAATGTGTATGCCACTGTTGAAGTAGAAGTGGCCCGAAATATGACCAGGATAGTATCGGCTGTAACGGGGCGGATAGGCCCAATATACAGGCGGATAGTTGTACCAGTGCCAATGACCGTAGACCACTCGGGTGTCATAGTAAGGCACATAGATCACCTCACGCTGTACAGGCTCGATGACGATTTGGCGGTTGACCTTAGTCACCTTCATATTCTCCATCTCGTCGAAGGCGTTGGCGCGTTCGGCCTGCTGTCTCAGGCGCTGAATGCTGTCCAGCACCCGGCCCTCGTCTTGCAAGAAGGCGTCGCCCAGCTTCTGGGTCCACTCGAGATCATCACTCAGGCGTTGCAGCAGATCGGGAAAGGCGACCAAGGCGGTAACGCTGGGATCCCAGTCCTGTTTCTCTGCGCGGTTAACCGCCTCGGCGCCTGCTAACGACTTGTGTTTGTTGCGCCAGCGATTGGCCTGCACCACCTCTAGTGGATAGGTGGAGGCGATCAAGATGTGGGTGAGTAGGCTGTCGGGATACAGGGCGATAGGGGCCAGCATCTGTGCCAGCTCGGCGTCGCTAAATTGGATCTCCTGAACAGCGTCTTCTGCCCGTTCGAGTGCCGACACCGAAGGGGTAAGCAGTGACTGTGAAAGGGCAATGAGCAGGAGCAAAGTCCATTGTCTGATGCTTTTCATAACGTCTCCTAGGCTTATCTTTCATTGGATTTACTCAGATAATAAAAGACCCAAGATGAACATTAGCTGAAAGCCATTTGGCACAAGAAATAACAATGAAGATGCCTTTAGGGCGAAGCATGTCAAAAGAAACTATAGTTTAACCATATCAGATCATTAGCCGAGTAGAGCGTCGTGTTTTAGTGTAAAACGCAGACCTAAACTGAGGAGGCATTTAGGTGAAACATGATCCCTCTGAAGGGGATGAGCTATGGTAAAGACAGGGAGTCAGTACTCGATGAGTATTCAGAAAAAGCTGTTAGGTTTGCTGGCACTCTTATTCCTGTTTCTGTTTTCCAATATTTTTTTAGCCTACTTCTTAGAGCAAAAGAGCGAACAGAAGCAGAGATGGGTTACCCATACTCATACCCTATTGGCTTACTCAGATAAACTTTTATTGGCGGTAGCCAATGCCGAAACAGGGCAGCGGGGTTACCTGCTTACCCAGCAGAACCATTATCTTCAACCTTATTATCGATCGCTTAGTCATATCGAAGATTTGTTAGTTCAGCTGACAAGGCTTACGCAGGACAATCCGAAGCAGCAACAGCTGCTAGGACGCCTGGAGAAAGAAGTTGCACGTAAGCTTGCAGAATTAAAAGAATCAATCGAACTGTTCGAACACGACAGGCCTGCCGCAATGCAGTTGGTTCGTAGCAATGTGGGTCAGGAATACATGGCCAACATTCGTCACTATATCAGTGAATTTAATCTTGAAGAGCGGCGCCTACTCGAACTACGTTTAGCCGAATTCAAAGCGGTTAAAAGCGATATCGCTACCATTATGGCGGTCGAAGTCTTAGTCACCTTTTTCTTGGCCTTGGCGATATTTGTATTGATAAAAAAAGATTTGTTTGCGCCGTTGAGCAAATTAATTGACGCCACTAAGCGCATGGAATCGGGTAAGCGGCAACGGCTGACAGATTTCCTGCCCAATGACGAGATAGGTTACTTGATGTCGTCATTTTATAAGATGAGCGAAGTGGTGTTTCAAAAGCATCAGGAGTTGCATGAAAAGGCACACCTTGACGAGCTAACCGGGGTGAATAATAGATTCTGCCTGTTTAAAGATATCGCTGAGGCCATAGACAAGACGCAAGCTTCACAGACTCATCTGGCGCTGGTCTTTTTGGATATTGATAATTTCAAACAGATAAACGATGAGTATGGTCATCATTGTGGTGACGAATTACTCAAGGTCTTGGTGACAAGGCTGACCCAGAGTCTGCGGCGTACCGACCGCATTTATCGTTATGGAGGGGATGAATTTATTATCTTGTTGGATGAATTCAACAGTGTAGAAGAGGTTTATAACACCTTAGCAAGTGTCGTTGACAAAATGCGCGGAAGCTTTACTTATCAAGGGGAAGTATTGCCCTTGGATGTGAGTCTGGGGGCGGCTCTGGCACCAAAGAACAGCCAAGATGGTGAGACCTTGATTCGATATGCCGACATTGCCATGTATGCTTCCAAGCGAGAAGGGCGTCAGCGTCTGGTCTATTTCAAGCCTGAAATGTTGCAAGACAATAGCCTGATGGTTGTGAAGTCTTAGCCTGGCGCCCTTAGGGATTTAGTGATTTAGTGATTTAGCGATTTAGCGCGCAAATTGTTGATCAAATATCAGTTCGAATCTGGCGCCGCCTAATATCTTGCCTTGTGAAATGTGTAAGGTGCCCTGATAGCTGTCAACCAGATCGCGCACTATGGCCAAACCTATGCCGTGCCCCTTCTCATAGGTGTCGGCACGTTTACCACGCTCGAGTATGGTTTGACGTTGCTCAGGGCTGATGCCTGCGCCATCATCTTCCACGCTGATGGTGAGTTTGCCCTGCTGGGACTCAATGCTCAGTTCTACCCGGCTACTGGCCGCCTTACAGGCGTTGTCCAACAGGTTGCCCAGCATCTCAGTGAGGTCGCTCTGATCGCCATAGAAGATATGCTCCTCTTCTGGCGGCTTGCCATAGACGAGTTGTATGCCGGGATGGATCTTGACCAGGGTGCGCAGCAGCTTGTCGGAGACCAGGCTGATTTTAGTCCCCAGGTGCCAGGCGTTCCCGGCGGCGCTCTGGGCTCGCTTGAGTTGATGGCCTATGGTGCGATTGATCTGTCCGACTTGCTCGAGGGAGGTGGGGCTGAGATCTTTCTGGCTCTGGATCACCGCCAGTGGGGTCTTGAGGCTATGGGCCAGATCAGACAGGGCATTGCGGTAGCGGCTGCGCTGGCGCTGCTCGGTACTGAGCAGGGTATTGAGCTGTTTGGCCACCGCTTGCAGTTCATTGGGGTAGTGGCCGCTGAGCTCTTCCGCCTCGCCTCGCTGTACCTGCCCAAGCTCCAGCCTAAAGCGCGCCAACGGCTTGAGTGTCCAGGCCAGCCAGGCAAATTGAATCGCCAGTAGCACCAACATCAGGACGAACAGCCAGCTCCACAGATGTTGACTAAAGGCGCTGAGTTGCTGTGTTACGCCATCGAGATCTTTGATGATGTGGACTGTGATAGGCGCGCTCTGGCTCTGGGCCTCTGCGGGCGCGAAGCGCACGCTGAAGCTATAGATGAGATGAGGCTGCTGCTCGAGTACCAGCTCACCAAATTCGCTGCGACCCACCTTAGGGTGAGGAAGGGGGCTGGTAAGATTCAAGCCAAGAAAGGAGTTGGATGACCAGAGAGGCTCAATGTCACTCGCGGCACCGCCCTGGCGATCGCTATCTGTTTGGTTACTACCTTGACGGTCACTATCAGTTTGGTTATTTACCTGGCGGTCACTATTATTTTGATTATTGACCTGACGGTCAATGATGGCGTAGAGGCCTGAACCTATCACATTGAACTGATTCTCCAGCAGGGCCTCTGGCATATAGAGCTTACCTTCTTCCATCTCGGCCACCGCCAGCACAGAATAGAGGTAGGCACTTAGCTGCTCTCTGACGTTGGTCATCACCTGTTGCTTAAAGGCGTTGTTGAGCGCGAAGCCTATGGTGGGTAACAGCAATAAGATCAGCAGCAGGGCGCTGAGGATCAGACGTACCCTGAGGGAGTTGAGTTTGCCCTGTGGGGCGCGTAGGCTGCTCATGAATTGATCTCGAACCCTTAGTCGTTATCCAGGGGCTTGAGGCGATAGCCCTGGCCACGCA
Organism: Shewanella aquimarina; assembly: GCF_023349185.1. Lineage (GTDB taxonomy): Bacteria > Pseudomonadota > Gammaproteobacteria > Enterobacterales > Shewanellaceae > Shewanella > Shewanella aquimarina. The sequence goes on along the minus strand of NZ_JAKIKY010000001.1, from coordinate 462,889 downwards.
ATGTCTCGATAAGACCATACTGGCCGTCCGGATCCAGCTTCTTACGCAGGCGTCTGATAAAGACCTCGATGACGTTGGAGTCTAAGTCGAAATCCTGATCATAGATGTGTTCGATCAATATGCTCTTGGACTTCACCTCGCCGATATGCAGCATGAAATACTCGAACAGCTTGTACTCAGAGCCGCTCAGGCTGATTTCCTGGTCGCCAAATTTAATCTCGTGGCTGCTGGTGTTGAGAGAGTAGGGGCCGTTTTGAATCACTGGGCTGGACTTGCCGGCCGCCCGGCGAATAAGCGCCTTGAGCCTGGCGATCAACTCTTCGGGATGAAACGGCTTGGTCAGGTAGTCATCGGCGCCGGCATCCAGGCCTTCGACCTTGTCCTGCCAGTTATCGCGGGCGGTCAGGATCAGTATGGGGTAGTCAATTCCCTCTTCTCTGAGCCTAGCGATCAGGGCGATACCATCCAGCTTAGGCAGGCCCACATCGATAATGGCGGCATCGTAGGGATATTCCTGTCCCTGAAACAGGCCTTCTTCGCCGTCGCTGGCGATATCTAAGGTGTAGTTGGCATCCAGCAGGTGTTGTCTCAGGTTTTCCTGCAGCGCTAAATCGTCTTCAACCAGTAGTAATCGCATCGGCGTGTCCTTTCTCTCAAGCAGGCTTATTGTCTGCTCATCTGTCCTGTGACGGCGTCTATGGCGACATAGAAGACGACGCCATCCTTACTGAGCAACTTGGCGCGGTAGCCTGGGTTGCCATTGACCCGTGATGATTGCACGCTCAGGACCTTGGCGTTATAGCGCCCCTTTACCATCTGGGTGGCCTGCTGACGATTTTTAACACGCAGATTTTGATGAGTATTCTTCTGAGCCGCCATCAAGATGCTGCTACTGGCCGCCGATATTCCATGGCCTGCACTGTTTCCTTGTAGGGGAAACAGGAGTGATGCTATGGCGATCAATATTAGGGCTGGTTTCATCAAAATCACCTGTGTTGAATTCTTCGGACAGTGTAAAAGATCCTATAAAAATAAGAAACATATGTCGCGAATCTCCATGCTCGCCAGGGAAGTTAGGCAAGCGTGCTCCTTCATTGTTAGGGAGTGCAGATGAACATGAGCTGAATGTTTATTTTTACGCCATCTTGTTGAATAAGCTGATTTTTAATGTTCAGCTTATGTTCATTTTCGATCGCTTCTAATGGCCTTAAGCAGGACCTAGTCCATTTATTGGAGATTGATTATGAACAGACTCACGATGAAACATAGCCAACAGCAGGCAACTCATACCCCCTCCGCACTGGGCAAGGTGTATACCGCCATCAAGGCCACTGCCTTAATGGCCATGCTGGGCAGCGGCGTGGTGATGGCGGCCGACAATACCGCTGAGCTTAATGGTTTAGTCGGCTCGGCATCGACCAGCGTAGTACAGGATCAGCAGACCCTGGCCCAAGGTTTTAGCCGCGCCGGGCAGCGCATGACAGACTCGCAGCAGGCAAGCGCCGAATTGCTCAAACTGCAAGAGGTGGCACCAGCTCCGCGTAAGACACGTGATCAGGTGATTGCCGAGCGTCAGGCGCTGACGCAAGGCTCATCCGATGCTGGGACTAAGGTGCTCAAGTCCTCCGCTCAGCGCCTCGAGGCGGGTATCTATCATGAGTTCGTTATCTATGAGGCCAGTAGCCGCCTGTTTGAAGACTTCGACTATGATGGCTTCTATCGCACCTTCAGCGTAACCTTCGACGCCGATGTCCACAGCTATTATGTGGGCGAGCATGCCGACGTCTACGCCGATCTCTACCTGAGCCGTAATGGCGGGCCCTGGGAGCTGTACCACACCACAGATGTGTTCACCATAGTCGACGATGCCACCGATGATGATTTCGAGGTGCTGACCACCTTGCACACAGGCTATCCGACGGACCATTATGATGTGTTGATCGACCTCTATGAGGTGGGCTACAGCGATATCGTCGCTACCATCAGCAGTGATGATGTGGATGACCTCTATGGTCTGCCGCTGGAGAGTGCCGATCGCGACGAGTATGTGGTCGATGAAGTTATCACCGAGGTGGAGGTGAGTGGCGGGAGCCTCTCTGTGGGCTGGCTGTTTGGGCTACTGGGGTTGGGCTGGTTGAGCCTTATCAGACGCCGCCAGTAGGGTTAACAAAGTTATCGAGATCTTCCTTCGTGGCGAGATCAATTAACCATAAAGAAATTAAGGTTAAGTTGCCTTGCCATGAAGCATATTTCACAAAATTTTGCCCCCAACAGGCGTATATTATTAGCCAATGGATAAACGTCTGAAATGGGGGAGACGATGTCACACGAGGCATTCAATCAAGAGGTGAAGGTTTACAAGGTGTGGGATAAACCCACGCGGTTATTTCACTGGATAAACCTTGGCTTAGTCATGGTGCTGATCTTCATAGGCATGCTAATGCTGTTTAAGGGCGATATCGGCATCAGCGGTCTGGAAGCCAAGATAGGCCTGAAGAAACTGCATGTCTGGGTCGGTTACCTGTTTGCCATTAATCTGACTATCAGACTGATCTGGGGCGTCATCGGCAGTCATAGCGCCCGCCTGAGTCAGTTGCTCCCTGATCTCAAGGGATTTTCTGGCTACAAGGCCAAGCTGGCCAAGGGCGAGTCGCCCCAGTATCTGCACCATAATCCTATGGGGCGCCTGGCTATCTTTGCCATGATGCTATTGTTGGTGACCATCATGTTGACTGGCCTGGTGCGCGCCGGAACCGATATCTACTACCCGCCATTTGGCGGCGCCGTTAGCGAGTATATCGCCCAGCCTGGCGTCGAGGGTGCCAGCATCAAACCCTATGATGACACGGGCGTCGATGCGCAGAAGGTGGCGGTATTGAAGCCCTATAAGTCGCTGGCTGGCGAGGTGCATGTGTATAGCGTCTATCTACTGATCCTGATGATAGTGCTGCATGTGGCCGGGGTGATAGTGGCCGAGATCAAGCATCAGCCTGGACTGGTATCGGCGATGATTTCGGGTAACAAGCCCCTTACTGGCCCCGCCGAGGATGAGAAGCAGTAATTGCTACCCATCAAGCCTATAAACCTGCCCGAAAGATGACGGGCAGGGTGAGAGAAAATGCAGCCTAGGCTGCATTTTTTATGGCCGGGAATCCCTTGTCTCACTAGCTCTTATACCTTGATCGAATTTTTAACAAAATTGTAATTAAAGACTTAATTTAATGTGATTTTTAGTCTAGTATGCTAGCTACATTTTTACTGTTTCGTTACTAGGGGAAGCATGAAGCGCGTATCTTTGCTGGCACTGTCCTTGGCGAGTCTCATCGTATCGGGATCGGCGATGGCAGTTGCCGATATTGAGGGGTATTACCTGGGAGCCATGGCGGGTCATTCTCAGCTTGAGGCGGGAGAGTTTGACGAGTCTGCCATCAGCTATGGTCTCTACGGCGGTTACTATTTCAGTAAGAATTTCGCCGTCGAGAGCACCTATGTTCGTACCGACAACTTTGTCGATGTGGGTGATGTGAAGGCCAATCAGTTGTCTTTCGCGGCCAAGTTTCACCACTATTTCAATGATACCTACTCTATGTTTATCAAGGCCGGTATCGCGGCCACTAAGGTCGAGGCCGATCAGGACTACGACGGCAACGGTTGGCTGTGGGGCGCGGGCTTTAACATGGCGTTTCAAAATGGGGTCAATGTGCGCGTTGCCTATGAGATGCTATACACAGATCTCGATGCCACTGGCCTAACGGATCAGCTCGATAGCGACTGGGGCAATGTCTATTTAGGCGTGCATTATCAGTTTTAGCTGTCAGTGCTTTAGTGCCGATGATTAAGATGCAGCCTCTGGGCTGCTTTTTTATCCCCTAAATTTAGCTATGCCATCGAAAAGCCTGTACTTAAATTGCATTTACAATGTAAAAAAATCCAATTAAATCCTTTATAAACAATTACAAAGATTGCGTAATTGTATCCGCCTGACTTTATCATATTGAAACGGTATTGATAATCGTTATCATCTGCATGCAGTTCTAATGGGGATTATTAACAGATGAAACAGATGCGCTTATCAGCAGTCGCGCTAGGGTGTGCCGTGTCCTTGTCGGTATCGGCACAACAAGACAATACCAGTATCGAGCAACAAGCTTCGCCGGACGTCGAACGCATTACCGTATATGGCCGGCAGAACCGAGTCGTGATGAACTCAGGTCTGGCGACTAAATCCGATATGTCACTCATGGAAACACCTGCGGCTGTGGTGGTTGTGGATGAAGAGTTAATCACCACACAAGGGGCGACAGAGCTACAAGCACTGCTGCGCAACATCAGTGGTGTGACCCAGGCGGGTAACAACTATGGTATCGGCGATAATATCGTGATCCGTGGTTTGGGGGCGAACTACACTTATGATGGCATGTATGGTGGCGCCGGACTGGGGAATACCTTCAACCCGACGCGCTCACTGACAAATGTCGAGTCGGTCGAGGTATTAAAGGGCCCTGCAACCGGGCTGTATGGCATGGGCAGTGCGGGCGGCGTGATAAATCTTATCGAGAAGAAGCCGCAGTTTAATGCCAGCCACCAATTCAGTGCAGAAGTCGGTCAGTGGGATAGCTATTCCTGGGGCATAGACAGCACTGCGGCTATGACAGACAAGCTGGCCTATCGTTTAGTGGCCAAGCATGCCAGAAGCGATGGCTATCGCGACATAGGCACCGACAGGGACGAGGCTTACGCCTCATTGAAATATCTGCTCAGCGATGATCAGGATATCATGTTCAGTGCGGCCTATATCAAAGATGCGATAGCGGTGGATTCTATCGGGCACCCCATTCGCATCTACAATGCGGCGTCGGTAGGCGGAAAACCCGCAGGAGAGGTGAGCTGGCAAGATCTGGTCAACGACCCATCTGACGCCGGATTACAGCTCACTGAAGCCCAACGCCAACAGCTGGCCGACTCCCTCGCTACTGGCGATGGACTGACGCCCTACGCCTTCGGTGAGGCGGGGATCATCTCCCCCATGGCGAAAGACAACGAGGGCGAGGAGCTAAGGTTTAAGCTGACTCACAACATCTTCTTCGCCGATAATCTGTTCCTTAATCAGCAGTTGCAGTATCGCGACTATCAGTCAGGTTTTGCCCGCCAGACCGGGGCGTATAACTATGTGTACTGGAACCGCCGTGGAACTATCAATGCCGATCCTCGCGCGCCATTAGTTGTCGATGATGTGCTTTATCCCTTTGCCGCCCGTCGTCAGGAATATCGCCAGGTTGAGGCCGATGAGACATCCTGGCAGTACTTTGCCGATCTGCGTTATGACTTTTCCTTTGCCGGTATTGATAATGAGCTGTTAGTTAACGCAAATTTTGAAGATAGAAACATCCGCTTCAAACAATATTCCATCTATGATGCGGATAAGGTGATTAAGAATAAAGCGGGTGAGGTGATCTACCAGGGACAGTTACCTTACATTTTTGACATCCGCTCACCCAATTGGGCCCAGGGGGCGTTTGAAGATTACGATCCGCTGATGACCAGTAACTATGACAAGAAGGTGCAAGCATGGGGCTTGGGGCTGCAACACGTGGGTTACTTTGATTTCGGTATTACGACGCGTGTGGGCATCGCATTCAATGATATTTCCCAACGCTATGAACATTATGGTGTCGATGCGCGTTACAGTGCCAGCCGTGCAGAACCGACGCCTGAAGCCGATACCTCAGACGATGGGGTGACCTACAACTTGGGCGTCACCTATATGCCGAGCGAAAACCTGTCGTTCTTCATTAATCACTCCAAAGGACGCACCGCTTATAGCATATTGGGTAGCCTGCAAGGGGATGGCACGGATCGCGAAGACTCTGAGTCTATCAGCAATGACCTTGGCGTGCGATTTAAGGCATTTGATGATCAGATGCTGGCTTCAATCGTCCTGTTTGAGAGTTCGCGTACCAATCTGCAATACAATAACAAGGATTACGAAGCCGGGGTCTCAGGCCCAGATGTGCCGCAATACTTCTATGATGGCAGTGAAGAGACCAAGGGTGTTGAGCTCGATCTGAATGCGCATCTCAGCGACCGCTGGTCGATTAACCTCAATGGTGTCTACCAGGATGCCAGGGACAAACAAGATCCCAATAGCAGTAGTTTCGATAGTCGCCAGAAAGGGGTTCCCTATGTGACGGCAAGTACCTGGGTCACCTATGGTGCCGACTGGTTTAATTTGCCCAATGCGCTCAATATCAGCCTGGGGGCAAAATATGTCGATGATCGCAGCACACATTCCTCATCATTTGGTATCCCAGATGGCTACGTGCCTAGCTATACAGTGATGGATGCGGCGGTGAGTTATCAGGCCGACAATTGGCAGGTACAGCTGAACGTCAACAACCTGCTGGATGAGCAATACTATGAAAAAGCCATGTTCCTCGGTGGCATGCCGGGCGCCGAGCGCAATGCCAAGTTAAGTCTAAGTTACCGCCTATAGCTCTTGTCTATAGCTCTCGTCTATAGCTTTCTTCTATTATCTTGCGTCTATGTCGACGCGCAATAAAAAACGCAGCCTTGGCTGCGTTTTTTATTGGGTAAGGGCAGGTGTTATTTGCCCGGCAGGTATTTAAATCTCGCCATCTGCTCGCCGTGGTGCTCGATGATCTTCGCTACCTGCTCGTCGCTCAGTACCTGGCGCCACTGGTTCTTGCTGCCCTGGCGGAAGAAATACTTGGCATTTTCATGCTTCTCCACAAAGCCGCGTTTGCTTTCCTGGGCCTTAAGCTGGGCGAAGGAGGAGTGCTTGATGGCGTTCTTGAGGCGATTGGGGTCTTTCTTCAGGCCGAGGAAAGATTCTATCTTGCGAAACACCTTCTTGGGGTTATCTAAGATATCTTCGTAGCGCAGGACAAGCTTGGCATCCTCAGGATCTTGCGTCCAGCTGGAGACATGCATAGACCAGGAGGTGATCACCTGAGGCACATTTTCGGGTTCGTTAGGGGTGCCTGTCATCTCCTCGGCCATGTAGGCGATAGTCTCATCTATGCTATAACCGAAATAGTTGGCCATAGAGACGGTGACGTCCAAGGGATTGCGCACTATGTAGATGGATCCCGAGGTGACCGAAGAGTTATGCAGTGGATATTCTTTATAGGTGCCCAGGTAGTTATGGGTCTTCACAAAGGTGGTGCCCTGGGCCTGCATGGCGATATCGGCCTGCACCGTGGGCCTGAGGGCACAGATCTCCTCTAGGCTAAGGTCCGTCGTCTGGCGACCATCTTGCAGGTGCGCTTGAAAGCGGTGCGCCGCCGACTCCGCGGTCGAGATCTTGTGCATGGTGTTGATGTCGATCCCTTGCTCGGTGTTTTGGATATAGTTTTCAAGGAAGGCGCGAACCCAGGTGTTGCCCGATTTGGGATAGGAGGCGACCCAAAGAATATTCCCCATCAAAAAGTCCTTTCTTTGTTCTTGTGACTAGCTGGACGTATACGTGTCCGGGTACAAGCATATGAAACTACCGATTCGCCGGGCAAATGGCAAGGGAGGGCCAAAACTCTCTTTCGCCTCATAGTTGGTGTATGGGGGGCGGTAAGAAGAGCTGGATTGGTTTCGTCGCTAAGAGTCGCTATGCTGGAGATCTTGTGGAAAAAATTTAGGCAATGGAGTCAAGCATGTTACGCCAATTCATTCATCAATCCTGTTTGCTGGGCGCCCTGGTAGCCCTTAGCACTAGCCAGAGCCTCTGGGCCCAGAGTGAGGGGCTGTCGCAGTCGGTTAAGCAAGCCATGCCAGCGTTCTCCAGCCTCTATCTGGATCTGCATCAACACCCGGAGCTCTCCTATCATGAGAAGCGCAGCGGCGAGAGGATGGCGGCCGAGTTCGAAGCCCTGGGTATAGAGGTGACTCAGGACTTTGGCGGCCATGGTGTGGTGGGGATCTACCGTAACGGCGAGGGGCCGACTGTGATGATCCGCGCCGATACCGATGCCCTGCCGATAGTCGAGGAGACGGGCAAAGACTACGCCTCCAAGGTCACCACCATAGACGCCCAAGGCAATTCGGTGGGGGTGATGCACGCCTGCGGCCACGATGTGCATATGACCAATCTGGTTGGCACGGCGCAGCAGTTGATCAAGCAAAAAGATCAATGGCAGGGCACCTTGATGTTGGTGGCTCAGCCAGCCGAGGAGGTGGGCGGTGGCGCCAAGGCCATGCTGAAGCAGGGGCTGTTTAGCCAGTTCCCGACCCCAGATCATATCCTTGGCCTACATGTCAGCGCCTCTGTGCCTGCCGGTAAGGTGGCGATAGCGCCGGGTTATGCCCTGGCGAACGTGGACTCCGTGGATATCAGGGTTAAGGGACGCGGCGGCCATGGTGCCTATCCTCATACCACGGTCGATCCTGTGGTGCTCACGGCGCGCATCGTACTGGCCCTGCAGACCATTGTCAGCCGGGAAGTCTCGCCACTGGCACCCAATGTGATCACCGTAGGCTCCATTCACGGTGGCTCGAAACATAACATCATAGGCAATGAGGTGAAGCTACAACTCACGCTACGCTCCTATGACCCTAAGGTGCGAGAGCAGCAGATCGCCGCCATTAAGCGCCTCACTCAGGGGATCGCCATCAGCGCGGGCTTGACCGAGGCCGAATGGCCAGAGGTGTATGTGCATCAGGAGGAGAGTATTCCGTCGACCTACAACGACCCCGCGCAAACCGCTAGGGTCAGGGCGAGTATCGCCAAGCAGCTGGGGGAGGACAATGTTTGGGAGGCATCGCCTGTGATGGCGGGCGAAGATTTTGGTCTGTATGGGCTAACGCCGGCTAAAAGACCTATTACCCTGTTCTGGTTGGGCGCCGTGCCTGTGGCCGACTATGACGCCAGTCAGGCATCGGGCGCGAGTCTACCCTCGCTGCACTCCAGCAAGTTTGCACCGGATTATCCTGCTACCATAGAGACGGGTGTTCAGGCGATGAGCCGGGCGGCGCTCGATCTTTTCAATCACGAGTGATTCAATTGCTATTGCTGTGACGCATAATCAAGGGGCTGGTGGTCATCAGCCCCTTGGCATTTAGCTAAGGCAGTGTCGGTGTATCGAAGCCGTAGCTAGCCAGAATTTTCTGTCCTTGAGGCGACAAGATGAACAGCGCCAGTTCGGCGGCGTGTGGCTGTGCATCCTGAATTACGGTCAGGCCGTAGTTTGCGCCGACACTCAGGTTATCCGGTAGCTGGACTATCTTCAGGGGCTTAACTTCCTTCTGCGCCAACACGGCGTTGGTGCAGTAGGTGAGGAAGATATCCGCTTGCTTGTTCTCCATCACCCAGCCATAGGGGTTGCGGCCTTTTGGCGGCTTGGCGCTGTCAGGGCCTCCCGTGAGCTGCAGCGCCTTGGTCTCGAGCTGCTGCTGGGCGCCTGGCGATAGGTGTTCGGCGCGCTCGAAGACCTTAAAGGCATAGTCGCCGGCAGGGTCGGCCTTTGGCGTAGAGGTACCAAGGCGTATCTTGCTGTTTAGCATCTGGGTGAGCAGGGTGTCGCTGGTGAGCGCCACTTCCGGCTGTGCCAGTGCGCAGAGCTTGTTGCGGGCAAACATCACCACATCGCCACTGCGAGATGCCTTACTCAGGGTCGTAGGGTGTTTCATGTTAGCCGAGGCGAACAGATCCACCTTTTCCCCCGATTCGATACGCGACCTGAGTAGTCCCGAAGGGGCAAACTGAGGCGCAACCTCGCTATGGCTCTTGGCCTGATAGGCACCTATCACCTCTGTCATGGCCGCCTTGAGGCTGCCGGCGGCGCGAAACTCTATGGGCGCCTCGTGGGCGACTACCTGAGTGCTTATTCCAGCGATGAAAAGCGTGCCGAGAAACCACTGATATTTCATGATTAAAAATCCCTGTTCGTCATAGTTGGGCCTATCAAACCCGAGTTTTACTCTCTGAGCAATAGGGGAGTTTGGCAGGGCATTTAACTTGCTACAGGGATCGCTGAACTAAGGCTGTGGCGAGACAAAATGTCGCGCCTTAACGCTTGTTACCTCTTTGGCGTCTGTTACCTCTTTTGCGCTAGCCACATCTTGGGGCTTGAGATCCCTGCGCGGCTATCGCTTTCTCATGTGGGACACGAGTGAAGGGGACGAGTGTGGGGCACGCATCTAGGGTGTGAATAAAATTCGTACAGAGATCCCATAAATGACTCCTCGTTGTTGCTTTGTCTAAGGGGGTGACTATATTACGCGGTCTATTAAATTTTTGCTTTATATTCAGTTGTTTAATATTATTTTGCGCATTTTGTGCTAGCGTTAAGAGAGAGTTGGTATGTTTACATTTTCGACAAAAAAAACACTTATGGCATTTATCGGGGTAACACTTGTTGCGGGTTGTGCGACGGGTAACACGCCTGAGGCGAAGAAGGCCAACGCGCGCCAGGAGACCCAGGAGGCTCTGGCCAGTATCTATGCGCAGCATCCCGCTGCTAAATCGGCCGTGGCCAATTCGATCGCCCATGTGGTCTGCACTGGCAGTAACAGTTATCTGTTTGCCTTGTCTACGGGTGGTGGAATTTGTGTACTCAGTGAAGGGGGCAGCAACAGCTACTATCGTTTTGCAACCGGTGGTGTGGGAGCGGGAATAGGTTGGAAGCAGATGGCCTTCGTGCAGGCGTTCATGAAACCTGATGCGCTACAAAGGTTTAAGGACTCGGGTTATGAGGGCCAGGCTCAGGCCGAGGCCAGTGCCAAATACAAGGAAAATGATGAGCAGATGTCGGCCAATCAATCTGTGGATCTCGACGGGGTGAAGACTTACCAGGTCAATCTGATGGGGGCGGCGGCTCAGGCGACGGTGCAAGGCTATAAGTATTGGCCAACCGACTTCAGCGAAGATTTCATGCAAAACCGGGAGTGATCTCTGCCTTGCCGAGACAATCGCCAGCGCGTCTGGCGATTGATGCTAGCCTGACGATTCGTTAGCGCTTAGTAGAGCAGCAGGCCGATCATCCGGCCGAAGAAAAATGCGGTGAGACACAAGAGTCCCAATAATGCCAGAGCAACGAGTGGTTTTAGTAATTCGGGGGTGGCGTCCCATGCCTTGAGTAGTGAGTTCATCCTTGTTTCCTTATGCCAATTTCCTATGCCAATTTATGCTTTCCATTTCGCTTATCCATTAGCCTTCACCGACGCAGTTTAGTCTAGTGAGCGATCGATGCAACAGGCCAAGCTTGGATTTGGCCTTAGCCTATAGCCAGTCATAGCATAATCGCAGATTGTGACACAATAAAGTCGCAGGCACTGCCTAAGCTTTTGCTCAAGCCGTTGTTCAAGCCATCATTCAGTCACTCAAGCTATTCAAGTCATTGACTGTGTGAGGCAGAAGTCATGTCAGTGGCTGACCTGACTCGGTGCGAAAAAGCTCTCTCTTATCCTTTCTGTCTCACCGCTGGCACGCATTCTCTCCAGTTCGTCGGCCAGGGCATGAGCCTTACTGCCGGGCATCAAGAGCCGTCTTCTGTTGGCGATGGAGTCGGCTTGGCCGGGATCGTAATCGGGATTGGGTGAGGTCTTAAAATAGCGACTGGCCCGTGAAAATCCCAGGTACATGTCGCGCATCGGTTCACAGCATTTGGGGTGAAGCTTGAGCTCTGGATGAGGATGGTGTGCCAACTCATACCTTATTGTTGTCTCGTCATAGCTGAAAAAGTCCCCCTTACCCGTGCTCAACAGCTCAAAGGCCTGAGCGGCATCCATCTCGGGGGGGCGGCGTGTAATGACCCCCTTGGGAATGCCATCGAGATCATAGCCGCCGGGAGAAATGAGCAGCACGTAGGGGGTGGTGACAAGATCATTGAGTGAGCTTATTTCCTCTATTCCCGAGTGGCTGATCCCCGTGTATCTCTCGAACAGACCATTGGCAATGAAGTAAGCATAATGATTACGCTTTTGGGTAAAGCCAAAGCCAGGGTAGAAATCCACCTTGCCTAGCCGCAGCGCCCTGAGTATTCGCTTCTTGGGTGCCCTGTACACCTTGAGTGAGCAACCAATTCGCTCGCTGGCTAGCTGATAAAGCGCAAGATAGAGCCCCTGATTATCCGGCTCGGCATGTATGTAGGGCAGGCGCTCACTGGTGCGATAGCCCATGATGAGTTCGCAGGCGTTGCTATTAACGCTAAACAGTATCAAGGCCAGGGCGGCGAGCATGAACCTGGTCTGGCTCATAGCAAGTTTCAGCCATGATGTTAACCCAGGGCTGGCAATCGAGACGTTTTGTGAGCGCTTGGCGAATACCATGGGGCCATCCATTTAAGTTTACGATTCCTTTAGCCACTGCGAATGGTTTTAAACCAAGACTAAATATTTTTACCTTACTTCGCAAACGGTTAGCTATTTCATTATGACTTTGCCGCCGATAATCTTAAAAGCGGGTACGCCTCTTATCAAGGTGTCACGGGCAAAGCATTGCTCACAGTATGGACAGTGACAGGGCGTATGAGTGTCGTCCTCAACGATGCGCTCCTTGAAGCATTTGACCAGGGCGCCTTTTCCTCCTTTTCGATATTTGAACAGGCGCGTCTTGCATTGGGCGCAGTAAATTTCGACGCTGCGGCTGGGGGCTTTCTTGTTGGGGCGGGCCATGGCTATTCTGTTATTTTTAGTGGTTAATGTTGAAGCTACTAGAGAGTGAATTGTTATTGTATTGCAATCTTATCCGTTAAGCGAAACAGAAAGGCCCTGGGGTAAATACCACAGGGCCAGATAGCTATCATCGCAGCGGGAGGGAACCCTAGGTCGTTTGAAAGTGATCGACCATGGTTTTTAGTTCCAGGGAGAGTTGGCTCAACTCAATACAGGCCTGGGCCGTCTGGCTGGCACCCTGAGCAGCCTCTGCCGAGGAGACATTTATTCGCTCTATGTTTTGGCTGAGGTTTTCGGTCACCGAGTTTTGTTCGCTACACGCGCTGGCGATCTGAATGTTCATCGCTGCAATCTGTGCAACGGCGACTTCGATTTCGCTTATCTTATCGCCGGCTGCCAGGCTCTGTGACACACAGCGACGAATCATCTCACAACTTTGTTTGGTGGCGCTGCCGGCCTCGACGGCTCTTTGTTGCAGTTTCTCGATAATCTCCACTATCTGACGAGTAGAATCTTGAGTCCTGCCGGCCAGGGTTCTCACCTCGTCGGCAACTACCGCGAAGCCTCTGCCTTGCTCGCCGGCCCGAGCGGCCTCGATGGCGGCATTGAGCGCCAGCAGGTTTGTTTGTTCGGCGATACTGCCAATCACGTCTACGACCATGGAAATACTGGCAGAGTCCTTCTCCAGTTGCGCCACCATTTCTCCGGCCTCGTCGATCACAGTGGAGACCCGTTCGATGGCCTGGATATTATGTTTGACCTCTTGGTTGCCTCGGTCGGCAAAGTCATTGGCGGCGTTGGCCGATGTAGAGGCTTCCTCTGTATTCATGGCGACTTCATTGACCGTGGCCTGCATCTGCTGCATTGCCGTGGCGACCATGGTGATTTCACTTTGCTGCGCGGCCATGCCTTGAGAAGACTGGGTAGAGATGGCGCTGACCTCTTCGATAGAGGTGCTTAGCTGCTCTACCGCGGCACTGATCTGAGTTACCAAGGCCGTTAAATTGTTTTGCATGCTGATACAGGTATCGGCTAGTTGACCGAATTCATCTGTGCCTATCTGCTTGCGATCTATGTTATAGGTCAGATCACCACTGGCAATTGCCTGAGCCATCTGCATCACGGCATGCAGCGGTGCGCGAATCTGCCTGCCCAGTAGAAGTGTCATCAATGCCATAAGTACAAATACGGCGGCGATACCTATATAGGTTTTAATGCTGGTGCGACTCACACCTTCTAGGGTGCTGACTCTGTCGGCTTCGGTACGGGTCACATTGATAGCGGTGAGCTGGTTTAGGGCTTCTTGCATCTTGTTGAACTGCTTGTATGAACTGAGCAGGTAAGTGTTTGCCCCGGCTAAATCTTGTTTCAACACTATCTCGTTAAAGCCACTCTGGGCGGCGAGGTAATCGCGCCAATGTGTTCTTGCCAGTATAAACGCCTGACGCTCGGCGTCGGTTTTAATGGCTTTCTCGTAGGAGTCGATCATCCTAGTGACATCTTGGATCATATCGTCTGTCGTTTGCATCCAGCTCGTCATTTCGGGGTCGCCAATACTGGGAAGAAAACTGAATTGATCTCGGCGAATGAAGATAGTGACAAACTTAATTTTCTCGACCAGCAAGACGTTGGGCAGCACCTCATCCGTCAGGGTGAGAATATTGTCACGTGTTTGATTGAGTCCCGAAATTAGCATCATGCTGAGAGCCACTATGGCAACGGCGATACAGCTAAAGGCGAGCGCTATCTTGTGATTAACGGCTAGGTTTTTAAGCTTGAACATGCGCTGATAACCTCATTGATAAATTAAAAAAAGCCTTCGACGGGGCGAAGGCTGGGCCAAAAGGTAGTCGTACAGCGTTAAACGAACTCGGAGCTGACCCTAAAAGGTGGTCATCGACTATCGAATGAGGGTGGCGTCCGATAGCCGATTGACCACACTGGCGGTTAGAAATAGTAGGCCATACTGATGTTGATACGCTTGTCCCAATCGTCACCCATTTCGGGTAGGCCGACATGGTCGTTGTTGGCGGTAGAGAAGGTCATGTTTTTACCCATGATGAAGTCGATATGGGTGTAAGTTGGGCCGGCCGATAGTGCGGCACCTAAGACGTTCTGCATACTGTTGTCGTAGGTCTCGTCTTCAACGTCAGGTGTCATCAGGCCGAAATCGTTGTAGAACTTGATGCTGCCCCAATCGGTAGGGATGGTCTTAGCTATGTTCAGGTTATAGATCTGCCCCTTTGAAGCCACCTCGTACTGCCAGCTCACCACAGATACGGCAATCTTGTTGTCATCGACGGCATCGGCTGCATCAAACTCATATTGCATCGCCTGCAGTTGAATGTTCCAGCCATCGAATACTGTGTTGAGGTGGGCGGCGACGGCGTAGCGATCGCCGTTATTGCCGGTCTTGGCGTTGTAGATTTGACCGGCCTCTAAGGATGCACCCAGCGTGGTGGTGCCGCCCTGATGTTCGAAGGTATAGGTCTGGCGCAGGTTGATCTGATTGGTCTCTTCGTTGTTGTATTCGGTACCGTTAATGGTGCCTGTGTAGAGATCGGCCGCATAACGCTTGTTTTCGGTTGGACCGTACTCGGCGCCTTTGTAGAAGGCCATGTCGGTATGCCAGCCATTGCGCTCGAAGGTGGCTTTTACGCCGATGTCATAGTCATCTTCGAAGCCCAGGTAGTAGGGCAGGCCGAACCAGTAACTATTTGAAATATAATCTCTGTTACCGAAAGGCACCTGGTTGATACCCATCTGAAGTTGCCACTCTGGGTTGAGATCATAGAAGGCGTAGCCATACTTGATGTAGTTGGTGCCAGAGGTGAAACGATAGTCTGATTTTAATCCCCAGTTTCCTAGCTTGCCGTCGAATCTTAGCGAGGCCATGTCGAATGAAAAGTCGCCGCCTTTATCCTTAGAACTCTCGCTATAGTCTTTATAGGCATAGTTAACACGCACGGCGCCGTGAATATTAATGCCATCCTCTTCGGCAGCAAAAGTATTGAAACTACTCAGTGCCATGGCACTGGCTAAAATAGAAAGGCAAAATGTTTTTTTATTCATCATCATATTTCCAAATTAATTATTTATCTGTGTTGCAGTGTGTTTACTTATTACTTTTTCTTTATTGATATAAGAATTTATATATATCCTGTTGTTTTCAAAGTGTGTAAAGCCTCCTTACCTGAACTCAGCAAGAGTGGTAATGATTTATAGATAGTGTTATTTCTTGATTGATTAATGTTCTGGTTAGCTATTTATTAATCTATTTATCCTTGTTTTTAATATGGATATGGTTTCGTCATGAAATACCTATTAAAAGTCGGCTGCACTGGTTGTTTCTAGTGCCAGTCCCTTGGTTTCGGGCGCCATAAAGACAGATACCAGCAGACCCAGGAGCGAGATCGCCGCGCCAACCAGCAGGGTGGCCGATATGCCATAGCTCGCCATAAAGAGTGGCAGGCAGTAGGTGGAAACAATGGTGCCTATGCGGCTGAAGGACATCACGGCTCCCACCGCCGAGGCGCGAATCTCTGTCGGAAACAGCTCGTTAGGGTAGAGCCACTGCAGGATCCCCGGGCCGCCAGAGAAGAAGGCATAGATGGCAAACGCCGCCACAATCAGCCAGATGCTGGGGTTGTTGACCACGCCAAGCAATGCCAGTGCCGCTGTCATGATGGCAAAACTGCCGATGAGTAGGGGGCGACGGCCGATGGAATTGAGCCAGTACATGGCCGGAATGCAGCCCGCCATGAAGAAGATACTGATGACAATATTACCCAGGGCCGCATCTTTGCCGTCGGTGAAGCCCAGCAGTTCGATGATCTCGGGGCCAAAGGTATATATGGCGAACATAGGGATCACTTGGCAGGTCCAGATGATGCCGACAAATAGGATGCGTTTCAGATAAACCGGCTCAAATAATTTGCTGTATTTGGTTTGCTCCGCCGTTTCAAAATTCAGGCTGATATCTTTGCCGAAAAACTGGTTCATCACCTGTTTGCACTCCTCGGTGCGTCCCTTCTTCAGCAGCCATCTTGGGGATTCCGGCAGATGGAATCGTCCGAGTAGGATGACTAAACAGGGGATGACGGCACTGCCAAACATCCAGCGCCAGCCGTCTTGCACATCGTACAGCAGGTAACCCACCATGTTGGCGGCCGTCGCGCCCACATACCACATGGCGGCGATGAAGCCCATGGTGAAGGCGCGCTGTTTGGTTGGCGAGAATTCGGCAACCATAGAGGTGGCGATGGGGTAATCGGCGCCGATGACGATGCCGATGAGGAAGCGTAGTATCACCAGTTCTATGGGAGAGGAGACGAACATGGTTGCGAAGGAGAGGACGGCGATGGCGATGATGTCTATCATGAACATCAGTTTGCGTCCGAACAGATCGGCGACATAGCCAAATAGCGCAGTGCCGATAAACAGGCCGACTAAGGTTGCGGCGCCGACGAGACCGATCCACTGGGCGTCCAGTGCTAGGGCGGGGGTTAGCTGTTGTAAGGCTAACCCAATGATGACTAAGACATAACCATCGAGGAATGGACCACCACTTCCCCATAACATTATTTTTTTATGAAGCGGAGTAAACTCCAAATCATCGAAACTCTTCTTTGATTTCATGCTTCTAACCACCGACTTAACTTGTTAATTTAAATCACAACCAATTGGGTTGTGTCAGGCGTTAAAATGTACATAGGTTTAAATTTGTACATATGATCTTTTTTATAATCTGTTGCCTGCGCTGTTATTTTATCTGGTTTACATTTTGTAAACGGTGATGTAACCAAGTTTTCTGTTCAGTTTTAAAGTCTGTTAATTGTTAATTTATAACTTCGTGATCGGTGTAGGGCTTTGGTTATTTTTTATCGCGCACAATAAAATAAATTTTATTGATAATGCCGGGTTTAATATTCAGCTGCCTGAATAGTCGACATTCATGACGGTATTATTGGCGCGATAATAACGATTAAAGACTCTAAATATATAAATCCATTTAATATCGTGTTATCCGTAACGGTATTCGATGCCGAACGTTCCTCTCGGGTACTCCCACTTCTCTAGAATGGTCTCGCCGCAGAGAAACTTGCAGGTGCCGCACTCCAGACAACCGGCGGAGTCGAAACGTACACTACCGTCTTGCTCCAGTTTGTAGAGACCCGCGGGGCAGGCGTTTACCAGCTTGCGATACTCCTGGATATTGGGATTGTCTTTTAAAATGATGTGCGGGTGTCCCTCATCGACATAGAACTTATTGACACCCAATTTCACGTCGACATTGACTGCTTCGGTCATATTGATGTGACTCCTTTATAACCATCTTTGATTAGGTTCATGAACCCCACCTCTTTACAGTGCTTGAGCAGGGTCTTGCGCAGCGGCTGGGCAGGGGTTCCGTCTATGATGAACATCTCGTGCATGATGTCGGCCACCATCTTTGGATACTGATTGAAGATGCGTGGCGTCTCCATGAAGGCGGGGAGCTGCTTGTACAGCTTCATGTCCTTCATCAGGAAACTCTCTTCCAGCAGGCTCTGGTAGCTGCTCAGGCCCTGGGCCGAGAAGTCTTGCTGGGCGCGTGCCGCGAGTACTGCCTTGGCCGCAGCCTCTCCAGAGGCGATGGCGAGATCCATGCCGCGCACCGTATAGCCTACGTTGAGACAGAATCCGGCGGCATCACCCGTGATAAGCACGCCATCATCGACCAGCTTAGGCACCATGTTCAGGCCTGCCTCGGGCACCACGTGGCCTGAGTACTCCAGCAGCTTGCCGCCTTCGATGAGCGGCTTGATGAGCGAGTGATTCTTAAAGTCTTCCAGCATCTGAGGTACGCTCTTATCCGATTCGCCTATGCCATGCAGGCCACAGACAATACCCAATGAGATGCTGGTGCGGTTGGTATAGATAAAGCCGCCGCCCATCAGGCCGTTAGAGGGAGAGCCGGCAAACAGCCAGGCGGCACCTTCGTCATCCTGCAGGTTAAATCTGTCTTTGATCACGGCTTCAGGCAGTTCGATCAACTCCTTCACGCCAACCGCCATGGCATCGGCGCTCACCTTAGGTTTCACCATGCCTAACTGTTCGCCCAGCACTGGGTTGACCCCTTCGGCCAAGATCACTGCCTTTGCCGTGAGCTCGTCGCCATCGGCTTTGACGCCGATGACCTTGCCATCCTGGGTGAGGATCTCATCGACACGAATGCCGGTGATAAATTGTGCGCCCACCTCTTCGGCCTTGCCCTGTAGCCATTGGTCAAACTCACCGCGTAGCAGGGTGTAAGACTCCTGCACCGGGCTCTGATCGCGGCCATTGTGATAGTCCAGGGTGACGCCGGTATCATCGGTCAGGAAGGTGACCTTTTCCTTGGTGACCTTGCGTTCTATGGGGGCCTCCTTGGCAAAGCCTGGGATGATCTTTTCCAGGCTATGGGCGTAGAGGCGGCCGCCCGTCATGTTTTTGCTGCCGGCGTAATTACCACGCTCGATCACCAATACATCGGCGCCTTCTTTGGCCAGGACATAGGCGGCAACACAGCCTGCGAGTCCGGCACCAACGACGATCGCGTCAAATGCTTCTTCTGACATATCTAGTCACTCTTCTTCTGTTGGGGGAAAGTAGCCAAGCCAGCGGCCCGGCTACTTGCCTTGTTCAGCCTAGGCTTTCATCGCCTGGATAAGTGCAGGCAGTACCTTGTTGATGTCGCCCACCAGGCCGTAATCCACATATTGGAAGATCGGCGCATTCTTATCCTTGTTGACCGCGAGGATGGTTTGAGAGCCTAGGGCGCCCACCATGTGCTGGATCTGTCCCGAGATCCCCAGGGCAAGATAGACATCGGGTTTGAGCATCACACCCGACACGCCCACATAACGCTCGCGCTCCATCCACTTCTCGGTCTCGGCGATAGGGCGAGAGCAGCCGAGTTCGGCCTGGAAGGTGGCGGCAAGCTCGCCGGCGAGCGCCAGGTTGTCCAGGCTGCCGATACCGCTACCGACGGCGATAACACGTTTGGCCTTACCTAGGTCGACGCTGTTACCTTGCTTGACGCGGCGCTCGATGCAGGTGATCGCCTGCTTAGGGGCGACGAAGGGCAAGGAAACGCCTTCACCTGTTAATGAGGTATCGGCCGCTTGTGGCTCAAAGGCGCCGCTGGCAAGGGTGACTAAGGCCACAGTAGAGGCAATTCGCTCGGTGCCGATGGCTAGGCCGCCGTACACCATGTGTTTGGCAACGACGCCATCGTCGAGTGTCACCTCGGTTGCATCGTTGATCAGGCCTGCTTCGAGCTGGACACTGAGTTTTGCCGCCAGCGCCTTGCAACGCTTGGTTGCCGGTAGCAGCATCAGTGCAGGTTTCTCGCCATCCTTGATGGCCTGGCTCATGGTTGTCGCAAAGTCTTCGATCATCTGGGTGTCGGCCTTGTTGCCTAGGTAGTAGACATGGCTGGCACCATAGGAATAGGCGGTCGCGATATCGGCTTCGCTGCCGATGATAAAGGCCGATACTTTTTCGCCCAGGGCGCGACCACCGGCGATCGTTTCGGGTAGACGTGCAGCAATATCACTAAATACCCATACATTTGACAGTTTGCTCATCGTATTCCCCTCGATTAGTTAAGTGCTTTACGTAGATGGTCGGCAAAGGCCGCGATTTGTGCCTCATCGTCACCTTCGACGATGACTTGTGCACGCTCGGCCTGTTTAGGTGCGACAACACTGATGGCGTCGACCAGTTTAGGTAGGGCTGCCAATTCAAGCGCTTCTGTGTCCAGCGTGGAAACGGGTTTCTTGGCCGCAGCCAGAATCGTCTTCATCGATGGGATCTGAGGTTCGTTGATGTCGGCAGATACCGAGACTACTGCAGGCAGCATGATTTCCAGCACTTCGACTTCATCGTCCAATGCGCGCTCGACGGTCAGGGTGTTTTCGGTTACCGAGACAATCTTGCTGACGGCATTGATGGTGCTGACATTTAGTAGCTCACCTAATTGCATGCCAACCTGCTGGGCGAACAGATCGCCCGAGCCATCACCACAAAGGATCAGGTCGAACTCGCATTTGCGCGCTGCGCTAGCAAGCACACGTGCGGTTTGATGGGGGAGCATGGCTTCAAACTGTTCATCGATCACTAAGGTCAGATCATCCGGGCCGCGAGAGAGGATATCTTTGCGTGCCTTTGGATTGTCCAGTGCCTTGCCACCAACGCTTAACGCGGTCAGCTGACTGCCTTCGACCATAGACTTTATCTGTACGCCAGCTTCAACGGCATTGAGATCGAATGGGTTGATCTTAGGGGCAGCCTTGCTGGTCTCTACTGAGCCGTCGCCATTGATCGATATGTCTTGTTCTTCGGGGACCAGTTTATAGCAGGTAATAATTTTCATTATATCTCCAAATTATCAGTGTTTATTTACTGTCTCATCAATAACGAGATGACATTAATATGTTGTCGACTAACCTGGCCTAGTTTATGTCAGGGTTTTCGACTCTTGATATTAATAAGTTAAACCTTGAGTCGTTACAGATAGACGATAAATAAATTGTATTTGCCATTCTGTTGATTGACTGTGTGGAAATTATAAGATCAGAAATATTTAATTCGATGTTACACACTTCACATTTATGGTTTGAATGTGTTTTTTCTGTAGGTAGAGTTTCTAACGGATATATTAGTCTGGCTAATATCGGTGTGTTTATTTAGTTTCTTTAAACTGGTTATAAGTTTGGCTAATAAGGTGGTTAAGATATCCTTATAGCCTGTTTAGCCTGGCTTATTTGTCTCGTTTTAGTTTTTCTAATGGCAACTTTAGAATTCGTTTTGAATGTTTTTCAACGACTCCGGTTACCACCGGGTTTCTATGTATATCATTGTTTTTAATGTGGTTTTGCCTGCCTTTTTCTGGTTATGTCTTAGGTTTAAATATGATGTAAATCACTATTTATTCCTGCTTTGATATCGCGAGCACATGTTTTTTGTGATCGGTTCGATAGTTGTTGTCGACGTATTTATCATCTTGAACGATGCTTTTTTGTCTGTTTTTTTTGATTTTATTTATACGTGATAACGATCACTGAACAATTAAAGTTGCCGCGTATTATTTAAATGCCTGCTAAGCCTTTAATGAGTCAGATTTAATGATGAATTTAAAGTTGTGTGGTGAATCAAAATAAAAACTGCTTATCAATTTTATGTAAAAGCGTTTATTGAACCCTGCTTATCAATAACGCGAAGCATATTAATTAAATTGGCTTTTACCTATTGTCCTCCTATGAAGAGGGAGATCTATTAAGATGAACGAAAAAACCATGGGATTTGATCTCGCAGCGGGGAAAAAGAAGAAGGTCACGATTGAACCTAAAATCTTTTTTCCTTCTCTGATTGCCGTCATATTGCTCTCTTACCTGACCGTAAGGGATCTCGATGCGGCAAACGTAATTATCAAGGATGTATTTCATTATCTAACCCACTCTTGGGGATGGGCATTCGAGTGGTACATGATAGCCCTAGCCATAGGTTGGGGTTGGCTGGTCTGGGGACCCTATGCAAACAACCGCTTGGGTCAGGAAAAACCCGAGTTCAGCACAGGTAGCTGGATCTTCTTGATGTTTGCCTCCTGTACCTCGGCCGCAGTGCTCTACTGGGGATCGTTAGAGGCTTACTACTACCTGACTTACCCACCCTTTGAAATCGAGTCTATGTCGGTGCAAGCCAAAGAGCTTGGGGTGGCCTATAGTCTCTTCCACTGGGGTCCCTTGCCTTGGATGGGCTATGGCTTCTTTACTGTCGCCCTGGGTTACTTCCTGTTCGTGAAGAAGATGGATGTGGTTCGTCCGAGCGGTACCCTTGAGCCGGTACTGGGCAAGCATCACAAGGGGATCCTGGGTTCCTTCATCGACAACATCTATGTCGTGGCATTAATCCTGGCCATGGGCACCAGCCTAGGTTTAGCGACGCCGCTGGTGACCGAGTGTATTCAGTGGTTGTTTGGCATCGAGCGTACTATTGAGGTCGATACCTTTGTTATCTCTGTGTGGATCATCTTTAACGCCGTGTGCGTGGCATTTGGTCTGACTAAGGGGATCAAAATAGCCAGTGACCTGCGTAGCTACCTGAGCATCATCATGCTGTTCTGGGTGTTCTTAATCGGTGCAACCAGCTTTACCGTCAACTACTTCACCGAATCTGTCGGTGTGATGCTGGCTTACCTGCCACGCATGCTGTTCTACACAAGTTCTATCAGTGCCGACAGCTGGCCACAAGATTGGACCGTTTTCTACTGGGCCTGGTGGGTAGTGTATGGCATTCAGATGTGTATCTTCCTCGCCAAGATCTCTCGCGGTCGTACCGTACGTGAGCTGTGTCTGACCATGGTATTGGGTCTAACCGCTTCAACCTGGTTCCTGTGGACCATCCTGGGCAGTAACACGGTTAACCTGATGCACGAAAGCATCATCAACATGGGCCAGCTTATTCAAGACCATGGTGCGCCGCGCGCCATCATTGAGACCTGGGCTGCCTTACCCATGAGCACTATCACCATGTGGGGCTTCTTCATTCTCTGCTTCCTGGCAACTGTGACCCTGATTAACGCCTGTTCTTACACCCTCGCTATGTCGACCTGTAAGGGCGCCGACGCCGACAACGAGCCACCTGTTTGGATCCGTGTGGGTTGGTCTGTGTTGGTGGGTGTTATCGGTATCGTGCTGCTGTCACTGGGTGGGTTGAAACCGCTGCAGACAGCCATTATTGCCGGCGGCGCACCGCTAGTGATTGTCAACATTCTGGTGATCATCTCGTTCTTAAAAGATGCACGTAAAAACAAGTGGGCTTCTTAGGTTGGAGCTTCTCCCCTAAGCAGTCGTTAACCGTAAAGATAGGAATATACGATGGACTTTAAATTAACCGACGAACAAGAGCTATTCGTTTCTGGTATTCGCGATCTGATGGCGAAGGAGAACTGGGAAAGCTATTTTGCCGAGTGTGATGAAAATAGCCAGTACCCTGAAAGGTTTGTCAAAGAGCTGGCTGAGATGGGTATCGATAGCCTGCTACTGCCTGAGGAGCACGGTGGATTCGAAGAGGGTATGGTAACCCTCACGGCAATCTGGGAAGAGCTGGGTCGCCTGGGCGCCCCGACTTATGTCCTTTATCAACTGCCAGGCATTGCGACTGTGCTGAGACACGGCAACCAAGATCAGATAGACAAGATCATGGCGCTGCGCGGCACAGGTAAGCAGATGTGGAACTCGGCCATTACCGAGCCAAGCGCGGGTTCAGATGTGGGCAGCCTGCTGACCACCTACAAGCGCCGTAACGGCAAGGTTTACCTGACGGGTAGCAAGTGCTTCATCACCAGCGCCGCCGGTATCCCTTACGTGGTGGTGATGGCTAAAGATGCCGACAGCGAAACACCTGTGTTCACCGAATGGTTTGTCGACATGACCAAGCCTGGCATCAAGCTGAGCAAGCTGCCTAAGCTGGGCCTCAAGATGGACAGCTGCTGTGAGCTGCAGTTTGACGAGGTTGAGCTGGAAGAGTCAGACATGTTCGGTATCGAGGGTAACGGCTTCCTGCGTGTGAAGGAAGAGTTCGATTCGGAGCGTTTCCTGGTGGCATTGACCAACTATGGCGCGGCCTACTGCGCCTTCGAAGATGCGGCCAAATATGCCAACCAGCGCGTACAGTTTGGTGAGACTATCGGTCGCTTCCAGCTGATCCAGGACAAGTTTGCCCATATGGCGATCAAGCTTAACAGCATGAAGAACATGGTCTATGAAGCGGCGTGGAAGTGCGACCAAGGCACCATGACATCGGGTGATTCGGCCATGTGTAAATACTTCTGTGCCAATGCCGGTTTCGAAGTGATCGACTCCGCCATGCAGGTATTAGGTGGCTACGCTATCGCCGGCGAACACCGCATCGGCCGTATGTGGCGCGACATCCGTGTCGACCGAGTCTCCGGTGGTTCGGATGAGATGCAGATCCTCACCCTGGGCCGTGCCGTGTTAAAGCAATATCGCTAAACGGGGAGGGCAGCGACGCGGCTCCCAGCGCCGCTGGCCAAGGATGGCGGTGTGATGGCCGCCATCTCCTCACAATCTCATTAACCTTGAAAATTCGCTACCGCATTGATGCCTGCGCATCAGTGCCGGGGACGGGTTTGTGTGAAAAAGGATGCTAGATATGTCGAAAAAGTTATTTACCCCGCAATTTGGTCCCCTGTCGGGCCTGCGTGTGGTGTTCTCAGGGATTGAAATTGCCGGCCCATTCGCGGCGCAGATGTTAGCCGAGTGGGGCGCCGAGGTGATCTGGATTGAAAACGTCGCCTACACAGATACCATTCGCGTGCAGCCTCACTATCCAGAGCTGTCGCGTCGTAACCTACACGCCTTGTCGCTCAATATCTTTAAGGATGAAGGCCGTGACGCCTTCCTTAAGTTGATGGAGACCACAGACATCTTCATCGAGGCCAGTAAGGGCCCAGCCTTTGCCCGTCGCGGCATCACAGATGAGGTGTTATGGCAACACAACCCTAAGCTGGTGGTCGCTCACCTGTCAGGCTTCGGCCAGTACGGCACCGAGGAGTACACCAACCTTGCGGCCTACAACACCATTGCCCAGGCCTTCAGTGGTTATCTGATCCAAAACGGCGACAAAGACCAGCCTATGCCGGCCTTCCCTTATACCGCCGATTACTTCTCGGGGATGACGGTCACCACGGCGGCCTTGGCGGCCCTGCATAAGGTGCGTGAGACGGGTGTCGGCGAGAGTATCGATGTGGCCATGTATGAGGTGATGCTGCGCATGGGGCAGTACTTCATGATGGACTACTTCAACGGCGGCGAAGTCTGCCCACGTATGACCAAAGGTAAAGATCCTTACTATGCCGGTTGCGGCCTCTACAAGTGTGCCGATGGTTACATCGTCATGGAGCTGGTGGGTGCCATGCAGATTGAAGAGATGTTCAAGGACATGGGCATTAGCCACCTGTGGGCAACGCCCGAGATCCCAGAGGGCACTCAGCTTATCCATAGGGTGGAATGCCCATTTGGTGACGAAGTCGAGACCAGCCTGGACAACTACCTCAACGGCAAGACCATCGAAGCCGTGCTGGCACGCTTTGCCGAGCTGAAGATTGCCTGTGCCAAGGTGCTGACCATCCCAGAGTTGGAAGGAAACCCTCAGTACCAGGCGCGTGAGTCTATCACCGAGTGGACCAACATCGACGGTAAGGCCTACAAGGGCCCCAACGTGATGCCTAAGTTCAAGAACAACCCAGGCAAGATCTGGCGCGGCATGCCTAAGCACGGCATGGATACCGAGGCGATTTTGAGCGATATCGGTTATTCGGCAGAAGAGATCGCGGCGCTGAGCGCCAAGGGTCTTGCCAAGGTGTTTGAAGGTAAGTGAGGAAAGTGATGGATATCGTGGGCAGCAGAACATTAAGGTGCATGTGGCAGGATCGTGCTCAGCAGTACAGTGATAACACGGCATTGATATATGAAGATACTGCCGGCGATATCCGCACCTTTACCTATCAATCTCTGGACGCCCAGATTAACCGGGCGGCCAACCTCTTCCTCAAACAGGGAATAGCCAAGGGCGACAAGGTGGCGGTGCAGCTGTACAACAGCCCGGAGTTTATCTTCTGCTGGTTTGGTCTGGCCAAGATAGGCGCGGTGATCGTGCCTATCAACACCCAATATGTGCAGGGTGAGTGCAGCTACATACTGACCAAGTGTGACGTCACCACCCTGGTGACTGAGCCAAGCTTTCTGCCTATCTATGAGGCGTTGGCGGCTAAGGGTCAAAGGCTTGAGCAGGTCTTTGTCGCTCGCGCTGCGGGAGAGCAGTTTGCTGGGCGGGTGAATTTCGATGATCAGTTAGCACTGCAGGCGCCAACTCTCGACCTGCATGTGCCGCTGGAAAGCGAAGACCCCGCGGAGATCCTCTTTACCTCGGGGACGACCTCTCTACCCAAGGGAGTGGTACTCACTCACTGCAACCTGCAATTTGCCGGGCACTATACCGCCTGGCAGACCCGCTTGACGGCCAAGGACAGGTATCTCTCCATGATGCCCAATTTTCACATCGATTTTCAGTGCAATGCGGCCATGGCGGTGTTTACCGTCGGTGCTTGCCTGGTGATGTTGGAGAAATACAGTGCCCGCCGTTTCTGGAAGCAGATTTGCGACTACCGAGCTACCATCACCCACAGCATGCCTATGATACTGCGCACCCTTATGCTGCAACCCGTGGCCGAGGGGGAAGACCAGCATTGTCTGCGGGATATGTTGTTTTTCATGCATATCTCAGATCAGGAGAAGCTGGATTTCGAGACGCGCTTCAAGGTGACCCTGTTTAACTCCTACGGCATGACAGAGACCCTGGTGGGCTTGATTGGCGACACGCCCGGCGAGCCTCGTCATTGGCCGTCAATAGGACGCCCAGGGCTGGGATATGAAGCCAAGGTGACCGATGAGACGGGGCGGGAGGTGACTCCTAACGTGGTGGGCGATCTCTGGGTCAAGGGGGTGCCGGGCAGAAGCCTGTTTAAGGAGTATTACCAGGACCCACAGGCGACCCGGGCGGCGCTAGGTGACGATGGTTGGCTGCTCACCGGCGACAAGGCCTACGTGGATGAGCGAGGCCTGTTCTACTTCGTCGATCGCAAGAGCAACATGATCAAGCGTTCGGGCGAGAACATCTCCAGTACAGAGGTGGAGAACGTGCTGATGTCACACCCCGCCATCCAGGATGCCGCCGTCATCGGCATAGCCGATCCGATTCGAGATCAGGCCGTTAAGGCGTTTGTCATCTTCGCCCCAGGCCAGTCACTCACCCTAGAGGAGATCTTGGCGTTTTGTAGCGCCAACATGGCCAAGTTTAAGGTGCCCAGTGTGGTGGAGATCCGCGAGAGCTTTCCCCGCACCTGCACCTGCAAAGTCGATAAGAAGTTGCTCGAGACCCGTTGAGGCCCCGAGCCGTACAAATTTTCTGTTATCACGCGATAACTTCAATGGAGTAGTAACATGAGCGAATCATTACACGTGACCCGTAATGGCAGCATCTTAGAGATCGTTTTAGACCGACCTAAGGCCAATGCCATCGATGCAAAAACCAGTTACGAGATGGGAGAAGTCTTCCTGGCATTTCGTGACGATCCCGAGCTTAGAGTCGCCATCATTACCGGTGCCGGCGCGCGTTTCTTCTCTGCTGGCTGGGATCTCAAGGCGGCGGCAGAAGGTGAGGCGCCAGACGCCGACTTCGGCCCGGGCGGCTTTGCCGGTTTGACCGAACTGTTTGATCTCGACAAGCCGGTTATCGCCGCGGTCAATGGTTATGCCTTCGGTGGCGGTTTCGAGTTGGCCCTGGCGGCGGATCTGATTGTGTGCGCCGACAATGCAAGCTTTGCTCTGCCTGAGGCCAAGCTAGGCATAGTGCCAGACAGCGGCGGTATGCTGCGCCTGCCTAAGTTGCTGCCAGCCCCTATCGTCAACGAGTTGATGATGACGGGCCGCACCATGGACGCTCAGGAGGCATTGCGCTGGGGGGTGGTCAACCGTGTGGTTGAGCAAGAAGCACTGATTGAGACGGCTCGTGAGTTGGCAAACGAGATCAGCCAGAGCGCACCACTTGCCCTAGCGGCCATCAAGGAGATCTATCGTGAGACCGGCGAGTTGTCTGTCGAGCAAGGCTATGCCCATATCCGTGGCGGTCAGCTGAAGCACTATCCAAGCGTGCTGCACTCTGAAGATGCGCTGGAAGGTCCGGCGGCCTTTGCCGAGAAACGCGATCCTGTGTGGCAGGGTAAGTAAGCCTGCGCGTTAAATCTGGGATGGATGTCGCCTTTAAGGGGACGCCATCCCTGTATCGTTATCGGCAAAATTAAACCAAGCACTTTCCGTTGATAGGCGACTTTACGTTTAAGCAGTTTGCGTTTAAGCAGTTTGAGTTGAAGGAGTTAGCCATGCCACTCGATCCCGAGGTTGCGCAATTTTTACAAGAGGTTAAAGACTCGGGGGCGCCCGCCTACGAGACGATGACGCCCGCCCAGGCCAGACGTCAGGAGCTGATGGATCTAGCTATCGCCAAGGCCGGTAAAACGCCGGAGGCGGTGGGTGAGGTGATCCACAGCTTTATTCCCGGCCCGACAGCGGATCTGCCCGTGCGTATCTATCGTCCCTTGGGCGTCGAGGCGCCCGAAGCCGGCGCGCCAGCCTTAATCTTCATCCACGGCAGTGGCTGGGTGGTGTCTAACATAGAGACCAATGATCACTTTAGCCGCGCCCTGGCCAATCGCACCGGCGCCGTGGTGATCGCGGTAAATTATCAGAAGGCTCCCGAGCATAAGTTTCCGATCCCGATGGACGACTGCTACAGTGCGACCCTTTGGGTGTTTGAGCAGGCCAAGGCCTTGGGGTTGGATCCTAAGCGTATCGGCATCATGGGCGACAGCGCGGGTGGCAATCTGGCCGCCGCAGTGACCCTGCGTCTGCGCGACGAGATGGGGCCATCGCTGGCCTGTCAGGTATTGGTCTATCCTGCGGTGCAGTATGGATGGTCGACACAATCGGCCAAGACTCATGGCACTGGCTACCTGCTACAGCAAGAGAGCATGAAATACTACTGGCACCACTATATTCGTAGCGCCGCCGATGGTAAGCATCCTTATTGCTCCCCCTTAGATGCCGCCAGCCACAGCTGTCTGCCACCGGCACTCATCTATACCGCAGAGTATGACCCCCTGTGTGATGATGGCTTTAACTATGCCCAAAAGTTAAGACTGGCCGGGGTGCCCGTGACCTACAAGATGTACGAAGGAACCATCCACGGTTTTATCAAGATGTTACAGCGCTTCACCCAGGCGCAATTATTTCTCGATGAGCTGAGCGAGGCGGTCAGGCCCTTGCTTGCGCCTCAGGGGGAGTAACGGGCTCCTTCGTTTAGGGCGTTAGTCGTGGCTATCGCCCTCATCTGGTCAGCGATTGCGCCGCAGGATCTGCTGCGCAAACATACTCAGATACAGCTTTGTGGTCGATATCACTATTCAGCGATTGTTAATTGGTGATCTTAGTCTGATTACTGCAATTAAGCAGTAATTTAACCTGTTGTTAACTTAGATATTGTGCGCGGCGTTACATCTTTTCTCAGGATCCCTTGTTAGCATTTTGATTCGGTTTCCGCTTTGCTAAAGAGTCATGAATAATAATATTCCGCTAAGAGCGCTGCAGATATTTGAGGCGTGTGCCAGATTAGAAAGTTGTTCCCTTGCGGCGAACGAGTTGTGCATTACCCAGAGCGCGGTATCACAGCAGATAAAGCAGCTGGAAGACTACTTCTTAGAGAAGTTATTTTACCGGCAAAGCGGTAAGATTAATCTCACCGAGGCGGGAATAGAACTCAGAGAGCGTCTGGCGCCTGTGTTCTACGATCTCAATAGCGTCTGCTCGAGCCTGGTACAGAATATGACGGGCGAGGTCAGGGTGCACTCCTACACCTCGCTGGCGGCCAGATGGCTGGTGCCTAAGATGGAGCAGCTAAGGCAGATTTACCCCGAACTCAACATCAATGTCGGCATGTTTCAAAACGATATCGAGATGAGCGATATGATTGCCGACATCTTCATCGTGACGCGGGAATTTCAGGATGGTTATACCATCATTCCCCTGGTGACCGAGAAGCTGGTGGCCTTCTGTAGTCCGCAATATTACGCTCAGTCGAACGGCATAAGCGTCGATACCCTAGATCAACACTGCCTGCTCTATTCGAAACACAAGGATTATGGTGTCGACTGGGATACCTGGTTTAGAAACAATGAGCTAGCCATCAGTCCCAATCAGCGAAAGATCATCTTCAATCACAACATGTTGGCGGTGCAGGCCGCCATCTATGGTCAGGGGATCGTTTTGGGGCTGGAGCAGACCCTCAAGGTTGAGCTGGATTCGGGCAACCTGGTGAAACTGGATCTGCCGACCTGTCTCTCGGGCCTGACCTACTATATCGCCTATAAGACATCGAAGAAGCGCGACGCCCGTATCATGCGTATCGTCGATTGGATCATCGACAATTATCCGGGCGATCATCCGGGGGAGCGTATCCTGGCGCGTTAACGCCCCTTTCCTTGAGGCCTGCAAAACAATATCTTTTGGGTGCTTAACAAGTAAGCAACTTTTGTTATGATGAGTTTCCATTGACTTATCACTTGCTTATCTCATGTTAAGACACCTGAAATTGCTATTGCTCCTCCTCTTGTCACTGCTGTTTTTGCTGGTGGTCGGCGTCTATGTCGGCCTCAATCTCAGCCTGCCCAAGCTCTCTGGCGAGGTGAGCACAAATCAGATCTCGGCCAAGACCCTGATAGGGCGCGATCGCCTAGGCACAGCGGTGATCCATGCCGAGAATCGCCAGGATGCGGCCTTCGCCTTAGGCTTTGCCCATGGCCAGGACAGGTTCTTTCAGATGGATCTACTCAGGCGCAACTCGGCCGGTGAGTTGGCCGAGCTGTTCGGCAAGCCTGCGGTAAAACTCGATGAGTCGCGCCGCTTTCATCAGCTGAGAAAACGCGCCGAGCAGATCTATCGCCATCTGCCCACGGCCCAGCAGCAGTTGTTGCAGCGCTACGCCGATGGCGTCAATAAGGCGCTGGCCGAGCAGTCGCTGCCGTCGTTCGAATACCTGCTGACGCAAGCCGAGCGTCAGCCCTGGCGACCTGCCGACAGCCTGCTGGTGATCTACACTATGTATCTGGATCTACAAGGCAATACCCTTAAGCGGGATCTGACCCTGGAGCAGATAGAGCGGCGTTTTGGTCCCCAGATGCGCGCCTTCATCACCCAGGCCTCAAACTATCAGGCGGCGCTGGATAACAGCCTGTTTCCCTCCGATCCACCGGAAATCCCCCAACTAAACCTAAGCTCAAACCTGAGTCTAAGTCATAGCGATACCCTGGCTCGGCGCCTCGCCGTCAGCATAGAGGAACCCCTAGAGGTGGGCAGCAACAACTGGGCGGTCACCGGCAAGATGACCCGCACAGGCAGCGCCATGCTGTCCGATGATATGCATCTCTCCTTCGCGGTCCCCATCATCTGGTACCGCGCCCAGCTTAATTATCCCGACGCCAAGGGCGAGGCGGTACAGGTGACCGGCGTGTCCCTGCCCGGCGCTCCGGCGATAGTGGTCGGTAGCAACGGCAAGCTGGCCTGGGGATTCACCAATGCCTATATCGATACCGCCGACTGGGTGGCGCTTAGCGACGACGAGCCGCTGACCATAGAGCATGAGACCATCAAGTTGCCAAAGGGAGAGCAGGACTACCCGCTGACCCTGTCGCGCTTCGGCCCAGTGCGTCATGTTGACGGCCAGGCCTATGCACTGTCCTGGGTGGCCCATCAGGACTATGCGGTCAACATGGAGTTGATGGCACTCGAGCAGATGAGCAGTGCGGCCGAGGCGATGGCCAAGGCGAGCGGTTTTGGTATTCCGGTGCAGAATCTGATGCTGGCGGACGACAAGGGCCATGCGGCCTGGCAGCTGGCCGGCGCCGTCCCGGCAAGAAAGCAGGTGAGTGATGTCGCCCTGAGTGGCGAGCAGCTTGAATGGGGAAAATGGCAGCAGCGTGAGGCGGGGTTGCCCTCGCGTCAGGACCCACCGGGCGGCCGCTTGTGGAGCGCCAATGCCAGGGTGATGTCGACTCAGGAGGCGCAGCGTTATGGTGATGGCGGCTATGCCCTGGGAGCCAGGAGCGCGCAGATCAGAGACAGGCTGCTGGAACAGGAGCTGTTTGATGAGGGCGACTTCTATCGCATTCAGCTCGATAACCAGGCGCGCTTCTATCGTCCCTGGCACACCTATCTGCTTGCGGCCTTAATGAAGGAGCCCAAGCGCTTTGCCAAGGATATAGTGCAGCTCAGAGACTGGCAGGAATGTGCCTGCGCCGAATCGGTGGGCTTCACCCTGGTGAAGGCGTTTCGCACTCAACTGCTGGACAGCACCTTCGCGCCTATCGAAACCGAGCTGGCCAAGTCGCAGCTGAGCCTGTCGGTACTCAAGCGATATCTGGAGCCCGCCATCTGGCAATTGCTTAAGCAGCAGCCCACAGATTGGCTACCCCAGGAGCTTACTAGTTGGGATGCGCTGGTGATCGCCAGCTATGTGAAGGCCCGCGACGAGCTACTGGCAAAATACAGTGATGATGGTGAGCTCAGTGAGCTCAACTGGGGGAAGGTGAATACCCTGGCGATACAGCATCCCTTCAGTCGTCAGATTCCGCAGCTAAGTCGCTGGCTGGATATGCCTAAGGTGGCGGGTTTTGGCGACACCTTCATGCCTGCGGTGCAGCGACCTAGCTTTGGCGCCTCGCAGCGTTTCATCGTGCAGCCTGGCTATGAGGAGAGGGCGATCATGGCGATTCCTGGCGGTCAGTCGGGTCATCCTCTGTCTAAATATTATCGCGCCGGATTTGGCGAATATGCCCGGGGCGTGCCGACCCCGCTGCTACCCGGCGAGATAGAGGCCAGGCTGACCTTAGTGCCGAATCAGATGCCGCATTAGCCGTAGGATAGAGGCCGTAAAAATAAGTCGCCGTAATATATGTCGGCGCAGGAATAAGTCATCGTGAGATAAGCAAAAGCCACCCTAGGGTGGCTTTTGTTTTTGCCAGTTAAGGCCAGGTTTTCGACTGAGTCTAGAGCAGCGGCGCCTGGGGTTTGTAGCGCAGCAGTTCTCCAGGCAGTTTAACGCCCTGGGCATTGATGGCGTTAACCCTCGCCAGATAGGCGGCGCCATACATCAGGTGTTTGGCCAAGTCGACCGCGTGACGCTTGCTATAGTCGTCCAGGTAGCTGCCCTTGGCCCACTGATTGAAGGCGCCCAGCGCAGGCCCCGCCCAGATCTGATAGTCCATCTCACGCCCTGGCTCGCCGGTGTTTGACCAACGGCTCGAAAGCCCCAGATACCATCGGAAGATCAGCGCCATCTTACGCTTGGGATTGCCCTCGGCGCGCTCAATCTGCTTGGGATCGCGCTCGTTAAAGTGGGCGACAGTGCCGGCCCAGATCTCATCCAGGCTGGCGCGAAACACCTGCTTCTCCAGCTTGTCGCGCTCATCGACAGGGATCGCCTCAATCGAGTCGTAGCGGCTGTAGATCTCATACAGCTTGTTGGCGCGCATTGGGAATAGGGTGCCGCGTTTGACCACCTGCAGCTTGACGCCCATCTCAAACATATCCGCTGCCGGTGCCATGGTGACATCTGCCATCTCCGTGGTGGCCAGCAGCTTGCGGGTGTGCTCGCTGGCACCCGCCTCGACACAGGCCTGGTTGATGGAGCCTGTCACTATGTAGGCGGCGCCCATGTTGAAGGCCGCCAGGGCCGCATCTGGGGTGCCTACACCGCCACCGCAACCGACCCGCAGGGGCGTGGCGTATTGGTATTTGGCCTGGATCTCCTCCTTAAGCGCCAGGATAGTGGGCAGCAGGGTCACCAAAGGACGGTTATCCGTGTGGCCGCCCGAGTCCGCCTCGGCGGTGATATCGTCGGCCATGGGCACAGCCTGAGCCATCTCCATCTGATCATGGGTGATCAAGCCCTCGTCCACCAACTTCTGCAGCATCTTTATAGGTGCTGGCTGCATAAATTTCTCGGCGACCTCGGTGCGGCTCACCTTGGCGATCACCTTGTTGCCTATGATGATGTGGCCGTTGGCGTCGCGGCTCAGGCCGGCGGCGCGGTAGTAGACGATCTGCGGCGTCAGCCCCAGGAAGGCCGAGGCCTCGACGGTGCGCACCTTATGTTTGAGGAAGAGCTCGACGCTGCCGCGCTCCAGCGCGGGTTCGCTTGGGCTGTGGATCAGGTTGAACATGTAGGGGCCGTTTGGCAGCGCGGCTTGGATCCGTGCGATCGCCTGCTCAACCCGGCTTGGGATGAGTCCTGCGGCGCCGAAGGAGCAGAGGATCCCCGCCTTACCCAGGGCGATCACTAACTCTTCCGACGAGATGCCATTGGCCATGGCGCCGGCATAGTAGGCGTACTTGACGCCGTGCACCCGGCGAAAGTTGCCATCGCCCAGGCTCTCTGTGCCCAGGGCCGGGGTGAAGGCGCTGACCGGATGGCCTGAGGCCTGAGCGCCCGAACCTTGATTATTGGTCATCAGGCTCGCCTCGGTGGCGATGCCCACGCCCAGGTCGCTGTCGTTGACTAGGTAGCAGGCGCGGCTGAAATCCTTCAGCTGGGTGGCCATGGTGGCGGTGTCGAAGCTTACCTTGCTGTCGCTCACCTGCCAGGGCCAGGGAGAGAGCTGCTCGTTTGCAGTAGTCGGATTCATCTAATAAAAGACCTTTTTCGTCTTGGGCCGATGGTAGCGCCATGCACCTTTCATCTGGCATGGTGCGCTCGCATCGACCGATTTTCTTATGATGCTTGCTTAGAGTGAGCGCCGAGCCCGAGGTTGTGGCTCGGCATTCCCTCAATTTATTTCGCGATTTACGCTTCTTCGATGCAGATGGCGATGTCACTGACCTCGTAGATCCTCAGGCCATCCTTGCTCAGGCTGGCATTGCCTGTGATCACCAGCTTGTCTGCCTGTCGCTCGACCGAGGTGATGCTGACATCCATCGACATCTGCTTGTTGAGCGGGTTGATCTGGCCGCGATACTTCCACTTGATGTTGGAGAGGATCTGGCCAAATTTCGGGTTACTAAACCCGGCGCCCAAGTCTTTGCTGATGGCATAAGTCTGCATGGTTTCTATGATGGCTTCAACGCCTAATGAGCCAGGCATCACAGGATCCTGATGGAAGTGGAACTGGAAGAACCAATCGCTGGGATCTATGGTGCGCTCGGCGTAGAGGTAACCCAGGCCGTGGCTGCCGCCGTTATCGACAATCTCGACGCTGTCGATGAAGTTAAGCTGACCGCCCGCCAGACGATAGTGGGGCTGACCGGCAGGGGCGTTAAAGTGGCGGCCGCCCTTGTCCAGCAGGTTGACCCTGATGTCCGGCGCTATCCCCTTGGCCTGATGCCAGGGCTGCGTCGTCTTGCCGTTATCCAGTCCCAGCTGATCTTTAAGCGCCTCGGCCTTGAAGTAACCGAACACCGCTGTGCCACGATAAAAGGGCTCGCCATCTGTGCTGAGTTCGAAGCTGAAGCTCTGAATGATATTGGTACCCGCCATCACGGTGGAGAGCAGATGCGAGTCGTTAACAATCGTCTTGCCCCGCAGATCCACCTTGCGCAGCAGCTCGCCGCTGCCATCTAGGTTGCGGAAGAAGAGCTCGAGACCTGGGAAACCGAGTGTGGTGCCCATGTAGCCCGAGATGAAGCCATTTGGCTGCAGGGCGATTTCCATCATCACAGAGTAGGGCATCAGCGCCTGATGGCTGTTGGCATCGAAATACCAGGCATCTTGAGGCACCTCATACTCGGCGATACAGCTGGCAGGGCGCTTAAAGTCGCCGCGCTGGCCATTGACCTCTATCACCCGTGTGGTGAGCTGCAAGTCACCGCAGGGGGTGCGCGGCGGGATCATGCCACGGTAGATAGCAAACTCTGGACCGAAGCACTTCTCGATGTCGCCGGTGGCGAACTCGAACAAATGATAGGGGGTAAAAGGCACAGTGTCGGGCACCCGGTTCGGATAATCCGGGATGAGCGGGGCCTCTACGTGGGTGAGCGGGATCACCCCCTTGTTAGGCTCTGCGTTGAGATCGGGAATTTGAGCCATCAGCGGGGCATTAGTCATCAGCGGTGCACTGCTCGAGGCGCCCTGATTGGCCTTAGCCTGTGTATTGATTATGTCGCGGCTTTCCAGCTCAGGATAGCGGGTACACTCGGCCTCTTCCTTGATCATCACCCCCAGATTCTGGAAGTCGACCACCACCTTGCCATTGAGCAGGATATCGATATTGGCCTTGGCATAGGGGCGCGGGCTAAAGCCTATCTCGGTCACTTCCATGCGGTAGGTGAGCTGGGCCGATTGCGGGATCACCTGGCCGCGACAACGCACCTTCTGCGAGGCGTTTTCCAGTGGCTGGAAGCGGCCATTTTGCGTCTGGGTGTGCATGCCAAGGTGCAACATGTAGAACTGCAGCAGCTGGCCACAGCCCTCGGCCATCAACGAGCCGGCCATCACCTGATCGTCCTTGAAGTGGCAAGGGAAATACCAGTGATTCGGCTCCAGCTGTTTGTGGCCCTCTACCAGGCCCAGTCCCCAGGCGCCGCCGTTTCGCTCGACCTTGCTGACCGCCTCGATCATCAAAAACTTCTCCGAGGCGAAGCAGAGTGAAGGCTGAGCAGGTCCTGCGTGGGAGGGGCCGAAGCAGCCTCGGATATCGGCCGATAACAGCTTGTGGATGTCGGCATAATCGAACTGGGTGCGTGGGCAGTCCAGGATAGGATTAAAGGTCTGCTTGGCGGCGCGGCTACGGGCCAGCAGCTCCTCTTCGGTGCGGATAACCCCTTTACCGTCGGCCAGCTCGGCGTCGGTGAAGAAGCCGGCGCAGCCGCCATCCATCTTGAGGATCATGGTATCGCCGACGAAACACTCGTAGGAGAAGAAGAATAGCAGGGTGTCGCCGTTGCGGGCGAAGTTGTTGATCTTTATCTCATATCTCAGGGTATCACCGCCGCGTGGCAGATCCCCTAAGAAGGTGAGAGTACAGTCCAGCAGGCGGTAGACACGCTCGCCCTTGTTCTCGAGATCTATGCCCAGGTAGCTGATCAACATGAGGTCACATTGACCCGATTCGACCGCGACCGCCCAGGGGATCTGGCCGTCCACCAGATAAGGGGCATCGACGGGGATGTCGTACTCTGTGGTCATGGTGCTGGGCTTATATTCGCCCAGCTTGGCGTCCAGCTTGGTCACCCTGGATACCAGCAGATAGTCTGTGGTCGGCAGGCGCACCCGGCGAGAATAGCCGTCGATCGCCGCATACTCTGGGCCGAATACCTTGGCGATATCCCCCTCGGCGTATTCCACCAGATCATGATAATCCCAGATGCAGGGCTTATGCTCGGGGACGGGGGCGCGGTAAGGGGCGACCAGATGATGCCTCGGCTGTAATGGTGTCGTTGCTGCTGACTGCAGCGTCTGCTGTGGTGCCGATTGTGGAGTTGATTGTGGCGTGATTAGCTGCGTCGAGGCTTGCGCCTGGGCCGTCTGAGGGGCCGCGCTGTGACCCTGCGCCAGGGCCAGTTGCTGTTTGAGCAGGCTATCGGCCAGTTTCAGCCCGCTTTCCCGGCTCTTGAGGTAGGCGAGGTGAGCCTGACGCGCCAGTTGCTGGTTTTGCTCTTGATATAGAGCGGCTTGATGCTGAAGCTGTGAAAAAGCGCCTTTATCGCTTGCGCTTGCCTGAAGACTTGGCGCTTGAGCTGTTTTTGGACTCATAGTGTGTGACATACCTGCTGCACCCAAATTTGCGGGTGCATGTTGTGATTCGTTAGCGGTAGAGGCGGTGTTACTCTCGCCTAGGTAGCTGATCAATTTTTGCGGCGGCTGATGCCGAGATGGCTTCCCTGTTAAGCTCCCTGCGTCTTGCAACAGGCCGCTTTGCAGCTGTGCCTGTATCTCGGCCTGCTGACTCAGGGGCGACCCTATGATGTGCTCCACCAGATCCCGCCCGCCCAGGCTGACCCGTTTTATCAGGCGGCGCTCAGGTTGCGGCAGCGGCTGGGCCAGACGCTCGGTCAGGGCGCTTGCCTGGGCCTGGTTCTGGCTAAGCTGGATAAGCGCGGCCTGATCTTCGCTGCAAGTGACCGAAATCGCCTGACGCACATTCTCATGGGCCATGGTCAGCAGCGTGGTGATCAGGCTGTTCATGCCGGCGGCAGCAAAGCTGTGACCGAGTCGCCGACTGCTTGCTACCTGTTTGGCCGTGGGGAGCGGCAGCATGGCCATTAGCTGTTGTTCGCCGTATTGGCTGCCAGGCGCGACGTTGAGATCGGTGAGGCCGACCTGTTCGGCCGTGGTGCCGCTTTTGTTTTGCGCTCTGATACTCTGGCTCAGGAGCTGATCGCCAAGGCGGGCGAGTTGGCACTGGGCGCCAAAATGCAGGCCGGTTAGCTGGCCATAGGCCTTGGCGCCACGAGCGTCTTGGCTCGCCTGGGTTTCCAGCACCAGGGCGCCGGCACCCTCGGCCAGTCGCCAGCCTTCGGGGTTGGCCGGGCTGGCGACGGGGGCGATAGCATTTTTCAGCATCACCTGCTCTAGGCTGCCACAGAGATCGACCGCGGCGATCACCACGGCATCAAGCTGTTCATGTTGCATCATGTTTTCGGCGACATCTATGGCCCGGGCGACAGATTGCTCACCCGCCGAGATGGTAAAGGCCGGGCCGCTGAAGTCCCACAGGGCGGCTATGCGCGAGGCCATGATGTTACCGATGAAGCTGGTGTACTGGTTGAGCTTGGCGGCGTCGAGGACGCTGTCCATGGTGAGGGCCTCGAGCTCGCGATATTGCGCCTCGCTCAGGGTAGCGCCCATGGCTTCCAGACTCTGCTTGAGCTGGGTGTGCAGGTTGACCCGGCCGCGGAACTGATGCAGTTCCAGCTCAGTCTCCATGGCGACCAGGACGGCGACTTTCTTCCCGGCTTGCAGCCCGGCGTCGTGAATCGCTTCGTCGGTGACCTTCATCAGCATCAGCTGCTGGCCGATGAGGCGATCATCTTCATTTGGCGGCAGCTTAAAGCGCAGGAAATCCAGCTCGAAGCTGTCGACGTAGGCGCCCTGGGGCACATGGTTCAGGCCAAATTGGGCCAGTAGCTCAGGATGTTGATCCAGTCCCTTCCAGCGTCTTGCCGGCAGAGAGATGGCGGGATCGCGGCCTGTTTTGAGGCAGGCATCCATGGCCTGAATGTCGGTAAGAGGGCCGAAGTGGGCGGCGAGGCCGCTGATCATCAGCTCGGGCCGAGTGGGTGCGGTTTCTGTACTTGCTTCTCGATTCGCTAGGGCCTGTTGCGGCGCGGACTTGGCGGCTGAGTCGGCCGCCTGCTCATAGGATTCCAGCAAGAGGTGGGCGTTACAGCCGCCGAAACCAAATACAGATACCCCGGCCAGGCGAGCTGTATTCTCGACCTTAACCGGCCAGGGGGTGACCTCCCTTGGCAGGGTGTGGCTGCCAAACAGGCCGTTTGGTGAGGCGATTGTCTCACTGAGGTTGATGCTTGGGGGCAACTGACCCTGATTCATGGCAAAGATCATCTTCATGATCCCCGGCATACCGGCGGCGGTCAGCAGGTGGCCCAGGTTAGACTTGGCGGAGCCTATAAGCGGCGGCTTCGCATCCTCTAGATGAGGTGCGAAGAACTGCTCCATGGAGGCCAGTTCTACCTTGTCCCCCAGCGGGGTGCCAGTGGCGTGACACTCGATCACCTCTATCTGCTTGGGGGCTAAGCCACTTTGGCGATAGGCGCGCTCGAAGGCCTTGACCTGGCCCTTGCTGTTGGGGCTGAGCACAAACTGCCCCTTGCCGTCGTTCGACAGGCCTATGCCCGCAATGACTGCATAGATCTTATCGCCATCGCGCTCGGCATCTTCCAGGCGTTTCAGTGCCAGTACACCGGCGCCTTCCCCCGCAAACAGCCCCTTGGTGTTGCTGTCGAAGGGGGCGGAGAAACCATGATCCGGATAGGCGTGGAAGATGGA
The DNA here is from genome assembly GCF_023349185.1 of Shewanella aquimarina. Classification (GTDB taxonomy): domain Bacteria; phylum Pseudomonadota; class Gammaproteobacteria; order Enterobacterales; family Shewanellaceae; genus Shewanella; species Shewanella aquimarina. Next base: position 422,608 of record NZ_JAKIKY010000001.1, on the reverse strand, counting down.
GAAGCCCATGTTGATGAAGAAGGGATCGGCGCCGGACACAGCGCCTGCCAACATGAGATCCGCCTTACCGCTGCTGAGATAATCGCAGGCCAGTTTGAGGGAGTAGACAGAGCTGGCGCAGGCGGCGTCCAGGCTCAGGGAGACCCGGCCCAGCCCAAGGGCATCGGCCACTAGCTTAGAGGCGTTGTGGGCGATGGCGCCATTGGCACAGTCCAGGGTGTGGTTGCCCTGATGCGCCTTGAAGGGGCTTAGGTGAAAGTCTGGGCAGGCCAGCTTCTGCTTAAGCGCTTTCTCTACCGCCTTATGATAGAGGGGCAGAAACAGCTCGTTCGACTTGGCCGTTGGAAACGAGAGGGTGCCCATTATGATGCCTGTGCGCGACAGCAGGGGCGAGTCCAGCTCGATACCCGCATCGAGCAGGGCATTGCGGCTGGTGTCCAGGGCCCACAAGAGGCTGTCGTCCAGCCCTTGCAGCTGTTCGGGGGGCAGCTGGTAGCCGTAGGCATTGAAATGGAAATCCTGAATATAGCCGCCCTTGTCGCAGTAGAAGCGATCGGCCTCGCCCTGCTCGCCGCGATAATCGTCCAAGTGGGCGCCGAGCTTCTCGTCGCTTAATTGTGAGCGAGAGTCGCGTTTGTCGAGCAGGTTCTGCCAAAACTGCTTAGGGGTCTTGGCGTCCGGATAGAGGTTTGCCAGACCCACGATGGCAATCTTGCCATGACCTCGGGTCTTTGGGGGCACTTGTTTGGCTGAAGGCGCTTCATTTGAAGGCATTAGACTTCCTCTTGAAATAGGGGATTGGCGAGCGATGGCTCACCTTGAGCGCTGCGTTGTTGCAGCTTAGCCAGTTCACGCTTGAGTCCCAGTTGCAGCACCGTGAGGCTGACGGGAACTCTGTGGCTGATCAGTGTGCCCAAGGCTTTGAGCAGGGTGATCACCTCGTTTGCGCCGCGGGCATTGACCGGCACGCTGACGTGGGGGGGCTCGCTGGCTTTTAGAATTTTATCTATCAGAGTGCAGTTTTGTCTGTCGGCACCAACCTCGACAAATAGCGCAGCCCCCTGATGGGTTGCGCTCTGGATGAGTGACTCAAAATCGAGGCGATGACAGAAGGTCTTGGCTATCGAGGTCGCGATCGCTTCGGCGCTGAGGGCCTGGGTCTCGTTGACGGCGCCATCTTGGCCATCGATGAGGCTGGCGGCGCTGATAAATTTGACCGGATGCTCGGCGGCCTCTTTCATGATCACCTGACGATAGAAGGCCTGCACCTGCGACTGCAGGCTTAAGGCCGGTGGCGTATGCATGGCGGTGACGCGGTTGGCGGCTATGCCACGCTTACCCAGTTCCTGTAACAGGGCCTGGCAACTGGCCTGACAGCCAGCGATCACGCAGGTATCCCCTTGAGTGATGGCAAGATAGACTCTGGGGTAACGCTCCAGTAAAGGCTGAATATCATCGCCTTGGCATCGCACCAGAAAACTGTTCCATTCGAGAGGGTCCTTGTCTGACAGTTGCCAGTGACGACGAACCGCCTTGAGCGGACCCGAGATCTCCTCGGTAAACAGGGGATCGCTCAGGGTCTTATCGATCAAGCTATGGGGATCTTGCCACACATCCAGGCTGGCCCACATGGCGGCTTCACCCATGGAGTAACCCAGGGCAAAGTGAGGCTGCACTGCAAATTCATCCACCAAGAGCTTGGTCAGCAGGTAGCTGGCGCCCACACCGGCAATGGCCATCTTGCTTAGAGGCATCTGCTGAGTGTCGGCCTTATCTTCTTGATAGATCATATCGGCCTGCAGCATCGCCTTGAGATCTCCTTGCTGCTGCAAGCGGCTAAACAGGGCCGGAAAGTAGCTGTGCAGCTCATGCAGCATATCTGGGTAGATGGTGCCAACGCCGGGATAAACGAAGGCCAGCTTGGCCTGACCCAGCGGCGCGGCGCTGAAATAGCTACCCGATGGCGTACGGTATTCCCCTTTCTCCTTACAGACCTTGGCCAGCGCCTGGCTCATGGCGGTGATCTCCTGCCCAAGCGCCTCGATACTTATGGCCTGTAAACAGATCACAAAACGTGTCGGGCCGCTGGTGACAAAGGCATCGAGATTTTGCTGCATCAGTTCAATGATCGCCATCTCCCGCGCTAAGGGCTGGTTCTGTGATAAGGCGAGCTTATCCAAGGCCGCCGCCAGGGCCCAGAGACCTTGGTTGAGCGCGGCTTCACTGCTACCGGGTAGCAGAAAGAACAGCTGGCTGGCCGACAGTAGCGAACGCGCCTTGAGCCGGCCTGTGCCCTGTGTCAGCACCATGGCCAGATGAGTTTGCGCTTTCCCTTGCTGAGGCTGGGTATTCTCCAGGGTAAGCGTCGCCACTCGCCCTTGATAGGGCTCGGTAAACCAATAGTGACGCCGACTCTCTGAACGCCTAATGGTTCGCTGTGCAATATCAGCGATCAGGCGACACAAGGCGTCGAAGCCCTTGTTCATGTCATTGATATGCGCTCTGCACTGAACACTATCCGGTTGGCGTTTGGCCTGTGCCAGCGCGCCTTGCAGTGCACTGCGCTGGCTTTGACCATATTGCAGCGCCGCTAGATGAGCATGAGGGTGCAGCTTGTGCTGTGCCGCCTTGAGCGATGGCATCAGCAGCAATGTTTGCTGGGCGCCATGCAGGCATACCAGATCGCCTACGGTGACCCAGCTCACTGCCAGCTCTAGCGTCTGAGCCAGCTTATTCTCAGTCTGCTCAGTCTCGGTTAACTTAGGCTCAATTTGGTTAACTTGCAGCTCCCGAACTGGCTGATTGGCTAAGGTATCGGGCAAGGCTGCATCTTTTGGCAACAGCAAGAGGGCTACCCGCAGTGGGGTAGCGCCTTCGCTGTTAGCGTTAGCATTGCTTACCTTTTGGCCAAACTCCTGGGTCACTGCGTCGCCTCCTCGTTGGCCGTTTCACCGCGCGCACCGTGTGGTACGAAGGCAGCATTGAGGGTTGAGCTGATGGTGATCCTGGCTCCTTTCATCAGGGCGCTCAGGCGGCCATCTTGATGATAAAGCGCCACATCGGCCGTCAGGCTTCTGCGATTGCTCTTGACTACGTTCAGCTCAATATAGCCGGTTTCGCCGCCGTGGATCGGCTGCACACTGATGAACTCTTCGATGGCCGATGGCAAACTGGCCGCCCCATAGCTGAGCCTTGCCCAGACCAACATGGCTTGGAGCAAGAGATCTTCGGCAAAAGGCTGACAGCCTGCGCTGCTTAGGCTAGGTACAAACTCGCCGCAATCGGCTTCGCGCACCAGGGGCAGGCTAACAGAGGCGATAAGCCCCTGCTCATCGAACTTCACAACCTTATCCAATCCCTGCAGTCTTGGCCCATGAAACAGGGTGCCGTCACTGTAGAGCGTGCTGGCATCGGTGACCGCCTCGCCATTGTACTGCCCTTCGAAGGCCTTGATTGGCGCCGAGCAGTCCTCGCTATCCATCAAACAAAGGCTCGCCTGGTACTGCGGCCGTCCCTCGCTGCTTATTAAGGCCTGAATGGCCGTCAGGCTATCGCCGGTATATTCAGGGGTTAGCGTAAGCACTAAGGTTTGCGGCGCTTCGGTGTCGAAAATAATGCCTTTGAGCAGCTTATAGCTGCGCACCTTTACCGGGGCGCCAATGTGCGCCCGAGCGGCTTCACGCATCCATTGGATAGCACAAACCGTCGGTAATACCGGGTTACCGCCGATCACATGGTCTGAGACAAAGGCCATGGTCGCGGGCGTTAACTGGCGCGTTAAGGTGACAGGCGGCAGCGGATGCTGTGCGACGAACACCTCATCCGCATCAGGCTTTTTTAATGAGCTTGCCTCATCGGCTTTAGCTGTGTTGCCTTGCATGTCGCTGCCGATTAGCAGCTGCACGCCGCTGTCGCCAAGCAACTTGGTGGCAAACAGCTCGGCACCCGCCTGCAGTGGGATCACATAGACGCCGCGATCGACAAACATCTTCTTCAGCGCAGGATTGACCATGCCGCCATCCCAGGGGCCCCAGTTAAAGCTCATCACCTTGGTCTGCTCGTTTATCTGAGTCAGTTGCAGTGCCGCCTTGTTAAGGATCTCGTTGGCCATGGCGTAGTCACTCTGGCCTGTGTTGCCATAGAAACCCGCCGCCGAAGAGAAGAGGGCAACCAGCTTGAGCTGGGCGGGATCGATCACGCTCAGCAGCGCCTTAAGCCCGGCCACCTTAGTGCCGTAGACTCGCGCAAGCTCATCTAAGGTTTTGTCTTGTATGTGTTTATCGGCCAGTACGCCCGCACCATGGATGAGTCCTGTAATTGGCGTTAGCTGATTGATGGTGCCTAGGGCCAGCTCGATCGCCTCGGCCTTGCTGACATCCATCGCCAGATACTCTGCCGATGCACCCACCGCCTCGAAGGCGTTGAGGGCGGCCTGGATCTCAAGGCTACTCTTTACCGGCCAGATGAGAGCGTCGACCTGTTTAGGCGTCGGCTTCTCGCCGCTGGCGAGTAGATGAGCGATTGCGGCCTGCTTAAGCTCGCCAATTGCCTTGCCCTGGGCCCAGTCTGGTAGATCCTTCGCGCTAATATGTTCGCTGCGACCGGCCAGGATAAAGTGCGACTGGCAACGCTTAGCCAGTGCCAGGGCACATTCGAAGGTCACCCCTTTTGCGCCCCCGGTCACCAGTATTTTATCTGAGCTATCTAGCTGGGATTCTGCGGTTTTTATCGTCGCTTCACCCGGCTGTAGCCGATGACGGCACAGTTTGCCGCCGGCATCGACACTGATACCGACCTCGTTGAGACCGCTGTCGCTGTCCATGAGCTCCGCGAGTAGGGCATCGCCCAGCTGCGCCGCGCTCATCTCTGGCGCTAAGTCCAACGCGCGGCAGAAGATGCCTGGCCATTCATGACTCAGAGTCTTGGTGAGACCCGAAAGCGCGGCCTGATTGAGTTCACTCTTGGCCAGTTGCTTAGCATCCAGGTAGCCGAAGCCGCCGTCGATACGACTGACGGTGACAAAGCAGCGACGACCCGTCTGCGCGCTCAATGGCGCCTGCAGATGCTTGGCCCAGAGGAACGCCGAACTCAGGTGGCTAAAGCCAGCGTCGGTCAGTTGTAGCCCTGAGACAGCGTTGGCCTCCTGCTGAGGCTGTAGGTGTACAAAACCCGCAATATTACCGTGGTCAGCGCTAATTCCTTCTATCGCCTGCACCACATCTTGTTCAGCCAGCCCTTCTGGCTGCCAGCTGGCGATGGCGCTGCTCAGCGGTGACTGAGGCTGACCTTCTGGCAGGCGCACAACCACGACCTTGAGCCCTTTGTTGCTGAGTTTCTCGGCCAGTACCCCGGCGTTGTGACCATCGTCTCGGATCACCAGGGTAGCATTGGCGGCGAAACCCTCGGCATCAGGCTTCGCCGCTTCAAGCTTTTTTAGCGCCACCTCGCTGTGAGGCGGTAACTCGACTAAAGGCTCGGCGGAGATGGCTTGTACCTGGGTAACCGAGGCGCTCTGCTCTTGGCTGCTTGTCGTATCAACTATCGCGCCTGCGGCGGACAGTTTGCTGTTCATATACGCCACGATCTCACCCAGGGTGCGGCACTCGGCCAGATCTTCTGGGTTGAGATCCGGTAGTCCCGGTAGCTCGTCTTGCACTGTGCCTAAGATCTCGACCCGTTTAATTGAGTCGATACCAAGGTCGGCCTCCATGTCCATCTCAAGGGCCAGCATCTCGGTTGGGTAGCCCGTCTTGTCGGCCACCACGCTCAGCATGGTCTGCTGTACCTGTGTTGATGACAGGCTATCAGTCGCATCAGAGCTTTGAACCTCTGGGCTGACTGTAGCGCCAGCGGCGGTTTCTGTAATGTGAGCACCAGCGGCGGGCAGTTTGCTGTTCATATACGCCACGATCTCACTCAGGGTGCGGCACTCGGCCAGATCTTCCGGGCTAAGCTCCGGCAAACCCGGCAGTTCATCTTGAACTGTGCCTAAGATCTCGACCCGCTTGATAGAGTCGATGCCAAGGTCGGCTTCCATATCCATCTCGAGGGCCAGCATCTCAGTTGGGTAGCCCGTCTTGTCGGCGACCACGGCCAGCATGGTCTGCTGTACTAATTCAGATGATAAACTTGTTGTTTCTTGGTTGGCTACAGCGCCCGCGGCGGGTTGTTGAGTAGCGCCTGCGGCGGTTTCGGTAATGTGAGCGCCAGCGGCTGGCAGCTTGCTGTTCATATAGCTAACGATCTCACCCAGGGTGCGGCATTCGGCCAGATCTTCTGGGCTCAGCTCCGGCAGGCTTGGCAGCTCATCTTGCACAGTGCCTAAGATCTCCACCCGCTTGATGGAGTCGATGCCGAGATCGGCTTCCATGTCCATCTCCAGCGACAGCATCTCGGTGGGGTAGCCCGTCTTGTCGGCGACCACGGCCAGCATGGTCTGCTGTACTAATTCAGATGACAAGCCTGTCGATGACAAGCCTGCTGCTGCGCTTTGAGCTTCAGTGGCTATAGCGCCTGCAGCGGGTTGTTGAGTAGCGCCTGCGGCGGCTTCTGAAATGTGAGCACCAGCGGCAGACAGTTTACTGTTCATATAGTCGACGATTTCACCTAGGGTGCGGCACTCGGCCAGATCTTCTGGGCTGAGTTCAGGCAGTCCCGGCAGCTCATCCTGCACAGTGCCTAAGATCTCGACGCGCTTGATGGAATCGATACCTAGGTCGGCTTCCATATCCATCTCTAGCGACAGCATCTCGGTGGGGTAGCCCGTCTTGTCGGCTACCACGGTGAGCATGGTCTGCTGCACCTGTGATGATGACAAACCAGCGCCCGCTTGAGTTTGTGCTGTCGGCTGTTGGCTGTTCATAGCGCCTGCGGCGGCTTCTGAAATGTGAGCGCCTTCGGCGGGCAGCTTGCTTTCCATATAGGCCACGATCTCGCCCAGTGTGCGGCACTCTGCCAGATCTTCCGGGCTCAGCTCAGGCAGGCTCGGCAGCTCATCTTGCACTGTGCCTAAGATCTCCACCCGCTTGACGGAATCGATACCTAGGTCGGCCTCCATATCCATCTCAAGCGACAGCATCTCCGTGGGATAACCTGTCTTGTCGGCGACCACCTCAAGCATTGTCTTCTGAATCTCGTCTGCACTCGATTTTGCAGCAGTGCTTGGGGTCGCAGGCACAGGCGCCTGAACCTCTGCGGTATGAACTGGTGCTGCTACAACAGGCGTCTGAGGCGCCTGTTGCACTTGCTGCATCACTGGTGCCGATGCCGCTACAGGAGCGCTCTGGACGGCGGGCGCTTCTGCCGACCGAGGTTGAGGCTGAATAACAGGCGTCGCTATCTGCGCGGCTTGCACTGTAGGCGTTAGCGGTTGACCGCCTTGTCCCATCAGTTGCAGGGCGCTCTGATTGCTCTGGGCCTGCATCTCGAGGAATTGCGTATGGCTCTGTAGCGTCTGCGCCTGGTGCTGGTGGAACTGCTCCATGGCGCGCTGCAGGCTCTCTGGAATCGCGACACCGGCAGCCGCCATCTGAGCCTGAGCCGTCATCAGCTGAGTGACTGTCTCGCCATATTGCTGCGGTATGGTCAGGAACTGCTGATGCAGCTGAGCCGTCTGTTGCTGGGCGGCGAACAGCGCCGTCAGGGCATCATCGCCTGCCATTGTCTGTAACGGCTGGATGGCAGGTGTATTGATGACTGAGCCATGGGAGTCATTGGCCTGTGGCGCTTGGGCTGCGGGGATCGATTTTTCCACTATCTTCTCTACTTCTACAAATTTTTCGACAACTTTTTCGACTTCGACCAGTTTTTCAACTTCCACTATCTTCTCTTGCACTCGGGTCTGTGGCGTGATGGTGCCCGTATTAAGGGATTTTTCCATCTTCGCCAGGGTCGCCGGGCTGATGTAGTTGGTCGCGTTGAGCGTGATATTCATGGGGGAGACAGGCTCGGCCTGGGCCGGTTCGGCTTGGTACGGGTCTATCTCATCCAGTGCGATGCCGCAGACGGCAAGCTGCATGGCGCCCTGACGAAGTTGCAGGTCGCTATCGCCCTTAGGATTAGGGTTGAGGCTGATGCTGCACAGGGTATCTAGCTTGTCGCTAAGGGTGTTCTCCACCAGTTTCTGTAGAATATTCTTCGGGCCAAACTCGACGAAGACGCGCGCACCATCGGCGTACATGGCCTCTAGCTGCTCGCTAAAGCGAACTGATTGCAGCATATGCTGCTTAAACTCGCTCTTGATGGTCTTGGCGACATTGGCGTAGCGAGCGCCGCTGGCGTTGGCGTACACAGGCAGCGCCGGTTTGGCAAACTTCACCTTGTCGATCGCCTCGGCAAACGGTGCCTGGGCGTGGCCCACCAATGGCGTGTGGAAGGCGCCGGATACCGGCAGGGCAATCGCCTTGAAGCCGAGCTCGCTTAGGGCCTTGGCCGCTTGGGTGGTGGCATCTGTCGGCCCGGCGATCACCAACTGGGTCGGCGCGTTGTAGTTGGCGACCTTGACGCCGTCGAAGGTTTCAAGGGTAGCTTCCAGTCGAGTCAGATCCTCGGCGGTTTTGGTGATGATGGCATACATGGTACCGCGATCGGCCCCCTCGGCACTCTCGACACTTGGGCTGGCCATGGCATCGCCACGGGCGAATGTCAGCTGGTAGTAGTCTTCGAGGCTAATTACTCTGGCGGCGCACAGGGCGCTGAGTTCACCAAAGCTGTGGCCTGCCACCATGTCGGGCGTGAAGCCGGCTTGCTTGAGCAGGGTGTATTGTCCCATGGAGATGGCGCCGATGGCGCTCTGTGCATTAGCGGTATTGGTCAGTAGTGCCTCTTGTGCCTTGCGCTCCTCAGTCGTGAAGACTGGCACCGGGTACACCAGTTGTGACAACGGCGTCTTATCCTGGCTGGCAAACACCTTGTCGGCTATTACAAATTGCTCGCGCATCTCAGGGAAGTGGCAGGCAAGCTCAAGCCCCATATTGAGGTATTGGGCGCCTTGTCCGGCAAACAGCGCGGCCACTTTAGGGTTAGCCAGACTGCTGCTGCGATAGTGCAGGCCGCCAGGCAGCGACCAGTGGGCCTCATCGCCCGCTTCCAGGCGGCTTAGCGCCTGATTAAGCTGCGCCTTGAGGCTGTCTGTGTCGCTAGCCACCAGGCCAAGACGCGGGGCATTGGCGTCAAGCGCGCGCAGCGGATGTTGAGCGGCCAGGGCGTCGAGGGATTGTTGTTCTGCGTCTGCAACGAGCTGCCTGATAGTGGCGATAAGCCCCGTCTTGTCGGCGGCGCTCAGTAGCAGGCTTTGAGGCACGGCGCGCTGACGGAAACGTGTGTGCTCACCCAGATCCCTGCCGTGGTCACTCTGATATTCCTCGAGCACGAAGTGGAAGTTGGTGCCGCCAAAACCGAAGGAGCTGATCCCGGCGCGGCGCGGGGTGCCGTCGGGGCGTGGCAGCCAGGGACGCGTCTCGGTATTGAGGTAGAAAGGCGAGTTGGCGATATCCAGCTTGGGATTGGGCTGGTCCACATTGATGGTCGGCGGTAGCACCTTGTGGTGTAGCGCCAGCGCCGCCTTGATAAGCCCGGCGGTGCCAGCGGTCGACTTGGTATGGCCAATTTGCGATTTCACCGAGCCCAGGGCGATATGCTGGGTCGTCTCGCAGCCTTCGCTGAACACTGACTTGAGGCCGTTAAACTCGGCCACGTCACCGGCGGCCGTGCCTGTGCCGTGGGCCTCCATCAGTCCCAGGGTGTGGGGGGCAAATCCGGCGTCATCGTAGGCGCGCTTGAGCGCCTTGGCCTGGCCTTCTGGGCGCGGCGCATAGATAGACTTAAACTTACCGTCAGATGAGGCGCCTATGCCCTTGATCACCGAATAGATGCGATCGCCATCGCGCTCGGCATCTTCGAGGCGCTTCAGTGCCACCATGCCTATGCCTTCGCCTATCATCATCCCCTTGGAGTCGATATCGAAGGGCTGCACCGTCTCGTTGGTGGTAAAGGCTGGCGTCTTGGAGAAGCTCATGTACATGGAGGGGGAGTTGTCGGTACAGACGCCACCTGTGATCATCATCTCGGCGCGGCCGTCCACCAGTTCACTCAGGGCCATGCGCATGGCTGCTAGCGAGCCGGCGCAGGCGGCGTCGACGACGCAGTTCATGCCGCCTAAGTCGAAACGGTTGGCGATACGTCCGGCGATCACATTGCCCAGAGAGCCGGGGAAGGAGTTCTCTTCCCAGTGGACATATTGGTCCTGAAACTTCTTGATCAGCATCTCACTGTCGGCGTCGCTGATACCGCTGTGCTTGAACACCTTCTTGAGCACAGGATATTGCAGCCTGGCGTTGAGACTGTGGCTGATCTTCTGACCGCCGCCTACGCCCAGGGTGATGCCAATCTTGTTTCTGTCGTAGTCGCTCGGAAGCTTGGCATCGGCGAGCACCTCTTTAGCGACGATGAGTGACAACAGCTGTGAGGTGTCGGTCAGCTCTAGGATGTTGGGCGGCAGGCCAAACTCCATCGGGTTGAAGTTGACCTCGGGCATGAAACCGCCTCGTTTGCAGTAGCTCTTGTCCGGCGCGCTTTTGTTGCTGTCGTAGTAATCGTCGACCTGCCAATGGGTGTCTGGCACCTCGGTAATGGCGTCAATCTTGTCGCAGATCAGATCCCAAAATTTGTTGAGATAACGTGAGTTGGCAAAGATGCTCGCCATGCCAACGATGGCAATGGGCATATCTTTCAGACGCTTGTTGAGGCGCTGATCGCTTGACGTCTTTGATGTTTCGGTCTGGCTCATTATGAGTCTCCGCTTGCTACCTGATGCTCAGGTGTCTGTATGTCAGCGCCGGGTGTTAGCTGTGCCATGGTGGCACCTGGGAAGCGCTGTAAGAAAGTGTGATAGTTGCGTACCAAAAGCTTACGCAGATGAAACGGCCCCTGGCGAAGCAGATGGGTGATGTATCGCTTGGTGGCCTGGGTGTTACCGTCTTGATAGATATCTAAGTAGAGCCAGTCGCTGTGGGGATCTATGCCCAAAAGTACCGAGCTTGGCTCGGCGTCCGCCAGTTGTGGCGGCAGGGTGAGCGAGGCCACCTGCAGCACTGTGTCGCCGTCGGCCTGTGGCAGCGCCAGGGTATGGGCCAGGGTCTCTGGATTTAAGGTATAGGTGACAATATCGCTGCCTTGGGCGATGGGCAGCTGGTTGAAGTAATGATCCGGCACCTCGGGACGCTCGATGTTGTGGATGCGCGATACCCCGTAGCGCTTGAGGCAGCGGGCGAGGCCGGAGCGGGACACGTTTGGGTTAATAAATTCCTGAGTCACCTTGAGCAGCCTGTCCAGCGGCATCTTGAGCTGATAGCGCAGCCCCACGACCACATATTCCTGCATAGGCGTCAGTGTGGTGTTGAGATGGTGGGGGGTGTTAGGTGTGTCTTCGATGGAGTCGCGCCGGCGCCATTTACGCACCGTGGCTTCGCTGATGTTGAGCACCTTTGCCAGCTGGCTCACCGGTAGTTCCGACTCCTGGATAAACTGACGCATCTCAGGGGTGGTGGTGGCATTCTTGTGCCTATATTCACTGGCGCTGAGTTTTCGCGCCGCGGTCTGCGAGTCTCGGCGCTGCGTCTTGTGGTTAGGCTTCTCGAGCATACTGGTTAGGGCGTTCCATCAATAATCTATTGGGACAAGCGCTGTCGCGGTATGCTGCTAGCCTGCATAATCCCGCGTTGTCCGTCTGAACTGACGTTAATAGAGCAGCAGACTACAGTAGCTTGAGGGCCAATACAATCACCTGGGACTTAAAAGTCTTCGACACCGGCTATTTTAGCTTACATATGTTCGCTGTTTGTGACGGGCGTTAGCTAAATTAACCCTGTGAGTTAAAGCGTGATCTCGATCAAAAGCAAGGCAGGGTGACAGGCCTATACTGGTTGTTAACAGACTAGGGCCTGTTGATCTTTAGCGTTCACTTTTGCAGCATTCTGCATCGCTTTTATACAAGGCAGAGCGATTGTCATGTAGTGCACTACATCAATGAGCGATAACGCAGTAGAAAATTGATACAGACGCTGCCCGTAGGGTTCGTCTTGAGCACGTTCAACTCTTTGTTACTCGGCTTTTATATAGAATAACTATATCTCAAGCCGCGATTTGAACGTGCTCAATTAGAACAAAATTTGCTCTCAAAAGGTCAACAGGCCCTCATTACAACACTTTGTTTTTGTTTGCAGCTAACACGATTTTGAGTGGTAGGTAATGAGGTCGTGGTGCTGTTACCTCTTGATATGACAGATCAAAGGAGGCCGATATGGCTGAGTTTACCACGGAGCAGATCCGGAATCTGGCGGTGCTCGGACACACTGGGGCGGGGAAATCCACCCTGTTAGAGGCATTGCTGTTCCAGGGCGAGGCGATCGCTCAAAAAGGCAGGGTGGACAAGGGCACAAATCATGCTGATTTCACTGCCCAGGAAAAAGACCATCGACATAGCCTAGAACCTTCCTTCCTCAATCTCGACTTCGACAATCATCATATCAATTTCATCGACACCCCGGGTCTGCCCGACTTCTTCGGTCGTGCCCTGTTGCCCTTGAGCGGTGTTGAGTCAGTGCTCCTGGTGATCAACGCCGCCACCGGCATAGAGACCATCACCCAACGCGCCTTCGAAGCCGCCAGGGCTCAGGGCAAGGTGGTGTTGATCGCCATTAACCATATCGATGGTAACGGCGCCAAGCTGGCAGGCCTGCTCGATGAGATCCAGACCAAGTTTGGCCATCGCTGCCTGCCGGTGAATCTGCCAAACGCCGCCCTGGACGATGTGATCGACTGTTACCTGCATCCCCAGCCCGAGCTACAGGGCGAGGCCCTGTTTCACGATGTGGCCTGCGCCCGCGACGAGCTGGTCGATACCGTGCTGGAGGAAGACGATGAGCTGATGGCCCTCTATCTGGAGCAGGGGGAGAACCTGACTCCCGAGCAGCTGCACGCGCCGCTTGAGACCGCACTGCGTATGGGACACCTGGTGCCAGTGTGTTTCACCAGCGCCGAGCAGCAGGTGGGAATAGGCGCACTGCTTGAGCTTATCATCAAGCTGAGTCCCAACCCGTTAGAGGCCAATCCGCCGCAGTTCATCAAGGGGCTGGGGGAGTCGGCCGTGCCTGTGGATGTGACTCAGTCCAGTGACGATCACGCCCTTGCTCATGTGTTTCGGGTGGCCATCGACCCCTTCTTCGGTCGCATGGGGGTGTTTAGGGTCTACCAAGGCACTATCTCGTTGGGGATGAAGTTGTTTGTCGGCGATGGTCGCAAGCCCATCAAGGTGGGCAACCTGTTTAAACTGCAGGGGGACAAGCAGATCAGCGTGACCTCGGCGGTGCCCGGCGATATCTGCGCTATCTCTAAGGTGGATGAACTGACAGTAGGCGCCGTGCTGCACGACAGTCACGACGAAGATGAGTTCCACCTGCCTGAGCTGGTACTGCCTCAGCCTATCTTCGGCCTGGCGGTGTCGGCCAAGCGCCGCGGCGATGAGCAGAAGATTGCCGAGGTGCTCAACAAGTTGGTGGTGGAAGATCCTAGCCTGCATATCGCCAAGAACGAGGCCGAGGGGCAGACGATTTTGCAAGGCCAGGGGGACCTGCATCTGCAGATCGCGCTGGAGAAGGCCCACGACCTCTTCAATGTGGATATGGAAACCGATGTGCCCGCGGTGGCCTACCGGGAAACCATCACCCGCAGCGCCACGGCGCGCTATCGCCACAAGAAGCAGTCTGGCGGTGCCGGTCAGTTTGGTGAGGTGGAACTCACCGTCGAGCCGCTGCCGAGAGGGGCTGGCTTCGAGTTTGTCAGCAAGGTGGTGGGAGGCTCGGTGCCGAGTCAATACATTCCCGCGGTCGAGAAGGGCGTCAAGGAGGCGATGATTGGCGGTGCCCTGGCTGGCTTCCCGATGCAGGATGTGCGCGTCTCCCTGCTCGATGGTAAGCACCATAGCGTCGATTCCAAAGAGATCGCCTTTGTGATGGCGGGTAAGAAGGCCTTCTTAGATGCGGTGCACGAGGCCAACCCTGTGATCTTAGAGCCGATCGTCGAGATGCAGGTACAGGTGGCTCAGGAACATGTGGGTGACATTACCGGGGATATCAGTGCCAATCGCGGCATCATCTGCGGCACCCAGGCCCAGGGCAACGGCAAGGTGGAAGTAGAGGTCGAGGCGCCGCTGGCGACCGTCGACGATTACTCGACCCGGCTGAAATCCTTAACCGGCGGCGACGGTCAGTTTGCCATGACCTTCAGCCGCTACGATGTGGTGCCGGATCATGTGCAGCGGGAGTTGATCTCGGCGGCCAAGGCGCATTAAAGGCGTACTCGCATTAAAGGCATATTAATGGCTTAGGCCTATGTAAGTAAAAAAGGAGAACCCGTTTCTCCTTTTTTATTGCGCCCGGTCCGTATCGGCATTAGCTTGGTGTCATTTAGAACTTGGAGCCATCAAGAGCTTGTATTCATCAAGAGCCATTAGGGAGAGAGCGGGGATGACGTCGATAAGTCGGGAAAATGCCGAGCATTATCTGTGGGGTGACAATTGCGATGGCTGGCATCTGGTGAAAAGCCAGGCCCTTAGCGTGATCCAGGAGCGGGTACCCGTGGGCTGTGGCGAGCAGCGCCACTATCACGGCGCGGCGGAGCAGTTTTTCTTTATCCTGTCGGGTACGGCGCTGCTGGAGGTAGAAGGTACTGAGCATAGACTCACGGCCCACCAGGGGATGCATGTGGCACCGGGTCAGGCTCACTGCCTGCGTAACGGCGGCGAGCAGGTGCTGGAGTTTCTGGTGACCTCGACGCCACCGAGCCATGGTGACAGGGTGAATGTCTAAGCGTAAGCATTTGTATGTTTCCTTTTTAGACAACAGGTTATAGGCTAGAGTTTAAGTGGTTAGCCTAGCATTTACACATCAACAGGGGACGTTGACATGCAAGCAGTAAGACCTTGGTTAGTCGGCATCTTTGGCCTGGCGCTGGTGTGGACGACGCCGCTATTTTTCTCCACAGAGGCAAGGGCGGTGGAGGCTATGGTTGTGGAAAAGGCGGCAGGTGAGGAGGCCGTCTCCGCCGAGCAGGCGCGGGAGATAGTGCGCCGCGCCGACGAGCAGATGCGCGGCCAGTCCAGCTATGTGGTGGCCACCATGAATATTGTGCGTCCGGACTGGACGCGCTCCATGAGCATGAAGAGCTGGACCAAGGGACAGGAGCTGTCGCTGGTACTGGTGACGGCGCCGGCGAAGGACAAGGGCAGTGTGTCTCTCAAACGCTACCGTGAGATGTGGAACTGGGTGCCCGCCATCGAGCGCATCATCAAGATAGCCCCCTCCATGCTGAGTCAGTCCTGGAT
Source organism: Shewanella aquimarina (assembly GCF_023349185.1). Taxonomy (GTDB): domain Bacteria; phylum Pseudomonadota; class Gammaproteobacteria; order Enterobacterales; family Shewanellaceae; genus Shewanella; species Shewanella aquimarina. The sequence continues at coordinate 407,229 of NZ_JAKIKY010000001.1, read as the reverse complement.
GGGCTCAGACTTTACCAATGATGACCTGATCAATCAGTCCTCTATCGTGGTCGACTATCGCCATCAACTGGTGAAGCACGAGGCGATAGAAGGTGACGACTGTTTCGTCATCGACGCCATCGCCAAGCCCGATGCGCCCGTGGTCTGGAGCCGCATCCGTTTGTGGATCTCCTCCAGTCACTACCTACAACGCCGGGCGGAGTTTTTCGATGAGTTCGACGAACCTGTCAATACCCTGACCACCTCGGATATACAGATGATGGGTGGGCGCATGCTGGCCACCAAGATGGTGATGAGCCCCGCCGATAAGCAGGGCCAGCGCACCGAACTCATTACCCATGAGGCGGCATTTGATTTCGACATAGGCGACGATTTCTTCTCGCAGCAGCAGATGAAGGCGCTACGGGACTAATCTTGGATTTACCCTTTGGCACAAGGATTGGGATGAGGCATGTTGATTAAGCTGGCGTGGCGTAATCTCTGGCGGCAGAAGCGGCGCACCCTGCTGACCGCCTTCGCCCTGGCCTTGGCGCTGTTTCTGTCCCTCTTTATGCGCAGCATGCAGGAGGGCAGTTACGAGCACAACATCGACAACAGTGCCCGTTTCTCCACCGGTCTCATTCAGCTGCAATCGCCCGAGTATGCCACCACAGAGAGCATAGAAGACTTGCTGCCCGGCGATGATGAGTTTATCGCCAAGGCAAAAGGCCTTGCCCACATCAGCTACGCTCTGCCCAGAATCGAATCTTTCCTGTTGGCTTCTAGCGAGGAGCGATCTAAGGGCGTGGTGGTGTACGGCGTGCGTCCCCAGCTTGAGAATGACTATTCAGGTATCGCGGATAAGCTGGTGGCGGGCAGTTACCTAAGCCCTGGTGCTAAGCAGGTGCTGCTGGGGCAAGGATTGGCAGAGTATCTCAAGCTGGGTGTCGGCGATGAGCTGGTACTCTATGGGCAGGGCTATCACGGTCAGACGGCGGCCGGTGTCTACCCCATTGCCGGCATACTGCATTTTCCCCTGGCGCAGCTGGATAATCAGCTGGTCTATATGCCGCTCGGCACGGCCCAAGGCTTGTTTTCAACCGGTGAACAGGTGAGCTCCTGGGTACTGCATAGCGACAACTTAGGTGAGGTGGCGCCTCTGACCGAAAGACTTTCTGCACTTTATGGTGACAGGGTCAAGGTGCGGGACTGGCAGTCGCTGGCCCCTGAGATGGCGCAGCAGATCGCCCTGGACCGGGCTGGCGGCCTGTTTATGATCTGCCTGCTCTATCTTATCGTCGGCTTCGCCCTGTTTGCCACCATCTTGATGATGACGCTGGAGCGCAGGCGGGAGTTTGGCGTCATGCTGGCGACCGGCATGGCGCGCCTGACCTTGCTGCGCCTGGTGATGATCGAATCCTTGTTGATCGCCGCATTGGGGACGGTGCTGGGGCTTGGAGTCAGCAGCGTGGTGATAGGTTACTTCTATTATCACCCCATCTCTCTGACTGGCGAGACCGCCAAGATGATGCTCGAGATGGGCTGGGAGCCTGTGATGCCCATGAAGGTATCGCTGGCGCTGGTGCGCAATCAGGTGTTAATTATCCTCAGCTTGATGGCCCTCTGTCTCTGCTATCCCGTGTGGCGCATCCAGCATCTTGTGGTGGTTGCGGCGCTCAAAGGAGGCGATGATGACCAAGGATAATTCTGGCTGGCATCCGCCCATGTTGGCCCTTTTGGCCTGGCGCAATCTGTGGCGTAACCGGCTGCGCACCAGCATCATGGTGTGTGCCATGGTGTTTGGCCTGGTGGGCGTGGTGGTGATGATAGGCTTCATGACAGGCATGTACGCCAACATGATAGATAATGCTGTCGCCTGGCAGACCAGCCACCTGCAGGTGCATAACAAGGATTATCTGCTCGACCCGGCTATCAATAGCCGGATACGCGCGCCAGAGCCCGTGCTGGCTAAGCTTAGTGAGATCCCTGAGGTGCAAGGTGTCTCGGCGCGCTTTGTGGTGCAGGGCATGCTGGCCTCGCCCCGGGCGAGTCGCGGCATTCGCATCAATGGCGTCGACCCTGCCGCCGAGGCCAGGGTGACGCCCATCGCCGACAATATCACCCAGGGTGGCTGGCTAGAGGCCGGTGGACGCCACCCCATAGTGATCTCGGAGAAAACGGCGAGCCGCCTCAAGTTAAGGCTGGGCTCCAAGGTGGTGCTTACCTTCAGCAACGCCGATAAGGCGGTTAGCGGCGCGGCATTTAGGGTGGCGGGCCTCTATCGCTCCCCCTCCAGCACCTTCGATGAGGCCAATGCCTATGTGCGCCGCGCCGATCTGACCGCGTTGGCGGGGCTGGATGGCGTGCATGAGATCGCCATTCGCCTGACAAAGAGCGACAGCCTGGACAATAGCCGCGCCAAGGCGCTTGCCAGGAGGTTGTCGAGCGTGCTGGCGCCCCAGGACAGGGTGCGAGACTGGCAAGAGATCCAGCCCATGCTGGCCACCATTATCGCTCAGATGGACACCAGCAACGCGGTGATTCTGCTGATCTTCATCTCGGCGCTGGGGCTGGGGATCGCCAACATCATGTTGATGGCGGTGTTTGAGCGTACGCGGGAGTTTGGCGTGCTGATGGCCATCGGCATGGTGAAGCGCAAGATACTGGGGCTGATCCTGCTGGAGTCTCTGCTGCTTGGGCTGACGGGGGCGCTGCTGGGTCTGCTGCTGAGTGTGATGGTGATTACTCTGCTGGGCGAGACAGGCATTCCCCTTGGCAGCATGGCCGATGGACTCGGCGCGTTTGGCGTATCGACCACCCTCTATCCTCAGGTCGCTCTGGCTCAGTATCTTCTGACCCTGGCGATGGTGGTGGTAGTGAGCTTGCTGGCTGCCCTCTATCCGGCGCGGCAGATCATCAAGCAGCGTCCGGTGGATGCCATGGCGCAGAAGCATTAGGTTGGGGGAAATTTGGGTGAGACTCATTAGAGAAAGGAGTCAGCGTATTTCATGACCATAGCGATTCAAGCACTAACTAAGATCTATAACCCCGAGAGTGACTTTCCGGTGGCCGCGGTAAAATCGCTGGATCTCACCATAGCCCAGGGAGAGTTTGTCGCCATCATGGGGCCTTCCGGGTCGGGCAAGACGACGCTGCTCAACATGATAGGCGGAATAGATAGCCCGACGAGTGGCGCCGTGTTGATTGACGGTGAGGATATCACCCGACTGAGCGAGCAGGCGCTGATCGCCTTTCGCCGCGACCATGTGGGTTTCATTTTCCAGGACTACAGCCTGCTGCCCGTACTGACGGCGCTAGAGAATGTAGAGTTTGTCATGCAGCTACAGGGTCACAGTGAGGCAGAGTGCCGCGAGCGCGCCATGGCACTGTTGACTCAGGTGGGGTTGACCGACCAGAAGGACAAGATCCCTGCCAAGCTGTCGGGTGGCCAACAGCAGCGGGTTGCGGTGGCGCGTGCCCTGGCCCCGAGACCCAGATTCGTGATGGCTGACGAACCGACGGCCAACCTGGATGCCAAGAGCACCGCCGAGCTTTTAGATATCATGCAGAGCTTAAATGAGCAGGAGGGCACCACCTTTATCTTCTCGACCCATGATCCACGGGTGATCGCCAGAGCCAAGCGGGTGATAGTGTTTGAAGATGGCCGCCTGGTCGAGGATCGCCGTCAATGAATCGGGCGGCTGAGTGCTTATGCTAAGGCCATGCTTGGCTGCCGTCGTCTGCCTCTTCGCGGCTCAGTCGAGCCTAGTGGCATTAGCTTCGCCCATTCCCGGCGTTGCGCCCGAGCAGCCCTGGCAGGTCAAAGGCTATGTGAGTTATCTGGGCTCTTTGGTTGCGCCAGAGCAGGGCGACAAGTTGTGGGACGGCCTGCTGCATAATCGTATCGATGCCGAGTATCGCTGGAAAAGAGTCAGGGTCAACGTAGGGCTGCGCAATCGTCTCATGGCGGGTGACACCACCAGCCTGCCGGGTTATGGCGAACTAGTCTCGAGGGATCCTGGCTACTGGGATCTGTCTGCCAACTGGCTAGAGAGTGGCGACTGGATCGGCAATAGTCAGTTAGATCGTGCCTACCTGAGCTGGCAGTTCGCTGACAAGTGGGAGCTAACCGCAGGCCGCTTTAGGGTCAACTGGGCCATGAGTACCCTGTGGAACCCCAATGATATCTTCAACGCCTATTCCATCTATGATGTCGACTATCCTGAGCGCCGGGGCGTCGATGCCATTAAGCTTAGCCGTCAACTGGGTTATGCCAGTCAACTGGAGCTTGTCTATAGCCAGGGGGATGAAGGGCTAACCACAGCCACTGATCGTATTAACCGCCAGTATGCCGGCCGCTATCTCGGGCATAGCGTTCTTGGCGATGACATTTTTGGCTATAACCTAGGCTGGGATTGGCAGCTGATCATAGGCGAGACCCGCGATGACAGGGTGTTCGGTGGCGGGTTTGCCGGCGATCTTTTTGGCGCCGGGCTACGGGGCGAGCTGAGCTATTTTGACCCTATCGATGACTCGGGAGGAGCGAGGCTTTCACCTGAGTTGAGCGGGCCACAGATACTTATTCAGACCCAGACTCAGGCTCAGGATAAAATGCAGCCACAGGCGCTGAGGGCCAACACAGTGGCGACGCTTGAGATGGATTACAGCTTCGCCAGTGATGTCAACTGGCGCGTACTGGGCGCCGCCCTCTATATCTCGTCGCCCCTGAGCGCCGACAGTGCCTTACTCTATCTTAATCTGCCGCTTTCGGCACGTACCCTGAGCTTTACGACCTGGACCTATTATCTGGATGTCGGCTTTGACATCACGCCCCTCAGCCGCCTGAGCAGCAATGCCAGCTACTATGATGATGGCTCCTTCTTTGTGGGCGTCACCTATCAGTATTCGCTGGCAGACGATTGGCAGGTTAGCCTGATCGCACAGCGCTTCGATGGCTCGACTGCGAGCCTCTTCGGCCAGTCGGCGTCCACCTTAGGCTATCTGCAGCTCAAGTGGAGCTTTTAGCTGGTTTGCATCGGAGCTAGGTTTCAAAGAGAGGCCTATTTTAGCGGCTCAGGTGGTGCTCCTAGGCCGTCGATGGTAGGCTTGGCCAACTTATCAAGTAGGACATTAACCGAGTTGAACAAGGTCACTGGGGACGCTATTCCCGTACATCTCTATCTCTGCCCATTGAATTTGCCCGGTTTCAGCGCCGAGCAGCAGGCGCGCCTGCTTGACACCCTGCCGTTGGATGAGCAGCAGAAAGTGACGCGTTATCGAATGGCGTCCGCCAGAGAGAAGGGACTCTTGGTCAGATGCTATCTGCGCCTGCTGCTGTCGCAGGCCCATGAGCGCCTGAATGGTGAAGCCGGTGATCTTATCGCCCCCACAGAGTGGCGTTTCGATTATCTGGATAAGGGCAAGCCTGTGCTGAGTAAGGCGCTTTTTCAGCGCAGCCGTCTGGTGTTTAACCTGAGTCACAGCGGCGATTATATGCTATTGGCGATCGCTCGATTGCCCAAGACGCTAGCATCTAAGCCGTTAACACCTAAGTCCTTAGCATCTAAGTCCTTTAATTCAAAAGCTTTAGGGCCAGAGCAACAGGTCAGGGGGCTGGAACTGGGCGTCGATATCGAGCGTCTACGTACTAACACTAACATTCACGCCATCCTTAACCATTACTTTACCCAGCAGGAGCGAGACGCCCTGCTGGCCTTGCCACCTGAGCGGCAGCGTCTGCGATTCTTTGATCTCTGGGCATTGAAAGAGTCATACATCAAGGCCAAGGGGTTGGGGCTGGCACTCTCTCTCAAGTCTTTCTATTTCGCCTTGAGTGATGCCCCGCATCAGGCGCTAAATTTTAATGGCTCAGCGGCCCGACAAGCCTGGATAGAAGAGGCGGTGAGCCTGTTTCTCGTCGGAGAAAATGCTGACCAAGCCGATGCCAGCGACAGCCAGCAATTGGCTCGGCCTGCCGCTGGCTGGCAAAGTATGCTGGGGCAACTCGATGATGAGTATCGTTTTGCGCTGAGTCTCTCCTCGACACAGCCTCTGGCGTTACGTTGTGAGATGGTGAGTGCGCAGGCCTTGTTGCTGGCCGAATAGCTTTTATTCTTAGCTCTAGGGTCTGTTTATCTTTCAGGTTTAATTTTTGTTCGATCTAAACGCATTTTGCTCAAGGCGCATGCTGTGCGGCATAGTTATTCTATGTAAATAGCAGGCAACAAAGGGCAAGGCGCGTTTAGATGAACCCTTCGGGCAGCTTTTGTAGGCCATTTCTACGGCGTTATTGCCCGCTCATGTAGAATAACTACAATACACGGACTCTGCCTTGTATAAATCACCTTCAAACTGCTGCAAAAATAAACGGCAAAGATCAACAGACCCTAGGATATAGTCTGGGTTTATTAGGCTTTGATAGAGTGAAGCAGCCTGAATCGACAGCGGTAGACAGAAAAAAGCAGGAAAACCAAGGTTAAAATTGGCATTCCTGCAAAGCTGTTGCAATTCAGGGAGTACTAGCGCCTATCGCCCGCCTTGGGCGATAGGAAATTGGCTTAGTACTTCTGATTTAGTACTTTGCCTGGAAGGTTAGCCATAGCTTGTCTGTGTCGTTAGAGAAGGCGTAACCCTCATCGGCACCGCTGAAGCTGGCATATTTCAGACCCACGCTATAGTGGTTGGCGAAAGGATAGGTCGCCGATACGCCCCATTCCTTACCCATGTCGACATCACCATAGTCAGAGTCAAACTTGTGATACTTGGCGAGTAGTTTCAGGCCCGCAACCTTTGCGGTCACAATAAGATGAGTATCTACGATACCGTTTTCCCAGTTGCCCTTACCGCCGAAGAGGAACTTATCTGTCCAGCCGTTAAAGGCGTGCAGAGTCGCCAGTGGCGTGATAAAGCCAGCCTTACCATCGTCTGAACCCAATACTTCGTAGCCCACTTTAGCGCCGAATGCGTCGAAGTTAACCCCAGCGCCTAGCTTGTAGTATGAGGCCGAGTAACTTACAGGGTTGTCGCCCGCTTCAGACTGCTGGGCATATTCTGCCTCATAGTTGAACTTAAGTTTATCTAGCTTGATGTCGCCGGTCGCGCGCACACCATAGGTATCGGTCGAGAAGGCGGCAACATTGACGTTATCGATCAGGTAGACATAACCGCTGAGCTTAACGAACTCTAGCCCTTTGTAGTTAACGTTAACCAGGTGAGTCTCGTTCTTGTGCTCGTCTTTGCCCGAACCTTCGGGGAAGATGCGATTAACGTTATTCACATAGGCATAGTAAGCTGTGAGTCCTTCAACGGCGGTATTTTTTACCGAGAAGGCGTCATAGGTCTGCTCATTTTGACGGAAGCCTACACCACCGACGAAGCGTTGGTTATCGAGCAAGATACGTTGGCGACCATATTGAGCCAGGGTGTTAGCCGGGCCTCGATAACCGATGAAGGCCTGATTGATCTGGGTATATTCGTAGTCGGCAATGAGAGGCTCATCATCGGTAGAGCGCACATCATCCACTTCTGCCAAGGCAAATAGATTATAAATATCACCGGTTTGATAGGTCAGGCGGGTACGCAGTGTGGTCTGATTTTGCTCGTCGACATTGGCGACATCCACATCTTCATAGCGCAGGCGAAATTGTACGTTTACCTTAGAATCGTCGATAAAGGCCTTCTTCAGCGGATCGACGCTCTCTGTCGCAAGGGCAGAGGCGGATAAGCTGGCAAGCACGGCAAGGCTGAGGGCATGAAGTTTCATTAATTGTGATCCTTTTGTTTGGTCATTGCTCACCAGCTGTTATAGGACTGCAAAAGGATCAATTTGTTGATCTAAAACAATGTTACACGGTGATTAAGTTTTTGTGTCAATAATTGTGATTAAGATCATGAACTTATACTAATTTGGAGGTATCTCTAAAGTAGTATTTTTAGTTAATACTTAATAATATTTTTTGCATTAACCGGGTTGAAGGGATAAACGCCAAACCGGCTAAGTTTGGCGTTTGGTTAAATCAAGTTAGTAAGATACTAAGCTATGGCTGTGAATCATGTTTATGTTCGCGTTTTCCCAGCGGGACGATTTCGAAATTAGGATCAAACTGCACCATGGTCGAGGCGATTTTGTTAAAGGCCTGCTGATCGCCTGTCATGCTGGCTTCTCCCTGCTGTAGCAGCTTAGCTAACTGGGTTTGACCTAGCAATATCCGGGTGATGTCGGTTTTGTTGATGGTGAGCGTGGCATCGGCGACCTTGGGCTGGTTAATCTGGATGTTGCTTAGGTTGCCATTACTCAGTTCGACATAGAGGACATTCGACTCGTCAGGGGTGATCACATTCAGGCTGATCCGGCCCAGTTTCTCGGCCTTGAGGCTATCTATCTTCACCGCCAGGAAGTCGAAAAGGGTCGAGAGAGCCATCTCACTTAGCACATCTGCCGATGCCGTCTTTGGCGTGCCAGGTTGAATTCCCATCCTCAGTTCCTGGGCCCCGGTCAGGTAGATGTTACGCCATCCTGCGCCTTCGGCCTGGTAGCCCAGCTGTTCATAGGTATCGGCGAGCAGATCGCGAGCGGATTGATTGTCTGGCTCTGCCGTCACCAGTTTGTTAAGCACGGTGGCGACGAAGCGATACTCACCCTGGGCATAGTCTTGGCTGGCCTTCGCCATCACCTGTTCGGCGCCCCCCATGTAGTGGACAAACTTTACGGCTTCGGGCGAAGTCGGCAGCGGATTCAAGTTGGCCGGGTTCATGTCGAAGTAGCCTAGGTACATGTTGTATACCGCCTTAGCATTGTGGCTATAGGTACCGTGGTAGCCCTTGGTATGCCAGGCCTGCTCGATGGCGGCGGGGAGCACCTCTTGAATCGCGTCGCCGATATCCTGAATGCTGACGCCCTGGTTGGCCAGTCTCAGGGTCTGGTTGTGGATGAAACCATAGTTGTCCCTTTGTAGGCGTAAGAAATCATTAATGGCGCCGTTACCCCAGATGGGCGCCGAATGGGAGGAGAAGAGCACCTGCACCTCATCCCCGAAGGCATTAATCATCTCATTGATATCTTTAGACCATTTTTGTGCATCACGCACCTTCGCGCCGCGCAGCGTATAGATGTTATGCATGCCTTGATAGGTGAGCTCAGCCGACCACAGGGCCTTCATCGACGGAATGTAGGTGATCATCTCCGATGCCGCCTCTGTGCCAGAGGCATCCATGAAGACCATCTCCAGGCCATCTATCGTCAGTGTCTGCCACTTAGCGTCAGCGTTGAGCGTATAGTCGGGTTTGACGAAGGTGATTTCCCCCTTGGAGATCCCCTTACCGAGGGCGGCATCGACGATACCGTGTTCATGTTTCCCTAAGGTAGCACCATATTGGTAGGCGGCGCGGCGGCTCATGGCGTTGCCGGCCAGCACGTTCTCGTCGACGATCTCCTTGGTGATGTTATGAGAGCCGTAGACTTTGACGTCTGGGTAAAGCGTCAGCACGCCCCTGGCGCCGCCGAAATGATCCGCATGACTGTGCGAGTAGATCATGGCGACGATGGGGAGATCGCCATCTTTGGGCAGGTGCTTCATGGCAAACTGTATCGATGCCATTGAGGCCTCTTTGGTGAGTAAGACATCATAGGCAATCCAGCCGGTTTTCCCTCGGATAAGGGTCAGGTTGGCGAGATCTGTCCCCCTGACTTGATAGATGCCATCACGCACTTCGTACAGTCCGTTGGCGACCATGTTGAGCCTTGCCTGACGATGCAGCGATGGGTTGATGGTGTCTGGCGCCTCGTCGCCGAGAAAGGTAAAGTCGGCGCGCAGAATGGCGGCAGTCGTCTTATCCAACTCGGCAATCAGCTTGGCACTAGACGCCTCGAAGGCGGTCGTGTCGGCAAAGTTGAGTTTCTGTGCCAGTGCCTTATTAGCCTCTTTGGTGTGGGCAGTGGCGGCCTTACCCTGATAACCGACGCTGATGTGGTCGTGTTCATGTTGGGCGGCTTGGGCGTTGCTGGATAATGCGGCGAGCAGGCAAAGCGTTAATGGTGTCTTTTTCATGGTCTGACCCTTAGCTGGTTTTTTAATCGATGAGGTCAGTATATGGCGCTTGAGCTGTTAAATAATTAGGGGTAACCTGCTTTATAATATTTATAATATAAATAGTATTGGAGCCTATGCCACAACGTAAACCACTAGACTTGAACCTGTTAAGGGTGTTTGCCGTCGTCTGTCGTACCGAGTCCTTTAGCAAGGCGGCTGAGGAACTGGATCTCACTCAGTCCTCGGTGAGTAATGCCATCGCCCGCCTGAAGGCCAGGGTTGGCGAAGCCCTGTTTGTGCGCGTGGGAAGAGGCGTTAAACCCACGGCCGCGGCGCTGAATCTGTATCGGCATCTCGCTGGACCCTTGGCTGAAATCGAGCAGTTGGTTGCAGGCCTGGAGGCTTTCGATCCTAAGTTGAGCCAGAGAACCTTCACCGTTTATGCCAACGACACCATCATTGAGCTGCTTCAGACGGCGGCTGAGGAACACCTCAGTGAGATGCGGGTGGAGATCATCTTTAAGGAAGCGCCGGTGCAGGAGCAGGATTTTCTGAAAGATCTGCAAACTGAAAAGGTGGATCTGGCTATCGATGTTTCTAAGCCACAGGAAGCCGGCTTCGACGTTGCCCAGATATTGCAAGAGCGCATCGTCTGTGTGGCGCGCCAGCAGCATCCTCGCATTCAGGGGAGTCTGAGTTTTGAGCAGTATTTTGCGGAAAAGCATATCATCTTCAACCTCAGGCGTTTTAACCTCAAGGTGGTGGATATGCTGACGACTCAGGTGCTGCCGGAGCGTAAGGTGTATTGTGAACAGTCTTCGCTATTGAGCATGATAGCCACGGCGGCGAAGAGTGATGCCCTAGCCATTGTGACCGAGTCTTACGCCAGGGAATATGCCGAACTGTTTAAGCTGCAGGTGTTTGAGCCCCCCTTTGAGACCAAGCCACTGAATATCTATATGCTGTGGTCAAAACGGCTCGCTCAGAATCCTGCCAATGTGTGGCTGCGCCAGACGCTGGTGAGCCTGCTACAGGCGCAGCATCTTCAGGGCAATAAAAAGCCCGCTTAGTGCGGGCTTATTTACGCATTCAACGGATCACTGGCGCGCCAGTCGATGGTTTTCCGGTGGATTTTCGAAGTCGCTGCGATAGGGGTTAATGTCTAAGCCACCGCGGCGGGTGTAGCGGGCATAGACGGTCAGCTTAGCGCAGTGACACAGGCGCTTGAGGTCGACGAAGATACGCTCGACACACTGCTCGTGAAATTCATTGTGCTGCCTGAAAGAGATAAGATAGCGCAGCAATTTCTCGCGATCTATCTTAGGGCCCTGGTAACGGATCATCACGCTGCCCCAGTCGGGCTGAGAGGTGATCAGGCAGTTAGACTTCAACAGGTTAGAGGTGAGTGTCTCGGCCACCACGCTCTTGTCATCCGTACTATCGATAAGATAATCGCTAGAGAATTCATAGCTGTCGATCTCGATATCCAGATCGTCGATGCAGGTGCCTGGCAGTTCTACGACGCGCTGATGGACGAACTGCTTTGGCTCGATGATTTTCACCACCACCTCACCGCCGGCGCAGGCCGACAGATCCTTGGCTAAAGTCTGCTGAACCTGCTCGATGGAGTCGAAGCGGGTCTGGTTGAAGCTGTTGAGATAGAGCTTGAAAGACTTGGACTCGATCAGATTGTCGCTGTTGAAGTCGAGGATAAACTCGGCAATGGCCACCATGGGCTTGCCTTTGGTGTTTAACCAGGAGAGTTCATAGCCGGTCCAGATGTCGGCGCCATGGAAGGGCAGGGTATCGCCTAAGGCGATGGCATCCCGGTTGAGCTGGCGCGGCACGCCTTGTAGCAGGGAGGCATCGTATTGGGCCTGATAGTCAGTCGATTTACCTAAGGTCAGTTTGGACAACGCGGGGGCGTCGCGATAAGGGTCATGAACCTGTGTCATCAATCGTTTTTCCATGTCAAAATAGGCGCACATTATACTTAAAATTCGGGTAACTGCTAAGTGTCTTCTTTGCCTGCACTGGATCAATTTTTTACGCTTTATCATCAAGCTTATAGCGACAAATTGGGGGAATCTCCCCGCTATTTCCCGCTAGGGGAAGTCTCAATCTGCGTCCTGGCGTGCGATCAGGAAAAGGTGGAAGCGTCGCCCGAGCGCTCGGTGCAGTGGCAGGCGGTAAGACGCGACAGCCAGGGGCAGTTCGACAACATAGAGCACGCGCTCTCCATCAGATTGCATCCTAGCATACAGGCCTTGTATGGTCGCTACTTTGCGGCGCCGCTGATGTTTGAGTCGGACTTTGGCGAAGGGGAGCTACTACAGCCTTGGAACCAGCAAGATTTTGAATACTTACAGCAAAATCTCATCGGCCATCTGATGATGAAGCAGAAGCTGAAACAGCCTGCGACCTGGTTTATTGGCGTGCTGGGGGAAGGCGACGAGATGTTGGTGGTGGATAATGAGAATGGCAGCGTCTGGATAGAGCTCCCGGGTGAGCAGCCTCATCGTCAACTGGCCGATAGTCTGGAGGATTTTATTGCTTCTCTTCGCCCGCGAGTCTGTCCTCCGCAGAAACCGGTCGAAGTCGCTATGCCCGAGACGGATCATCCCGGGATCTGGCAGCGACTCAAGACCATGTGGCGTCATCTGCGCGCTAAAGGGTAAAGAGTTCAGCCTGGCGTTAGAGAGAGTCTCTTCGCAAAGGCTTATATCGGCTAAGCGTCTTGGGTGAAGCGGCGCCTAGGTTAGAGGTGATCCCAGGAGATGTTGGAGACGATACGGCAGTTATCGCATTTGAAGTGGAACAGATCCAGCAGCGGTGTCTCCTGTAGCCAGTGGGGGTTACCACAACGTGGACAGGGTCTTTGCTGTTCGGCGGCCAGACTCTCGCCCCCTACACGATAGAGATAGTAGTAGGTAGGGATCTTGGTGAGGTATTCGATGCGTCCACGCAGATCCCAGCCGCGACGAAACAGGTCGCTGTCGCACTGACTCAGCTCGTCTAAGGCGGCAAACTCTGCCTTAGTGGCCGCCGCCATCTGCAATTCATCACAGGCCTGCCATTCGGTTTGCCACTTGATCACCCGCTTGTGATCGCCGTTAAAGGTCGCCGGGAGTCGATACAAGGGAATGGGCTGCAGGGTATCACCATTTCTCAGCGGAGAGCACATATGCACATAGCTGGTATAGAGTAGTTGCCAGCTGGGTGTCTCAGTGCTGCTCACCTCAGAGTTGATATCCTGACCGATATATTTTTCTCTTGGATGCAGCAGTTTGGCCTCGGTGAGTTCTTCGAGGGCATAGTTGACCCAGGGGCTGTTGAAACGTTTGGCCAGGCTGCTCTTTTCCGGTAACAGCAGACGCACCCTGAATTCACCTTCGTTGAAGGCCACGGCAAATTCGCGTCCCAATACCTGACCATTGGCGCGGTAGGCTTCGAGCAGACCATTAATGGCACGCTCGGCGGTCGTGATGGTGGTGTTGTCAAAACACTCAAATCTGAGTTCCACCACGTGCATCAGCAATCACCCTTGTCGTTTAATTTGGCTTCGAGCTCAGTGATACGTTCAATCAAGATCTCTTGAGTGGCAGTGAGCTTAGCGACCTGCTGTGCCAGATGGGCAAGACTCGGCGCCGCCTCTGCACTCTGAATACTTGGTGCAGGTGCCGCTGCGCTAACCACTATCGCCGACTGTTCGTCGGCCGACATGGATTTAAAGCGTTGTAACCCTTGTACCAGTACGGGCATGGGAAGTGAGTTGCCGAGACTCGCCTTGATTAAGGCCAGGCTGGGGGGCTTACCCGCCAGACTCAATTTTCGTGCGGCGACCAGCACCTGTTCGAGAGGACTCATGATTGGTGAAATTCCTTACTTTTTAGCTTGGCTGACATAAATTAAAAATCAAATTTATTTTAAGGTGTTGATAAATATAAATATGTCTGTTTGGCATAAGCTTTGCTTTACCTGAATCCAGTTATAATAGATAAACAGGACGTGAAAGTGAAAACAAAATTAACAACAGCATTGGTCTTAGGCGCCACCAGTTTAGCGCTATCCGGGTGTGTATTGAATGTGGGCGAAGGCGACAAGGGATGGAGCACGGGTAATTCTTGGGAGCGCGTGCAGGAGCAGAACCGCGTTAATCTGTCTAAGTTATCTTTGGGGATGACCCGCGACCAGGTGATGACATTGATGGGCACTGCCGATTTTAATGAGGCCTATACCAAGCAAGATAAGACGGTCAACGTACTCTACTATCGTACCCAGCGTACGCGCGAAGATGGCACGACCACTAAGGATGAATGTACACCTATCGTGATCACGGATAACCGCGTCGTGGGCTGGGGCGAGAAGGCCTACCACAACATGTAATGGAATAAGTTAACCTTTAAAGGCAAGCCAACTTGGCTTGCCTTTTTTGTTTAGGCCTTTTGGTGTTAAGCCTTTTTGCGGCTTTAGTTCGTTGCGCTATAAGGTGATACTTTAGCTCTATAGCCTAGGCTCTAAGCTGGGCATCGAGATGATCGATCACCTCTGTCCACATGGCATCTTCTGCTAAGGCCTCGGCTAAAAAGTGCTTCTGGGCTTGAGACCAGAAGGGCGCCTCGGCAATATGGATCTCCGCGGCGATGGAATGTTGCTTGATAAAAGCCTCTACGGCATCGGGGTCGCTCGGCAGGCCGAGTTGATCAAATAAGCTGGCTAGATCGGGTTGTGTTATATCCATCTTATCCCTCGCTTGTTAGTAGTAATGAGGTGCTCCTATTTAGTATGCAATAAATTGATAAAGTTTCGAATCGATTAAAGTTTGCACTTTTTTACGAGCTTGTTACATTGGACAATGTTGATCTAGATCAAGGAATAACAGCAATGATGACAACAGCTACCCCACCTGTTAATGAAACCTATAAAGCTGTCTATTTAACCGCCGAAGACCTACGTGTCGCCGCCTCGATTCTCTATAACGCCTACCATGATGATCCCTTCTTTATTGCCGCCCTGCATAAGGGAGACAAGGCGCAATATGAACAGAAGCTGCGTGGGGCTATTCGCGAGGAACTGCATACCCTCTGGCAAGAGGAGCAGGCTTTGATCGGCCTGTTTGAGGAGGAACGCCTGATTGGTTTGGCCTGTATCGTGACCCAACAGGTGCCTTTAGGGGAAGCCAGATATTGGCATTGGCGCCTCAAGATGTTGTTAAGCGCCGGTTGGCAGTCGACCCAGGCGCTGATGAAGAAAGAGTCTTCGATCCTCGAGCATCTGCCCAGCACTCAATGCGGCATATTGCAGTTCATTGCCGTCACCCCGATCGAGCAGCATAAGGGGTTAGGTAAGCGTTTGATTCAGGCGGTAATGAGCTGGTGTGATGAGCAACCCGAGCTCGAAGGCGTTGGGGTTTACGTGACACAGGACGAGCATGCTCATCTCTTTTCTTCTATGGATTTTGCGCCCATCGAGCGCCTCGTTATCGGTGGTGTGCCGGGGGAGCTGCTTTTCTATCGGAGCACCGAAATTGAGTAAACGCTATACCAGCTTTCGGGATTTCTATCCGTTTTATCTGTCGCAGCATAGAGATCCCAGGTGCCGCACCTTGCATTATGTCGGTAGCCTGTCGGTGGTCGCACTCTTAGTCATGGCTATTGTGCTGGGCAATTATTGGATGCTGTGGCTGCTGCCCATCTTGGGCTATGGTGCGGCCTGGATAGGACATTTCGTGTTTGAGCGAAATAGGCCTGCGACCTTTGAGTATCCCTTCTACAGTTTCATTGCCGATTGGGTGATGTTGGCCCAGTGGCTTACCGGGCGTCGATGATTGCTTGGTCAATAACGCTGTCTTAAGGTGGTCTAACTGATGTCAGTTATCTCGCGGCAGATTAAGCTCGTGGCTCCTGGTTAATAAACGGGGGGGCAGCGCTTGGCTTAGAGGCGCTAAATTGGTTCAGAGAAGGTCTTTGAAAATCGCACTATGGCACAGGCGACTCACAATTTGCCAAGCTGTTTGTGAGAGATCGCTTACAAGTATGTGAGTCTTCCTCCTTATCTACCCCCTGTTTTCTCCTGCGGATACTTAAATAATCTTTATATTCAATATTTTATGCTTAACTTTTGCTTTGTTTGAAAATTAATCGGTTTAAGGTCGTTTTCAGAGGCGTACATTCTGGCGCTGCGCCCAGTATACTGAAATTAAGTTAAGAAGCTTACTTAAGCAATGTGAAGGCAAAGGATAGCCAAAGCTAAGGAATAGCAGGCCAAGGAAGAGCAAGATTGTCGAGGACGCGAGAATCTTATCAGGGACGAGAGCAGGATGCTTTAGGACGATAGGCGATACGGATCATCGCGAAATGGATATTCACTCAAGGGATACGAGTGTAACCAAAGGACAACTTACTAGGGAACAGGTAAGCGTAAGCATAAAAGGATAGCGGCAGGAAGCGCCGGAGCCCATAGGATGTGGGAGCGTGGTTGAATGAGTCGACCACCCAGGGAAGAAAAAGATAGGATGTCTCAGGAACTGGAGACGGCAGGAAGCCGATGTGATCAGGATGATGCAGGGAGCAAGGTGATAGCAGGATGGCTAACACAAGAGTATAGAAAGGCGCACTTATGGTGCGCCTTTTCTTTTTTGGGTTAATCTCTTTGGGCTATCTAAGCCCTAGGCCTGGGCGCACGAAACGAAAGGTTTTGCAGGTGTTAGCCTTAACTCACAAAAAGTGCCCGCCGCCGTGTGAGACATCTCTTACATTGATGTGAGAGATAAAGCTGACGGCCTGCTATCTATATCTGTATCAGTCTTTATTTGTCATTAAATTCATGTATTTATCTATTTTTATTGAGATGGCAATAATGTGACCAGCTAAGCAGAACTTTTTCCGCCTCTATTATTGGGCGACAAGGGCGCTAGAATTAACAGTGTTCAAGGATGAATGGATAAGGAAGGGTCAGGACGACCTAATCATCATCAGGATGATGATGGCAAGGATGGTACAAGGATGGCAACTCACGGAAGAGTCGACAACTAGGGAAGGCCAAACACTCAAGGATGATGGATATCTGCCTAGGATGGCAGATGACAAGGAGTGTAGGAAAGGAATCCCAAGGACGAGACTGGACATGCTTAAGGATTAAGCAAACTTGGTAAATGGATGACCAAGCAAAGGGACGGTACCTAAGTACGCAAGTGCTAAAAGGTACAAGGAACGGAAGGACCAAGGAAGATGCAAGGAGCATAAATTCGCAAGGATGGAGCAGGGAGCACTTAAATAGCTGGATTGCTTAGCGAAAAAGACAGAAGGCGCGGCTCTTAATTGAGCCGCGCTTTTTCTTTATCTGCGCCATATAGAGAATTTCTATCCGTGAGCCTTATTTGTCATCAGAGGCGCCTCGATTTAGGCGCCTTGATTAAAGTATCTTGGTCAAAGTTCTTTGATTAAGGCATTGCGGCTGGCTGAGCACTATTGTGGATCAGCCTTAGAGGTGAACTTGATCGCTTATTTACAGCCGCCAGAGTTGCAACCGCCACGACTGCCACAGCTGCCGCCGACCGAGCCTCTTGCCTCAGGGGCTTCCAGCCATTCCGGCTCGGGAAAGATGGGCCACTGAATTTTTTCTATCTTCTTACCATGCATCCAGATATGTGCACGATATTGATTGATACCGTCGGTACTGAACTCCATCAAGAACTTGGCTTTCCAGGTGAGTCCGCTAGTGCCGCCAATGCTGGGACGGGCCGATTCCATGGCGATAGCCAGGAGCTGTACTCGCTGCTTCTTGCATTCACTGCTAGCGAACATCCGGCTCAGCTCGGCCATCTGTCTTAGCTGCCAGAAGAAGGCGGCAATGATCACCAGCGCGGCGATCATTAAAAAGTCTGTCATCATGCTTTGGTCACCCTAAAGAGTCCACCTATGGCATTGGCGAGGGCTTGGCTGCGCTCGCTGTCTCTTAATGCCATCAAGAGTTGAGTTCGTATCGCTGGAATTGCCACAATATCAGCAAAGATCTGGTTAAAGAAGCCCTGGGGTTGTTTTGCTAAGGCCTCGAGATAGATCTTGCGAGTCCGATCGTCTTTTAATGCGGTCCAATTTCGGCCCGCTATGGTGATCAAGGCGTTGTCATCCAGCGCATCTTGCTCATCCAGGTACTGTATCGCTTGCTGTGCCAGGGCTGGCGCCGAGGCTAGGGCGCGCAGATAGTAGAGTCTCTGTTCGGGACTGGCTTGATAAAACGCCTCAAGCAGCCGCTCGGCTAAGGGCGCCTCGAGGCTGATGTGCTCTAGCTGTTGGCACAGGGCTACCTTGACTTCGTCAGCGCTGTGCTCAAAGGCGTTAAGCAGCTGCTCACTGTGGTCGAGCGCCGTGGCGCGCACGCAGATGTCGGCTAATCCCTGTAAGCCCACATCTTGCCAACGCTCAGGTGAAACTTGTCCCGATAGGTATTGATAGGCAAATTCATATTGCGCCGAGGCAGGTAGGCCCAGCTGTTTACGCACCAAGGCGTTGAACAGCGCCAGTTTCTCCGCACTGGGTTTGAAGGCGAAGGGGTGGTTGGCGAGCTTGTCTTGCTGCTCCTCGGATAAAGCCTGAGTCGGGTCGCTGCCTAGGGCCTCAATCACCATGCGGATAAACTGTGTTCTCGGCGCCGGTGAGAGCAGGCCACGTTCATCCAGAGGTAACTTGAGGAACCAGATGAAGTGTTGGTTAGACTTGTCCCAGAAGACGATGGCAAATTGCGCATGACCCTGTATAGGCGAAGGGTAAGGTGCCTGGAGGGCCTCAATCTGGGAGAAGGCCATCATGTCGATATGCTGTACCCGGCGGCCGAGATCATAGACCTGGAACTGGGTATTAGCCGTGGTGAGAAATTGAGTCAGGGTCGTAATTTCAGTCATTTGAATGCCGTTTTACTTACAGGGAACAGATTAAATGGCGCTTATTATAGGGAGAAGTCAGGTGAGATGGTACAATTTCGGCCGAATTAGCTCGCAGGTCTAGGCGCCGTGGGGAAAGATATCATTGAGGAAAGTGTGTCGCTCTATACCGAAAAACAGCTAAGGCTTATCGAAGCCGAATTGAAACGACTGCAACTGTGGCAAGACGAGCCGCCCTCCGTCGAGGCGATGGCCGACCCGACCCCCTTTGCCTGCGAGTCCATGGCCTTTGAGCAGTGGCTACAGTTTATCTTTCTGCCCAAGATGGGCGAGATCATTGCGGTCAATGGCACGCTACCCAGTCAGATAGCTTTAGGCCCTATGGCTGAGTATGTGTGGCAGGGGCGGGGCGAGATGCAAGCTTTAATCAACATTATTAATCAATTAGATGAGCATTTGAGTGGATCCAATTAATCCTGAACCTATGGAAAATCTTACCGAGCAACTAGCCGGTGATCATGACAGCACCAGAGTCGAAGTGGCACCGAAAATCGAGATCCTCTACGAAGATGACGACCTGGTCGCTATCCATAAACCTGCCGGCCTGCTGGTACACCGCAGTTATCTGGCGAGGCGGGAGAAATATTTTGCCATGCAGATGACGCGGGATCTGGTGGGCTGCCACGTCTTCCCCGTCCATCGTCTCGACAGGCCAACCTCTGGCGTATTGCTGTTTGCCAAG
Source organism: Shewanella aquimarina (assembly GCF_023349185.1). Lineage (GTDB taxonomy): Bacteria > Pseudomonadota > Gammaproteobacteria > Enterobacterales > Shewanellaceae > Shewanella > Shewanella aquimarina. The sequence goes on along the minus strand of NZ_JAKIKY010000001.1, from coordinate 387,599 downwards.
AGCAGTGAGATGGCGAATCAACTGTGCGAACAGTTCGCCAGTAAGTCGGTGAAAAAGCACTATATCGCCTTGGTCAGGGGCAATATGCACGAGCCAGGGCTGCTGGATTATCCTCTGAAGCAGGAACTCGATGAGCTGGGCGACAAAGATGTCGATCCCAATAAGGCGGCGCAGGAGGCGCAGACAAGCTATCGCCCCTTGCTCAACTGTGAGATCCCTTATCCCTCAGGCCGATACGCCACCAGTCGTTATGCCTTGATTCAGCTGACACCACATACAGGGCGTAAGCATCAGCTACGCCGGCACATGGCACATCTGCGTCACCCCATCATAGGTGACACTACTCACGGCGACGGCAAACAGAACCGTTTCATGCGTGAGCATAGTGGCATCAATCGTTTGTGGCTGATTGCCAAGAAGCTGGAATTTAATCATCCGCGAAGTGGCGAGCGAATTGCGGTAGAGGCAGAGTTAGAGAGTGAGTGGTTGGCGCTGTTTCAGCTACTGGGGTGGGACGATACACTGCTGAGCGGCGAAGCTGCGCAGCTAATCTGTGAGGCTTAACCTTTAACGTCTAATCGCTAACTTCTAATGTCTAACGTCTAGTTTCTAGCATCTAGCCTCGAAAACAGAATGTCTCAAAGCAAAACTTCTGTTGCTCAAGGCTAAGGGCCTGTGGTTACTTTACCAGTGCGCAGGCCGATTTGATTGCCGAGAGGGGGGATAGTTTCTCTTCGGGGGCGTCTGTTTCTGATGGGGGATGCGGATTGAGCGAGAGGGACTGAACGGTTCTGAAATAACACATGCGCCTGATGTGCGCGCTGCGGTGAACATGCTTTAGATGTTTCTGTCGGCTCGAGTGTCGCATCTAATTGATCCTTGAAACTCAATAACCTAGTGTAGCTATCAAGCTTTCAATAAAGTATGTTTAGAGTATAAGTAAATAATGCGCTAAGGGCTAAGTAAAACATGAGAAAAGTGAATCTGGTATATGGAACTGTCTATGGTAATGCGCAGTTTGTTGCCGAGACCCTGCAAGAAGAGCTGATGGCCAAAGATATCCAGGTTACTCTGATGACGCCTGAGACGCTCAATGGTTTCGTACCACCCGAGGATGAGTTGCTGCTGGTGGTGACCTCAACCACGGGCCAGGGCGATCTGCCCGATGATATCAGCCCTTGGTTTGAGACCCTGAGGGGCGAGGCGCCCTATTTGCCTAAACTCGAATATGGCATGGTGGCGCTGGGGGACTCGAGTTACGAGACCTTCTGTTTTGCCGGCATACGTTTCGATGAGTTGTTGACTGAGCTTGGTGGCACACGCATAGGCGAACTGCTTAAGATAGATGCCTGTGAGACGATGGAGCCGGAAGTAGAAGCAAAAGCATGGTTAACCCAATGGACCCAACTCATCAACGACCGCGCGGCCGATTAAGTCGGATCAGTCGTCAATGGTTTAAGTTTGCCCAGCGGCTGAGCCAAGCGCTGCTGCTGCCTATCGCCATCTTGCCCGCCGCGGGGGTGATGATAGGCCTGGCGACTAATCCCATCCCCTTTATTTCGGCCGATCTTGCTACCCTAATGTGGACAGTAGGCAACCTGGTTTTCTCCATGATGCCCATGCTGTTTGCCGTTACCATAGCCATAGGTTTCTGCAAAGATCAGGGGATTGCCGCCTTTAGCGCCGTATTCGGTTATGGGGTATTTTTCTCTAGCCTGTCGGCCCTGGCGAAGATCCATCACTTGCCCACCGAGATGATCTTGGGGCAAGCCACCATAGACACAGGGATTGCCGGTGGCATGATGGTCGGGGCCTTTACCTGTTTTGCGGTCAAACATAGCGAGCGCATACGTTTGCCTGCGGTGTTCTCTTTCTTTGAAGGGCGTCGTTCGGCGCCCCTGATGATGCTGCCCATGGCTATCTTATTGGCCTATCTGTTTCTGCTGTTGTGGCCCTTGCTTTCACAGTGGATTGAGCAGATCTCTAACTGGGCCGTTTATCAGGAACCCGCCTCGGCGTTTGCCGTATACGGCATGGTGGAACGCCTGCTGATCCCCCTTGGGTTACATCACATCTGGAATGCGCCTTTCTACCTGGAGATGGGGCAATACTTTAATGGCGATGAATGGGTAAGGGGAGAGGTGGCCCGCTACCTGGCGGGAGATCCGCAGGCCGGTAACCTGGCTGGTGGCTACCTGATTAAGATGTGGGGGCTGCCCGCGGCGGCGCTGGCCATCTGGCGCTGCGCCGATAAACATGAGCGCAACCGGGTGGCTGGTATCATGCTGTCGGCGGCCACCGCCTGTTGGCTGACAGGGGTCACCGAGCCCATCGAGTTTGCCTTCATGTTTGTCGCCCCGCTGCTGTTTATCCTGCACGCCCTGATGACGGGGATTGCCTATGCGGTGACGATTTCGCTGGATATCCACCACAGCGTGGTGTTTTCCCATGGCTTAGTCGATTTCAGTCTATTGCTGGGACAGTCCAGAAATGTAGAATGGTTTTTGATCCTCGGTCCCATCACGGCGGTTATCTATTACCTGGTGTTTCGCGGCACCATATTGGCCTTTAACCTCAAGACGCCGGGACGCATGGAGGCGGGGAGCGGCCAGCGGGCCGGCCTGATCTCCATGATCACCGCCCTGGGGGGGCAGGATAATATCAATGAGTTAACCGCCTGCCTGACACGGCTGCGTATCAGCGTGAAGCATGCCGAGTTGGTGGACAAGGCTCAGCTTAATCAGCTAGGGGCTAAGGGGGTGGTGTTAGTCGGAAACGGTGTTCAGCTGGTTTATGGCACGAAAGCGGAGAGTATCAGGCGTTTACTGCAACGCTATCTAGATAGGCACAAATAGTGAGATTTTGACATTAAGAGGTAGAGAAGATGCAACAGAGAGTATTAATCACAGATTGTGCCGACGCACCAGGACTTATCACTAAGATCACGGGTGTTTGTTATGCCCACGGGCTCAATATCGTTAAGAATAGTGAATTTGTCGATAATGCTCAGGGGCGATTCTTCATGCGCACCGAGTTGGAAGGTGTGTTCGATGAGGCGAAATTCTTGGCCGATATCGATGAGGTGCTTCCTGAGCAGCGACATCGAAAGCTGGTGGTCAAGGGCAAGAAGCGTGTGGTGGTGATGGTGACCAAGGAGGCGCATTGCCTCGGGGATATCCTGATGAAGGCCTACTATGGTGGTCTGGATGTGGAGATAGCCGCTATCGTTGGCAACTACGATACGCTCAAGCCGCTGGCCGACAAGTTTGATGTGCCTTTCTACTGTGTCTCTCACGAGGGCAAGACCCGCCATGAACATGAACAGGAGATGCTAGCAGTCATAGCGCAATATGACCCAGACTACCTGGTGTTAGCGAAATTTATGCGGGTATTGACCCCTGAATTTGTTGAGCAATACCCCAATCGTATCATCAATATCCATCACTCTTTCCTGCCGGCATTTATTGGTGCCTCTCCCTATCGCCAGGCGTGGGAGCGAGGGGTGAAGATCATCGGTGCCACGGCCCATTTCGTCAATAACTGTCTGGATGAAGGGCCGATTATCAAGCAGGACGTTATCCCAGTGGATCATAGTTACAGCGCCGAGGAGCTGGCCAGATGTGGCCGGGATGTCGAGAAGAGTGTCCTCAGTAAGGCATTGCAACTGGTGTTGCAAGAAGAGGTGATTGTCTACGGCAATAAGACGGTTGTGTTTTAGCGAGCTTATTTATCAGCGACCCCCAATAAAAAAGAGCCTTTAGGCTCTTTTTTTATCGGCAATCTAGCGTAGCTTTTGTCTTAGACTCGTTAGCTATTGGTTTAGAAGTTAACGGCTAAGATATCTTGGTCACCATAATTCATGGCGATATCTTTAATGGTCACAGTACCTAGGGCGTATGGGGCAATCTTGGCGGCGGTGCGATCGGCGCCGTTGCTCAGGGCAAACTGATGGAAGCTCTGATCATTACATACCAAGCGTGGGAACACGCGCTGCTTATTGATGCGATACTCTCTGAGTGTACTGCTAAATTCAACCATGTTGTTGCTTGCACCGGCCTTGCATACGGCAACTAAGGTTTTTTCCATCTGAGGCGACATGGCGGCTTGAGAAGAAAAAGCCAGTGGGGCTAATGCGATGGCGGCAATCGTTAGTAACTTTTTCATTTTGTGCTCCTAGCATATTTCCGTTGGGATCGATTATGAGTAAAGCCCTTTATGTAGTGAAAAGCTGTTAGCGATTTGTCGCGAAATGTATCGGTATATGAGGAGTGGATCTGACTGTGTCTGGGAGTAACAGAATGTGTCTGTTTATCCCTAAAGAAATAAAAAAGCCAGGCGATCACCTGGCTTTTCTAAATTGGGTCGCGAAAGTGATTAATCGACGATGCGCAGTAGCTCGTTGATACCCACTTTACCGCGGGTCTTGGCGTCGACCTTCTTCACTATGATGGCGGCATATAAATTGTATTTGCCACATTGAGATGGCAGGGTGCCAGAAACCACGACCGAGCCCGCGGGCACACGGCCATAGTGGATCTCGCCGGTTTCACGATCATAGATACGGGTGCTCTGGCCTATGTATACCCCCATAGAGATAACACTGCCTTCTTCGACCACTACGCCTTCGACGATCTCTGAGCGCGCACCGATGAAGCAGTTGTCTTCGATGATGGTTGGACCGGCCTGCAGTGGCTCCAATACACCGCCGATACCGACACCGCCTGACAGGTGAACGTTTTTACCAATCTGGGCGCAAGAGCCTACGGTTGCCCAGGTGTCTACCATGGTGCCTTCGTCGACATAGGCGCCGAGGTTAACGTAGGATGGCATAAGAACGGTATTTTTACCGATAAATGAGCCTTTGCGCACCGCCGCTGGTGGTACCACACGGATCGCTTCCTGCTTGAAACGTGCCTCATCATAGTCGGCAAATTTCATCGGTACTTTATCGAAGAACTTGGTTTCTGCACCGTCGATCACTTGGTTGTCGAAGATGCGGAAAGAGAGTAATACGGCTTTCTTCAGCCACTGATGCACATGCCACTCGCCGTCGATCTTCTCGGCAACGCGTGCTTCACCAGTGTCCAGCATGGCGATGGCTTTCTCAACGTCGGCACGAACACTCGGCTCGACTGTGGTAGGGGTGATATCTGCGCGAGCTTCAAAAGCTGCTTCTATACGTTGGCGTAAAGCCTCCATTAACGTCTCCCAATTATCGTAAAATAGTCTGTTGATTAAACTTGGTTATGCGTATCGAGCGCCTTGGCCAGTGCTTCACTGAGCGCCTCTTGTTGTGTCTCGTTCAGTTGCTGCCCATCTCGTGTCTGCAACATAAAGAAATCTTCGGCGCGCTCGCCTATGGTGGTGATCTTTGCCGCTAACAGGGTGATCTCACAGCGATAAAAGATATCCCCCACCTTGGCCAGTAGCCCTGGGCTGTCTAGGGCGATCAGCTCCATCATGCTGGTGCCTGGTTTGCGCGCCGGCAGGAAGCTCACCTGCGTCGGTACCCTAAAGGGTTTCATCTTACGCGGCAGCTTCTTAAATTTTGGCAGTTTTGCCGTGTCATTGCTTAGTGCTTTCACCAATGCCTTCTTGATCCCCTGGATACGGGAGATCTGTGACACCGGGCTGCCATCTTGCTCTAAAATGACGAAAGAATCCAGTGCGTAGCCATCTTTAGAGGTCATGATATTGGCGTCGTGCACATTGATGTTCTTGTTGTCCAGCACGGCCATCACTGTGGCAAACAGCTTAGGCTTATCCTGGCTGTAGACAAACAGCTCGGTCCCTCCACGTGTGGTGTGCTTGGAGATCAGCACCAGGGCCTCGTCATGCTTGTGCTTGAGTATCGCTTCGGCGTGCCAGGCCACCTGATTGGGCTGATGACGCAGGAAGTAGTCGGCCTTGAAGCGCTGCCAGAGAGTATCCAGGCTCTTCTCCTTGATCCCGCGGCGTAGCAGTTCTTTCTTTGCCTTGGCCTGATGCTCGCGCACGCGGGCGCGAATATCCACCGGCTTCTCCTTGCCCCGGGCGAGTACCCTCTGGGTGGAGAAGTAGAGATCGCGCAGCAGCGAGCCCTTCCAGTTGTTCCAGGTCTTCTCGTTGGTTGCGCAGATATCGGCGACCGTGAGGCAGTAGAGGTAACTCAGGTGCACGGCGTCGCGCACCCTGTCGGCAAACTCGGCCACCACATCGGGATCGGAAATATCCCGGCGCTGGGCGGTCACCGACATCACCAGGTGATTCTCTACCAACCAGCTGACCAGGCGGCCGTCATGCTTGTTGAGGCCGTGTAGATCGCAAAAATCCTGGGCATCGACGGCGCCGAGCTTACTGTGATCGCCGCCGCGTCCCTTGCCGATATCGTGGAAGATGGCCGCGAGTACCAGTAGCCCCTTCTTGGGCAGCTGATTGATCAGTATGGAGCCCAGAGGGAACTCATCCTTTTGCTCCGTCTGTGAGAATCTGTCGATGTTGAGCAGTAGTCTGTGGGTATGCTCATCGACCGTGTAGGCGTGAAATAGGTCGAACTGCATCTGCCCCTCGATGCTACGCCAGGCGGGCAGGTAGGCCGATAAGATGCCATGGCGGTGCATCAAGGAGAGTGAGGCGATACCACGCGGATGACGCAATATCTCCAAAAACACCTTTCGGCAATCTTCATTGTCCATCAGCGGCGCCTGCTGGGCGCGACGGGCGCGTCTTAGGCTGCGCAGGGTAGGGGCGTAGATCCCCTTGATGTTGGAGTTGCGCGCCGCGTGTAAAAATACCCGCATGATCTCCACAGGGTCCTTAAACAGATCCGCCTGGAGAGATTCGATGAAACTGCCGCGGCGCTGGTAATGCTCGTCAATGGGCTGGATCTCCAGCTCCTTGGTGTGGCCCAAGGTGGCGCGCTTAAAGAGTTGCAGCAGCATCTGGTTGAGCTCCATCACCCGGCGCACGGTGCGGTAGTAGCGCTTCATCATCTGCTCGACCGCAAGTTGAGTCTCATCCTTGTAGCCAAGAAGCTCTGCCACCTGGCGCTGCAGATCGAACAGCAGACGGTTCTCGTCGCGCCCCGAGATCAGGTGCAGGGCAAAGCGCAGCTGCCACAGGTACCCCTGACACTCGAGCAGCTCCTCGAGTTCATCCTGCTCGAGGAAGCCATGGGCGACCAGCTCCTCGGCGCAGCTGGCATCGAAGTAGCGCATTGCTACCCAGGTGATGGTCTGGATGTCTCTCAGGCCGCCCGGGCAAGATTTAAGATTTGGCTCGAGATCGAAGGCGCTGGCCTTGGCGTGGCGCATGACCTGTTCATCGCGCTTGGCGACAAAAAAGTCGCTGGCGGGCCAGAAGTCACCTTCGCGCACCTTGTCATACAGGGTGTTAAACATGGCCTGGGGCCCGCAGAGTAATCTGGCTTCGAGCAAGTTGGTGGCTATGGTGATATCGGCCTTGCCCTGAGCTATGGTCTCATCCAGGGTTCTCACGCTGTGGCCCACCTCGAGGCCCGAATCCCAGAGGAAGGCGATAAACTGACTCAGTTTGGTTTCGTCACTCTGGGCGAGGGCGCCTTGGATAAGGAACAGCAGATCCACATCGGATTGCGGGTGCAGCTCCCCACGCCCATAGCCACCGACGGCGATCAGGGCTATAGGGGTTTCATCGAGTTGATGGGCTTGCCACTGGGCAATGAGGAGTTCATCGACGAAACGGCAGCGTTGGCTGACCAGGGCGGTGACAGATTCGCCGGCGCTGAAACGTTCTAGGAGTTCTTGGTTTTGTTGTTTTAGGGCGTTCTTAGCTGTTAGCGCAGTGTTCATTGCAGTCCTTAACCTCAGAGCGAGCATAGCAGGCCGGATGGCCTGCTATGGGAGTAAACCACAATTTAGCTGCGTGTGCGATTAGTGGTTGATGATGCGGGGGAAGTTTTCTTCTTCGCGCAGAGTCAGGACTTCCACGCCAGTTGGCGTGATCAGCAGGGTGTGTTCCCACTGGGCCGAGTTTTTACCGTCGGAGGTAGTGACGGTCCAGTTGTCGTCCTTATCCAATACACTGGTGTGACGACCGGCGTTGATCATCGGTTCTATGGTGAAACACATGCCAGGACGCAGTACTGTCTTGTCATTGTTTTTGTAGTGCATCACCTGTGGCTCCTCATGGAAGCCGGCGCCGATACCATGGCCACAGTAGTCGGTCACGATACTATATTTCTCCAGGCCGGTTTTCTTGCTCTTGATATATTTTTCGATGATGGTGCCGATCTCGCCCAGTTTCATGCCTGGACGTACCTTCTTGATCGCTTCATATAGGCTTTCCTGAGCCACGCGGCACAGGCGCTTGTCTTTTGCGCTGACATCGCCGATGAGGAACATCTTTGAGGTATCGCCGTGGTAGCCATCTTTGATCACTGTGATGTCGATATTGATGATGTCGCCATCTTTGAGGGCGCGATCGCTGGGAATACCATGGCAGATGACTTCGTTGATGGAAGTACAGATAGATTTAGGAAAGCCGTGATAATCCAGCGGGGCCGAAATTGCGCCTTGCTCTTCGGTATATTTCGCACAGATATCATTGAGTTCGTTTGTGGTGACCCCAGCCTTAACGTGGGGGGCAATCATCTCTAATACTTCGGCGGCCAGCTTGCCTGCCGCGCGCATTTTTTCGATCTCTTCGGCGGTTTTTATCACTATACTCATTAAGCTTTCTCTGTTGTGTCGGTAGTCGAATTCGGGGCGCCTCAGGGCGCTAAAAATTTGTGTTGGCGCCGATATTATGGTATAAAGCGCGCCGTTATGTTTGACTCTTGTCGATGAGGTGCATTGTTACCCCATCTCAGAGCGAATGTGGCGGCCATTATACATGGCTATGACTAAATACTAAATCACACACGTATCGACACGTTCTTCGGGGTGCCTATTTAGGTCGGAGATATGGGATGCGTGGAGGTCTAACCCCTAATTTTTTAAGGTAAAAAAATGACTACAGTTTCAATGCGCGACATGCTTCAGGCCGGTGTTCACTTCGGTCACCAAACTCGTTACTGGAACCCAAAGATGAAGCCTTTCATCTTCGGCGCTCGTAACGGTGTACACATCATTAACCTAGAGCACACTGTGCCTATGTTCAATGAAGCACTAGCGTTCATCAGCAACGTAGCATCTAAGAAAGGTAAAGTACTTTTCGTTGGTACTAAGCGCGCTGCAAGCGAAGCGATCAAAGAAGCTGCTATTTCTTGTGATCAATACTACGTTGACAACCGTTGGTTGGGCGGCATGCTGACTAACTGGAAAACAGTTCGTCAATCAATCAAGCGTCTAAAAGATCTTGAGAGCCAGTCTGTAGACGGTACTTTCGACAAGCTGACCAAGAAAGAAGCGCTAATGCGTACTCGTGAGCTTGAGAAGCTAGAAAAGTCTCTTGGTGGTATCAAGAACATGGGCGGCCTACCTGACGTTATCTTCGTTATCGGTGCTGACCATGAGCATATCGCTATTAAAGAAGCTAACAACCTAGGTATTCCAGTTGTTGCTGTTGTTGATACTAACTCTTCTCCAGACGGCATCAACTACATCGTTCCTGGTAACGATGACGCTATGCGTGCAATTCGTCTGTATGCTGAGTCAGTAGCAGCGGCTGCTAAAGCAGGTCGTGGTCAAGACCTAGCGGTACAAGCTGAGCAAGACGGTTTCGTAGAAGCTGAATAATAAAGGCGAGATGAATTTCATCGCCCTTATTAACCAAGATAGATAATTGGTGAACAGGGGCCCACAGGCCCCTGTTTTTTCACATTTGATTTGTAGAGTTACCTATAGAGGATTTAACAATGGCAATTACTGCTGCCCAAGTTAAAGAACTACGCGAGCGTACTGGCGCTGGCATGATGGATTGTAAGAAAGCGCTAACTGAAACCAATGGTGACATTGAGCTAGCGATTGAAAACATGCGTAAGAGCGGTGCTGCTAAGGCTGCTAAGAAAGCGGGTAACATCGCTGCTGAAGGTACTATCCTGATCAAGCAAGGCGAAGGTTTCTCAGTACTTCTAGAAGTTAACTGTCAAACTGACTTCGTTGCAAAAGACTCTAACTTCCTAGCATTTGCTAACGAAGTTCTAGATGTTGCTGCAGCAGGTAAGGTATCTGTTGCCGATCTACAAGCTCAGTTCGAAGAAACTCGTGTTGCGCTAGTTGCTAAAATCGGTGAAAACATCAACGTTCGTCGCGTTGAGTACATCGATGGTGCTAACCAAGCTTCTTACCGTCACGGCGACCGTATCGGTGTTGTTGTTTCTGGCGAAGCTGACGAAGAGACTCTGAAGCACGTTGCTATGCACGTTGCAGCTTCTAAGCCTGACTACGTTAACCCAGAAGACGTACCAGCTGAAGTTGTTGAAAAAGAGAAAGCCGTTCAGATCGAAATCGCAATGAACGAAGGTAAGCCTGCTGAGATCGCTGAGAAGATGGTTTCTGGCCGTATGAAGAAGTTCACCGGTGAAGTATCACTGACTGGTCAAGCTTTCATCATGGAGCCTAAGAAGACTGTTGGCGAAATCCTAAAAGAGAAAGGCGCTACAGTAACTAACTTCATTCGTCTAGAAGTTGGTGAAGGTATCGAGAAGAAAGAAGAAGATTTTGCCGCTGAAGTAGCAGCGCAAATCGCCGCTTCTAAGGCTTAATAGCCAGTTGTAAGATACCCTAAAAACCGCAGCATTCGCTGCGGTTTTATTATGCCAATTAGATTGCTGCAGAGCGCTTTTTTTCTTATATAATTGGCACGTTACCCATCGGCATTTATCAGGATAAACAACTATGAGCACAAATCCAAAACCTGCTTTTCGACGTATTCTTCTCAAACTGAGTGGCGAGGCCCTGATGGGCGAAGAGGGCTTTGGCATCGATCCCAAGGTGCTAGATCGCATGGCACAAGAGATTAAAGAGCTGGTCGAGCTTGGTATTCAGGTAGGTGTTGTGATTGGTGGCGGTAACCTCTTCCGCGGTGAAGGCCTGGCACAAGCCGGTATGAACCGTGTGGTGGGTGACCATATGGGCATGTTGGCAACCGTAATGAATGGCCTGGCGATGCGCGATGCGCTGCACAGAGCCTATGTGAATGCCCGCCTGATGTCGGCCATCCCTTTGAAAGGCGTGTGTGACGACTATAACTGGGCCGAAGCGATTAGCCTGCTTAAATCTGGCCGAGTAGTGATCTTCGCTGCCGGTACGGGTAATCCTTTCTGTACCACAGATTCTGCCGCCTGCCTGCGCGGTATCGAAATCGAAGCCGAAGTGGTGCTCAAGGGCACTAAGGTAGATGGTGTTTACTCAGATGACCCGGTCAAGAACCCTGAAGCGGTGAAGTATGACGAGATGGGTTATGGCGAAGTCCTAGAAAAAGAATTGAAAGTGATGGATCTTGCGGCATTTACTCTTGCAAGAGATCACGATATGCCTATCTTAGTGTTTAATATGAACAAGCCTGGTGCGCTACGACGTGTTATCATGGGCGACCATGAAGGTACGCTTATCAGAAGTAGCCGTAAGACTGCCGAATAAATAACCCGATACGAACGAATTTAAGGATATTTAACGTGATTAACGAAATCAAAGAAGATGCAAAGAGCCGCATGGCGAAGTGTGTTGAAGCGACTAAGAATCAAATGGCTAAGGTACGTACTGGTCGTGCTCACCCAAGTCTGCTTGATTCAATCAAGGTGCCTTACTATGGTACGCCAACGCCGCTTAAGCAGGTGGGTAACGTATCGATCGAAGATTCTCGTACACTGGCAATCACAGTCTTCGATACCACTATGATTGCAGCCGTTGAGAAGGCGATCATGAGTTCAGATCTGGGTCTAAACCCAATGTCTGCCGGTACGACTATCCGTATCCCACTGCCTGCACTGACCGAAGAGCGTCGTAAAGACTTGATCAAGGTCGTTCGCGCCGAGGCTGAAAACGGTCGTATCGCCGTACGTAACGTACGTCGTGACGCTAACTCTGACGTGAAAGCGCTAGAGAAAGAAAAAGAGTGTACCGAAGACGATGTACGCCGCACCGAAGATGAGATTCAGAAATTTACTGATGCTCACATCAAGCAGATCGATGAGATCTTGGCGGCAAAAGAAGCAGAGTTGATGGAAGTCTAATCTCCCTGTTTCGTTACTAGAGTTCGCACGCCGTGTAGGGGTATACTACACGGCGTTTGCTATTTTTAAGGGTTGTAATAGATGTCAATCGAATCTCAATCTGGCTCTGAGTTATCTAATGAAGCACTCGCAGAGCTGGTAAAACAGTCTATCCCCAAGCACGTGGCTATCATCATGGATGGCAACGGGCGCTGGGCACAGGCACAGGGCAAGCCCCGTGTCGTGGGTCATAAGGCCGGTGTGAAGACTGTTCGTCGCGCCGTGAGTATGGCACGAGAGATGGGGATAGGTTCGTTAACCCTGTTTGCGTTTTCCAGTGAGAACTGGCGCAGACCCGAGAAAGAAGTCAGCCTATTGATGGAGCTGTTTTTCACCGTTTTACAACGAGAAATAAAACTACTGGATAAAAACGGTGTCAGGCTCAACGTCATAGGGGACACCAGTCGTTTCTCTGCCCGACTGCAGAAGCAGATCGCCGCGGCGATGGAGAAGACGGCTCACAACGATGGTTTAATTCTCAATGTGGCCGCTAACTACGGCGGTCGTTGGGACATAGTGCAGGCGGCGCAAACCTTAGCCAAAAAGGTGGAATCTGGTGAAATGACCAGCAGTCAGTTCACCGAGGAGGCGCTAAGTCAGCATTTAAGCATGCAAAATCAACCGGAAGTTGATTTAATGATTCGCACCGGTGGCGATTTTCGCATTAGTAACTTTGTGTTATGGCAAGCTGCCTATGCAGAGTTAGTGTTTACTGATGTGTTGTGGCCAGATTTTGATGAACAAGCCTTTAAAGATGCGGTAGCCGTATTTGCTACCCGGCAGCGCCGTTTTGGATTGACGGGTTCTCAAATTGAGACTTTGCAGGCTGAGTAATAAATATAAGAGGGAAAGTTTTGCTAAAACATAGAATAATAACAGCAGTATGGTTGATCCCATTGGTGATGGGAGCCATTTTCTTTTTCCCTGTGGAGTATTTTTCATGGGCCTTGGTGGCGGTATTTTTGATTGCCGCCAAGGAGTGGGGACGCATCATAGACAAGCGCTGCAATGTGACCCAGTGGAGTTTCACCCTGACCATAGGCATCTTGTTGGTAGCGTTAAACCTCTTGGTGCCTACCGAAGAGATATGGTTTAAGGGGCAAATGCACCCCGTCTATCTGGCCATCACCCTCATTGGCGCCATGTGGTGGACCATCTCACTCCTCTTGGTGCTGAGTTTCCCTAAAAGTTCGGCGTTGTGGGCCAAGAGCCATATGCTCAAGTCCATGTTTGGCCAGCTGACCTTAGTTCCCTGTTTCACTGCGTTGATCGCGCTAAAAGCCCTGAGCACGGCGAGCATGCCTTACTATGGCGGCTCCCTGGTGTTCCTGGTGATGCTGACCGTATGGGCGACCGATTCCGGCGCCTATTTCGCCGGCAAGGCCCTGGGCAAACACAAGTTGATGCCAAACGTCAGCCCGGCAAAAACCGTCGAGGGGCTTCTCGGTGGCCTGGTGACCACTATGGTTGTAGTGGCCGGGGTCATGATGGTCTCGCCCGAGCAGGAGCTGGGGCTAGTGATCTGTGTTACCCTGTTTGTTGCCCTGGTCTCCGCCCTTGGGGATCTCTCTGAAAGTATGTTTAAGCGGGTGGCCGAGATTAAAGATTCGGGCACCATATTGCCGGGTCATGGTGGTGTGCTGGATCGCATCGACAGCCTGACGGCGGCACTGCCTATCTTTACCCTAATTTATATCGCATTTTGGATGTAACCATGCAGAAAATGGTGATTCTGGGCGCCACAGGTTCTATCGGTGCCAGTACCCTGAGCGTTATCGAGCAAAATCCTGAGGCCTACAAGGCATTTGCCCTGGTTGCCCATAAGAGCGTCGATAAGATGCTGGACTTGTGTATCAAGCACAATCCATCGATCGCCCACATGGTCGACCCACAGGCGGCGGCCGAGTTGCAGCGTCGCTTGCCGCCGCATATGGCGATTGCCGTCTCTTCGGGTGAAGATGAGCTGGCGGCTATCGTCGCGCTCCCCGAGGTCGACTGCGTCATGGCAGCCATCGTCGGCGCGGCGGGCTTGCCGGCGACACTGGCGGCGGTTAAGGCCGGTAAAAGGGTGCTGCTGGCCAACAAAGAATCATTGGTGATGTCGGGTCGCCTGTTTATCGATGCGATGCAGGGCTCAAACGCCAAGGTGTTACCTGTGGACAGCGAGCATAACGCCATCTTCCAGTGTCTGCCTGAGCCTGCTCAGCAGGCCATTGGCGCCTGTGATCTGGCCGGTGCGGGTATCTCACATATTCTGCTGACAGGCTCCGGCGGACCATTTCTCAGCTCGGATCTCGACAGCCTGAGTCAGATGACGCCAGATCAGGCGTGCAAACATCCTAACTGGTCGATGGGCCGCAAGATCTCGGTCGACTCTGCCAGTATGATGAACAAGGGGCTCGAGTATATCGAGGCCCGCTGGCTGTTTAACGCCACCAAAGACCAACTCAAGGTGGTGGTGCATCCCCAGAGCGTGATTCACTCTATGGTGCAGTATAAGGATGGCAGCGTGCTGGCCCAGATGGGCAACCCTGACATGCGCACCCCTATCGCTCACTGCATGGCCTATCCGCAAAGAATTTCGGCGGGCGTTGAACCTTTAGATTTTTTCAAAGTCGGACAGTTAAGCTTTCTTAAGCCTGACTTCAACCGCTTTCCCTGTTTGAAGCTGGCGATAGATGCCTGCGAGCAGGGGCAGGAAGCCACAACGGTACTGAACGCGGCCAACGAGGTGTCGGTAGAGGCCTTCCTGGCCAGCAAGATACGTTTCACCGATATCGCCCGGGTAAACGAGTATTGCCTAAGCCATGTCGAGCAGCGTAGCTTAGACACCATAGAAGATATTTTGGCGCTGGACAGCCTGGCACGGTGTGCGGCGCAGGAACGAGTCGCCAAGCTTTAAGGCTCACGCCAAATAAGTTTTAAGGCTCATGCCAAATAAGCTTTAAGGCGCGCCAATTAGGTTTTCAGGCTCGCGCCAACAGAAGCAGAGATAAGGAGAGGAATGCTAGACTTTTTGTGGAACTTGGGCTCATTCATCATTGCCCTTGGGATTCTGATCACGGCCCATGAATATGGTCACTTTTGGGTGGCCAGACGCTGTGGCGTGAAAGTTGAGCGTTTCTCTATCGGTTTTGGTAAGGCTATCTGGCGCAAAATCGGTGCCGATGGTACCGAATACGTGGTGGCCATGATCCCCTTGGGTGGCTATGTCAAGATGCTCGATGAGCGCGTCGATACCGTTGCCGATGAGCTAAAGCCACAGGCCTTTAACCGCAAATCAGTCTGGCAGCGCATCGCCATCGTCGGTGCCGGCCCTATGGCGAACTTCGTCTTTGCCATCTTTGCCCTGTACATCATGTACCTCATAGGTGTGCCCTCGATAAAGCCGGTGATCGAATCGACCCAGGCTGATTCCCCCGCGGCTGTGGTTAAGGTCAACAAGCCGATGCAGGTGATCGCCGTTGGCGATAGCAGTGTGCGCAACTGGGAAGAGGTGACCTATGCCCTGGTGGGCCATATCGGCGATGAAGCCATCGATGTGACCTTGGCGCCCTTATCTGGCGTGATGGGCGAGGAGCGTACCTATAAGCTCGACACTCGCAACTGGAAGTTTAACCCAGAGACAGAGTCGCCTATTACTTCTTTAGGCCTTAACCCCTATAGACCCGCCATTACCCCTACGCTGGGATTTGTCGACGAAGATGGCGCGGCCTACGCTGCGGGTCTGAGGGTCGGCGATACCTTGGTTGCCGTCGACGGCCGTGCCTATAGCGACTGGGATCAGTTTGTCACTAAGGTCAAGGCCGCTGCCGACAAGCGGCTTACCGTGACCATCAGACGCGACGGCGAACAGCTTAAATTTGATGTTACTCCTAAGGCTCGTACCATTGATGGTGGTAAGGTCGAGGGGGTGATTGGCGTGGCGCCGACCCAGGCACCTTGGCCCGAAGAGATGCGCCTGCAGCTCGAATATGGCGTCGGCGAGTCCCTCTGGGTCGCTGCGGATAAAACATGGCAACTTGTATCGGTCAGCATTAAGATGATCGGCAAGTTATTTACCGGTGACGTGTCGGTGAAGAATTTGAGCGGTCCTATCTCCATCGCTCAGGGCGCGGGAAGCAGCGCCAATTACGGATTAGTTTACTTTTTGGGATTCCTGGCATTAATCAGCGTGAATTTAGGCATTATTAATTTATTGCCTTTACCCGTGCTTGATGGCGGGCATCTGTTATATTACTTCATCGAAGTGATCACAGGCAGGCCTGTACCGGAAAAGGTGCAGGAAATTGGATTCAGATTTGGGGCAGCCTTGCTGCTAATGTTGATGAGTATCGCCCTTTTCAATGATTTTTCCCGACTCTGAGCAAGGACAGACACATAATTAGAAGCGCTCTATGAGATTGAATAAAATTTTTGCCTCGATGTTATTAGTCGGTGCGTCTTTATCAGGGAAGGGTTGGGCCGATACATTCCAGCCTTTTGAAGTGACCGACATCCAGGTTAAAGGATTACAGCGTGTCGCGCTGGGTGCCGCCTTGTTGAATATTCCCATCAAGGTAGGGGATACGGTTGACGAGATGCGTCTGCAGCAGGCGATCAAGAGCCTGTACTCCTCGACCAACTTCGAGCATATCGAGGTGAGTCGCGACGGCAGTGTCTTGGTGGTGACGGTCAAAGAGAGACCTACCATCAGCGTAGTGACCTTCGAAGGTAACAAAGACATTAAGGACGAGCAGCTGCAAGAGAGTCTCGACGGCAGTGGCGTCAAGTCGGGTGAGTCACTCGACCGCACCATGCTTAGCGGCATCGAGAAGAGTCTGCAGGACTTCTACTACGGCGTAGGTAAATATGGCGCCAAGGTGGAAGCGCAGGTGATCAACCTGCCACGTAACCGTGTCGAGTTGAAGTTTAAGTTTACCGAAGGTTTGGCGGCAGAGATTCGCCAGATCAACGTGGTGGGTAACACTGTCTTTAGCGATGCAGAGCTTATCGGCATGCTGGAGCTGAAAGACTATGTGGCCTGGTGGGATCTCTTTGGCGAGCGTCGCTATCAGAAGCAGAAGCTGCAGGCCGACCTTGAGACCATCAAGACCTTCTATCATAACCGTGGTTATATCCGTTTCGAGGTAACCTCGACTCAGGTGGCGATGACGCCTGACCGTAAGGGTCTCTATATCACCATTAACGTCGATGAGGGTGAGCAGTACAAGGTTAAGGAAGTTAACCTGACTGGCGACCTCATGGGGCGCGAAGAGGTGATGGAGAAGATCTTGCCAATCAAGGTTGGTGATACCTATAACGGCGCGGATGTGACCTTTACCGAAGAGATGTACGGCAAGTATCTGGGCCGCTTCGGTTACGCCTATCCTGAGGTGAAGACCTATCCTGAGATTGATGATGAGACCAAAGAGGTCGCCCTCAACGTTAACATCAAGCCGGGTAAGCGTGTCTATGTGCGTAGCATTAACTTTACCGGTAACCAGGTGACTAAAGACGAGGTGATGCGCCGCGAGCTACGTCAGATGGAAGGTGCCTGGCTGAACTCGGCTCAGGTCGAACAGTCTAAAGCGCGTCTGAATCGTTTGGGTTACTTCGAAACCGTCGATACCCAGACAGTTCAGGTACCGGGCACTGATGACCTAGTGGATGTTGACTTTACCGTGAAGGAGCAGCCATCTGGCTCGTTCAACGCGGGTGTGGGTTATGGTACCGAGTCGGGACTGAGCCTGCAGTTTGGTGTGCAGCAGAGTAACTTCCTCGGTACGGGTAACCAGGCGGGGATCAACCTCAATACCAACAAGTATTCCAAGAACGTCAACATCAACTACACAGATCCATACTTCACTAAAGATGGGGTGAGCCTGGGTGGTAGCATCTACTGGAACGAGTTTGACGCTCAGGAAGCGAACCTTGAGCGCTATAAGAACAGCTCTTACGGTATTGCGCTGAATTCTGGCTTCCCGATCAACGAATACAACCGTATCAACGGTGGTATCGGTTATCGTCACAACAGTATCTCGGAGATCTCGGCCTACGAGCAGGCCCTGCGTTTCTACAACATCTACCGTGATGCCAACGATCCTAACGCCGACCTGTCGTTCGACAACTTCGAGCTGACCCTTGGCTGGTACCGCAGCACGCTTAACCGCGGTACCTTCCCAACTGACGGCTCATCACAGCGCCTGAGCGGTAAGATGACGGTACCGGGCTCGGATCTGCAGTACTTTAAGACTGATTTCGATACCAGCTTCTACTGGCCAATCAACCGTAGTCACAGCTTCGTGCTCCTGACTAAGGCGCGCCTGGGTTATGGTAACGGTTATGGCCAGTTTAACGACAATGACCAGATCCTACCTTTCTGGGAGAACTACTACTCGGGTGGTAGCAGCTCACTGCGTGGCTTCAAGTCTAACTCTGTCGGTCCACGTTCATTCTACCTGTACCGTGGCAGCGAGCCTTGCTCGCCGGATCCTGCCGGTGATACCTGTACCTTGCCTGGCGATCCTAACCGTGTCACGGTAAGTGATGGTCGCTCTATCGGTGGTAATGCCATTGCCACGGCGAGTGTCGAGATGATAGTGCCAACCCCATTCTTGGATGAGGCCTACACCAACTCGGTTCGTACCAGCTTCTTCGTCGATGCGGGTAACGTCTGGGATACCGAGTTCGATTATGACGCCTATCGCTTCCTGCCGGCTGAGCAGTTTGACAAGCTGTCGGACTATTCAGACCCAGGGCGCATCCGCGCCTCGGCGGGGATGAGCGTGCAATGGTTGTCGCCCATGGGACCTATGGTATTTAGTCTTGCATGGCCAATCAAAAAATATGAAGATGATGACACAGAGATCTTCTCGTTCAACATTGGTAAAACTTTCTAAAGTAGAACTAATTTAAATAAAAAGTCATCGGCAAGTTTTGCTGATTATAAGGAGTTTATTTTGAATAAGATGTTTAATCGCGCAATGATGGTGTTGGTTTTGTTGGGTGCGCCTATTGCGGCACAAGCTGAAAAAATTGCCGTAGTCGATATGCAGGCGGTATTTGAGCAGCTACCACAGCGCGAAGAAGTCAGCAAGACACTGAAAACCGAGTTCGGTGATCGTGTGGCTGGCGTGCAGAAGATGCAGGACGAGCTTCGCGGCATGCTAGAGAAGCAGCAACGCGATGCGGCGCTGATGAGCGAAACTCAGAAGACTGAGATGCTGCGTAAGATGGAGTCTCTCAAGGCTGAGCTACAGCTTAAGGGTAAGGCGCTAGACGAAGATATGCGTCGTCGTAACGGTGAAGAGCAAAACAAGCTATTGGTTAAGGTTCAAAAAGCCATCAGCGCCATCGCCGAGAAAGAGCAATATGACGTAGTGCTACAGCGCGGCGCCGTGATCTACGTGAAGCCGACATCAGACATCAGCAGCAAAGTGGTTGAAGCTCTGAGCAAAGGCTAAGCATTGATGACAAGTTATACCCTAAGTGAGATCGCCGCCCATCTAAATGCCGAGGTCAAGGGTGACGAGACGGTGACCATTCACCGTGTCGCCACGCTGGAGAAGGCTCAGGCGGGGGAGATCTCCTTTCTGGCAAATACCAAATACCAGAGTCAGCTAGAAGGCACGGCAGCCTCTGCCGTGTTGCTCTCGCCCAAGATGGCGGAGCATTACAACGGCAATGCCATAGTGTTAGCCGACCCCTATGTGGGATTCGCAAGAGTGGCCCAGCTGCTCGACACCACGCCTAAGGCCGCCGAGGCCATTCACCCTAGTGCGGTTATTGACCCTAGTGCCCAGTTGGGTGAAGGTGTCGCCATAGGTGCCAATGCGGTGATCGGCGCCAACGTCATCTTAGGTGAGAATGTGCAGATAGGTCCCGGCTGTGTGCTAGGCCAGGATGTCATCATAGGTTCAAATACCATACTCTGGGCCAATGTGACGATTTATCACGATGTGCATCTGGGCACAGATTGTATCGTCCATTCGGGCACAGCGATCGGCTCTGATGGCTTTGGTTATGCCAACGAGCGTGGTCAGTGGATCAAGATCCCACAAACCGGTGGGGTGCGTATCGGCAATCGTGTCGAGATCGGCGCCTGTACCAGTATCGACCGCGGCGCGCTGGATCATACAGAGATCCACGATGGCGTGATCATCGACAACCAGGTGCAGATAGCCCACAACGTTATAGTGGGTGAAAACACAGCGCTGGCAGGCAGTTCGACCTTTGCCGGCAGCTGTAACATAGGTAAATACTGTATCATTGGCGGCAACAGCGCCGTAGCAGGGCATCTGTCGATTGCCGACGGTACCCATGTCTCGGGTGGCACTAATGTGACGAGTGTTATTCGCGAGCCTGGTGTATACTCTTCTGCGACCATTGCGATGGAAAACAAGTTGTGGCGACGTAATACCGTCAGATTCAGACAACTTGATGAGTTATTCCAGCGCGTGAAACAGCTTGAAAAAAACGTTAATTCAGATGATTAACTGCCCGAGGGCAGCTAAGGAAGTTATTGAGTGTCAAATCAATTAAATACGATGGATATCAAAGAGATCCTAAAGTTTCTACCTCACAGGTATCCGTTTTTATTGATCGATAGAGTCCTCGACTTTACGCCAGGTGAAACACTGCACGCGATCAAGAATGTCACCATCAACGAGCCATTCTTCCAGGGACACTTCCCTGTGGCGCCGGTTATGCCAGGCGTATTGATCCTCGAGGCCATGGCCCAGGCAACCGGTCTGTTAGCGTTTAAAACCATGAGCGATGAGCCATCTAGCGATGCCTTATACTATTTCGCCGGTATCGATAATGCCCGCTTCAAGCGTGTGGTCGAGCCAGGTGACCAACTTCATTTCGAAGTTAAGATGATTAAAGAACGCCGCGGGATTGGCGTCTTCACAGGTGAAGCTAAGGTTGATGGCGAACTAGTTTGTTCGGCAGAGATCATGTGTGCCCGCAGAGAGATTTCCAAGTGATTGATAAGTTAGCATTTGTACACCCAGATGCCAAAATCGGTAACAATGTTACCATAGGCCCGTGGACCTACATCGGCCCAGATGTCGAGATCGGCGACGATTGTCATCTCAGCTCTCACGTGGTGGTCAAGGGCCCTACGGTTATCGGTAAGGGTAACCGTATTTTCCAGTTCGCCTCTGTAGGGGAAGATTGCCAGGATAAGAAATATGCTGGCGAGCCAACCCGACTCATTATCGGCGACAACAATGTGATCCGTGAGTCTGTCACCATACATCGCGGCACGGTGCAGGATAACAGCGAGACCCGTATCGGCTCCAACAACCTGTTTATGGCCTATGTGCATATCGCCCACGACTGTGTGGTGGGTAATAACGTGATCATGGCCAACAACGCCTCTATCGCAGGTCACGTCCATGTGGGCGACTGGGCGATTTTAGGCGGCATGACAGGCGTGCACCAGTTTGTTCATATCGGTGCCCACGCCTTTACTGCTGGTTATTCGTTGATCCTGCAAGATGTCCCACCCTTCGTGATGGCATCGGGTCAGCCAGCCATCCCAAGGGGACTGAACAGCGAAGGCATGAAACGCCGTGGCTTCTCCAAGGAGAGCCAGTTAGCGGTACGCCGTGCCTACAAGACCTTGTATCGTAAGGGCTTTACCGTAGAAGAGGCGGTTGCCGCCTTGGGTGAGGATGCCCAGGATGAGCAGGTTAAGCTGATGATGGACTTTGTGGTCAACTCAAGCCGAGGCATTATTCGCTAATCGGTTGCATTAATCGGTTGGGTTAATCGGTCGCGTTAATCGGTATTAATCGGTATTGGTTATCGAAGAAAAGCTCGTATTCACGGGCTTTTTTATTTTCAGTAATACCAATCACGGTAAGTGAGCAGAATTAGTGCTGGAAAACGCTTGGGAAAAGGCATGGTTTTTAGGTAAGTAGTTGTTATAAAATTAAAAATTATAATGCCGTGACCGAGTATTTTAACAAGCTAGCATGATCAGTTATTTATTAGGATTGGTATAAGCAAGTAACAGAAGATGAATCAGAGCAATCAAAAAGTATTCGCCATGGTGGCGGGTGAGTTGTCAGGCGACATTCTCGGCGCCGGCCTGATCAAGGCCTTGAAACAGCAATACCCGGATGCCCGCTTTGTCGGTATCGGTGGCCCACAGATGGATGCCCTGGGGTTTGAATCCCTGTTTTCTTTCGAAGAGCTGGCCGTGATGGGGCTGGTCGAGGTGTTGTCGCGCCTGCCACGCCTGCTCAAGGTACGCAGGACGCTGATCGACGAGATCACCGCCCTAAAGCCCGATTGCTTCATCGGTATCGATGCCCCCGATTTCAATATCGGCCTGGAGCTGAAACTCAAGGCCCAAGGGATCAAGACGGTCCACTATGTCAGCCCTTCGGTCTGGGCCTGGCGCCCTAAGCGGATCTTCAAGATCGCCAAGGCAACTAACATGGTGCTGTCGCTGCTGCCTTTCGAGAAGGCCTTTTACGACAAGCACAATGTGCCTTGCACCTTTGTCGGTCATACGCTGGCGGACGATATTCCGCTGGAAAGCGATAAAGTAAGTGCCCGCGAGCAGTTGGGATTAGCGCCTCATGATGAATACCTAGCCATTTTACCCGGCTCTCGCGGCGGTGAGCTCAAGCAGCTGGCCGAGCCTTTCGTGCAGGCGGCGGTGAAATTGCGTCAGCGCTACCCGGACCTTAAGTTTGTCACCCCGCTGGTCAATACCAAGCGCCGCGCCCAGTTTGAGCAGGCGCTTAAGACCCATGCGCCGGATCTCGACATTCATCTGGTGGAGGGACAGTCTCGCACCGTGATGGCCGCGGCGGATGCTATTCTGCTCGCATCAGGCACGGCGACCCTGGAGGCCATGCTGGTGAAGCGTCCCATGGTGGTCGCCTACCGTGTGTCGCCTATTACCTATCGCATCGCCAAGGGGATGATGCAGATCTCCCACTATTCGCTGCCTAATTTGCTGGCGGGTAAGGAGATCATTCCTGAGTTGATTCAGGCCGACTGTACGCCAGAGAAGATAGCCGAGGCCGTCGCAAACCAGCTTGATGGCGATCATAAGCCCTTGATGGCGACCTTTATGGCCCTGCATCAGCAGTTGAGGTGTGACGCCAGTGCGCGCGCTGCTCAGGCCGTTATCGAACTCATCGAGACCAACTAGGGGAGATAAAATAATGGCAATCTATAAGCAGATCACCCCGCAGCAGGTGGATGAGCTATGTAGTGGCTTCTACGCCGGTGTCGACGAGGTGGGCCGCGGCCCCTTGGTGGGCGATGTGGTCACCGCAGCCGTGGTGCTGGACCCTAACACTCCCATCGAAGGGCTCAATGATTCCAAGAAGCTGTCGGAGAAGAAGCGCGACGCCCTCTACGAGGAGATCCTGGCCAAGGCGCTGGATGTCAGCGTCGGGCGCTGCTCGCCGAGCGAAATTGACGAGCTCAACATCTTGCACGCCACCATGCTGGCGATGCAGCGCGCCGTGGCTGGGTTGCGGGCCAGACCCGATAGGGTGCTTATCGACGGCAATCGGGTACCCGCCTTCGAGGACGCCACCCTAGAGGGCCACGCGGTGATCAAGGGCGACGGCCTGATCCCGGCCATCAGCGCCGCATCGATTGTTGCCAAGGTGGTGCGCGATAGAGAGATGGAAGCCCTGGATGAGCGTTACCCAGAGTATGGCTTTGCCAAGCACAAGGGCTATCCCACCAAGGCCCATTTTGAGGCGCTCGAGGCCCATGGTGTACTGGCCGAGCACCGCAAGAGCTTCAGGCCGGTCAAGGAGCGTCTCGACGCCTGTTGAGTCGATGCGCCGGGGCGCCACTGGTGCCCTGTGTGTGACTCTGATACTCTTTCAAGGTTGCTCTTTAAAGGTGACTTTTCAAGGCGACTCTTTTACGGGAATAGTTCGTCGCATAAATATTAGAAAACTAGCTAACTAAATTAGAACCTCCATATGTCAGAACCTCGTTTCGTGCACCTGCGCGTACACAGTGATTTTTCCATGTCTGATGGCCTGGCCAAGGTCAAGCCCATTCTCGCCAAGGCGAGTGAAGATCAGATGGCCGCGCTGGCCCTGACCGACAACACCAACCTCTGTGGTCTGGTGAAGTTTTATGGCGGCTGCCACGGCGCGGGGATCAAGCCCATCGTCGGTTGTGACTTCTTCATGCTTGTGCCGGGCTTCGAGGACGAGTTTTGCTCTATCACAGTGCTGGCGATGAACAACGAGGGCTATAAGAACCTCACCCTGCTGATCAGTGATGCCTATCTGCGTGGCCATGTAAAAGACAGGGCTGTGATCGACCAGGCCTGGCTGGAGCGCTACAGCGAAGGGCTGATTTTGCTCTCTGGTGCCAAAGATGGCGACGTCGGTAAGGCGCTGCTCAAGGGTAACTGCGGTCAGGTGGATTCCCTGGTCGCTTTCTATCAGACCCATTTCCCCGACCGTTATTATCTCGAGCTGATCCGCACCGGTCGCCCCGACGAGGAGCGTTACCTGCATATGGCCGTCGAGCTGGCGGGTGAGAAAGAGCTACCTGTGGTGGCCACCAATCAGGTGGTCTTCATACAGCCGGAGCAGTTTGAGGCCCACGAGATCCGTGTGGCCATCTCGGATGGTTTCACCCTGGCAGATCCAAGGCGGCCGCGCCGCTATAGCGAGCAGCAATATTTCCGCAGCCAGGATGAGATGTGCGAGCTGTTTGACGATATCCCCGAGGCGCTGCAAAACAGTGTCGAAATTGCCAAGCGCTGTAACGTGACGGTGAGACTCGGTGAATACTTCCTGCCGAATTTCCCCACCGGTGACCTCTCCATCGAAGATTACCTGGTCGAGGTTTCCAAGAAGGGCCTGGAGGAGCGTCTCGAGTTCCTCTTCCCAGAGGAGGCGGAGCGCGCCGAGCGCCGGGGCGAGTACGACGAGCGTCTCGACGTCGAACTGACCGTAATTAACAACATGGGATTCCCCGGCTACTTCCTCATCGTGATGGAGTTCATCCAGTGGGGTAAGGACAACGGCATCCCTATCGGTCCTGGCCGTGGTTCGGGGGCGGGTTCTCTGGTGGCCTATGCCCTTAAGATCACCGACCTGGATCCGCTGGAATTCGACCTGCTGTTCGAACGTTTCCTTAACCCAGAACGTGTTTCCATGCCCGACTTCGATGTCGATTTCTGTATGGACAGACGCGACGAGGTGATCGATCACGTGGCCGATCTCTATGGCCGCGACGCCGTGTCACAGATCATCACCTTCGGTACCATGGCGGCCAAGGCCGTGGTGCGTGACGTGGGCCGTGTGCTGGGTCACCCCTATGGCTTCGTCGACCGCATCTCTAAGATGATCCCGGCAGAGCCCGGTATGACACTGGCCAAAGCGTTCGAGGCCGAGCCGGCGCTGCCCGAGGCCTATGATGCCGACGAAGAGGTTAAAGATCTCATCGACATGTGTCGGGTGCTCGAAGGGGTCACCCGTAACGCGGGTAAACACGCCGGGGGCGTGGTGATCGCCCCGACTGTGATCACCGACTTTGCGCCGCTCTATTGTGATGCCGAGGGCCACAACCCTGTTACTCAGTTCGATAAGAACGACGTGGAAACCGCGGGGCTGGTGAAGTTCGACTTCCTGGGTCTCAGGACCCTGACCATCATCGACTGGGCGCTGCAGATGATCAATCCGCACCTCGAGAAGCAGGGCAAAGAGCCGGTGCGTATCGAGGCGATCGAGCTGGATGATCCGGCCTCCTTCCGTTTGCTACAGCGCTATGAGACCACCGCCGTATTCCAGCTGGAATCCCGCGGCATGAAAGACCTGATTAAGCGACTACAGCCTGACTGTTTCGAAGATATGATCGCACTGGTGGCCCTGTTCCGACCCGGGCCGCTACAGTCGGGCATGGTAGATAACTTCATCGAGCGTAAGCACGGTCGTGAAGAGGTTTCCTATCCGGATCAACAGTGGCAACACGAGAGTCTCAAGCCGATCCTAGAGCCAACCTACGGCATCATTCTCTACCAGGAGCAGGTGATGCAGATCGCCCAGGTACTGGCTGGCTACACCCTGGGCGGCGCGGATATGTTGCGTCGTGCTATGGGTAAGAAGAAGCCCGAGGAGATGGCCAAGCAGCGTAGTATCTTCGAAGAGGGGGCGGTGAAGAACGGCGTCGATGGCGAGCTGGCGATGAAGATCTTCGACTTGGTGGAGAAGTTCGCCGGTTACGGCTTTAACAAGTCGCACTCGGCCGCCTACGCCCTGGTGTCCTACCAGACCCTCTGGCTCAAGACCCACTATCCGGCACAGTTTATGGCGGCGGTGATGTCGGCGGATATGGACAACACAGACAAGATCGTCACCCTGGTGGACGAGTGTGAGCGCATGGGCTTGCCGCTGCTGCCGCCGGACGTCAATAAGGGCCTGTTCCGTTTCACCGTGGACGACGACCTCAACATCGTCTATGGCATCGGCGCCATCAAGGGCGTGGGTGAGGGGCCGGTGGAATCGATCCTCAAGGCCCGTGAAGAAGGTCCATTCGTGGATCTGTTCGACTTCTGTGCCAGGGTCGATCTCAAGAAGCTCAATCGAAGAGTTATCGAAAAACTGATCTGCGCCGGCGCCCTGGATAACCTGGGGCCGCACCGCGCCGCCATGATGGCGACCCTGCCAGAGGCGATACGCGCCGCGGATCAGCACGCCAAGGCCGAGGCGATTGGCCAGCACGACATGTTCGGCCTGCTCAACAGCGAGCCGGAAGATAACAAGCAGCAGTTTGTGCACTGCACGCCCTGGCCCGATAAGGTGTGGCTCGAAGGCGAGCGGGAGACCTTGGGCCTCTATCTCACCGGCCACCCCATCAATCAGTATCTCAAGGAGCTGAAGCACTATACCTCGGGCAGGCTCAAGGATGTGCATCCTACCGAGCGGGGCAAGACCACCAAGGCCGCAGGCCTGGTGGTGGCTACCCGTGTGATGATGACCAAACGCGGCTCCAAGATGGGCCTGGTGACGCTGGATGACAAGAGTGCCCGCCTCGAGGTGATGCTGTTTACCGAGGCTTTTGAGAAATTTGGCGAACTGCTGGAGAAAGACAGGATCCTGATCGTCGAAGGAGAGGTGAGTTTCGACGACTTCTCCGGCGGCAATCGCATGACGGCCCGCAACATCATCGATATGGGTGAGGCGCGCAGTCACTTCGCCCACGCGGTCGAGGTCGATCTGGATGGCGAGAGCATCAATCCCGATTGGCTCAGTCAGTTCCAACAAGCTGTCGAGCCCTGGAAGGCGGGGAGTGTACCTTTGGTGATCAACTATGCTCAGCCCACCGCCAAGGCCCAGTTCAGGCTGGGGGATGAGTGGCGGGTCAATCCGACCGACGAGCTGATGCTGGCGCTGGAGACACTGACCGGCTCAGACAAGGTAAGGATCCTCTTCTAGATGGCGCAGGATAGCTTCTGTCCGACTGCGGCACTGACCCAGTTGCTGGCGCGTGTCGCACCTGAGCCCGGCACTAAGCCAGCTATGAAGTTAGTGCTGGCTTACAGTGGCGGCGTCGATTCAGAGGTGCTTGCCTATGGGCTGAGCCGTTTTGCCAAGGCGCATCCCGAGTATCAATATCTTTTGGTGCATGTGCATCATGGCCTCAGCGGCAATGCTGGCGCCTGGCAGGCTCATTGTGAGCGCCGCGCCCATGACTATGGTTTGCCTATAGCGGTTAAATCGGTGACCGTAGCCAGCGGCGCCCGCATCAGCTTGGAGGCGGCGGCTCGCGAGGCGAGATACGACGCGCTGTTAAGTGAGCTGGCCCCTGGCGATATTCTGCTTACTGCCCATCATCAGGACGATCAACTCGAGACCCTATTGCTGGCGCTCAAGCGCGGCCTTGGGCCCAAGGGGTTGGCGGCCATGGGAGAGGTGCAGGCCTTTACCCCAGAGAATCTGTTGCTCAGGCCGCTGCTGACCTGTTCCCGCGCCCAGATTGAGGCGTTTGCTAAGGCACTGGGGCTTGAGCATATCGAGGATGAGAGTAACCAGGACAGTCGCTTCGACCGTAACTTTTTGCGTAATGAAGTGCTGCCGACCCTCACGGCGCGCTGGCCGGCCTTTGCCTCCACGGCGAGTCGCAGCGCCCAGCTGTGCGCCGAGCAGCAGGCGCTTATCGACGAGGAGGTGAGTCTTCGCTTACCCGCCATGCTGATGTCTGTGCCCTATAGTCGGCAGCCAGTGCTGGATCTCACCTTGCTGGCGCAAGAACCCAAGCGCTGGCGCCCCCATCTACTGCGGGGCTTTATCGAACATAGTGGTTTCGCCTTGCCCTCGGCGGCGCAGCTTGCCGATATTCTGGCGCAGCTCGAGGCCAAGGCCGATGCGCAGGTGGCGATTCGTATCAAATCTATGGTGCTGAGACGTTTTCAGCAATCCCTCTATCTGGACCCTGTCGAGGTTGAGCCAAGGTGCGAGCAAGTCTTGTCAGGCCTGAGCCTTGACACACTATCCCAAGGTGCGAGCGAGCTAAGCTGGCCCCTCGATAGCCACAGCAAGTTAGTGGCTAAGTGGGGCATGACTGGGCCTCGGCTGCTTTTGGAAGGTGATGAGGTGACGCTGCGTTTTGGCGCCCCGGGCGCGCTGCGCTGTCACCCCCATGGGCGAGACAAGGGGCGGGAGCTGAAGAAGCTGTGGCAAGAGTTTGCCGTGCCGCCCTGGGAGCGCGGGCGGATCCCGCTGATTTTCGCAGGCGAACACTTAGTGGCCGCAGTCGGGCTCTGGGTGGATAAACGTTATCTGGCGGCTGAGGGCGAGGGCGGCTGGCAGTTTAGCCTCGCCTAACGCCGGGATAGGACTCACATGGCGGCGTCCTTTGCTGCCGCGTGACTAGTTTTTGATACAATTTTCGCCACGATTTTAGCAAAGTTAGTTTAGGTCGCTTGCTAGTCGACGCGGTAGCAGCGACGTCCCGCCGCCTTGGCCTGATAGAGGGCCTTGTCTGCCCTGAGATACAGGGTCTCGGTTTCATTACCTAGCTGCCACTGAGCCACGCCTATGCTGGTCTGCACCTGAAACTTATTCAGCAGGGTATCGTGCTCCATCATGGCGAGGATACGTTCACATAGCACGCTTGCCGCCTGGGCATCGCCTTCGATAAGGAGGGCAAATTCGTCCCCGCCGATGCGAAAGGCCTGATCGCTGTCGCGAATCGCCTGACTCAGCGTCTGGCCGAATTGACTCAGCACCTCATCACCGACCAGGTGACCATACTTATCATTGAGACTCTTGAAGTTATCGAGATCCAGCACCACCAGGGTGATGGCGTCGCCGTGGCGTTGAGCGCGGGCCAGTACCTGTTTGAGACTCTGCTCATAGTAGCGGCGGTTGCCAAGCTGGGTGAGTGAGTCGTGCATCGCCTGTCTCGCCATCTGCTGGTAGGCGATGGCGTTTACCAGAGGGCTCAACAACAGCGATTGCAACTGGTACAGCAGCTCTGTCTGTGGCTTGATCAGCGGCGCCGACAGACGATAGGCGATGCTGATGCTCACCCCATCATGGCTAAGGTTTTGTTTTATTAGTAAACCTTGCTCACCGCCCCAGCTTAGCTGATACTCTTTATAGCACAGGGTGATTCCCTGCACAGGCAAGTGTTGTCCCATGAGTTTGCCGTAGCAGGCAAATACCGTCCGTGGATCTAGGCTCTCATGCAGCTGCTGCATGACGGTGACCAGGTTAGGCGCACCGACTGTATTGTGATGGTGATCTGGCTGATAGCGATATTCGTCAAACGAAAATTCTGTCGCTAAGGCAAAGTCCATAATCTTTACTCCACAATGTAACGGACCCGAGATAGATTATATAAAGCAAAAATCGTGCCTAATACTAAATGATGATTTTGTTTATATTTGTCATTGAGTTAGTCTGAGGTAGCAGCAACTTAGATGATGACAGTATTTTGACTGTGGCAATAAACTTGACACTATGAGGTCGCGCCACGGGGCGAATTGGGGCAGGCTTAATTGAGGGCGGCGCAAGTAGAATGGAGCGTTAATGGAACACAGTATACTGGTTAAGATCCTTTTGATGTTGATGATGGCCATAGTGGCGATCGCCCTCTTTAGGCGGGTGGGCTTGCCGGCGATCTTGGCCTATCTGATCACTGGGGTGATCAGTGGCCCCTCTGCGTTCAACTGGTTCACCCAGCAGCAGATCCACTCGGTGGCCGAGCTGGGGGTGGTGCTCTTGATGTTCTCTCTCGGCCTCGAATTCTCTCTGCCCAGGTTGTGGGCTATGCGTCGCACAGTGTTTGGCCTGGGTAGCGCCCAGGTGTTCGTGACTGCCGTCTTAACCATGTGCATCAGCATGTTGATGGGCCTTAACCTGAGCGAGTCTATCGTGGTGGGCTCGGCCATAGCCCTCTCCTCTACCGCCATCGTCTTGAAGTTACTCAACGAGCGCGGCTGGCTCAGACGGCGTCACGGGGAGCTGTCGGTCAGTGTGCTGCTGTTTCAGGATCTGGCAGTGGTGCCCCTGCTGATTCTCATGCCGCTGCTGGCCTCTGATGGTGAGATGCTCAGCTGGCATGAGATACTGCTCGCCATGGGCGAAGGGGTACTGGCCTTTGTCGCGCTGATGGCCGTGGGTAAGTGGGCGCTACCTAAGGTATTTGACGAGGTGGCCCGCTCTCGCTCCAACGAGCTATTTGTCCTCTCAACCCTGGTCGTGGCCTTGGTGACAGGCGCCTTGACCCAGTGGCTTGGCCTCTCCATGGCTCTGGGGGCCTTTATCGCCGGTATGCTGCTTGGCGAGAGCCAATATAAACGCCAGCTGGAGGCTGATATTCGTCCCTTCAGGGATCTGCTGATGGGGCTCTTCTTCATCTCTATTGGTATGCTGCTCGACTTTAGCCTGGTGATCACCTTCTGGTGGCAGGTGATTCTGTTGGTGGTGGCGGTGATCATCGCCAAGGCATTGATCGTCTTTGGTCTACTCAGGGCCGCCAAGGAGTCGTTTCGTACCTCGGTGGCGACAGCCATCAGCCTGGCGCAGGTGGGGGAATTCAGCTTCGTGGTGCTGGCGCTGGCGGTTAACTATCAACTGCTGGAGATCACCGTCAGCACTAAGCTGGTGATGGTGGCGGTACTCTCCATGGCCGTGGCCCCCTGGTTGGTGCGCCACAGCGTGGATATCGCCAGGCGCCTACATGGGGTCAAGTCCATCAAGCAGGGGGGCAATGAAACTATTCCGATCCCAGAGCAGAGTAGTGACCTGGTGCTGATCTTGGGCTATGGCCGGGTAGGGCAGACCATAGCACGCTTCATGAAGACGGAGGCGATCCCCTATCTGGTGCTCGACAGGGACCCCACCAGGGTGACCGAGGCGCGCCGGGCCGGCGAGCCTGTCTATTTTGGTGATGTGGCCAAGCGGGCGATCCTCAAGCAGGCGCAGATTAAACAGGCCAAGTTGATCGTGCTGACCTTCACCAGCAGTCATGTGCTCGATGAGGTCTTGCCCCTGTGTCGTCAGCTGGCGCCCGAGGCCAAGATCTTGGTGAGAACCCGTGACGATGAGGGGATGGAGGCATTAGAGGAAGCCGGTGCCAGTCAGGTGATCCCCGAGACCTTAGAGGGCAGCCTGATGCTGGTGTCTCAGGTGCTCTATCAGTGCGGCGTGCCCCTGACTCGCATCCTCAAGCGCCTCGAGTATGAGCGGCGCAATCACTACCAATATCTGCATGGTTTCTTCTCTGGCGAGGAGACAGACTTTACCCTGGAGCTGCTGCACGCCGTCGCCCTGCCTAAGGGGGCGCAGGTGGTAGGGCAGCCACTCTCTGCCATTCCCTGGGAGAAGCTGAGGGTGGAGCTGAGGGCGGTGCGCCGCAGCGGCGCCGAGGTGGAAAGCCCCGAGCTGGATTGGCTGATCCGCCCGGGGGATATATTGATCATCCTGGGTAAGCCGCGGCGCATCGAGAAGGCCGAGCACTATCTGCTTCAGGGTTAAAGCGATGGCAAGCCTATGATGAGAGCAAGCCTGTTATTAGTATTTTCTCCCCTGCTGCTGATGCAGGCCCTGTGGGTAAAGTTGCGCACGCCCAGGTTGCCCGAGCCCGAAGGCGAACGCTGCGGCGAGCTGGGGGAGGGACCGCCGCTTAGGCTACTAATTCTGGGCGATTCTGCCGCCGCCGGAGTTGGCGTAGCCCGTCAGGATGAGGCCCTGAGTGGTCAGCTGACGGCGCTGTTGCAGCCCCACTTTCGCCTGCATTGGCGCTTGCTGGCCAAGTCGGGCATGACGACGTCCCAGACGCTAAGGCTTATCCGGCAAGAACCGATTCGGGTCGACGTCATTCTTATCTCCCTGGGGGTCAACGATCTACTCTCGCCCATAGGCGTACAGCGCTGGCTGAGCGCGACCCGCGCACTTATCGAGGGACTGTTACAGGACTCGCCAGATGCCAGGCTGCTGCTGACGCCACTGCCACCCCTGGGGGCCTTTCCCGGCTTTGCTCAGCCTCTGGCCGGTGTGTTGCAGCGAAGAGAGGCGCTATTTAATCAGGCCTTAAAACAGTTTTGCCGTGACCAGAATGCCTGCCAGCTGTTGCCGCTAAGGCTACCCTTGACGAGTGAAGCCCTGGCCAGCGATGGCTTTCACCCCAGCGCCAGCAGCTATCGTCTGTGGGCCGAATGTGCCAGTCAGGTCATTCTCACCCAGCACACCCCAGGCTGTTCATCGGATAGTGCTGATGAGTCTGGGCAACACCTTGCTAATCTGGTCTAGGGGATTTTGAAGAAGGCCTTGATCTCATCTATCTGACACATGGCATCTTGATAACCTAAGTTGATCAGCGCGCTACAGTATGACTGCTCGAACAGCAGGTAGGAGACGATACTCGAGTCCGATTGCTGGTTGATGCCGATCAGCCTTAGCAGCAGCTTCACCGCCAGGGGCATCTCATGATAGTGCTGGGCGGCGAGCAGACTAAGGTCTTCGCTGGGCTTAATTACCAGCGTGTCTATGTTCTTGAGCGACGCCTCATGGCGGCGCTCCTCGGGGATCAGGTTTATGGTGCCGTTGATCCGCTGCAATCGCTCGAGATCGCTGTTGAGGGTGTCGGAGAAGATGGTATCGAGCAGGTGACCGGCTATGGTTGCCGTCTTGGGATGATGTTCGAACTCCTTATGTACCTGCTTGTGGGGACTCTCTAAGTTGATCACCATGATCTTCTCCGCCCCAAGATGGATCGGGCTACTCAGGGGGGCCAGCTGATGCACTGAGCCGTCGCCGTAATAGCCGCGATTGAGCTTCACCGAGGGGAATACCAGGGGGATGGCGGAGCTGGCCAGCAGGTGTTCGGTATGCAGATGGGTGCGCTGCCCGCCACGTCGGGCACGGTTCCAGTCTTCAA
Source organism: Shewanella aquimarina (assembly GCF_023349185.1). Classification (GTDB taxonomy): domain Bacteria; phylum Pseudomonadota; class Gammaproteobacteria; order Enterobacterales; family Shewanellaceae; genus Shewanella; species Shewanella aquimarina. Next base: position 354,052 of record NZ_JAKIKY010000001.1, on the reverse strand, counting down.
TTTCTTTGGCGGCCTGAAAGAAACTCACCGAGCGCGACGAGTTATAGCAGGAGGTGTCTACGCTAAGGGCGTGCAGGGCGCCATTGGCAATGTTGCGATCGATCCGCTCGAAATTAATCAGGTTGTTCAGCAGATTTCTCAGGGGCTGGTTGTCGAACAGGCTACCGGCTTCTGTGTTGATCTTCACATCCTGTAGTCCCATCAATGCCATCTGTGCCAGGTGAGAGAAGATGCCGCCGAAAGAGGAGCGGTAGACCTTATGGGTGTTAAAGTGGCGCCAGACCCACTCTAGCTTACGTACGCCGAGGTGAAAACAGGAGGCGTGGGTAGCAATCGAGGTGCCGTTGATGGCGCCAGCAGAGGTGCCGCAGATGATCTTAAAGGGCACGCCGTGGTTACGGGGATAGAACTGCACTATCGCCTTGAGTACCCCGACCTGGTAAGCGGCGCGCGCACCACCGCCTCCTAATACCAATGCTGTCTTATCTGGCAACTGCGTTCCCTCTAAATGGTTTCTGTTGTCGAGCGTTAGGATTTAAATTATTGATCTTTTTATTGTATTGAAGCGCTATTATGCTTCTTGCTAATAGTGACGAGGCGTACTGTCTCGCCCAGCGCTTTGGCGATGATTTTCGTGGCTGATATTGATTAGAATATGTGAGCCGTGTGATATGTTCAAGCCAGCGCCTATAGATGATTCTCGGCAAATCATGGGGCATTTCGGTGCGAGCCATGGGCCGTTATTGGACCATTAAGCGCCGAACATCTCCTCAATACGTCATCTCTAGCACAAATAATAGCGCCCTGACCTAGATAATAAGTCTATATTGACGCCACTGCCGAGGATGGGCTTTAGCAAATTTATGCCGCTATCTAGTTGTAATGTAAATGTTAACTGACAAGTGCTTCCTCGGCTACGGCTTTTAGGCCTGTTTGATAATCTCTAAGGTTCGCGTAGACTGGAAATGAGTACATATGAGGGATCAAAAATGTTACAGCCACTAAAAATAATAATAGCTGATGATCATCCACTGTTTAGACAAGCACTCGTAAACACCCTAACCACCCAGTTTGATCAGCCTTTGCTGTTCGAGGCGGAGACGGTGACGGCACTGGATGAGATCTTAACCCAGCACCAGGATGCAGACCTGCTTTTATTGGATCTGAACATCCCTAACGCACATGGATTCAACACACTCGTCAATATTCGTAATAGCTATCCCCATATCGGGATAGTGGTGATCTCCGGCCAGGAGGATAAAGTCACCGTGGGTAAGGCGATGTCTTTCGGTGCGGCGGGCTTTATTCCCAAGTCCTCGCCGGTCGAGCAGATGGTCAAGGCGATCAATGCCGTGATGGCAGGACGCCAGTGGACGCCGCCGGGCTGTGAGGATCTCAGCGCGGTCACGTTGGACAGCATGAGCAGCAAGATAGCCAGCCTGTCTCCACGTCAGCACAAGATCTTGATGATGTTCGCCGATGGCCTGCTCAACAAGCAGATCGCCTATGAACTGGGCCTGTCGGAGGCAACTATCAAGGCCCACGCCAGTGCTATCTTCCTCAAGCTCGGGGTACACACACGCACCCAGGCGGTGATCGCCATGAGTCAGCTCTATCTGGATAAGACGCCGCTGACCGCCGAAGTGGAAGAGGTTTAGCCACAGAGGTTTAGCCGCAGAGGTTCAGGACCAATAGGCCCAGTTTGAGCTAGCTAGAAGCGCCCCGCATCTGTAGATTTCAGGTGCGGGGCGTTTTCGTTAGTCGGTCAGTGGGTCTACTAGATTAAAGTGAGGGCTCGGCTGCGCCGAGTAGTTGTTGTGCAGGCTGTTGGCCAGGGTGGCACTCATCACGGCGCGCAGGGCGATGGGTTTGATGATCTTGCGCAGATAGCCATAGCCCAACTCTTTGGTGCGCTGCACCACCTCTTCGTCTATGGTGGCGGTGATCAGAATCGCCGGGATGGGGCGGCTGGACATGGCCTGCAGTTCGGCCATGAGATCCAGGCCGTTTTGATTGTTCTCCAGCTGATAGTCCATCAGTACTATATCTATCTTACTGGCAAATTGGCCGACACAGGCCTTGGCCTGCTGCGCCGAGGAAGCGGTATAGACCTGACATTTCCAGCCCTTCAATAGCTCCTCCATGCCTGCCAGCACGTTCGGATCGTCATCGACACAGAGTACATGTACGCCGTTGAGGGTGAGAATATCCGGCTGGCTGGCGTGTTCCTCGACAAGTTTCGGGGTGACGGCGTTCAGGCTCAGGCTGAAGATACTGCCTTGGTTGACCTTAGATGACAGGGTGAGCCTGTGCTGCATCAGCTCCGCCAGGCCCTGGGCGATATTGAGCCCGAGTCCCAGGCCGTTGACCCCTTCGTGGCCCGAGTGCTGCAAACGGGTAAACTGCTCGAAGATCACCGCCTGCTTGTCATCCGGGATCCCCGGGCCATCATCCACCACCTGGATGGCGATGGTATCGCCGTGGCGGCGACAGCCCAGCAGGATGCGACCGCCACCGGCATAGCGAAACGCGTTGCTGATGAGGTTCTGTAAGATGCGTCTGAGCAGCACCTTGTCGCTGCGCACCCAGAGCTTGGTCTTGATACACTTAAATTCAGCCTCTGTGGTATTGGCCATGGCACTGAACTCTTCTACCAGAGAGTCGAGCACCTCCTGCAGGGCAAACTCGGTGATCTCGGGCACGACCGTACCGCCCTCGATGCGTGACACCTCGTTGAGATCCAGCAGCAGCTCGTTGGCCACCTGCAGGGCGTTGTCGATATAGCCGATCTGCTGCTTCTGCTTGTTCGACAGCTGACCCCCCTGGACAAAGGCGGAGGAGAACAGCCGCGCGGCCGACAGTGGCTGTAGCAGATCATGGCTACAGGCCTTCAGATACTGGCTCTTCTTCTGGTGCGCCTGTTCTACCTTCTGTAGGGCTTCGGCCAGCTCGGCGTTGGACTTGGCCAGCTGCAGGTTGGCCTGCTCCAGGCGCTTGGTGCGCTCAAATACCCTGGCTTCCAGGTCTAAGTTTTTCTCTTTCAGCAGCTTTTCCGCCTCGCGGTACATGCTGATGTCGGAGAAAATCATCACGAAGCCGCCGCCCGGGATGGGGTTGCCCTGAATGCGTATCGTCTTGCCGTCGGGCTGGATGCGCTCGGTGGCGTGGCGACTGCCCTGTCGCAGGAAGTTGAGGCGCCGCTCCACCTGCTCATCCAGGTTGGGAATATAGCCCTTGCCGAACTTGAGGTTATATTCGATCAGCTGCCTCACGGGGCAGCCGATGTAGATGAGGTCGTCCGGGTAGTTAAACAGGCTGAGATATTGCTGATTCCAGGCCACCAGGTTGAGATCTTTGTCGATGACAGATATCCCCTCGCTGGCGTTCTCGATGGCGCTGTGCAGCACGCTGCGGCTGAACTCCTTGCGGTGGCTCGAGGCCTCCTCTACCAGCTGGGCCACATCCTCGATGGCGATGTCGCGTCCATGGAGTGCGCAGGAGAGCACCAGGCGCGCCGAGGCCGACCCCATGACGCTGGCGAGCATGTTTTCGGTAAAGAAGATCAGCGCCTGGTTATGGGCGTTCTTATCTTGAATCGGCTGAGGCTGACAGGAGAAGAAGGAGTAGAAGCCCTGGGCGGCCTTGTCCTTGCCTATGAAGCGGGCCACCAGGAGTTCGAGCTCGGTGGGGTTCACATGTTTAGGCACCTCGGGCAGCGCCTTATCCAGCTCGGGGCGCTCGATAAAGTGGCCTATCTGCATCTGCTCATGCACGCTCTGACGGGTGAAGGAGGAGACCAGCCAGATAGCCATCACGTTGACAAACAGGCCAACCAGGGTCGCCATAGTGGTCATGGAGTAGCCGCTACCGGCAAACGGATGGCCATAGAGGCCGAGCTGTGGCAGCAGGTTGAGCACCAGCCAGAGGGCGAAGCCGCTGGAGATCCCCACCAATACGCCGATCAGCGTGACCCGACGCCAGAGGAAGGCGGCAAACAGGGCCGGGCCGATCTGGGCGATGGCGCCGAAGGCTACCTCACCTAAAGATGCCAGGGTATCGGGCGGGGCGATGAGAAACATGCCATAGCTCAAGAAGATCACCAGAAGCACCAACGCCTTGCGGATATTAAGCAGGTGCGAGCGGAACTTGTGGAAGTCGTTGCTCTGTATGTTGTTGATCTTAAATAGCGTGGGGAAGACGATCTCGTTACTCAGCATGGTACTCAGGGCGATGGTGGAGATGATCACCATGGAGCTGGCCGCCGAGATGGCGCCGAGAAAACTAAACAGCCCCAGCCAGATATCGCCGCTGAATACCGGCAGAAACAGCACATAGGCATCGCTCTGCAGCGAGTCGCCATAGAGGATGTTGCCCGCCTGACCCAGCGGGGTGGCGAAGAAGGCAAACACTAGCACATAGAGGGGGAAGGTCCAGCGGCTCCAGAGCACATGTTTTTGTGATTTGAGCTCAACGATCAACACCTGAAACTGGCGTGGGAGGCAGAGAAACGCCGACATCACTATGATCAGCAGGCCAAACAGCGAGATGAAGTTGGGGTAGGTGAACTCGGTTGCAATCGGCTTGATCTCTGTGGCCTTCTGCCAGATCTCCATGGGGGAGTCGAACAGGAAGAAGGAGACGAAGATGCCTATGGTGAGATAGGCGATGAGTTTCACCAGGGACTCGAAGGCGATGGCCAGCATCATCCCCGGATGGCGCTCGGTCACGTCGATGGCCCGCACCCCAAACACTATGGTGAAACCGGCGAGGATCAGGCTCACCACCAGGCCCAGCTGCCAGGAGGAGAGCAGATGGTCTTGCCTCAAGATCTCATAGGAGTTGACGATCGCCTTCTGTTGCAGCGCGATGTAGGGCAGGGTGCCGAACAGGGCGACGAAGGTGACCACCACCGCCAGCAAGGGCGATTTACCGAATCGGGCCGCCAGCAGATCGGCAATCGAGGTGATGTTGAGCTTGAGACAGACGCGGATCACCCGCTGGATAAAGGGCCAGGCGAAGATAAACAGCAGGATAGGCGCGATATAAACTGGCAGGTAGGCGAAGGAGTTATTGGCGGCCTGTCCGGCGGTGCCGAGAAAGCCCCAGGAGGTACAGTAGACCCCCAGCGACAGGGAGTAGATGATGGTGTGCTGCCCGGCAAACCACTTGCCGCGGTACTTGTCACCCAGAAACGCCATTAAAAACAGCAGGCCTATGTAGCTGATGCTGATGGCGACCAAAAGCCAGTTAGGGAACATTTGTCACTTATCCTATCTTTTCAGGAGCTTATCTCGCCATCCCGGCTCACTCCTTTTATTTTGTTATTCAAGCCAACATATCACAGTTAAGGCCAAAGTCGGCATTTACGGCCATCGACTTAAGTATTAGTGCTTACTGTCTAAGTCTCACGTATTGCGCCCTTTGGCCTACTACCGCTGCATTACTACCTATTCCCAATTGAGGCAAAGGAGGCATTTCTCCATCTTGAATGCAACCACAAAAGGGGATAATCAAGATGATATCAACAATAAAAAAACTCACGATCGCAACTTCACTCGGCCTGATGGCCAGTTCGGCCATGGCAGGCTATGACTTTAATGTCGGCGACGACGGCAAGCTGTCGTTTGGCGGCTACCTCAAGGTCGATGCCCGTTATGTTAACGGCGATGTCGGCTATCGCGACTTCTGGATTGGCACAGGCACGCCGCTCGAAGAGAGCGCGTCACAGTTCCGTATCTTCGCCAACGAGTCTCGTTTCAATACCAAGTATGTTCACGGCGACGTGATGGGTTTCATCGAGATGGATTTCCTCGGCGGTGGCGGTAACCAGGTGGTGTCTAACTCGGCCCATCCGCGTCTGCGTCATGCCTTCATCAAGTACAAAGACTTAACCGTGGGTCAGACCTGGACCACCTTCATGAACACCAGCGCCATCCCGGAAACCGCCGACTTTGCCGGTGCCACAGTCGGTTTGGCTTTCGTGCGTCAGGGGCAGATCCGCTACGACATAGGTGGCTTCCAGGTCTCTATCGAGAACCCTGAGAGTCACGGCGGTGATACCGCTAACGACGATCTGCCGGACGTAGTAGCCCGTTATAACTTCAAGGGCGACTGGGGTAATGTCTCCATCTCGGCCCTGGGTCGTCAGCTCAATACCCTGGGCGGCAACAGCGAAACCGCCTTCGGTGGCTCTATCGCCGGTCGCATCAACACCTTCGGTAAAGACGATCTGCGCTTCCAGTTCCACCAGGGGGAAGTGGGCCGTTATGTGGGCCTGGGGGTGACGCCAGATCTTATCGGTGAAGAGGTTGAAACCACCACCTCTTATCTGGCGGCCTACCGTCACTACTGGACAGATACCCTGCGCAGCACCTTCCTGTATGGCCGTATCGAGACAGACGAGTCGGATGCGGATCGCAGTCAGTGGAGCGTCAACCTGTTCCAAAACCTGACACCGGCACTGGCCGTGGGTATCGAAGTGGGTAACTTCGCCCTGGACGACCAGAACGTCGATTCTAACTACGCACAGTTCTCAATGCGTTACGCCTTGTAAGTGCTCTTGGGGGAGGGATTCCTCCCCGCTTTTTTTACCCGTTTAACCCTCGTCCTGGCATCCGCCGGGGCGACTCATCGCCGAAATACCCAGGCAGAGCCGTTTAAAGGAGTAGGGTTGTGAAAGATACCATTTTAACTGTCGATCAGATCTCGCTCGCATTTGGTGGGGTAAAGGCCCTGACCGATGTGAGCTTCGAGGTCGAGCGCGGCGCCGTGTTTTCGATTATCGGTCCCAACGGGGCGGGTAAGACCTCGATGCTCAACAGCATCTCGGGTCGCTACCGTCCACAGAAGGGGACGATTCATTTCGATAATCAGGATGTCACCCATCTCAGGCCCAATGCCCGTGCCGATCTCGGCATAGGCCGTACCTTTCAAAACCTGGCGCTGTTTGGTCACATGTCGGTGCTGGACAACATCATGGTGGGCCGTCACCACCTGATGAAGAACAACTGGCTCACCGGCCCGCTCTACTGGGCGTCTCCGGCGCAGAAAGAGGAGCTGACCCATCGCCGCCAGGTGGAGGAGATCATCGACTTTCTCGACATCTCCCATGTACGTAAATCCATCGCCGGCACCCTCTCTTATGGCCTGCGCAAGCGAGTCGAGCTGGCACGTGCCATGGCCCTCAACCCTAAGCTGATTCTGCTCGACGAGCCGATGGCGGGGATGAACCTGGAAGAGAAGGAGGATATGGCCCGCTATATCCTGGATCTCAATGAAGAGTTCGGCATTACCGTGGTGATGATTGAACACGACATGGGGGTGGTGATGGATATCTCCCATGAGGTGATGGTGCTCGATTTCGGTAAGAAACTGATCTCTGGTCTGCCCGAAGCGGTGATGGCCGACGAGCACGTGAGACAGGCCTACCTAGGCCTTGAAGATGACGAGCAATTACAAGAGGTTGGCTAATGACTCAGGTAAATAATGCGTCGACGGCGCGGGCCTTCGACATGGGCTCACTCGACACCTTTCCCAAGATCCTGCGCCATAATGCGGCCAACTGGGGTAGCGAGGTCGCCATGCGCGAGAAGGAGTTCGGTATCTGGACCGAATTCAGCTGGCAAGATTATCACAACCGGGTGAAGTGGATGGCGCTGGCCTTCGACCACCTGGGTATCGAGTCCCACAGCACCATCGCCCTGCTGGGGGAGAATCGTCCCGAGTGGGTCTGGGGCGAAGTCGCCGCCCATGCGCTGGCCTGTTTCTCCCTGGGTGTCTATCAAGACTCGCTGCACGAAGAGGTGGCCTACCTGCTCAATCGCAGCGAGGCCAAGGTGATCGTCGCCGAAGATGAGGAGCAGTGTGACAAGCTGCTGGAGCTGGGCGACAGCATCCCCTCGGTAAAATATATCGTCTACTGTGACCCGCGCGGCATGCGTAAATATGATGACCCACGCCTTATCAGCGTCGAGGAGATCTATCGAATCGGCCAGGAGGTGGACAACACAGATCCGCGCCGCTACGACAACCTGGTGGATGCGGGCAAGGCGGAGAACATCGCCATCTACTGCACCACCTCGGGCACCACCTCTAAGCCCAAGATCGTATTGCTACAGGGCAGCAAGTTTATCGACCATTGCTGCTCCTACCTGCGGGCCGATCCCCGCGCGCCGGGCGACAACTATGTTTCCGTGCTGCCGCTGCCCTGGATCATGGAGCAGGTCTACGCCGTAGGCCAGGCGCTCATCGCCCGTCAGATCGTGAACTTCGTCGAAGAGCAGGAAACCATGATGGCGGATCTGCGCGAGATAGGTCCAAGCTTCGTGCTGCTGGCACCTAGGGTGTGGGAAGGGATCCTCGCCGACGTCAAGGCGCGCATGATGGACTCGACCCCGCTCAAGCAAAAGCTGTTCGACTTTGCCATGAAGCGCGCCGAGCAGCGACTTGCCGAGGGCAGACGCTCTAAGCTGGCCGACATCATCTTGATGAAGGCGCTGCGTGACCGGTTAGGGTTTTCCTTCCTCAAGTCGGCGGCCACAGGCGGCGCGGCCATGGGGCCGGATACCTTCAAGTTCTTCCAGGCGATCGGCGTGCCGCTGCGTCAGCTCTATGGTCAGACCGAGATGTGTGGCGCTTATACAATACACGACGAACATGACGTGGATTACGATACTGTCGGTGTGGCCTTCGATACCGCCGAGCTTAAGGTGATCAACACCGACAGCGAAGGGGTGGGTGAGGTGATAGCCAAGACGGTGGGCATGTTCAATGGCTACCTGGGCGATCAGGCCGCTTTCGATGAAGATGTCAAAGATGGCTGGATGCACACAGGGGACGCCGGTTACTTCAAGCCGTCGGGCCATCTGGTGGTGATCGACCGCATCAAAGACTTGGCCAAGACCAGCCAGGGCATTCAGTACTCGCCGCAATATATCGAGAATAAGCTCAAGTTCTCCTCCTTCATCGGTGAGGCGGTGATCTTGGGCAAGGACAAGCCCTATCTGTCCGCGATTTTGTGTATCCGCTTCAGCATCGTCTCCAAGTGGGCCGAGCAGCAGGGACTGGCCTTCACCAACTACACCAACCTGTCGAGCCTGCCCGAGGTGTATCAGCAGCTACAGGCCGAGGTGGAGCGGGTGAACGAGACCCTGCCCGATGCGCAGAAGATCAACAAGTTTGTGCTGCTCTACAAGGAGCTGGACGCCGATGATGGCGAGCTGACCCGTACCCGTAAGGTGAGACGTGGTGTCATCGCCGACAAGTATGGCGAGATCATCGAGGCCATCTATGGCGATCAGCCCCATGTGGATATCGATACCGTGATCACCTTCCAGGACGGCACCAAGTCGCGCATTCAAACCCAAGTCAAGGTGGCGACAGTGATCGCGCCACAGCATCGTCTCGAGGGCGACGCCACTCAAAGGAGAGCATCATGAACTTTGAACTCTTATTGCAACTCATCGTCAACGGCCTGATCGTCGGCCTGCTGTATGGCGTGGTGGGTATGTGTTTCGTGCTGGTGTACAAGTCGACCCAGATCGTTAACTTTGCCCAGGGCGAGTTTCTGCTGGTGGGGGCCTGGGTCTGCTGGGCGTTTCTCACCTATTTCCAGCTGCCGTTTTTTGTCGGCTTCCTGTTCACCCTCTGTTTCATGGCGGTGTTCGGCGTGCTGCTGCAGATGATAGTGCTGCGCCCCATGATAGGTGAGCCCATCATCTCGGTGATCATGGTGACTATCGGCCTGTCTATCTTCTTCCAGTCGCTGACTAAGTGGATATTCGGCGTCTCGCCACAGAGCTACCCTAAGGTGTTCGATACCCAGTCTATCGCCATCTTCGGCCTCAACATAGAGCTGGCGTACCTGATGAGTACCATCATCGCCATCTTGATCATGGCCGCCTTCTTCCTCTTCTTTAAATATTCCAAGCATGGCCTGGCGATGCGTGCCACGGCGTTTGACCAGCAGGTAGCCCAGAGCCTGGGGATCTCGGTCAAGCAGGTGTTTGCCATGAGCTGGGGCATTGCCGCGACCGTCTCGGCCACGGCCGGTGTGGTGATAGGCATGGTGAACGGCGTGTCAGACTCGCTCTCGACCATAGGTATCAAGGTGTTCCCCGCGGTGATCTTGGGCGGACTGGACTCTATCGTCGGCGCCATTGTCGGTGGCGTGGTGATAGGTGTGCTGGAAAACGTTGCCGAGTTCTTCGACAGCCAGTGGCTGCATGTGGGTAACCTGTACAACATCGCCCCCTTCTATGTGCTGTTGGTGATCCTCTGGTTCAAGCCCTATGGCCTGTTCGGTACCCGCGACATCGAGCGCATCTAAGGAGCATAGCCATGACACACCTAATTACGTTCGACCCTATTGCAGTTCAAGGAGTTTTCTATGTCTAGTTTAGCGATGCGCCCGTGCGGGGATTTTCGCACCAGCTATAAGGCTGACAACACGATTTTTGAGACCAAGACCATACGCCTGGTGACCTGCCTGGTGATCGCGCTGGCCTGCGCCGCGCCCTTGGTACTCGATGGTTACTTTCTGACCCTGTTTATTCAGATCTCTTACTTAGGCATTGCCGCGCTGGGGCTCAATATCCTGGTGGGTTTCACCGGGCAGATCTCCCTGGGCCACGGCGCCTTCTTTGGCTTCGGCGCCTTCGCCTCGGCCTGGCTCAACACCAGCTTTAACATCCCTGTGGTGTTTTGTATTCCGCTGGCGGGCTTTCTCACCATGGGCGTCGGCATGATGTTCGGTATGCCGGCGGCGCGAATCAAGGGACTCTATCTGGCCATCGCCACCCTGGCGGCGCAGTTCATCATTCAGGACTTCTTCGGCCGCGCCGAGTGGTTTACCGGCGGTGCGGCCGGGGCCATGGCGGCGCCCGTCAGCCTGTTCGGTTTCGACTTCGATACCGATATGAGCTTCTACTTCATCGCCCTGTTTGCCTTGGTGTTCATGTACATCTGGGGCTGTAACCTGATGCGTAGCCGTGACGGCCGCGCCTTCGTGGCGGTGCGCGACCACTATCTGTCGGCGGAGATCATGGGGGTCAAGCTCAACAAGTACCGTCTGCTGTCCTTTGGTATCTCCTCCTTCTACGCCGGGATAGGTGGTGCCCTCTATGGCCACTACCTGGGCTATGTCTCGTCCGAGGGCTTCACCATCTTAATGTCGATTCAGTTCTTGGCCATGGTGATCATCGGCGGCCTGGGTTCAATCAAGGGCACTCTGATGGGCGTGGTGTTCATGGTGCTGCTGCCCGAGGTGTTAGAGGGGATAGTCGGCCTGATGAAATACACAGACTTCGGCAACCTGCCCATGGTCACCGACGGCCTGGCCTACATCAAGGAGATGGCTATCGGCCTGGTGATCATTTTGTTCCTCATCTTCGAGCCTGAGGGACTGGCCCATCGCTGGGGACAGATCAAGAATTACTGGAAGTGTTACCCCTTCGCCTACTAAGTCGAGGACAGATAAGGGCGAAGACAAATCAATTTGCTGTAAAACCGACACAGTTTGAATCGCAATGAGCGTTAAACCCGGCTGTAGCGCTGCCTTAACCGCATTCAATCTTTATGGATCATGTTGAAGGAAGAAAACGATGACTAAAAAAATACTGCTTAGCACCACGCTTGCTTGTTTAACCTTTGCCGCCGGCGCTGCCCAGGCCGAGGATACGGTTTTTGTCGGCCACCTGGCTGACATGTCAGGGCCCACCGCCTTCGTGGGTAAGCCCTACGCCGATGGAGTGCGTGACGCCCTGGCCTATATCAATGCCCACGGCGGTATCGACGGCACAAAGCTGGAGTATGAGACCATAGACTACGCCTACAAGGTGCCCCAGGCGATCGCCTCTTATAAGAAGTGGCTATCGCGTAAGAACATGGTGGCCATGCAGGGTTGGGGGACGGCCGACACCGAGGCGCTGATCTCCTTCGCCGCCAAGGATAAGACGCCTATCTTCTCGGCCTCCTATTCGGGCCACCTGACAGACCCTCAGGGCAAGAACCCTAAGACCACTAAGCCGGCGCCTTATAACTTCTTCTATGGCGCATCCTATTCGGATGCCTGTCGCGGCCTGGTGCAGTGGGCGGCCGATGACTGGAAGGCCAAGGGTGGTAAGGGCAAGCCTAAGTTTACCCATATCGGCGCCAACCATCCTTTCCCTAACGCGCCTAAAGAGGCCTGCGCCGAGTATGCCACCGAGCTGGGCTTCGACGTGCAGCCATCTGTGGTGATCTCCATGAAGCCGGGCGACTTCAAGGCCCAGTGCTTGAGCCTCAAGAGTTCGGGCACCAACTACGGCTATATCGGTAACCTGGGGGGCTCGGTACAGTCGCTGATCAAGTCTTGTGACACTGTGGGTACCGATATCCAGTTTATGTCTAACATCTGGGGCGGCGACAAGCTGGTGTTTAAGGCGGCCGGTGAGGGGGTGAGAAACTATATCTTCCCAACCATGACGCCGTTCTGGACCGACGATGTACCCGGCATGAAGCTGGTGCGTGAGATCTCTAAGATGTCTGACAGCACGGGCACAGAGGAGCGTCTGCATCACTATATCCGCGGCGTCTGCTCGACCTACTTCATGAAGGAGTCGATGGAGTGGGCCAAGGCCAACGGCGGTATCACGGGTGAGAACGTGAAGAAGGGCATGTACGCACACAAAAACTGGGTACCTAAAGGGCTAGAGGGCGTCTGCCTGGCAGCCACCTGGACCCCAGAGGATCACCGCGGCATCAACCAGGTCAACATCTACAAGGGTAACTTTAACCATGGCGACATCAAGGTCGAGAAGGTGAATCAGGTGACCCTTGAGCGCCGTACCGACTGGTTAGGCTACTAATCTCTTACCATTTGCCGGGCAGGTCAGGCTTGCCCGGCTCGCTTCTTGACCTTGGAGTTGTTATGACACAAGCAGTGCAGTTAAAGCCCGAGACACCACTTCTCTCGATCAACAATATCGAAGTGGTCTATGACGATGTGATCCAGGTGCTACGCGGCGTGAGCATAGAGGTGCCCCAGGGGGAGATAGTTACCCTGCTCGGGCCAAACGGCGCCGGTAAGTCCACCACCCTTAAGGCGATCTCAGGTTTGCTTAAGACGGAAAATGGCGAGGTATCCCGCGGTGACATTCATTTCATGGGCGAGCGTATCGACGTGAAGAATGCCGATGACGTGGTGCGCTCCGGCCTGTTTCAGGTGATGGAGGGACGCCGCATCGTCGAGGATATGACGGTGATCGAAAACCTGAAACTGGGGGCCTATACCCGCCGCGACGGCCAGGTGAACCAGGATATCGAGATGGTGTTCAACTACTTCCCGCGCCTCAAGGAGCGCACCGGACTGGCGGGTTATCTGTCGGGCGGTGAGCAGCAGATGCTGGCCATCGGCCGCGCCCTCATGGCCAGACCTAAGGTGATCTGCCTGGACGAACCCTCTATGGGTCTCTCGCCCCTGCTGGTCAAAGAGGTGTTTGGCATCATTGAGAAGATCAACCGCGAGCAGGGGATCACCATGCTGCTGGTGGAGCAGAACGCCAACTATGCCCTCAAGGCCGCTAACTACGGCTATATCATGGAGTCGGGCAAGATAGTGCTCGACGGCACCAAGGCCCAGCTGCTCAACAACGAAGATGTGAAGGAGTTCTATCTGGGCGGCGGCAACGAGACCCGCAAGAGCTTCAAGAACTTAAAGTCCTATAAACGCCGTAAGCGTTGGCTGTAGGAGGCAATATGGCCGAGTATTTCAAACCCCAAGAGGCTATCGCTCCAGCCGAGCGCGAACAGCAACTGATGGCGGCGCTGCCCGAGCAGCTCGGCTATGCCAGCCGTCATTGCGACTATTTTGCCCGCTTGTTTGAGGGGATAGATCTTACTCAGATTAATAGCCGCGAGGCGCTGGCAACCCTACCCATTACCCGTAAGGCCGATTTGATCCGTCTGCAGGCAGAGCAGCCACCCTTTGCCGGTATGACGCCAGACAGGCCAAGTGGCCGCATCTTCCAGTCGCCAGGGCCTATCCTAGATCCCGAGTGTGACGGCCATGACTGGTGGCGCATGGGCCAGGCCTTCTTCGCCGCCGGGTTCCGCCCCGGCGATACGGTGCAGAACTGCCTCGCCTATCATCTGACGCCCGGCGGTTTCATCATGGATTCGGGCGCCAAGGCCTGCGGCTGTACAGTGATCCCGGCGGGGCCTGGGCAGACCGAGATGCAGCTGGCGCTGATAAGCTCAATCAAACCCAATGGCTACTGTGGCACCCCCTCGTTTCTCAACATACTGCTGGAGAAAGGCAGGGAGCAGGGGATGGACACCAGCTCGATCACTAAGGCACTGGTGTCTGGCGAGGCGTTAACCCCATCCCTCAAGGCCAGCTTCGAGGCGGCGGACATCGACGTCAAGCAGGCCTACGTCACCGCAGACCTGGGGCTTATCGCCTTCGAGAGCGTCTCGGGTGAAGGCCTGGTGGTCGCCGAAGATATCATCGTCGAGATAGTGCGGCCTGGCACCCTGACACCTGTGCCCGAGGGCGAGGTGGGTGAGGTGGTGGTGACCAGCTTTAACCGCGACTATCCCCTGGTGCGTTTTGCCACCGGCGATCTGTCGGCCATCATGCCGGGCACGAGTGCCTGCGGTCGCACCAATGTGCGTATCAAGGGCTGGCTGGGACGCGCCGATCAGACCACTAAGGTGAAGGGGCTGTTTGTACACCCAGAGCAGGTAGAGCGGGTGCGCGCCCGTCATCCCGGCATTGTGAAGGTGCGACTCGTCGTTACCCGTCAGCAGGATAATGATGTGATGCGCCTGCTGTGTGAGGTGGATGAGACGATGCGGCCACAGCTGGATATCGCCGCCGTGCAGGCGTCGATCCGCGCCGAGACCCAGCTGTCAGGGGAGGTGGCGCTGGTGGCACCAGGGGCCCTGGCGGATGATGGGGTAGTGATTGAGGACCAAAGATAATGTCTAGGCTTCGTCTAGCCTGACTTTGAGGATAATGCCCAGCCTTAGATGAGGTTGGGCATTTTTGTTTTTTTGGTTTCTGTTAGTGTGGAGTTGAGCTTTTGGCGACTTGGGTGTTGGGAGTATGTCTGAAGGTTTAACCTTCATGGCAATCTAGCAGTAGTGGTCAACTAAAATTGGCCACGGTTTTATAAGTTTTCCAGTAAAGCCTTTCCGACTCATTCGGAGTGAGACCGCTATTGTATTGGTACTGCCAAACTTACAGAGGCACTGCTATCGCCGCCGCACTGATGATTAAAGGTGAGCTGGAAGCACGACAATGCTTACTATCTTCGCTAATTGTCAGAGACCGCGATGTATCATTTCAAACAACTCCTTAGCGACATATTGAGCAGGTTAGCTATGCCTGCTCGTTAGCTAATTGAATAAAACGGAAGCCCTAAGGTTACTGTACCCAATGCCTCGAATTGGTCTACAAGGCCCCAGTTAACACTTCACTTAGTCTTCATCTAGTCTTGGAAGTGTTATGTCTGCTGGTGTTTCGATAATTGCAGTGACAACATGACTTCGTTCCGTTATGCATAACTCAACAGGCAGCGTATTTCCATCAACCCGACGAGCGTCTACCTGTAGCCATGAGCCCATTGCTTTTTTGGTGCTTTTTTTATTCCATCGCTCCCATCCCGCATTGTGTCGCTCGCGATGCTTAAACGGTATAATTTCGATAACTGGCTTACCGATTAATTCTTTAATTTCCCACCCTAATATTTTTGTAACATCACCTTCGAGCTCTACAATTTTACCATCAGTATCGGAGGTAATTGTCATTCTTAATCTAACCATGGAATTTCCTCATAAGACTGTGTTATTGCATATACGTTTTTCACTGCTGAACGTATTGCTGATTCAATCCACCTGCGATGTTTTCTGTCATAGGTTTCGCCGGCGAACCAAACTCGCCCAACTGGTTGCAATAATCTCTGATAATGTTTGCTGGTCATCTGATGCGGCTGAAATAATCCACCTACTCCACCAGCATGCTGATCATTTCCCCAGTCATGCGCTACTCCTCCCTCAAAATATTGATGTGCCTCTGGATAAATTGAAACCACATCGTCAAGTACTCTCAAAATTCGCTCTTCCGGGGATAAAGACGCCATTACCATAGCATCTGCTTCCCAAGTATAAGAGCCAATAATTTGTCCTCGCTCACCACTTCCTTGCCCAGCTACCGTAAATACAATATTTCGACTCGGTAAGTCTGTAATACACATTCCCCCATTAGTTCCAATTCTATCTTCCCACCATTGTTTGGAAAATTGCAGGAAAACCTTTGCAGCCCTACCGGCGTAGGCTGACCTCACCGCTTCACGTTTAGGCCCATCCATACCTTCTATTTTGATATGCCGTAAGACTATTGGTGGTGGAGTCATCACTACAGCGTCTGCCTTATAGGTATGCTCTTTACCTCCTATTAACACTGATACCTCTGCCTTGGAGATTGTTTGTTTTACTTCAGTGACCCTTGCGCCATATTGAATGAGGCCAGATAACGGTTCTGCCATCCGATCGCATAGCGTACCAGCGCTTTCCTTGAGGTATGTCAACTTACTACCAAAAGCATCCTCTCGAACATACATGGCCCACTCGGCAAAATTAAATGCCATACGCCCTTCTATATTGTTTAATAACGCTATTGCGGCGATCTCTGAATCAGTCAGATTTTGTTCGACAAGATAGTCTCGAATGGAATAGCCGTCATACTGATTAATAAACGCGTAATATGCTTCATCTTCATCTTTTATGTCATCAAACACCTTGAATGCTGGTGCCATCGTTTTTTCCATTAGCTCAGAGAATGACTGTTCCACATCAAACCCCATATCCCTCAACGTCACACTATTGATTTCACTCGTGCGACCATTCAAGTTGACTTCTTTATATGATAGTGGGAAGGGCAAAACTGTCATGCCATACTGCTTAAAAAGAGTATGTGCATGGATGTGACCTGGCGCATAACGCATACCACCTAGCTCAGCATAACGGCCATCAGGATAAAAATGAGTATAAAGTCGCCCACCATTACGTTGTTGGGATTCAAATATCCTTACATAATGCCCGGCATCCTTAAGAAGGTTGGCCGCTGTTAAACCAGCTATACCGGCGCCAACGATAATTACGTCCTGCTTTGAACTGGCAGGCAAGCCTTTGCGCAGAATCTCGACGGTATTCAATCCATCGATAGAACTAGTCATAATTTAGGCCTCCAGAAAAATGGCATTGATTCGATTATGGTTGTCAATTTAAGTTAGTCACTATTTGTAAAGCTGAACATAGGTGAAACAGCCAACTAATCACGCATTTTGTTTGTTAATTATTGGTGGGATATTTATGAATTGCCAATGATTTTCTAGATAATTTAGAATGGACAGTGTTCAGTAAATGAGCAAGAAAAAGTGGAATGGCCCGTATTTCATTGGCACCTTGATGCCTCAAAGTGAGGCGATTCAACTTACTTCAGGTTAGAGGCGCTATTTTATGAGGCTATCACCAAGTCTGAGCGTGCCTATTCATCACAGAAAGGGAGTTTTTGTGAGAAGTGTTTATTTATCTTTATCCTGCTTTTTCATTCTCAAACAGTTAGTGCGGCGGATCTTATCTTTGATGCCTAGGTGAAAAGTCAGCGTGATTGTTTCAGCAGCGTATCTGCAGACTATGATGTGTGGCGTGGGGCTATTGAGGCGAAACGTAAGAAGTGTGTTAAATTTGCAGAGGCACTGGCTGTGAGGGGATGCAGCGTTTGGAGTGATGTTTGGTGAGCATAGGTTTAACGACTCCGATAAGTTGGTTTATACCCTGGTGACAATCACTTTCTAACCCATAGTAAGGCAGAGGCCAACCAAGAGATTATCGGCTGGTTTAATCGGTATTTGTAGCGCCTCTGTTTTTAGAGGCTCTGTTTTTAGAGTCTGTTTTTAGAGCCAGTGCTTAGAGACCTTGTTTTTAGAAAAACTATTCTCGAGAGTTTATGTATAAAGAATTTAGTTTTAAAGAACTTTTTGATGACTGATGTGTAGAAATCTGTCTTTGTATCCTTTTCTCTATCAGATGATGATGTAATTTACCAATTATTATGAAGTGTCTTTAAATTATTGGGTATTTATGAAAGCTGTAGTTGTAATGTTTGTTTGGTGTGATTTGTTTCTTAAGTTAAATATTGAGGTTTTATAAGGTCTGTTCTCTCGATAAATCTAGTATTGATTTTTATTCCTTCATTAAAGAGGGGAGTGTTTATTCATGTTGATATTGATTTTATTCAGTCCTTTTGAGAATGGAATGATCTATAGTGTTAATACTGTGTCGGTTGGGTGTTAATATCTTTTCTTGGTTAAAACAGCTGATGCTTATTAAGGTGTTAATTAAGCTTGTGTCATCTTAGGCGGTATTCCTTTTACATTTTAAAATCTTCTTGCTCAACCAGATTTAGTTATCGCTAAATCATCTTAAATGTGGCTGTTCCTTTTTGTGCCAGTTTCTATATAAATTCACACCCGCTTGCTCTAAGTTCAGACATGACCTCTATCTCACTGTTTAATGCTCCCTTACGTCATCTTCATGTGAACATCTAACCGTTAATCTTTTTAGTTTTTTAAAACAACCGCTTGGCGTGTGATAGTGCACTTTAAATATAGTCGTTTAGGAAATTCATGACCCATACAACACTATTTGTTTTCATAAACTGATAGGGGAGTAAGTCATTAATAGTTAATGGATCTTTTCTGTAAGTGCTGCCTACCTAATTAAGGTTTTTCTGTAGTAAAAAAATCTTATGAATTTTTATGGAAACAAGATCTGCCTCATAAAATGAACGATATCCTTAGTGTAAGTTCAGCAAATATAAGTAACAGGTTTGTTAGTCATTATTTAAAAGGTCGCTGAATGTATGCCTACTCAGATTGTTATATTTTAACGTGTGTTAAATAAGCAGTCTGAAATATAGATAGCTTCGAGCGTAACACGTCGGCTTGCGACTCGAAATATAAAGTAAAACGCCGACAATCATAGCCGTTACCCACGGTTTTAATTTTGGAAAAGACAATCGTTGAATTGAGTCTTTCAGATAGGTGCACCCTTAATAAATGTGATGCTGTGAGTGACTGTTGCAGACAGTATTTTTTTAAGCAGCCACTTTACCCTATTAGGGATGACCGACACTGAGTAGATGAAGACTCTAGCCTGTACTTTAGCGAGTTTGTTAATTCCATTATTAACGTTTAATAAAAATAAAATGGAGTAAGATGATGAGTAACACTAAAGTATCGGGATGTATAGGCTTGCTAGCCTTAGTCCTTACGCTTCCGGTCTCCGCCGGAAAACCTATAGATAACGATGGCGATGGTTATAACGCCGGTTTAGATTGTAACGATAACAACTCACTGGTCTGGGAGCTCAACTCCTGTGGCGTCTGTGAAGTAGAGCCCTCAGGTGGCTGCAATGCTTCCAATCCGCACTCTGATCTAAGCTGGGACGATTATCCTACGGCTTGTATAAACTGTCATGATGGCGGGATCGCGGGTACCCAGTACGAGGAGATGTTTGGCTCTACCCACTACCAATGGACGGGTGATACACCGGATATGGTTAATCAGGGAGGAACCCTGCAAGGTAAGTTGACCAATGCGGTTAACAGTTACTGTATCAATATCGAGGGAGACTGGCCCGTTTGTGGCTCATGCCATGCTGGCCGAGGGGTCAAGCCTGGCGAGGGTGACACCAAGGCCAATGTCGACTGTCTTATGTGCCATAACAAAGACTACGCGCTAAATCGTGTGAGAAAACCAGACGGCAGCATGGGGCCATCGGACGGTACTGCGCAGACAACTCTCGATGCCTATGTGAAAAACATCGCGGCACCGAGCAGAACTAACTGTCTTAAGTGTCATGCCTATGCCGGTGGTGGCGATGGTGTGAAGCGTGGTGATATCTCTTCTGCCTTGATGGGCAATTCAGATATGCATTTTGACGTGCATATGAATGTTGCCGGTGCAAACCTCGAGTGTCAGGACTGCCATAAGTTTGAAAGCCACAGAGTGATAGGTAAGGGCTCAGATCTTCGCCCGACCGATGACATAGTTCGCGGCGCCGAAGTGACCTGTAGCAGCGGAACTTGCCACCAAGGTATGGATTCGGGCTCGGGTCATGCTGCCTCAGGCCGACGCGGTGAACCCGATCGCCATGTGGCCAGAGTGGCGTGTCAGTCTTGCCATATTCCCACCTATGCAAAAGATTTAGGTGATCCTTCACACGTGCCGACAGAGATGAACAGGGATTGGCGCTTCCACCATGATGGCACACCGGCCGATGGTGTTTCAGGTGCGGGTCATCCCCATACCGATAAGCTGGCCAACCAGACACCAGAATTTAAGTTCTGGAATCGTAAGAGCGATAACTATCTACTTTATGATTTGGGGGTTATCGATCCCCTCACCGGACGTTATCCAACGTCTCGCCCTATGGGAGACGTGAATGACGGAAAGCTAACGCCGTTCAAGTACAAGACAGCGACACAGCCTATGACGGTCGCCGATGAGCGTATGATTGCTCTCGATACTTTCGAATACATCAAAGGCTCGGGTGACGCCGTTACCGCAATCGAATCTGGCTTGGTTAACATGGGCTACCCAGTTAATGAACCCTATAAGTGGATAGAAACAGATACCTATCAGGCGATCAACCACGGTGTAAACCCTGCCAGTGATGTTGCAGCTTGTAGTCAGTGTCACGAGGAGACGCTGGACTTGACCACAGACTCTAAGCTCGATGCCATGGGCTATCGACTCAAGGGGCCGAAAGAGCAAGTATGTGCCCAATGCCACGATGGTAGTAAAAATCTACCGCGCACCTGGGATCGCATGCACAATCATATTAATAAAGGTACTACAGGCATAGGTTGTAACTTCTGTCACGATATAGAACGTGTCGAGCGTAACCTATGTGACCCTTGCGACTCATCCTGCGCCGCCGAATATGTCGATAACATTGCTTATCCGCATCAGTGTAATTAGGTCAAGATTGCTCAATAAACATCGTTGAGATAAAGGCTGGCACTCAGGTGTCAGCCTTTTTGTTTTGAATAATGTCGAGAGGCTCTAGGCTGGCGGCACTTCAAATCGGACACATAGTTATGCTGATTTGAAGCGGTACCAGCTTAAAAAATGGTCGTTACTCTATTTGCACACATGGTGTGATTTAAACAGGTTAATTCTGGCCCATGAGGTAGGTTGCATTATAAATATGTAATTGACTAGACCTATTCAAGGTCAAATCACTCAAGCTCGCTTGAACCTGAGCTAGTGCAGTATGTGATTTTGGTTAAGCATCAACAGTTATGTTAATCAGTATATAGAAAGTAACGATTCCTATTTGCGTAAATTTAAGTTAGCAACTAGTTTGTGATGAGGATGATTTATCAACACAACAGAGGACGTTACCATGGGTATGATACGCGACAAAATTAAGGAACTCGATGAATCTAAACAGCTTACTGATGAAACGAGGGAGTTGATCAATAGTCTTATGGATTTGGCTCAAGAAAAGGCCAACACTATGGAAAACGAGATCAAGCTGGCCATTCTTGGTGCAGGTAAAGATTTAGACCAAACTATCCCAATCGATTCATATTTACGTTCTGATATTAGAACTGCAGCATCGACTAGCGACAGCGTAGGTTTCGTAGATAAAGCCAAAGAACATATAAACAAGCTATCTGAAGGTGGGAAATCAAACATCATTGATGGTGTTTGTGGCTTAGTCGGTGAGGCCGTTGAGATGTTTTTGGGGTCTTCCTCTGCGGGGGGCAGTACTATGAAAGCCTATTATATTGTCCCTGGCGATTTCGGTCAGCTTTTTAGACTCGATATTCGGGGCTGGAAACGAGATGTTGAAGCTACGAGTATTAAGACAAAAGTCGAAAAAGTTTCTGCATATTGTGCAGTATTTTCCGCAGTTGATATGACTAAGATTTCATTCTCTGTTTTCATGGCATTTTATGGCAAGCAGTTAAAACAAATGAAGTTTTCAGAAGAGCAGGCTGTAGAGGCCCTTAAATACGCCAAGAGTATTATTGATGAGTGGAAAGCTTTGAATGTTAATGAGACTGAGCTAAAGGCCTATCTAGATCCAGGGTTTGCGGCTGCCGATTATAAAGTTGAGTCTTTGCCTGCTAGCGTTAACATTATGTAAGTTATGCGAGTTAAGAAATGCCCAGCCCTTGCTGGGCATTTCTTAGTTAGATTTGTTTTTCAGTTGTTACCTTTCATTAGCTCCAGAATAGTCAATTCGCTAGTCCTTAAAGAATTGTTCCTTTTAAGATAAAACGGTATGCTTCGCGCGCTTATCGTTAAGATTTCAGCGCAACAAAAACAACATCATAGATAGGGAATGAGTGAGTTAATGGACTACGCACCGGATTTTTCAACATACTCCTACAAGGAATTATTAGAGGCCGAAAGGTACATAAACCGGGAGGAGTATCCTGAACGTTACGATAGAGTCGTAGAGCTGCTCAAGGATCCCGGCCGCTGGCCAAAAGAGCAGGCCGAGGATGTAATCGGCATCGAAGGTAATAAATACGCAACCTTTTGGCCGCGCTTCTGGGCGGCAGTCATAGATGGCTTACTCTTCGGCTTGATATTGATTGTTGAACGTCTGATCTTCGATATCCAACTCAATTATGACGATAAGTTGGTGCAGGCGTTAAATGGCGTTCTATTTGGCGTTTATTCCCTTTTGATGCATGGTTATTTTGGTCAGACAGTTGGCAAGATGATCATGGAGGTCAAGGTGGTCGATCACCTGAGCGAAACCGACATCGACCTATGGCAGGCATTTAGAAGAGAGTCGGTCAATTTAGCGCTGAGCATCTTAGGCGCCCTGTTAGTAGCCGCCTATCTGATGGTGATGGCGTCGGTCGGCAAGGTCAGCCTGGGCCTGTCATTCGTGGTGATTGGTTTTACCTTTATCTCACTGAGCTGGGATCTGTCAGAGTTTGTCACCATGTTGTTTAACGATAAGCGGCGCGCGGTGCACGATTTTATCGGTAAAACTGTTGTGGTGCGTATTTAGATGCGGCGGCTAAGAAGTCTTTAGTCTATGAGTATTCCCCTCGAATCTGCGCCGCGCGCCGGCGATAGCCTGATGCTAAACGGTCGACCGGTTTATTTTCTTGCGCCGCTGCCCGTGATGTCACTCCCAGATGACCCCTTGCTCCCCCCTGAGCTGATTCTGCAACACGATGAGGTGACACTGGATCTCGGCCAGGGTAAGGCCGACAGAGACCTTGCCTTTCAGACGCGCTTCGTCATTTTTATCTTGTATCTCTTCGGCGCGATTTTTATCGCGGCGGGCATGCAAGAGGGTGAGTTGGACAGCTTGGCGTTCATGCTAACCCTGGCACTATTATCGATTGTAATGCTGGCGGCCCTGTTGGGGTTTGGCTGGCAAGTGATTCGCCGACGACGGCGGCCAACGATACGTTTTAATCGTCAGCGGCGCGAGCTCTGCTATCGAGATGCTGTCAGTGGCGCGCCGCGTTTCGTGCCCTGGGAGTCTGTGGTGGCCTATGTTCATGGCGGCACGGCACTGGGTGCCACGGCCATTGGCCGACCGATAAAGATGGAAGATCACAGCCTGCGCCTGGCGGAGTATCAGGCGCACGACGGGTTGCTGCATAATTTCTATCAGGGGGAGGGCTACATGGTAGTGAACTTCTCTCTGGAAAATTGGGAGGCGATCCGCCGCTTCATGGAGGAGTCAAAGGAGAATTGGCTAAGGGTAGACCCCTTACCCGATAGCCAGGGTTTTCGCCGCAGACGTCGTGACCTGTGGCAGCGCTTTAAGGCCAATCCCAATAAGCGCTGGCTGCATATTAATCTGCGCGATTACAGCGAGTCCTGGTTGACTATGGGCGCCTATTATCTGTTTCATCTGCTGTCTTGGTGGCAGCTACCTTACTCAGTTTCAGCCTGGTATTTGCGCCTCGCCGTGGTGAGACCCTGGCCTGATGTGGTAGCAGAGTGGTCTCAGCCTCTGCCTCAATCGCAGTGGGCCCAGCCCAGCGAGCAGTATCTTGAGGCACGCGCCGCATTTTTAAAGACGCAGCAGGCGGCATAATTGGTGAGATAGCATTATCAGATAGCATTATCAGATAGCACATACCACATATAAGCCCTTAAAAGGGCAATAAAAAAGCCCGGCAGTTGCCGGGCGTTTTATATTCGAGTTCTGTAAGAGTCTTACTTGGCAGACTTGATGAAGTCGACGATCTCTTCGAATGGGATCTCTTGCTTCTCGCCGGTGCGACGGTTCTTGTATTCGAATACACCGTTGTCTATGTTGCGCTCGCCAATCACGATGACGTGTGGCAGACCAATCAGCTCCATGTCGGCAAACATCACGCCTGGACGCTCTTTACGATCGTCGAACAGGACTTCGATGCCGGCATCGTTAAGATCGCTGTATAGCTTCTCGGCCATATCTTTAATGCGATGTGACTTGTGCATGTTCATCGGCAGGATGCCTACTTTGAACGGAGCGATGGCGTCTGGCCAGATGATGCCGCGATCGTCGTGGTTCTGCTCGATGGCGGCGGCCACGATACGGCTCACGCCGACACCGTAACAACCCATCAGCAGGGTCTGTGCCTTGCCGTTCTCGTCCAGTACGCTGGCGCCCATGGCTTTAGAGTAGTTGGTGCCCAGCTGGAAGATGTGACCCACTTCGATGCCGCGTAGCAGGCCGATAGTGCCCTTGCCACATGGGCTAGGCTCACCTTCGATAACGTTACGCAGGTCGGCAACCTCTGCCTGTGGCAGGTCACGTTCCCAGTTGATGCCCACATAGTGCTTACCGTCTTGGTTGGCACCGGCGGCAAAGTCGCTCATCACGTTGACGCTGTGATCTACATATACTGGGATGGTCATGCCAACAGGGCCGAGTGAGCCAGGGCCTGCACCCAGTGCGTCGCGGATCTCTGCTTCACCGGCCATCTCAAATGGTGCAAGTACGGCATCGAGCTTCTCGACTTTGACTTCGTTCAGCTCATGGTCGCCACGAACGATCACGGCCACCAGAGGTACCTCTTCGCTGGCGCCCTTAACGATAATGGTCTTGATGGTCTTCTCGATGGCGATACCGTGCTGCTCAACCAACTCTTCGATGGTCTTGGCGTTTGGCGTGTCGATAACGCTCATTTCCATGGTGGCGGCGCCACGAGGCTCGGTAGGCATTGGCGCCTCGGCCTTCTCGATGTTGGCGGCGTAGTCACTTTCGGTCGAGTAGGCGATCAGGTCTTCACCGCTGTTGGCCAGCACGTGGAACTCGTGTGACATGCTGCCACCGATAGAACCTGTGTCGGCCAATACCGGGCGGAAAGCCAGGCCCATACGGCCTAAGATGTTGCTGTAGGCTGTGTACATGGCCTGATAGGTATCATCCATGGTCTGCTGATCCAGATGGAAAGAGTAGGCGTCTTTCATCAGGAACTCGCGTGAACGCATCACGCCGAAACGGGGACGTACCTCGTCGCGGAACTTGGTCTGGATCTGATACAGGTTCAGCGGCAGCTGCTTGTAAGAGCTGACCTCTTTACGAATGATGTCGGTGATCACCTCTTCGTGGGTTGGGCCCAGTACGAAGTCGCGGTTATGTCTGTCTTGGAAACGCAGTAGCTCGGGGCCAAATTTGTCCCAACGGCCGGTTTCAACCCAAAGGTCTGCCGGTTGCACCATGGGCATCAAGATCTCAACAGCACCTGCATTGTTCATCTCTTCGCGAACGATCGCTTCGACTTTGCGCAGCACACGTAAGCCTGACGGCAACCAGCTGTATAGGCCTGAAGCGTTACGGCGTATCATGCCGGCGCGCAGCATTAATTGATGACTGACCACCTCAGCGTTTGCTGGGGTCTCTTTTTGTGTTGAAAGCAGGTACTTGCTAACTCGCATTCCCAATATCCAGTTGTGTGATGAAATAGGTCGACATTTTAGCACCCTGACGTTTGATGTCACCTAGTTTGTTGGCCTGGCGCCGTGGCAGATTTTTTTCGGCCAACTAGTGATCAATATGGATAAATTGCGTAAAGTATTGGGCTTTTCGAAGCTGGCTATCGGCAAGATAAAGTTAGCTAAGCAGGTCGATAAAACGAGAGATAAAAGGCCAGATAACAAGGTAGAGAAAAACATGGAAGTGATCGCGCAAATTTATCCCGACCGTATCGTGGTGAGTCATGGCTCGCAGCAGCAAATGTTTTCACCCCAAGCACCTTTTACCACCCGGCGCCTGCTGGTGGGCAATTTTGCCCCTGCCGAGCAGTGCCTGAAAGCGGGTTTAAAGCAGCTGGGTTGCTTCGGGCTGTTTAAGCGGCCAACACTGGTCATCCAACCTATGGCCATGTGTGAAGGGGGGCTGTCTGAGGTCGAGGAACGCTGCCTGATGGAGCTTGGCTTGAGCGCCGGTGCCCGTGATGTAAGGATACAGGTAGCGTAAGCCTAGTTGCACAAGGTTTGATGCCAATGGATGCTGGGATGAGCAGGCGATAGTCAGCTGTCGCTAACGGCTGTTATATTAAGGGCCGTATTTTTAGGAAAGTTGTATTAAGGATAGCCATGAAAGCAAAAGTTATTATCGTCATCGCGCTGACCCTGGGCGCCTTGGTTGTTGTGCCGAAGCTCGAGACCACCTATCAGAAGGCGACTCTGAGCAACGACAAGGGGGAGACGGTGCAGTGTGAGGTGAGTTGGACCGGATTAGGCTTCGGTGAAACCCTGTCAGATGGCAAGTATCAAGCCTGTATCGACGACTATATCGATCAGGGCTATGTGATCAGCCGCAACGAGAAACGGGTAGAGAAGGTGGGTGCCCATCTGCTGAGTCTCTAACATTAGCCTGTAAACATTAGCCTCTAAACACTAGCTCTAACATTAGCCTCTAAACATTAGCTTCTAAGCACTAATGTTCTAAACATAAGCCTTTAAAAATTAGATTGGCATCAAGCGCCAGGCAAAAAAAAGCCAGCCTAATCTAGGCTGGCGAAGGGCTAGCTGGGATCGCTAGTTGCAGTTGATTGCCTCATACAGCTCCTGATACATCATCTCGCGCATCTTGAACTTCTGGATCTTACCGGTCACCGTCATGGGATACTGCTCGACAAACTTGATGTATCTCGGGACCTTAAAGTAGGCAAATTTCTCGGTGAGGAAGTGACGTATCTCCTCCTCGGTGACGCTGGCGCCCGGTTGCACCTTGATCCAGGCGCACACCTCTTCACCATATTTCTCGCTCTTCACACCGAAGATGGCGGCATCCTGCACGTCTGGGTGGGTGTAGAGCTTCTCTTCGATCTCTCTCGGGTAGATGTTTTCGCCGCCGCGGATGATCATATCCTTGATGCGACCGACGATTTTCACATAGCCTTCGCTGTCCATCTCACCCAGGTCGCCCGAATGGAGCCAGCCTTCGCTGTCTATGGTGGCGGCGGTCTTCTCGGCATCGTTCCAGTAGAACTGCATTACGCAGTAGCCTCGGCTGCACACCTCACCGGGTTGGCCGACGGGGAGCACCTCGCCGAACTCATCGACTATCTTCACCTGGGTGTGGGCCAGGGCACGGCCGACCGTGGTGACGCGTTTCTCCAGTGACGAGCCGATCTCTGTCATGTTGTTGATGGGGCTGCATTCCGTCTGGCCATAGCCTATCAACACCTCTTTCATATACATGAGATCTTGCACCCTGCGCATCACCTCTTCGGGGCAGGTGGCGCCTGCCATCACACCGGTGCGCAGCGAGCTGAGGTCGAAGCGCTTAAATTCGGGATGCTCCAGCTGGGCGATAAACATGGTCGGTACCCCATGCAGCGCGGTGCAGCGCTCGGCCTCGACCACTTCAAGAGTAGTCAGGGGGTCGAAGGAGTCGCTTGGGTAGATGGCCGAGGCGCCCACAGAGATGCAGGAGAGGTTACCCAGCACCATGCCGAAGCAGTGATACAGGGGCACAGGAATACAGAGTCTATCCTCCAGCCCAAGGCGCATCGCGTTGGCGACCAGCAGGCCGTTGTTCAAGATGTTGTGATGGCTCAGGGTCGCGCCCTTGGGGCTGCCGGTAGTACCCGAGGTAAACTGGATATTAATGGCATCGAAGGGGGAGAGCTGCGCGGCGGTGTCTTTGAGCGCCTTGCGGTCGCTCTCGGTGAGCGGACGCTTGAGATGGTTGAAGTTGAGCATTCCGGGAGAGGCTTCATCGCCCATGCGGATCACAAACTCCAGGCTCGGCAGGTTGGCCGACTCAAGCTGTCCAGGCAGGCACTGCTTTAGCTCTGTTGCCAGCTCGTAGAGCATGGATAGGTAGTGGCTGGACTTAAATTTCTCGGCGCAGATGATGGCGCGGCAGCCCACGTTGTTGAGGGCATATTGTAGCTCCTCTGGGCGATAGGCCGGGTTGATGCACACCATGATGGCGCCAATCTTGGCGGTGGCAAACTGGGTCAGGCACCACTCGATATTGTTGGGTGACCAGATGCCGACACGATCGCCGGGCTTGATGCCGATGGCCAGCAGGCCTGCGGCCAGTTCGTCGATGTGGGACTGATATTCCTGGTAGCTCCAGCGGATCCCTTGATGATGCATGACGATGGCGAGTTGGTCGGGATGGCTGGCGGCCATCTGATCCAGATAATCGCCTATGGTTTGTTCGATGAGCGGCGTGCTGGTGTCGCCGTCAAATTGGCTCAGTTGTAGGGGAAATTGGTTCTCAGTTGCAAATGTCGTTACAGCAGACATAGAGCCTCCGTGCATAGGGTGTGTCGATAGCGGTCTGAAGACACACTACTCAAAGTGTGAGGTTTCTCACAAGCAAAGAATGGCGTTTATAGACTAAAGAACTAAGTTGGCCGCGGGGGATAGATAGAAAGGTGAAACTAGGGTTTTATTGAATAAAAACAATATGAAAAAGGAGGCCGCGGCCTCCTTTTGTCGGTAAGTATCATGGCTATGGCTAGCGGCCGTCCTGGGCGCGGCGGGTCTTAAAATCTGACGCCTCGAGCCACTTTGGCCAGTCGTCATTGTTGGCTAGCTTCTCTAGAATATCGCTGATGAGCGCCAAATCTTGCTCGACGCCACCGAGGGTCCAACTTGGATCATAATCATCGGCGCCCTGGTGATACTTGTGGGCGATATAATCAGGGTCGGTATCTCCCAGGCTCATGAACATCAGCCCGGGGACTCCTTGCTTGGCCAGGGCGAAATGATCCGAGCGGAACATCAGGCCATTTTGCGGTCTGGGATCGGCCTTTACCCAACGCCCTTGGGCCTTGGCGGCTTTGTCCAGGTAGTTTTCCAGCTCAGAGACCCCTTCACCATAGCGAAGTATGTAATCTACTTCCTTGCCGACATTCATGCCGTCTATGTTGAGGAAGGCGACCAGCTGCTTGGTGGGCACTGGTGAATTTTCGGCGAAATACTGGGCGCCGATGAGGCCGGTTTCCTCGGCGGTGAAGGCGCTGAACAGCATGGAGCGTGCAGGCGGCTGAGTAGCGCTTAGGTCTTTAAAGTGACGCGCCAGCTGCAGTACACCAGCTACGCCTGAGGCGTTGTCTACCGCGCCGTTGTAGATGCGGGTCTGATCTTCATGGACCGTCTTACCCAAGTGATCCCAGTGGGCGTGCATCACCAGCCACTCGTCCGGGCGTGTCTTGCCCGGTAGAAGACCGGCGACGTTATAGGAGGTGGCCAGCTCGATATCGTTTTTCACCTCTAGATTGGCCTTGAGTTTTAGCGATCGCGACTTAAAGCCTGGCTTGGCGGCGGTGAGTTTGAGCTTGTCGTAATCCAGGCCCGCGGCGCTGAAGATCTTCTGCGCCACCTCATGTTGGACCCAGCCCATGACGCCTATGTGGGAGCGGTTCTTCTCCTTGTCTACCAGGGTGTATTTGGTATTGGTGTTGCTGTTTTGCACCACGTTCCAGCCATAGGCGGCGGGAGCGGTTTCATGGATGATAAATACCGCCTTGGCCCCCTGTCTGGCAGCCTCTTCATACTTATAGGTCCAGCGGCCATAGTAGGTCATGGCGTTGCCCTTGAAGACTTGTGGGTCCTGGGTGGCAAAGCCTGGGTCATTGACCATGAGGATCACCGTCTTGCCTTTCACATCGATACCGGCGTAGTCGTTCCAGCCGTATTCGGGGGCGTTGATGCCATAGCCGACGAAGACGATTTCGCTGTTATCCAGCTTGATGCTCGGCTGGATCTGCTCGGTGCGGGCGGTGAAGTCGCTGCCATTGTTAAACACCAACTCGCCTACCTTTAGCTGCATATTCTGATCGGCAGTGATTTTAGCTATGGGCACGCTCTGGCGATAGCTGTCGCCAAAGCCTGGTGCTAACCCCATCTTCTTGAAGGCATTCTCAAGATATTCCACCGTGAGGGTCTCGCCCTGTGAGAGTGGACCGCGGCCCTCAAACTCATCGCTGGCGAGGGTTTGCACATCCTGACGGTAGCTTTGTTGGTCAAAGACGAAGGGGGCGGCACTGGCGGCCGGTAGCAGCAACAGGCCGAGTAAGCCCAAGAGGCGTGGGGTATTCACAGACGACTTCCTTTTGTGATGTTTGTTTTATTATCTGGTGCTCGCTGCCATGGGTAATGGCAAACGATCAATACCAATCAGGGTAAGTAAGTGATCAGCAGTAGCGTAGGAAAAACGGTCAAAAACAAGGCATGATTTTTCGATAAGTAGTTATTCTACAATCAAAAATAGTAACGCCGTTATCGGACGTTTTAACAAGCTAGCATGATCAGTTATTTACTACGATTGGTATTATCATCATATGTGCATCAGAAAGGCAGATGCAAGAGCAGTAGAGTGAGTGCTGCAAAGATCTGTTAAGTTTGTTTGCTTGTTAAAAAAATCTGCTTTAGCTTTAAGCTATTGATGAATGTAGGTTTGCCATTGTTTGGCGCTATTCATGTTAGTGGATTCAGGGAATGACGATGAAAGTCACTTGGGATAAGGAAAAGACGATGAAAGCTACAATAATCGTGCTGATGGCAAGTGTCAGCTTAGGGCTCATGAGCGGCTGCGCCAGTAATAAATCTCTCGATCAGACCTTCTACGATGGGGTTAAGAAAAGCGCCGAGTCGCGGCCCAATAACCCGGATAATCGCGTGGAAGATAAGGACTTAGGCGGCGGAGTCGTCAACGTGATTTTCCATGGTACCGGTAAGCTGATCCACGGTGATGGCGCGACTAAATAGTGCGGCCGTTTATTTCTTATCGCGCCTGTCGCCTATAACGCGGGCCGGATTACCGGCGACAATGGCGTAGTCGGGCACGTCTTTGGTGACGATACAGCCCATGCCGATCACGGCGCAGTCACCTATGGTCACCCCATCGACTATCCCCGCCTGGGCGCCGATCCACACATCTCTGCCTATGACGATCCCCTTCGACTGACTGCTCTGTTGATATATCGGCGTGTCCGGGTGCATGCCGTGGTTGAAGGCGTAGATGGTGACATTGTTGGCGATGCGGGTTTGATCGCCAATCACTATCTTGCCGCGCCCGCCGTCCAGGGAGCAGCCATGATTGATAGCCACCTCGTTACCCATGACGATGGGGCCGTGCAGGAAGCTGTCGGCGGCGATCATGCAGCGATCACCGATCAGGATATCCCGGCCCGGCTCGGCAAACAGTTTCGCCTGGGGCGCGATAAAGCACTCCTTGCCTATGCTCACGGTTTCAACGCTCATCAGCGCTTGCTGCACCTCATCCTGCCAGGGCTTGGCCCAGACCAGATGCTTTGGCTTCAAGGAGAAGTAGAGCCAGGGCATGTAGGCCAGGCGCTGCTTATGTTGCTCACGGTAATCCACCTGGTTAGCTAATGGGGCTTGCATGATTAATCTGTTTCCCTAAGGGCGTCGGGTTGCACCGGGCGCACCGCATCGACCAAGATCCCTGTCTCATCCACATGCCAGAGGATATCCAGATCATAGAGGGCGACCTGATAATGCTTAGGATCTTCCTTGACCTTCTTGTAGGCTGGGCGGGGATCCTGCGCCAGCACCCCTTCGATAATGGCCTTGAGGTTGGGGTACTTGTCACTGGAAAGCTTGTCTAGCTGTCCCAGCACCGCATCGCTAAATCGGACATCGATCAGCACTGGTGCCTCGTGGGCAATGCCTCCGATGGCTCCCTCGATGGCGTCGGAAAAGGGGATGTAAGGCTTGATATCCAGAATTGGCGTGCCGTCTAGCAGATCCATGGCGGAGATCTCAAGCTCAACCTTGCCCTTACGCTGGTGGATGGCGTGCAGCCTAACCACAGACTGGCCTATGCCGTTGGGGCGAAAGGTAGAGCGGGTGGCAAATACCCCCAGCTTCTCGTTGCCGCCCAGGCGCGGCGGCCTGACCGTGGTCTTCCAGCCTTGGCTCAGGTTTTCATGGAAGGTGAACAGCAGCCAGATGTGCGAGTACTGGGACAGGCCGCGCACGGTATCGATATGGTTATAGGGAGGCTGCAGCTCGACGAAGCCTCGGGCGGCGGTGACCAGCCCCGGCTGTCTGGGAATACCAAATTTCTGCTTATAGGGAGTGCGGCAGATAGCCACCGCCTCAATTTCACGCTTGAGTGTCATGGTAAAGACTTATGTTCACGCTATTGCGCAGGGCGCTAAAACTACTTTTCTGTGGTGGGCAACAATATGGCCTGACCGACGCACAGGGCTTGGCTAACACAGGCCTTGCTCGGCTCCTCGATGAGGGCGCAGCGCTTGATGATCAGCCCGTTGGCGCCTTTATCGGCGGCGGCGCGGCGGGCCATGGTGCGGGCCTCGCTGACCGATGCCGGCACATCCTGGGCGCGCTCCTGACAAGATTCACCCTCGACCATTCCCTTGAGCTCATAAGGACCCTTAGGTTGAGTCTCTTGAAACAGCTGGACCTCACCGGCCTTGAAGTAGTCGTCGATGGCCTGACCATCTAAATTGCTGTTGAAGGTGTATTCGCCGGCGCAGCCACCGAGCAGCAGGGCAGAGAGCAGCAGGACAGACTTAGGAGCCGTTTTCAGAGCAGTGGTCAGGTCGGAATTAGTCATGATTTGGGCCTGTATTAGGAAGAGAGCTCAAAACTGGCCAATAACCGGCCAGTTTTGAGTCGTTTAGAAGCAAAAGTCTAACGCTTTAGGTACTTTTGATAAAGTTGTTGTTGGCGATTATTGAGATCTATTTGGCGACCGTCGATAAACACAGCGTCTATCTTGCTCGCGGCGGGATCGAGAATGTCGCCCTTGGAGAGCACCAAGTTGGCACGATACCCAACGGCGATGGCGCCCATATCATCCACGCCTAAGATCTTGGCCGCATCCAGGGTGATGCTCTTAAGCGCCTCTTCCTTACTCAGGCCATAGGCCGCCGCCTGACCGGCCGCAAAGGGCAGATTACGGGCATTCCAGTCGCCGCTAAAGCCGATGGCAAAGGGCACGCCCGCCTGTTTCAGCAGGGCTGGGATCTTAAAGCTCATCTCTACCGGCTCATCCTTGCGCATTGGCAGGCTGAGGGTGCGATTGTAGATCACCGAGGCGCCGATCTCGCCCAGCTGATCCGCCAGGCGCCAGGCGTCATAGCCTCCGACAAACACCAGCTTGAAGCCATAGGGACGGGTCATGGCGATGGCGCGCTCTATCTCTTCGCTGCGATTGGCGTGGATAAACAGGCTCGCCTTGCCCTGATACAGGGGTAGCGCCGCCTGCCAGCGGTTGTCTATCTTTTGCACCGTGCCTGCCTTGTCGGCCAGATAGTAGCGGTAACCGGCCTCGAGCTGCTCGGCTAATCGGGCCATCTGTGCATCGAGTCCCTTAAGCTGCTTATCGGCGATCTCCTTGTCCTTGGAGAGATAGCGGATATTGGGCCAGTAGAGATGAAATTGCGGCGCCGTGATGACCAAAGCCTCTTCCACCGTCCAGCTGTCGAGGGAGACCAATGAGGACTGGCCGGCCAGGGCATCGCCCTGAGGCACCACCTGGGCATGGGTGATACCGTTGACCCTGATGGTTGGGATAAGCTCCGAGTCGGGATTGAAGGCACTGACGGCCAGTAGCTGCGGGTTGCTGTCACCCACCTCGAAGGCGTCGTTGCTGGCGCGCATCATCTCCACCTCGACGATGCCGATAGAGGTGTCCAGTGCGATAAGCCCAGGGTAGAGATCTTGCCCGCTGGCATCGATCACCTTGGCACCCTCTTGTGAGAGCTGTTGACCTATGGCGACTATCTTGCCCTTGTCGAACAGTACGTCGGTGGCATCCAGCACGCCGTTAAGGGCGGTGTGCACGCGGGCGTTGTGGATCAGTATCGGCTGACTCTGGGCGCTGGCGGGTACCATGTCGTGGGCAATCGCAGTACAGGAGAAGAGGCCTAGGCTAAGGGCAAAGAGTGTCTGCTTCATTAGAATGCCTCCATGAATGCGTGGTTGTGGGCGCTAGATTGCTGGGCGCTGTTTTGGTTCATGGCTTTATGCTCGCTAAGGGCTGTGCCCCAGGCATTGTAGTGGGTATCGCAGTGCCACTGGGGCTCGCTCTTCTCTTCTGGTATCTCGCCGGGGACCTCGGGTTTATCCCGGGTCAACACCGCCTGGATCAGTGCGGCGCGCTCCTGCTCGACTTCATGTTGCGCCTGCTTATCCTGCTGGCGGTCGAAGTAGCGACGACCGCCCACCCAAGTGTTCTCTACCTTGGCATAGACGGAGAGGGGAGAGTCGCTCCAGAGCACCAGGTCGGCCTGCTTGCCTTCTTCCAATGAGCCGGTGAGCTGGTCGATCCCCAGCTGTTTGGCCGGGTTGATGGTGACCATGTTCCAGGCGTCAGTTGGCGACATATCGCAATACATCATGGATTTTGCCGCCTCCTGGTTGAGGCGTCTCTGCATCTCATAGTCGTCCGAGTTGATGCTGGTGAGCACCCCCTTGTTGTGCATCAGGCAAGTGTTCTGCGGTATGGCGTCATAGACCTCGAACTTGTAGGCCCACCAGTCGGAGAAGGTGGAGGCGTAGGTGCCATGCTTGGCCATCTCCTCGGCCACCTTGTAGCCCTCCAGGATATGGGTGAAGGTGCCAACCTTAAATTTGTAGGCCTCGGCGAGGCGCAGGAACATCAAGATCTCAGATTGCACATAGGAGTGAATGTGTACCTGACGATCGCCACGTAGCACCTCGGCCACCGCCTCGAGGCGATAGTTTGGCTTAGGCGCTACCTGCTTGCGTTGCTGACTGCTGCGTAGGCGATCATAGTCGGCCAGGGCCTTCTCGTAGGCGAGCGCCTCGTTGAAGGCTTCCTCAAATAGCGACTTCACCCCGATGCGGCTCTGGGGGAAACGGCGGTTGTAGTTGTCGCCCCAGTTGGCCTGCTTGACGTTTTCCCCCAGGGCAAACTTGATGCTGGCGGGGGCTTGTTTGAGTTTCATCGCCTCGGCGCTCTCACCCCAACGCATCTGGATCACCTGGGCCTGACCGCCTATGGGGTTGGCGCTGCCGTGGAGGATTTGTGCAGTGGTTACACCACCCGCCAGGGCGCGGTAGATGGCGATATCGTCTGGGTTGATCACATCGCCGATACGCACCTCGGCGGTGACTGCGTCGGTATCTTCATTGGTGCCGCCGTTAAGGGCGATGTGGGAGTGCTCGTCGATAATACCTGCGCTCAGGTGTTTGCCGGTGGCATCCAGGGTTTGGTAGCCAGATGGCGTCTTGAGAGACTGGCCTATCTTTTCGATACGGCCATCGCGGATAAGCAGATCATAGCCTTCCAGTACCCCCTGCTGGCTCGAGGTCCACAGGGTAGCGTTTTTGATATGCAGGCGCTCAGCCTTGGGCTGCGCCGTTAGGCCGTAGGCGGTGTTGGGCTGAGTGAGTTTGGAGATGAGCGCCTTGGCAGGTTTCTCCTGCTCGGATTCATCTTTGTGCTCTTGTGCCATGACCACACCCGCGATTGGGTGTTGGCGATTACTGTTGTCGAGCATCCTGCCGTGAATTCCTTGGGGATCGAACCAGAGGGTGAAGCGGCTGATGCCTGGGTAACCCGCCTCGCCGAGATTGGCGTTGAAGGTCAGGCGTTCATTGGCATAATTAAGGTCGCTCAGGGTTATCTCCTGCTCGCCGCTGGCCAGGGTGCCGCTGAGCTTGTCGTCGTCGACCAAGTCCAGATCTAGGGTGAGCTCGCCCAGCGTCAGCTGATAGCCTTGGCCGAGCCAGTGTCTGTCGCGAGGCACCTTCTGTGTCTCGCTGCCCTGTAGCCAGACGCTGACAATTTTGCCTTGGGTAAAGATGTCGCCATCGGTCACTACCAGATCCGCCATGAAGCCGGGCTTTAGCTTGCCGCTAAAGGTAGAGATGCCCGCAATTTCTGCCGCCTCAGTGGTGAGGGCCGCCAATGCTGTCTCTTGGCTCAGCCCTTGTTTGACCGCCTGTCTGAGTCTTGGCCAGAAGGCGTCGGCCTTGATGCCATGCTGGGTAAAGGCGAAGGGGATCTTGGCATTTTCCAGCGCGTGTGGATTGCTCGGCGCCCGCTCCCAGTGGCGTAGATTAGCCAGGCTTATCTCTCTCTCCTTGTCGCCATCTTTAATATTGGGGGCCGCGGGAAAATTGAGCGGGGCGATAATACTAAAGCCGGTGGCCTTGACCTCGTCGATGCGGGCATATTCTCGTCCGCTGCCCACCAGGCTTGCCGATAATTTAAATTCGTTCATTAAGTGAGCGGCGCGCAGCAGGCTATTTAAATTCTTGGTTTCAAATATGGCCGGGTGTTTGTCTATATCACCCAGGCGCTGCAGCGCGATATTAAATTCGATATTTTTCTCTTGGGTAGCCGAGTCGGCTTTATCTATATTGGCGCTATACCAGTTGGCATCGGCCAGAGTTTGTCGAATAAGCGCGATACTGCCCATTAATGAGTTGGGGTAATCCTGAATCGAACTGCCTTTATCGAAGGCGAGCAGGTGACTGGATTTTGCGCGATAAATAATGTCATTGGCTTTTAAGGGGGCCAGTGAGATAGTTGCGGCCCTGCCTCTGAATATGCCGTCTAACATACCGGTTTGTACGCTGGTAAACCCATTATCAATCCATTGCTTGGCCGCTTCCTGGTCCGGATATATATAGTTAAACCACTCTTTTTCAGCGTGAATTGCACCATTATCGGCATTGCCACCTATGCGTTTAATTTCATAAACCGGGCGGGCCACTTTCTGCTCGTCATATTTAAAGTCGATGCCGTAATTGGTATACGGGTCGATAAAGCCGGGATAAATATGCTTACCTGTCATGTCGATGACATAGGCATCTTCGGGTATTTTGTCATTGGAGATAATGGCTTTAATTTTATTATCTTCAATTAACAGGGTGGCATCCTGTTTGGTTTCGCCGGGGGCGATCATCAAGGTTGCATGGGACAGCGCGGTTAATTTTGGCGTGTTATCTGTTAACTGAGCGTTTGCTATCGCGGACGGGCTCGCCAAGAGGCAGGCCACCAGACTCGCGGACACTGAGAGGAAATGGATTCGCATGGCGTTTAATTATTATTGGCTGGGATCAAAAGTAGCTCAAGATTATCCCATATTATGAACAATTTCCAAGCATTGAACTGTATCGGTTTATGTCAGGCTCCTGAGAAATAGCGGCTTGGCAAACACTCGGCATAAGTTGAGAAAGGGAGGCTGGAAAATCATTCGGAAAAGCATTGGGGAAATGACTGAATAATGGTTGAGAAAATGCAGAGGAAAGGGGAAATGCAAATGGATGTAGCAAACTTGCCCTGACTAACAAATAAAAAAGCCAACCCTGAGGTTGGCTTTTTTGCTCGTTCATCCCACAGTGGGAATGTTTAAGCTTAGATAAGGAAGTCTTCGAGTGAACGACCCTTATCTAACTCATTTTTAAATACGGTTGGTGTGCGACCCTGACCCGTCCAAGTGATCGTTTCGCCATTCACTTCAATTTTATATTTTGGTGGGCGTGGAGCACGTTTCTTAGGAGCTGGCTTAGCAGCCACTGCGCCTAAATCGTCAATTGATAAACCAACAGCTTCCATTTGTTGGCGAATCTCTTCTATCTTTGCATTGCGCTCGGCCATAACCGCGCTTTCTTCTTCTGCTTGCTTCTCTTTCTCGGTAATGATTTTTTCAAGCTTAACTGCTACATCTTTTAAATCTTCTACCGACAATTCTTTAACAGCAGCCTTAAAGCGACGACCATGCGTCAATATATCTAGAAATTCGCTCATATTTATAATGTCCTGCTTAAAAATAAAATAGTAAATAGGATTACAGGGCTAATAATAGGAACTAAAAAAGGTTTTATCAAACGAATTAAATGAATATTTGAGCCTTTAAGGTAAATTTTATTTCAGCTTTTCTTTTTTTGTCCCATTTTGACCTCTTAGTCACCCCTAAACACCCTGTTTTTGATGTAAGACAAAGATGCTGGTGACTTCCTGTTGACGTTAACGTCAACAGCACGTAAAGTGGCGTAAGTTGGTGATAGTTTCGCTATGCACTATTTGTTATCCAGAATAAAGACGTAAGAAGGAAGCCTTATGAAAGTATTGGTGCCAGTAAAACGCGTCGTCGATGCTAATGTGAAGGTCAGGGTTAACGCTGACAATACAAATGTCGATACCGCAAATCTGAAGATGGCCATTAACCCATTTTGTGAGATTGCTGTAGAAGAAGCGGTACGTTTGAAAGAAGCAGGTATTGCGACCGAGATCGTGGTAGCAACCATAGGGCCTAAGGCGTCGCAGGAGCAGCTACGCACGGCGATGGCGCTGGGCGCAGACCGCGGTATTCATGTGGAAACCGACGAAGAACTTGCGCCGCTTTCTATTGCAAAGATCCTCAACGCGATTCAAGCCAATGAGCAGGCTCAGCTGATCATGCTGGGTAAGCAGTCTATCGATGGCGACAACAACCAGACAGGCCAGATGCTGGCGGCGCTAGCCGGTCTACCTCAGGCCACCTTTGCCTCTGAGGTAAAGGTTGAAGGCGAGCAACTTGTGGTTACCCGTGAGATCGACGGCGGTCTGCAGACCCTTAAGATGCCACTGCCTGCGATTGTCACCACAGACCTGCGTCTGAACGAACCTCGCTATGCCAAATTACCTAACATCATGAAGGCGAAACGTAAGCCGCTCGATACCATCACGGTAGACAGTCTGGGCGTGACCCTGAAGCAGCATCAGAAGGTGCTCAAGGTGACACCGCCTGCCGAGCGTCAAGCGGGTATTATGGTGGCTTCTGTCGAGGAGCTAGTGGACAAGCTAAAGAATGAAGCGAAGGTGATCTAAATGGCGATTCTAGTAATAGCAGAACATGATAATGCGACTTTAAAACTCGATACCGCCAAGGTAGTTGCTTGTGCTCAGGCGATCGGTAGCGAAGTCGATGTGATGGTAGCCGGTCATAACTGTGGCGCCGCGGTTGAGAGCGCCAAGCAGCTTGCCGGTGTGCGTCAGGTATTGGTGGCCGATAGCGCCGTTTATGCCAACGCCATTGCCGAAAACCTGTCATCGCTGATCGTTTCTGTGGCCAGCGAGTATCAACACATCCTGGCTGCGGCCTCGAGTGTCGGTAAAGATGCACTGCCACGCGTTGCGGCCCTTTTAGATGTGGCGCAGATCTCTGAAGTGGTTGAAGTGGTCAGCGAAGATACTTTCGTGCGTCCTATCTATGCCGGTAGCGCCATGGCGACGGTTCAGAGCCTGGATGCCATCAAGGTGATGACGGTTCGCGCCAGTGCCTTCGATGCGGTTGCCCAGGACGGTAGTGCCTCGGTGCAGACCCTGGATAACGAGTACAGCGGCGATGTCGAGTTTGTCTCGCAGACCCTGTCTGAGTCTGAGCGTCCCGATCTTGGTGCGGCCTCAGTCGTGGTGTCGGGTGGTCGTGCCATGGGCAGCGCCGAGAACTTTGCGATTCTCGAGCAGTTGGCCGATAAGCTGGGCGGTGCACTGGGTGCGTCTCGCGCCGCGGTTGACGCCGGTTACGTGCCAAACGATCTGCAGGTGGGTCAGACGGGTAAGATTGTTGCGCCAGACCTCTATATCGCCGTGGGTATTTCGGGTGCCATCCAGCACTTAGCGGGGATGAAAGATTCTAAGGTGATCGTGGCAATCAACAAAGATCCTGAGGCGCCTATCTTCCAGGTGGCCGACTATGGTCTGGAAGCGGATCTGTTCGAGGCAGTGCCTAAGCTACTCGAACTTATTTAATAAAATGTAAATGCTTGGTGAGCACTTTGGTGTTCATCTAAAATTTAGTGTGATATAGATCACATGGAGCGGCTTTGAGGTAGCGTCCTTAAAGCCGCTTGTGTTTTTATGTGCCTCACGTTTGCCGATAGTGACATTGGCAGGCGTCCTGAGACGTAGAGGTGCATTAAATATCAGTAGTATTCGTTAGGGTGATGCCGTTAAGCGAATATGAAAGGATTTGGTGCCGAAGTGGTGGAGTTGATCAAGGCTTGCCGCTGGGGCTGTCATCGAATAGAGGCAGCACTGCCATAGTGCTTCTTATCTGGATTGATAAGTGGAAGGTATACCGAGAATGGGTATCACTATGGAGCGCTACTGATAGGACAGGTGTAATATCTCATGCTATATCCCACCAGTTCAGTTGCCCTCCATTCGTATTTAAACGAAGACAATATTTTACAATGACAACTTTGAGTTATGCCGATTCGGCACTTTCTTTGCTGCCGCCCGTGGTAGCGATTCTGCTGGCGATCTTTACCCGCCGCGTCCTGCTCTCGCTCGGTGTGGGGATCCTCCTGGGGGCACTGTTAATTGCCGATTTTTCACCGCTGGATATGGGCCAATACCTGGGACAACAGGTGGTGGGCCTGGTGTGGGATGATGGCGCCTTAAACAGCTGGAACGTCTATCTGCTGGGTTTCTTGATTCTGCTTGGGATG
Organism: Shewanella aquimarina; assembly: GCF_023349185.1. Classification (GTDB taxonomy): domain Bacteria; phylum Pseudomonadota; class Gammaproteobacteria; order Enterobacterales; family Shewanellaceae; genus Shewanella; species Shewanella aquimarina. Next base: position 313,094 of record NZ_JAKIKY010000001.1, on the reverse strand, counting down.
ATCACCGCAATCATTACCGTGAGCGGTGCCGCCAAGGCCTTTGCCGACTGGGCCCGTCAGCATATTCGTAATAAGCGCGATGCCAAGCTGCTCACCATGTTCCTGGGCTGCGTGGTCTTCATCGATGACTATTTCAACAGCCTGGTCGTGGGCAGCGTCGCCCGGCCGCTCACCGACAGATACTATATCTCCCGCAGCAAGCTGGCCTACCTGCTGGACTCGACCGCCGCGCCAATCTGCGTGATCTCGCCGGTCTCTAGCTGGGGGGCGTACATCATCGCGCTGATCGGCGGCATACTCACCGCCCATGGCTTTGCCGACACCGGCCATCTGAGCGTGTTTATCCAGATGATCCCGATGAACTTCTATGCCATCTTCGCCCTGGTATTGCTGCTATGTGTGGCCTTCATGGGGCTGGATGTGGGGCCGATGCGCCAGCATGAGCTAAACGCCCAGAAGGGTAACCTGTATGACGAGGCCAAGGGCCTGCCGCCAGGCGCCAACAGCGACCTACCAGAGGCGGATTCGGGTAAGATCTTAGGCCTGTTCCTGCCTATTACCGTGCTGGTATTTGCTACCATCTACTTCATGATCGACAGCGGCGCCGCTGCGCTGGCCGCGGAAAACCTGCCCTTTAGCGTGATAGGGGCGTTCGAGAAGACGGATGTGGCCTCATCGCTCTTCTTCGGTGCCGTGATTGGTCTGGCAGCTACCCTAGTGCTGGTGGCTGTTCAGGGGCTGGACAAGGCCCTTATCTTTAAAGGTGTGCTGGCCGGGGCGCGCTCCATGTTGCCCGCCATCTATATTCTGCTGTTCGCCTGGACCATCGCCGGGGTGATCGGTCAGATGGAGACGGGTAAGTATATGGCGAGCCTGGCGACGGGTAACATTCCGTTCGCGCTGCTGCCTGCCGTGCTGTTCGTGCTGGCGGGTCTGACGGCCTTCTCTACCGGCACCAGCTGGGGCACCTTCGGTATCATGTTGCCGATTGCCGCCGATATGGCCATGGGCACCCACACCAACATGATGCTGCCTATGCTGGCCTCTGTGCTGGCGGGCGCCGTGTTTGGCGATCACTGCTCGCCTATCTCGGATACTACTATCCTGTCGTCTACCGGGGCGAACTGTCACCACATAGACCATGTGCTGACTCAGCTACCCTATGCCCTCATCGTGGCGGGGATCAGCCTGGTGGGGTATACCGTGCTGGGCTTTACCGAGTCGGTCGGCGCGGGACTGGCAGCCTGTAGTGGGGTGTTTGTGGTAAGCATTCTGGTGCTGCGTCATAAGGCTAACCGTCCGGTTTAATACCAATCACAGTAAATATGTGATCAGAAATAGCGCAGGCAAAACGCTTGAGAACAAAGCAGGATTTTTAGATAAGTAGTTATTCTACAATTAAAAATACTAATACAGTTATCGAGTGTTTTAACAAGCTAGAATGATCAATTGTTTATTACGATTGGTATAAGTGACCTGTCGATACCACACAGACAGAAAAATGCCGCTCATGGAGCGGCATTTTTTTATGGTTAATATTCCCCTTTAACGGGAATTCGCTTAGTTGAGACCGCGGCGTTTTAGCAGCGCCTCTGTGGTCGGCGCCTGACCTCTAAAGGCCTTGTAGGCCTCCATCGGCGGCACGCTGTTGCCGACCTCGCGGATGGTCTTACGGTACTTCATGCCAATCTCGCGGTTAAGACCGCCCTGGGTCTGCACATAGGCGAAGGCATCCGCCGCCAGGATCTCGCTCCACATGTAGGCGTAGTAGCTGGCCGAGTAACCGCCGGGGAAGGCGTGGGCGAAGTAGGTCGACTTGTAGCGTGGCGGTACGGCGGCGATATTGATGCCGTGTTTCTTAAGCGCCTTGGCTTCGAATTCGGCCACATCCTGCAGCGGCGCGTCGGCGCTCAGTGAGTGCCACTCGAGATCCACCAGGGCCGCCGCCATATACTCCAGGGTGTCGAAGCCCTGATTGAAGCTGCGTGATTTCAGCAGTTTCTGCAGCAGGTCGTCGGGGATCACTTCGCCCGTCTCGTAGTGCTTGGCGTAGTTGGCCAGCACCTCGGGGTGAGCCGCCCAATCTTCTTCGAAGGTCGAGGGGAACTCGACAAAGTCGCGGGAAACGGCCGTGCCCGACAGGCTAGGGTAGGTCACCTTAGAGAACATGCCGTGGGTGCCATGGCCCATCTCGTGGAACATGGTGGTGACCTCGTCGTAGCTGACGAAGGTCGGCTCACCCTCTGGTGCCTTCTTGATGTTCATCACGTTGACCACCACAGGCTTCTGGTTCAGAAGTTTTGACTGAGTCACGAAGGAGCTCATCCAGGCGCCGCCGCGTTTGCCTTCGCGGGCAAAGTAGTCTGCGTAGAAGATCGCCATCGAGCTGCCGTCGGCGTCAAACATCTCATAGGCCTTCACATCTTCATGGTAGACAGGCAGATCCGGGCGCGGCTTGAGGGTCACGCCATAGAGACGCTCCAGGGTGAAGAACACGCCGTCCTTGAGCACACGTTCAAACTCGAAGTAAGGTTTGATGGCGGCGCTGTCGAGATCGAATTTGTCTTTACGCACCTTCTCGGCATAGAAGGCCCAATCCCACGGGGCCAGGGTGAAGTCGCCGCCAGTCTTGTCGATCATCGCCTGGATATCGTCGGCTTCCTTCTGGGTGTTGGCCACCACGGCGGGCACCATAGAACCGAACATCTGATAGACGGCTTCCGGGGTCTTGGCCATCTGCGGCGTCAGGCGATAGTCGGCCCAGCTATCGTAACCCAGGAGTTTGGCACGCTCGGCGCGCAGCTGTGCCAGGCGGGCAACCAGAGATGCGGTTTCGTTGTCGCCGCTCATGCCGCGATTAGATGAGGCCTGCCACACCTGCTGGCGTAGCTCTCGGTTTTCCAGCTTGGCTAGGATAGGCTGACGAGTGGTATTGGTGATATTGATCAGATACTTGCCTTCATGTCCGGCGGCTTTGGCATCGGCCTTGGCGGCGCGGATCTCACTCTCTGACAGCCCCTTCAGCTCATCGACACTGTCGACGACGACGGCGATCTCCTTGGTGAGCCTTAGCAGGCGCTGACCAAATTCGTTGGTGAGCTTAGACTGCTCTTCGTTCAGCAGGCGTATCTCGGCCTTTTGTGCCTCGGTCAGCTTGGCACCCGCCATGACGAAGCGTTGGTGGTAGATCTCTATAAGGCGCACCTCTTCGGCCGTTAGCCCTAAGGTGTTGCGGCGCTGATACAGGCTATCGATGCGGGCAAACAACTTGCCGTTGAGGTGGATGTTGTCTGAGTGAGCGGCCATCTTAGGGGCCATCTCGCCCTGTAGCTTACGTAGGGCGGGGTTGCTGTTAGACCCAGTCAGGTTGTAGAACACCTTGGAGGCGCGGGTCAGCAGCTCGCCGCTGGTCTCCAGCGCCACGATAGTGTTGGCAAAGGTGGCGGGCTCCTTGTTGTCGGCAATGGCCAATACCTGTGCATGATGCTCTTCTATGCCTTGCTCGAGGGCGTGCTCGAAATGCTCATCCTTGATCTGGCTAAAATCGGGTGCCTGGTATTGCAGCGTGCTGGCTTGCATCAGTGGGTTTTGCGCTTCCATACCGGCGGCGGCCTGTGTGGGCGCATTGCTTGTTTGACAACCACTGAGCAGTACTGTGGTCGATAAGGCGCCGACGACGGCAAAGGCGATAAGGTTCAATTTCATCTATACAACTTCCTTAGATTGTGATTGTTATTTTTATGTGGGCGGGTGTCGGGATAATCTAACGTTTGTAAATTAACTCAGGCTGAAAATGGTACTAGGTCAGACTCACTTAGCTAAGTGATTGGCTGACATGGATATCATTAGAGGCCTCTATTGCCCTAATGGTCTTATTCAGCGGCCGCCGCGACGAGTGCTAATAGCGAGCCTCCGACAATGGCAGGCCTGTCGAGACTCGGTTGGCGATAGGGATAAGCGATAAATGTGTCAGACTGTGCGGCGAGCCCATGACGAGTAGCCTTTTGGCGCTGCTAATTGGCGCAATATGGTGATAGAATCGCTCGATAACAATAATCAGGGGACTACTCGCTTTGGCACAGCTCTATTTTTACTATTCGGCAATGAATGCCGGCAAATCCACCTCACTGCTGCAATCTTCCTATAACTATCGCGAACGCGGCATGAATACCTTGGTCATGACGGCGTCGATAGATGATCGCTATGGCGTGGGTAAGGTGGCCTCTCGTATCGGTATCGAGACAGATGCCCAGGTATTTGCCAGCGATGACAATCTGGTTGAGATGGTGCGCGAGGCGCTTAAGAGTCAGCCTCTGCACTGCATCTTGATCGATGAGTCGCAGTTTTTGAGCAAGGAGCAGGTGAGACAGCTGACCTATGTGGTCGACGTAATGGATATTCCCGTGCTCTGCTATGGTCTGAAGACAGATTTCCAGGGCGAGCTGTTTAGCGGCAGTCAGTACCTGTTAGCCTGGGCCGACAAGCTGGTGGAACTTAAGACCATCTGTCATTGTGGTCGTAAGGCCAACATGGTGGTGAGGCTGGATGGCGAAGGCCGCCCCATGAAAGAAGGTGAGCAGGTCGCCATCGGCGGTAACGAAAGCTATGAGTCTGTCTGCCGTAAGCATTTCCGCGAATTTTTGTGGGACTAACTCTCCCACTCGAGTGAGCTAAGCAATAAGCCATCCAATAGGGTGGCTTTTTTATGCCTACGCCTCGGCTATTCAAGGCTGGCGAGTAAGTGTCTGACGCTGGCGCGGGTATGGTCAATCTGCTCGACGATACGGGTGGCGCTCTCTCGCTGGTCGGTCATTTGTGGCCAGTGGTGTTGCCATACGGTCTTGAGGTCGGCGCATGATGCGATAACCTCCTCCTCGGTGATCATGCTCAAGTCGTTAATCAGGTTTACCTTGATCCAGCCCTTGCGCGGATTGCCCGCATGGGGGTCTTTATCATAGTGCGCGGCAAACACTATCGCCTCAAGTTCAGAGAGCTGCAGCAAGAGTTCGAAGCTTGCGGTCCGCATGGTGTTGTTATACTCGCTAATTTCCATGCGCCATACGTTGTAGCTAAATCCTATCAGCGCAAATATCATGCTGAAGATGGCGGTGAGCTGGAAGATATGGCGCCTTCGATTGAGTTTGCTAAGCATGGATCCTCGCTGGTGCTAAAAGGCTTTGTGTAAAAAGGCTTTGTGTAAAAAGGCTCTTTTTGAAAAACCTCTTTGTGAAACGGCGCGCAGCTGTCTACTTTTTGGCTCGCTTATTGACAGTGTAGCTGCAGATTGAGTTTGTGTGGGTTTCTGCGAGGGGGGGGGCGCGATAGCTTGTGGCTAGCTGCTAACGGCTATCAGGTTTTCCCTTGGTGCTGCTATGCGGAAACCATTTCTGGTATAGCCGCTCAACCTCGCCTTCTTCAATGAGAGCGTGCAGGGTGCTTTCAATTTGGCTCAAGAGTTCGCTATTGCCTTTCTTGACCGCAAAGGCCACGGGCGAGCCGGGATCGGGGTTGTCCAGTATCGTAACGCCTATTCCCATCTGCCGGGCGAGGTAGAGGCCGACGGCCTTCGGCATGATGGCTGCCTGGATCTTACCCGCCTTTAACAGCGCCATGGACTTTTCCTTGCTAGGGGTTGCTATGATGCGAAAGTTATACAGTGTGCCCAGCTCCTTCCAGTGGGTTTCGATGTAAGAGTGGCGATCGCCGCTGACAAACTTGTTATGAAGATCCTCCAGTTTAGCGATCTGCTGGTTGTCTTCGAGAATGAAGATCACGTCGTATCGGTAGTAGTAGGGCCGAGTAAAGTCGAAAAACTTGGTTCTGAGGTCGTTGACTTCCATGCCGGCAATCACCTCTATGTCACCAAACCTGAGTTCATTGAAGACCAGATCCCAAGACTCCTGCCTAAACTGGAACGCCTTGCCAAGCCGCTGAAAGATCAGCCTGGCTACGTCGGCATCGAACCCTGTGGTTTCACCATCGATGGAAAACTGATAGGGGGGGAACCCGGTCGCTACGCCACAACGCACCTCTGGGGTATGCTTTGCCAGCAGGGGAAGACTCAAACAGAGCAGTAGCGCGGCAAGGAGTACGTTCTTGTAGGTGGCAAAGTAGGGCATCAGTTTAGGTGGCCTGCTAGTTTCATCATTTCACTCTTAGGTTTTTATTCTAGTTGTCTTTGGAGCTTCGGCGGCGAATGCGCTATGGGCCACCCTGGCAGGCGTATCGTTTTTAAAGTCCATGATAATAGTGTGGATTAGACAGGTTTTGCAAACAAAAGCTGTAGCAAGGGATTTTCTGGTTATAAATTCAACTGATTAGGTGTGAATAATCTTTATTAATAACGACTTAATTAGTAACGGAATAATGCTTACCTATGAGATCTGCCTCATAATTTCAACAGCTGTAACCTACTTGATACAGATACATTGCGTTAGATCAATTGATGAAAATTTGTCAGGCGTCAAAATTCAGTCACCATTTGGGTAACTAACTAAAATGCAATGCGAAATAATCAACCCGTGATAGACAATGAGGTTGCGCTGACCGACGATGATATCCTGCTCTCCACCACAGATCTCAAGGGCAACATAGGCTATGCCAACGAGGATTTCTGTCGTATCTGTGGATTCTCCGAAGAGGAGTTGCTCAGTCAGCCCCACAACATAGTGCGTCATCCAGACATGCCAAAAGCCGCCTTTGCCATGTTGTGGCAGCGACTGACCGATAAGCAACCCTGGCTGGGTGTCGTCAAGAATCGCTGTAAAGATGGCTCCTATTACTGGGTCAACGCCTATGTGGCGCCCGTGCTGGAGAACGGCCAGGTCAAGGAATATCAGTCCGTGCGCCGCCGGGCCAGTCAGGAGCAGGTTGCGCGCGCCAGCGACATCTATCAGAGCCTGAATAGCGCCGAGCAGCGCAGCGAGATCGTTGATGCCAAGTTCAGCTATGGCGCTAAGCTGATCCTGTTCGCCCTCGTTTGTCTGTTGCTGGCCATTGGGCTAAGCAACATCTCACCCTGGCTGGCGCTGCTTTGCGCCCCCCTGTTGGTCTTTGGGATGCGCGCTATGTTGGCGCCGCTGCGCGCCCTCAACCAGCATGCGCTGTCCATAGTGTCAGACCCTGTGGCCAGACATATCTATGCCGGGCGGCGGGACGAGCTGGGTAATATTCAGTTTGCCATGGAGTTCACCACCGCGGAGATCGCCGGGGTGGTGGGGCGCATGACAGACGCCTCGACCACTATCGTCAGGGACAGTGACACCTTGCTGAGCTCTATCACGGCCACCGCCGATCGCGCCGATGGTCAGAATCAACAGACGGCCCAGGCCGCGGCGGCGGTCGAGGAGTTGACCGCCAGCTTTAATGAACTAGGCCAGCAGATCAAGCAGGTGTCTGTCGATGTCGAGGCCAGTCAGGCGGCGGTGCAGCAGGGCTATGAGCAGCTCGATGCCGTGGTGGCCAGCATAGACGAGCTACATGGCGAGGTAGGTAACTTTGCCCAGGTGGTGAGTGAAATTGAACATGACAGCGTGGCAATTAATCAGGTGCTTGAGGTGATCACCAAGATTGCCGAGCAGACCAACCTGCTGGCGCTTAACGCCGCCATCGAGGCGGCGCGGGCCGGCGAGTCTGGCCGGGGCTTTGCCGTGGTGGCCGACGAGGTACGCCAGCTGTCGGCGCGCACCGCAGACTCGACCAGCCAGATAGATGCCATCATCGCCAAGTTCCAGCAGAGCACCGCCAATGCGGCCCATACCCTGAGCGCTGGTCAGCGTCAGGCGACCCAGGCAGTGCAGTTGGTCAAGCAGGCCGAGGCGGTATTTGCCGAGCTGGTGACCCGTATCGATAAGATCAATCAGATGGCAGAGTTGAGCGCCAACTCCATGCAGGAGCAGGGACTGGCGGCGGTGGATATCAGCGACTCGCTGCAGGCGATAAGCGAGCTGGCCAGCGAGGGCTTTGCCCAGTCCCAGGCCGACAGACAACTGGGTGAGCGCAGCTCGCTCAAGTCGATGGAATCGCGGCAACTGGCGCGGCAGTTCTGGCGTCAGGCGGTACATCGCGCCAACGCCTAAGCGCATACAAAAGCGCTATACCCAGAAGCCATACAAAAGAGCCATACAAAAAGCCATACAAAAGAGCCATATAAAAAAGCCCAGACATCTGTCCGGGCTTTTCATGTTAACGAGTGCAATTAGAACTGCATCTCGGGGACATGCTCGGGCACGACCAGCTTGCCGGCCGTCTTCTCGATGATCTCCTCGACGCTCACGCCTGGTGCCCGCTCCAGCAGGTGGAACGCGCCATCTTTGATCTCCAGGAAGGCAAGGTCGGTCAGCACGCGCTTGATGCAGCCATAGCCGGTAAGCGGCAGCTCACACTTAGGCAGCAGCTTAGAGTTGCCGTGTTTATCGGCGTGCATCATGGTGACGATAATATTGTCGGCACCGGCCACCAGATCCATGGCGCCGCCCATGCCTTTAATCAGCTTGCCTGGGATCATCCAGGAGGCGATAGAGCCCTCGACATCCACCTCGAAGGCGCCCAGCACGGTGAGATCCACATGACCACCACGGATCATGGCGAAGCTCTCGGCCGAGGAGAAGAAGGAGGCGCCGGGCACTGCGGTAACCGTCTGCTTACCCGCGTTGATCAAATCGGCGTCTATGGTCTCTTCTGTGGGGAACTCGCCCATGCCGAGCAGGCCGTTTTCAGACTGCAGCATCACCTGCATGCCTTCGGGAATATAGTTGGCCACTAGGGTGGGGATGCCTATGCCCAGGTTGACATAAAAACCATCCTGTAGCTCCTGGGAAACACGCTGTGCCAGTTGTTCTCTCGATAAAGCCATGGTGTCTCCTCCCTATTTGCTCTTGACGGTGCGCTGCTCGATACGCTTCTCGAACGTACCTTGGATCAGGCGATCCACATAGATGCCTGGGGTATGGATATGGTCTGGGTCTAGCTCGCCCGGCTCGACGATATGCTCGGCTTCTACCACAGTGATCTTACCGGCCGTGGCCATCATAGGGTTGAAGTTGGCGGCCGTCTTACGGAAAACCAGGTTACCCATGGTATCGGCCTTCCAGGCGCGAACCAGGGCGAAATCGGCGGTCAGCGCGGGCTCCAGCACATAGTGACGACCATCGATCTCACGAGTCTCCTTGCCTTCGGCTACCGGAGTACCGTAACCGGTTGCGGTGAAGAAGGCGGGAATACCGGCGCCGCCGGCGCGGATCTTCTCGGCCAGCGTGCCTTGAGGGGTGAGGATCACGTTGAGCTCACCCGAGAGCATCTGCTGCTCGAAGGTGGCATTCTCGCCCACATAAGAGGCGATCATGGTGCTGATCTGACGGCTCTTGAGCAGCAGCCCCAGGCCGAAATCGTCGACCCCGGCGTTATTCGAGATGGCGGTGAGCCCCTTGGCACCACTCTTAACCATCTGGGCAATTAAGCCTTCAGGGATGCCGCAGAGGCCGAAACCGCCGACCATGACGGTCATGTTGTCAGTCAGACCTTCCAATGCTTCTTCATAGCTGGCGACCAGCTTATTGAGTCCTGCCATTATCATTATCTCCTTTGAGCGTAAGCCGGGCCTGAGCCCAGCTCCTGTTATTCTGTTAGCGCGCGTGCAACCTTGGCACCGCTGTCTCTGCCAAGCGCCTGGCTGATGTTGTTGCCCGCGGTGATCAGGGCGTTAAGATCTATGCCGGTCTCTATTCCCATGCCGTGAAGCATGTAGACCAGATCTTCTGTGGCCAGGTTGCCCGAGGCGCCTTTGGCATAGGGGCAGCCACCCAGTCCGGCCACCGAGCTGTCGATGACGCTGACGCCTGTTTCCAGACAGGCAAGAATATTGGCTAATGCCTGACCATAGGTGTCATGAAAGTGTAGCGCCAGTTTCTCTACCGGTACCCTGCACGCGACCGCTTCCACCATTCTACGGGCATTTAAGGGGGTGCCAACGCCTATGGTGTCACCCAGAGAGATCTCGTAGCAGCCCATTTTGTAAAGGATCTCTGCCACGCGAGCCACTTCCTCGACCTGGATCTCGCCCTCGTAGGGACAGCCCAGCACACAAGAGACATAGCCGCGTACGGGGATCTGTTTCGCCTGAGCCGCCTCCATCACAGGGATGAAGCGCTCGATCGACTCCTCGATAGAGCAGTTGATGTTGCGCTGGCTAAAGCTCTGCGAGGCGGCGCCGAAGATGGCCACCTCGTCCGCGCCAGCGTCAAGGGCAAGTTCCAGCCCCTTGAGATTCGGTGTCAATGCGCTGTAGACCACGCCTGGACGCTTGCTCAGCTGGCGGAAGATCTCGCCCGAGTCGGCCATCTGCGGCACCCACTTGGGGGAGACGAAGCTACCGGCCTCGATGCGGGTCAGGCCCGCCTCGCCGAGCTGATCGATCAGGGTCAGCTTATCGGCGGTGGTGACCGCCTTCTCGTTCTGCAGGCCGTCGCGGGCGCCGACCTCGAAGATGCTGACCCGGCTTGGATAAGTCTTGCTCATGGTTAGGCGTCCTCGTTCGGGGTAACGTCCAGCAGCAGGGCGCCGTCGCTCACTAGCTCACCTGGCTGGAAGAAGAAGGCGGCAACCTTGCCGTCAAACGGCGCTTCGATGGTGTATTCCATCTTCATCGCTTCCATCACCATCAGCCCCTGACCCGCCTCGACCTCATCGCCCACCTCGACCAGGTGAGTGACGATAGTGCCGTTCATCGGCGCCTTGAGCTTATCTTCGCTGCTGGCCTGATCTTCCACTACCTCTGTCTGCAGGGCGCGGAAGTGATAGCTGCCGCTTGGCAGGAAGAGGGTGAAGTCGTCGCCTTCACGACTGACGGGGATCTTGCTCTTGTGGCCGTTGATCTCGGCGTGCAGCAGATCTTGCTTTAGCTCACCGCTCAGGGTCAGTTGCTGCTCGTTGAGGCTGAGGTAGTAGCAATCGCCCACTTGGCTCAGGGTCAGGTGTTGGATCTCATGTTGGTCATCCAGCAGAGAGAGCTGATGTACGCCGCTGCGGTTGAGTCTGAAGCCGCTGACCTGCCCCCAAGGCGAATAAGGGTCGTGGCTGTTGGTCGCGGTGAGCTTGGCCTGCTCCTTCTGGGCACACAGATGATAGAGGGCGGCGAAGGCCAGGGCGCCATTTTGCTCGCTGCTGTTGTCGCCATCCAGGTTGGCACCAATCAGGGTGTCGCCATAACGCTCGATAAAGTCTGTGCTGAAATCGGCCTGGGCGAAGGCCTGATGTTCGGCGATGTTGGCCAGGAACTCTATGTTGTGTTTCAGGCCACTGATCTGATAAGACTCCAGGGCGTGCACCAGGCGCTGCAGGGCGCGGGGGCGCGACTCGTCCCAGACGATCAGCTTGGCGATCATAGGGTCGTAGAAGTTGCTGATCACATCGTTTTCGCGGATGCCGGAATCGATGCGCACATAACGGTTCTGTTCGGGTTCGCGCAGGAAGTTGAGCTTGCCGCTGGCGGGCAGAAATTCGTTTTGCGGATCTTCGGCGTAGATACGCACCTCGAAGGAGTGGCCGTGAATGCGCACATCTTCCTGGCGCAGTGGCAGCTCGCTGCCGCTGGCGACCATCAGCTGCCATTTCACCAAGTCCTGGCCGGTCACCATCTCGGTGACGGGATGCTCTACCTGCAGACGCGTGTTCATCTCCATGAAGTAGAAGCAGTCGGTCTCGTCGCTGGCATGGGTGTCGAGCAGAAACTCCACGGTACCCGCGCCCACATAGTCGATTGCCTTGGCGGCGGCGACGGCGGCTTCACCCATGGCGCGGCGTAGGCTGTCGGACAGACCCGGCGCCGGTGCCTCTTCGACCACCTTCTGGTGACGACGCTGAATGGAGCAGTCGCGATCCGACAGATAGATGCAGTTGCCCTGGGTATCGGCAAATACCTGCACCTCGACGTGACGGGGCTGTCTCAGGTAGCGTTCGATCAGCAGCTTGTCGTTGCCAAAAGAGGAGGCCGCCTCGCGGCGCGCCGAGTTGATGGCGTCCAGGGCTTCAGCTTCCGACTCGACGATACGCATCCCCTTACCACCACCGCCGTAGGCAGCTTTGATCAGCTGAGGGAAGCCTATCTCTTTCGAGGCCTTGAGCAGTACCTCGTCGCTCTGATCATCGCCGTGATAGCCGGGCACCAGGGGCACATTGGCCTTCTCCATAATGATCTTGGCGGCGCTCTTGCTGCCCATGGCGTCGATGGCATCGGCGCTTGGGCCGACGAAGGCGATACCCGCCTGTTCACACTGACGGGCGAAGTCGGCGTTTTCCGACAGGAAGCCGTAGCCAGGGTGGATCGCCTGGGCGCCGCTGCGTTTGGCGATCTCAAGGATCAATTCGCCCTTGAGGTAAGACTCGCTCGGGGCGCTGCCGCCCAGGTAGAAGGACTCATCGGCCATGGCCACATGGCGGGCGTCCTTGTCGGCGTCCGAATAGAGGGCGACGGTTTTGATGCCCATGACCTGTGCGGTCTTGATGATTCTGCAGGCGATTTCGCCGCGGTTGGCGATCAGTAATTTGGTAAACATGTTAGCGAGCTCCCCGAACTGGTAGGGCAATAGGGTCTAAGATGATCTCTGTGTTCATTAGGTGTTCCACCTTGGGCTTCTCTTCTCGAAGAAGGCGTTAAGCCCCTCCTGGCCCTCGTCTGAGACGCGGATGCGGGCGATACGCTCGCTGGTGTAGGCCAGCGTCTCCTGGTCAATCACACCATCTTCCAGGCGTGACAGCAGGGTCTTGACCCAGGCCATGCCCTGAGGGCTGTTGCCCTTGAGCGCCGTGATGATGGGCGCGCTGGCGCTATCGAGATCATCGTTAATCTCATGGATCACATTGAGCTTGAGCGCGGTTTCGGCGTCGAAGCGCTCGGCGGTCAGCATGTAGCGGCGCGAGGCGCGCTGGCCCATGGCACGTACCACATAGGGGCTGATCACCGCGGGGATCAGCCCGAGCTTAACCTCACTGAGGCAGAAGCTGGCGCGGCTATCGGCGATAGCGATGTCGCTGGCGCAGATAAGCCCCAGGGCGCCGCCGAAGGCCGCTCCTTGTACCAATGCCAGCGTCGGCTTGGGGAACTTGTCGAGCTTATGCATCAGGGTCGCCAGCTCGTTGGCGTCACTCAAGTTTTGCTCGAAGTCCATCTTGGCCTGCTTGCGCATCCAGTTGAGATCGGCGCCGGCGCTGAAGTTACGCCCGTTGGCCTTAAGCACCAGCAGCTGACAGCTGTCGTCGCTTGCGAACAGGTCGAGGGCGGCGATCATCTCACCTATCATCACCTCGTCGAAGGCGTTGTGTTTGTCGGCGCGGTTAAGCACCATCTCGCCGACTCCATCGTTTAGGGAGCAGCTTAAGTATTCAAATTCTTGTGCAATTGTTTGGCTTGTCATGGGTATCCTTCCTTGCCTCTGCGTTATCGATTGTTGACTTAGCGGCGCATTACATGCGGAACACGCCAAACTTAGTCTCTTCAATCGGCGCATTGAGTGCCGCAGAGAGGGCAAGGCCAACCACGTCACGGGTCTGGGCCGGATCGATAATGCCGTCGTCCCACAGACGAGCGCTAGCATGATAAGGATGTCCCTCCTTGTCATATTGAGCCACGATAGGGGCGCGGAAGGCGGCCTCATCTTCGGCCGGCCAGTCCACTCCTTTACGGGCTAGACCATCGCGGCGCACGGTCGCCAGTACGCCAGCTGCTTGCTCGCCACCCATGACCGAGATGCGGGCGTTAGGCCACATCCACATCATGGTCGGTTCGAAGGCGCGGCCACACATGCCGTAGTTACCGGCGCCATAAGAGCCGCCGATGATCACGGTAAACTTAGGCACGGTGGCGCAGGAAACCGCGGTCACCATCTTGGCGCCATGCTTGGCGATCCCTTCATGCTCATACTTCTTACCTACCATGAAGCCTGTGATGTTTTGCAAAAACAGCAGCGGGATCTTGCGCTGGCAGCAGAGCTCGATAAAGTGGGCGCCCTTCTGCGCCGACTCGGAGAAGAGGATGCCGTTGTTGGCGACGATACCAACTGGGTAGCCGTGGATACGGGCGAAACCGCACACTAGGGTGGCGCCATAGTTGGCCTTGAACTCGTCGAAATCTGAGTCATCGACGATACGGGCGATCACCTCTTTGACATCGAACGGCTTCTTCAGATCTGTCCCCACTATGCCGTAGAGCTCGTTGATCTCGAACTTAGGCGGCTTGACCGGGCTCAGCTGGCTGGCGATCTGCTTGTTGTGATTGAGACGGGTCACCGACTTGCGCGCCAGCTCTAGGGCGTGCTCATCGTTTTGCGCCATATGGTCGGCCACGCCCGAGATCTTAGTATGCACCTCGGCGCCGCCCAGCTCTTCGGCCGAGACCTCTTCGCCTGTAGCGGCCTTCACCAATGGTGGGCCCGCCAGGAAGATGGTGCCCTGTTCCTTGACGATGATCGACTCATCGGCCATGGCGGGCACATAGGCGCCGCCCGCGGTACACAGACCCATCACCACGGCGATCTGTGGAATGCCCTTGGAAGACATCTTGGCCTGGTTATAGAAGATGCGACCGAAATGGTCTCTGTCGGGGAATACTTCGTCCTGGCGCGGCAGGTTAGCCCCGCCCGAGTCCACCAGATAGATGCAGGGCAGGTGACAGCGCTCGGCGATCTCCTGGGCCCTAAGGTGTTTCTTCACCGTTAGCGGATAATAGGTGCCGCCCTTTACCGTGGCGTCGTTGGCGATGATCATGCACTCGACGCCGCTGACGCGGCCGATACCGGCTATGATGCCCGCGGCCGGTACCACGTCGTCATAGACCTGGTAGGCGGCAAACTGGGAGATCTCCAGAAACGGCGAGCCGGGATCCAGTAGCTTCTCGACACGCTGACGTGGCGACAGCTTGCCACGGGAGAGATGGCGCTCCATGGCGACGGCGCCACCGCCTTGTTCGATTTCAGACAGTTTTAACTTGAGATCGGCGACCACCTGGCTCATCTGTTGATGCTTGGCCTTAAACTCGTCGCTGCGGGGATTGATTTGACTGCTCAGTTGCGTCACGGCTTGGTTCCTTTTAAGACTGTGGTGAACGGGAAGTGGCGATTGCCCGCCCTGGGCCGGATTGGCTCCGGCCCGTTTTACGCATTCGACTATTTCGACTCGTTGAACAGCTCGCGGCCGATCAGCATGCGACGGATCTCTGAGGTACCGGCGCCAATCTCATAAAGCTTGGCATCGCGCAGCAGGCGACCCGTGGCGTACTCGTTAACATAGCCGTTGCCGCCTAGCAGCTGGATGGCATCCAGGGCCATCTTGGTAGCCAGCTCCGCGCTATAAAGGATGGCGCCGGCGGCGTCTTTACGTGTGGTCTCGCCGCGATCGCATGACTTGGCCACGTTATAGACGTAAGACTTGGCGGCGTTCATGCCTGTGTACATGTCGGCAAGCTTGCCCTGTACCAGCTGGAACTGACCGATAGACTTGCCAAACTGCTCACGCTCGTGAATGTAAGGCACCACGATATCCATACAGGCGGTCATGATCCCAAGTGGGCCGCCAGAGAGCACTACGCGTTCATAATCCAGGCCGCTCATCAGCACCTTAACGCCGTTGTTGAGACCGCCTAGGATGTTCTCTTCAGGCACTTCGCAATCTTCGAACACTAGCTCACAGGTGTTAGAGCCACGCATGCCCAGCTTGTCCAGCTTCTGCGCCTGGCTGAAGCCCTTAAAGCCACGCTCGACGATGAAGGCGGTGATACCGTGTGGCCCCTTGTCCATGTCTGTCTTGGCGTAGATCACATAGGTGTCGGCGTCCGGGCCGTTGGTGATCCACATCTTGTTGCCGTTGAGGATATAACGGTCCCCCTCTTTACGGGCGCTCAGCTTCATGGAGACAACGTCCGAACCTGCGTTAGGCTCACTCATCGCCAGGGCGCCGATATACTCGCCGCTCACCAGCTTAGGCAGGTACTTGGCCTTCTGTTCGCTATTACCGTTACGGTTGATCTGGTTAACACACAGGTTAGAGTGGGCGCCATAGCTCAGGCCGATAGAGGCCGAGGCGCGGGAGATCTCCTCCATGGCGACTACGTGGGCCAGGTAACCCATGTCTGCTCCGCCGTACTCTTCGGGCACTGTCACCCCAAGCAGTCCCATCTCGCCCAGTACGGGCCATAGCTCGTTAGGGAAGGCGTTTTCCTGATCCACCTTGGCGGCGATAGGAGCGATTTCATTGGCGGCGAAGCTACGCACTGCATCACGCAGCATGTCGACATCTTCACCGAGGCCGAAGTTGAGAGAAGAGTAGAGTTGAGTCATGGTTTTATCCTACAGGTCTTATGCTTTTATAATTTTTTTAGTCAGGCTTCCTAGCCTGGCTTGTGTCTAATTTGTTGCTGTGTTAATTCGATATGGTCCTTGCTACGCCCTAGGTGTTCTGTTGCTGCTCCAGGGCGGCGCGGCACTGCTGCTCGGCAGAGTTAAGCTCCATCAAGACCACCTTGATGTCGTCCATCTGCTGCTGCAGGGCCGATTTTTTCTCTTCCACCAACTCCAGCATGGTATGTAGCTGAGTGCTGCTGTTTTTGTCGGCATCGTAGAGCTCGAATAAGCGGCGGGTTTCGGCGAGCGAGAAGCCCAGGCGCTTACCCCGTAAGATCAGCTTGAGGCGCACGCGATCTTTCAGGCCATAGATGCGGGTTTGCCCACGGCGCTTGGGTTTGAGCAGCCCCTGATCTTCGTAGAAGCGGATACTACGTGTGGTAATATCGAACTCCTTAGACAGGTCGCTGATGGAGTAGGTGGTCTGTGGACTGTGTTTGTCGCTCATCGAAAAAATACCATATTGATTAACTTTTCTAGCACGATATATGAAGTTTACGTAAAGGTAAAGATTTTAGGTGGTCTGATCGGCGTGTTTGGCTGTAAAAATCTCAGCAATAAGTGGTGAAATAACCACCAGTCCTGGGTTTGCGGATAGGTTAGGCAAAGGTCTAATGGGAAAAGTGTCACTTGCCTCCATAATGTGATCTATGGCGCATAAGCCAAATCGTTTGGAAGGGGAAGCCGATATGTCGACCGTGAGTGGCGGGCGCATGTCATTCGGAGAAGATCACATGAAGGATTTGCATAATCAGTTACACCAGGAATCTATCGATAATCCCAATGCCTTCTGGGGCGAGGCCGCCGGGGCCTTAACCTGGGACAAGCCGTTTGAGCGGGTACTCGATGACAGTCAGGCACCTATGTATCGCTGGTTCAGCGGCGGTCAGCTCAATACCTGTTACAACGCGGTCGACAGACACGTCGAGGCCGGGCGCGGCGATCAGGTGGCGATTCAATATGTGAGCCCGATAACGGGCACAGAATATGGGATCACCTACAACGAGTTGCAGGCACAGGTGAGCCGACTGGCCGGCTACATGGCCAGCCAGGGCGTGGTCAAAGGCGACAGGGTGATCATCTATATGCCCATGGTGCCAGAGACCGCCTATGCCATGCTGGCCTGTGCGCGACTCGGCGCGATTCACTCAGTAGTGTTCGGCGGTTTCGCCGCCAACGAGCTAGCGACCCGAATCGATGATGCCAAGCCAAAGATGATCCTCTCCGCCTCCTGCGGCGTCGAGCCCTCGGGCGTGGTGGCCTACAAGCCGCTGCTGGATGATGCGCTGGAGCAGGCGAGCCACAAGGTGGAGCAGTGTGTGATCCTCAATCGTCCTCAGCTGCAAGCAGACTTAGTCGATGGCCGAGACGTCGACTGGCAGGGGGCCATGGCCGATGCGCCAAACATCGAGTGTCAGACGGTAGAGGCGACCGATCCGCTTTATATCCTCTATACCTCGGGCACCACGGGTCAGCCCAAGGGAGTGGTGCGCGACAATGGCGGCCATGCCGTGGCGCTCGCCTGGTCGATGAAGCATATCTATGATATCGAGCCGGGAGATGTCTTCTGGGCGGCCTCGGATGTGGGCTGGGTGGTTGGTCACTCCTACATCGTCTATGGCCCCTTACTCGTGGGCGCTACTACCGTACTGTTCGAGGGTAAGCCTGTGGGCACGCCGGATCCCGGTATCTTCTGGCGCACCATTGCCAAATATAATGTGAAGAGTTTCTTTACCGCGCCGACGGCGATCCGCGCCATCAAACGTGACGATCCCGAAGGTGGTTACCTGAAGGATGTGGATCTT
The DNA here is from genome assembly GCF_023349185.1 of Shewanella aquimarina. Classification (GTDB taxonomy): domain Bacteria; phylum Pseudomonadota; class Gammaproteobacteria; order Enterobacterales; family Shewanellaceae; genus Shewanella; species Shewanella aquimarina. The sequence continues at coordinate 294,901 of NZ_JAKIKY010000001.1, read as the reverse complement.
AGCTGTCTGGGCACTTTATTCCTCGCCGGTGAGCGCTGCGATCCCGATACCCTGCACTGGGCCGAGCAGCAGCTAGACAAGCCGGTGATCGACCACTGGTGGCAGACAGAAACCGGCTGGCCGGTGGCCGCTAACTTGATGGGGACCGCGCCCGTGCCGGTCAAGGCGGGCTCGCCAGCCAAGGCGGTACCAGGCTATGATGTGCAGGTACTCGATGAGATGGGCGACAGTGTCGCGCCGGAACAGTCGGGTAACGTGGTGATCAAGCTGCCACTGCCGCCCGGCACGCTCGCGACCCTGTGGCAGAACGAGGGGCGTTATAAAGAGAGCTACCTCTCCATGTATCCGGGTTATTACCTCACAGGCGATGCCGGCTACATGGATGAAGAGGGTTACCTCTATATCATGAGCCGCATCGATGACATCATTAATGTGGCCGGTCACCGTTTATCGACCGGACGCTTCGAAGAGGTGCTGTGTCAGCATGAGGCGGTGGCCGAGGCGGCGGTGATTGGTGTCGACGATAAGCTCAAGGGTCAGGTGCCGCTGGGACTGGTGGTGCTGAAAAAAGGTTGCGATCTCAGCGACGAGCAGCTCTACAAGGAGCTTATCGCCCTGGTGCGTGAGCAGATTGGCCCAGTGGCGGCCTTTAAGCTGGTGAGCGCCGTGCCTAAGTTGCCTAAGACACGCTCGGGTAAGATCTTGCGCGGCACCATGCGTAAGATTGCCGATAACCAGAGCTTCAAGATGCCGGCGACGATCGAAGATCCCTATACACTCGAGTTGGTGCGTAATGCTCTGACCCGCATGGGGTATGCCGACGCCCACGTCTAATATCGCTTTTGCTTGCTATTAAAAAAGGGCCCTAGGGCCCTTTTGGTTTTTCAGGTCACCTTACAGCTTGAAGGTCTCTATCCTGGCCTTGAGGTTGTGGGCCAGGCTACTGATCTCCTGACAGGCGATGGCGGTCTGTGACGAAGCTTCGGTCATCTCGGTCGAGACATTATTGATATGATCCACGCTGCGGTTTAGCTCCTCGGAGACCGCATTTTGCTCGCTGCAGGCAGTGGCTATCTGGGTGCTCATCTGGGCGATATTTTCCACCGAATGTTCTATCTCGCTTATCTGACTCCCCGCCGCATTCACCTGCTCGACACACTGGGCGATGCCGGTTTGGCACTCCTGACTCGAGTGACCTATCTTGCTGCTGTTCTCCTGCAGCTGGTTGACTATGTCGACGATCTGGGCGGTAGAGTCCTGGGTGCGCTGCGCCAGGGATCTCACCTCGTCGGCCACCACGGCGAAGCCTCGCCCCTGCTCGCCGGCGCGGGCCGCCTCGATGGCGGCGTTGAGGGCCAACAGGTTGGTCTGCTCGGCGATGCCACGGATCACATCCACCACCATGTTGATGTTGTTGGAGCTGGATTCTAACTCGTGAGCCAGCAGGTCCGACTCCTGAATCGTCTGGGAGACACGCTCGATCACCGCTATGGTCTGGGCCAGCGTCTCTGTGCCTTGTTTGGCGATCTCTGTGGCCGAATAGGCCGAGGTGGCACCGTTTTCGGTATTTTGCGCCACTTCACCCACGGCGGCCTGCATCTGGGTCATGGCCGAGGCGACCGAGCTCAGTTCCAGCTGCTGATTCTGCATGCTGGAGGCGTTCTGCGCCGAGATGGCGCTCACCTCTTCGACGGCAGCGGTTAGCTGTATGGTGGAGTCGTTGATCTCTGAGACCAGGGCGTGCAGGTTTGCCTGCATGGTGACTAGCTCGCGCAGCAGGGTGCCTAGCTCATCCTGGGTCAGGGCCTCCTCGTCGATGGCGTTGGTGAGTTGTCCCTTGGCGATATTGGCCGCAAAGGCCAGCGCCCGGTCGATGGGGCGGCAGATGGCGCGTGATAGCAGGGTAGAGGCGAGGGCGATCACTATGATGATCACCAGCGCGCCTATGCCGGCGCTGTATTGGGTCGATAGCGCCTCGTCGTGCACATTTATGCCTATCTGCTTGACCAGTTCGTCGTTGAGTCCCAGGGTGTCGTCCAGGCTGCTCAGCGCCTTGGAGTAGGTGCCGAAACTCGCCAGCACCACCTGGTTGGCTTTGTCGGCATCCCCCTGATTGAGCAGGCCGTTATAGGCGCTGGTCTCCTGTATGTACTGATTCCAGGTGTCTTTGAATACCTTAAAGGATTGCCTTTCTTCGGCGTTGAGCTCCAGGGCCTCATAGGCGGAAATGCCTGCCTGAACATCGGCGCGCCATCTGTCCAGATCTTGCAGCCACTGACCTATCTTAGGGTTGTCGCTGTTGGGAAGCAGGGAGAACTCATCTTTGCGGACCTTGGTAATGTCCACCTGGATCCCCTTGAGAATGGCGACCGAGGGCAGACTCTTATCGGTCAAGGTGCGAATGTTCTGATTCAATGTCGATAGACTTAACATCAATAACATGGCAACTAGGATGAAGACGATAAACACGGCCAGATAACTTGCCCATATCTTCTTGACCACACTCAAGTCTCTAATATTCATAAGCTTCCCCATAAAGTACTTGCCAAAAGACCAATATCTATTAACTATAGCGGCATTCTTGGCATGTCTGATGACCAATTAGCTGTAAATTATAGCTTTTATTTTTTGAATGGCTGCGACCTGCCTAATAGAGAGAAATGACAGAGGAAAAAGGACTACTTTTGGGGTCAGGGAGTTGGAGTAAAAGGATGATGAAACCTAAGCGCTTGCTGGTGGGCCTGGTCGTGGTGACCCTATTGGGTCTGGGCTACCAGGTGGCGAGTGAGCTGACGAAGGACTATGTCGAGTTAGACGCATTAGAGAAGGTGAACGGTCGCTTTCACCTGCGCGACGAGGCCGAGCCCTATAGCGGTAAGGCGAAGTATTTCGCCGAAGAGGGGTGGCTGAAGCAACAAGCCACCCTGCATCAGGGCAAACTTAACGGCGAGCTGGTGAGCTTCTATGAAACTGGCGCTATCGAAGTAGTCGAGCCCTATGTCGACGGCCAGTTAGAGGGGGTGACCCGGGTCTATCTGGAGGATGGCACCCTGAATAAGACCATCCCTTATCACAATGGACTGAAAGAGGGGACAGAAGCGCACTATGGTTTCGAAGGAGGCCTGCTGTCTAAGTCTATCGAGTATCGCCAGGGCAAGCGCAACGGCTGGAGCACCAGTTATTGGGATCCAGACAGGCTGCGCAACCGCAAGTATCACCGTGGTGGCAAGCTTGCCGAGGAAGGACAATACCAAGATGGCGAGAAGGTAGGCGTGTGGCGCCGATTCAGCCCAGATGGTCGGCTCATCTCTGTGGGTGAGGAGCCAAAGGCGCGGCTTGAAGCGGACAGTGCTCAGAACTCAGTTCCCAGAGCCCAGAGCAAGGAGTAAGGGGCAAGGAAATAAGGTGTAAGGAATTCAGGAGAAGGAGTTAAAGTATGCAAGTCGTTTTTACCAAGGGAGATGGACGCTACGGCAGGCTAACTTGCATTCGACAGGATGCCAGTCGCACCGAGACGCAGATGCCAGAGCAGGGCATAGCGCCCCATGACATGATCCACTACGTGGTGGAGAAGACCCTGGCGATCCCTGGTGCCTTCTATGGTCAGCTAAAGGCCGGGGCGAATATAAGTTTCACCCTGGAGCATAACCAGCTGTCGCGTCAGGTAGCCGATAAGACCCAGGTGTGGCAGACGGAGTCTATGGTAGAGTCATTGCAGTCGCTCTACTGGTCTCAGGAGCTTAATTTCGAGGCCTTCAGCTATCTGCTCGCCCAGAGCTGTGAGCAGCGCGGACTAGTTATCCCTCAGGTGAGTGAGCATGAGTTCGAGCAGATGCTAGCGAGCATCACACAGCTCTCGACTCAGTGGCAATCCTTGGCGGCCGGACAGAGCATCACACTGGTGTTTTAACCGTACAGTGTTAGCCAACAGCTTTAACCGCACAGTGTTAATTATTAGTTAGAGATAAACATAGTGATTAGGGCCTTTGGCAGACTTAGGTAAGTCAAGGGCTCGAATTGGAAGTCGGTGCATGCGCTTGTTCGGCCTGTTACTCAACCGGAGACTGGGCCGGTGACTAAGCCTGTGACTAAGCCGGTGACTTTGCCATTGATATAGCACTTTGAGCTATCGTATGCTGAGGCGGTCAACTATTTTCAAGAGGCTATGGAAATGAAGAGTCAGTATTTAGGGATAGTGCTATTGGTCATAGGCATAGCCTTAGCCTGGTGGGGATATAACATCTACGACTCCACCAGTTCGCAGATCTCCCGTGCGGTTAGTGGCGATACGCCGATAGAGGCGTGGGCGGGTATGGTTGGCGGTGCCATCTGTGTCTTGATAGGTCTGCTGAAATTAAAGTAGCGGCTATCACTCTCGCATAGACGAGGGCTGCTTTTTCCGTTATAAAAAAACCGGCTCAGCGAGCCGGTTTTTTCGATAGGCTAGGCGATATTTAAGCCAGCTTGACTACCATCTTACCGCGGTTCTTGCCTTCGAACAGGCCGATGAAGGCCGCGGGGGCATTCTCTAGTCCTTCATATATGGTCTGCTCGGCTTTGACCTTGCCGTTGGCCAGCCACTCACTCATCTGCTTGGCGAACTCGCCATAGTGTTGCCAGTGCTCGAACACGATAAAGCCTTCCACTCTCAGCTTCTTCATGATGATGTAGGCCAGGTTGCTTGGGCCAGGCGTCGGTGCTGTATCGTTGTACTGGGCAATCATGCCGCATACGGCGATACGGCCATGGTCGTTCATGTTATCCAGCGCCGCAGCCAGATGCTCGCCGCCTACGTTTTCAAAGTAAACATCGACCCCTTGAGGGGCGGCGGCTTTAAGTGCCTGGCTCAGGTTAGGCGTCGTCTTGTAGTTGATCACCTGTTCGATTCCCATCGCCTTGAGCGCCTCGGCCTTCTCATCCGAACCCACGGAGGCAACAACCTTGGCACCCATCAGAAGCCCTAGCTGACAGGCGACGCTGCCCACCGCGCCCGAGGCCGCCGAGACAAACAGGGTCTCACCGGCTTTTAGCTGGGCGATACGGTTAAGGCCTGTCCAGGCCGTCATGCCCGGCATGCCCAGGACGCCGAGAAAATGAGATTCTGACAGGGGCGTATCCGGTAGCAGGGTGTGATCCGTACCATCTGTAACATAGTGGCTGCGCCAGCCTTTCATGCTGCTCACCTTGCTGCCCACGGGAAAGCCTTCATGGTTCGATTCGATCACCTCACCAATGGCGCCACCTTCCAATGCTTCACCCAGCGCGAACGGAGCGATGTAACTCTCTCTATCGATCATTCGGCCGCGCATATAAGGGTCGACCGACATCCATAGGTTCTTGACTAAAAACTCGCCTGGCTTGAGCGGCGGTAACTCAAGTTGTTTCAGGCTGAAGTTGGCTTGAGTCGGCATGCCTTCAGGGCGGCTGGCCAGTATTATCTCTTGTGCTTGCATTAAGTTGTCCTCTTTTGCTTTGCGCGCTAACTAATTGTGTTAGACTCTACAAATAAATTGAGCGCAATGCAAATACTTTGTGCGCAAAGTAATGGGTTTTGATGTCAGCGTATCCTGCGTCAATTCTGTTAAGATAGATGACCTGAAGTGAGGCGACCGATTGCTAGAATGAGCAACGCCTTGAAAGTGCTTTGAAAAGTGTCCGGTAAGATGAAGAGTAAGCAGATGAGTGAAACGCAAATGATGCAAGTGACGACGGATGTCGTCGAGGGGGAGAGCTGTCAACAGGGGGGAGAATGTCTGTCGGATAATGTCTGTTTCGCCCTCTATACGGCCGCCAATGCCCTGGTGCGGGCCTATCGTCCCTTGCTACAGCAGTGCGATCTGACCTATCCACAATATCTGACCATGCAGGCACTCTGGTTAAAGGACAAGGCTAGCCTGACCGATCTGTCTCAGGCGACCCGCCTCGATCTGGGCACCTTAACCCCCATCGTCAAGCGCCTGGAGGCCAAGGGCTTGCTGGTGCGCCAGGTGGACAGTCGGGACGAGCGCAAGAAGGTGATTCAGATGACGCCCGCCGGCGAGGCGCTTAAGCAAGATGCCCTGGCGTTGAAGCAAACCTTGCTGGAGAAGGTGAGTGTGTCGGATGCCGAGCTCGAACAGCTGCGGCAGATCTGCTTGACCCTGACCCAAGATCTTAATCTACGCGAGTGAACCTCTTAATGTATAAGGGCTTTGTGGCCCTTTGCGCTTAAAAGGAAACACTGTTCTGTCAGGCGGTCAGTCATCGCCGAGTTTTTCTAGTAATTAACTTACCAGTTTTTGTATAATCGCGACCAATTTCGTGCCTATCGACTATGTGGCTCGCAGTTGAAGCAATAGAGCGATTTAAGCTCATGATTTGACTCAGATAGTCCAGACTATAATAAAAGATAGGTGTAGACAATCTCAGTTTCCCATGGGGAAAAATCTCATGCAAAATCACTCAGACCTCCTCGACATAGGCATGATAGGCCTTGGCGTCATGGGCAAGAACCTGGCGCTCAACATTGCCGATAACGACTACCGCGTCGCCGCCTTCGATCTCGATAGTGCCAAGATAGATGCCTTACTGGAACAGGAGCAGAAAGAGCGTCCTGCCAATCATACACAGCGTATCGAAGGCTGTAGCAATCTTTCAGAAATGTTATCTAGTCTCGCAAAGCCGCGTGTCTTAGTCTTGTCGGTACCAGCCGGCGCGCCTGTGGATGGTGTCTGTAATGCCCTGCTGCAGGCCGGTATTGAGCAGGATGATATCGTGGTGGATACAGGCAACAGCCTGTGGACAGATACGGTTGAGCGTGAAGCCCAATATCAAGGCAAGTTTATCTTCTTCAGCTGCGCCATCTCTGGTGGTGAGATGGGGGCTCGCTTTGGCCCCTCTTTGATGCCAAGCGGCGACATCAAGGCCTGGGATCGCATCAAGCCCATCTGGGAGGCGATCGCCGCCAAGGTCGACCCCGACACCGGCCTGCCCATAGAGCGTCAGGAGCCAGGAAACCCAGTGACCGAGGGCGAGCCATGCACCACCTACATAGGTCCTGCAGGCGCCGGTCACTACGTGAAGATGGTGCATAACGGCATCGAATACGCCGATATGCAGCTGATCTGCGAGGCCTATCAGCTGCTCAGCGATGGCCTGGGGCTTAGCGCCGGTGAGGTGGGGGAGATCTTCGCCCGCTGGAATCAGGGTAGCCTCAACAGCTACCTGATGGAGATCAGCGCCGAGGTGCTTTCTCAGGCCGACCCGCTTACGGGCAAGCCCCTGGTTGAGATGATCTTGGATAAGGCGGGTCAGAAAGGCACAGGCCTGTGGACCGCGGTCAGCAGCCTACAGATCGGCTGCCCGGCACCGACCATCGCCGAGGCCGTCTATGCCAGGGCGGTCAGCACCCAGAAACATCAGCGTCAGCAGCTGAGTCTGCTGCTCGCAGGCCCGCAGCCGCTTGAACTCGGCGAGGATGAGCGTGGCGCCTTTATCGACGAGCTCGAAAACGCCCTCTACTGCGCCAAGATCGCCTGCTATGCCCAGGGTTTTCAGCTGATGGCGATGAACGCTCAGGAGCGTGGCTGGCAGCTGGATTTTGCCGAAATTGCCAAGATCTGGCGCGCCGGCTGTATTATTCGCGCGACCTTCCTACAGTCCATCACCCAGGCTTACCAACAGGCGCAGCGGGTGGGTCAACCCCTGGATAATCTCCTGATGGCGGAGACCTTTAGCCTGGCCCTGTCGGCCAAGCAGCAAGATTGGCGCCGCGCGGTGGCAAGAGCCATCATGAGCGGTGTCCCCGTGCCTTGTATCGGCTCGGCGTTGGCCTATTACGACAGCTACCGTAGCGAGACACTGCCGGCTAACCTGCTGCAGGGACAGCGGGACTTCTTCGGTGCCCATACCTTCGAGCGTATCGATAAGCCAGCGGGGGAGAAATATCACCTCAACTGGAGCCAGAGCGATCGCACTCTCGAGAAGCTCTAGTGCTTCATTAAGCTTCAATAGAAAAGAAAAACCGCTAGCGATTGACTAGCGGTTTTTTTATCTCGGCGTTGTGGCCGCCTAGCCCTGACAGCCGCCGCTCTCGTAGCAGCTTGGCTTGCGGGGGCAGCTGGCGCCGCGGGCGCAGATGAGCCTCGCCTCGCTGTCGATGCCCCGCTCGACCCAGTTGATGTTGAGGATCTTGGCGACGCGTTTAATATCTGTCTTGATATTGCTCGGCAGCGGCGCTGAGCCCCCCTTGTCGACACAGACCTCCTTGAGCTGCTGAGCCACCTGGTTGGCGTCACCGCCCTGGGCCTGGATGGCCGGGTTGAGGTCGATACCGGCGCAGAGCACGTGGGGGTTACCCGCCAGATCTTTCACCCTAATCGATTCGCAGCAGTAGATCTTAGGCTCGTTACCCACATCTAAGATGGAGATCTGCGCCGAAGAGCCCTGGGTCGAGGCGTTGATCATCCTAAATACCGCCCAGTGTTGGCAGGGATCGTCCACCTGGCGCATGTTGCCCCAGGGCAGGGGGATGCCGTTGCCGCGGTACACCGCCTTGAGTTTACCGGGCGAGTAGGCGTCGAAGTAGTGCCAGTGACTGTAGGGCGAGACCGCCGTCATGCGGCGCATGGCCACCGAGGGGGAGACATCCACCAACTTGGCTACGTCTATCTCGTAGCCGTGGCGGTCCAGCAGTTGTCTGAAGGGTACCTTAGGACAGAGCAGGGCGCCGGCGAAGAAGCTGGACTCGAAGTCTCGCCAGGCATGGAGGATATCCTGGGCATCCACGGTCGACGATTGCGACCGGTTGTCGGCCTCATCCACCAGGCTGGTGCCGTGGCTGCGCCCGGCCACCATGATGCTCTTCAAGCCATCTTTGTTGTGTAGCACGCTGTGGCCGATATGAACCGCCAGATCATACTTGAGACGCCGGGTATGCTGGTTAAGCAGCTGGTTGAGACAGATCTTGTTGGGACGCTCAAAGTAGGAGGTGATGATGTGCTGCTTCCCTGCGCCAGCCTCCTCGCGGATCGCCTTGGGGGCTCGGGTAAACCACTTCACCACCAGGCCGAGGCGTTGGACGATGGCAAGCAGATCCTCGAGGCTCAGGGGCATGCGTTTCAGTCCCACCTCTTCGGCGGCGCGCTCGAGATCGGGAAAATGATTCTGATGATGCTCCTGATGGGCACGGATCAGCAGGTGGGCGAACTGCCGACCACTGATGCCGGTCTGGGACAGCATCTCAGGGATGGCTATTTGTAAAATTTCATTGGAAAACAGAAAGCTTGGCTCCAGCGCCATACCGCTTATTCCGCCGCGAGAGCCCTTGACCGGGGTAATAGCCTGCTCCTCGGGGGCATCATCGAGAAACCAATCGACCTCTTTTTGGAACACGGCGGCGATCACCGCCAGCATGCCTGCACTGGGCACCCGCTTGCCGCGTTCTATCATGGAGAGGTAGGACACCGAAGGCGCCGAATCCGCGTCCACCCTGACACAGCGGGCCGATAGGTCTTCCATGGTTAGATTATTACGTTTCCTGAGGTTGCGTATCTTGGTGCCCAGAAAATGTGACTTTCTCATCAAGCTGCTATTGGTTTTCATTTTGTAAAATTCACACTGTGAAATTTTTATTGTGAAATTGTAATAAAAAAGTCGCTAGACTACAAATTAAGCAATCGGGGGAATCATTCATCCCTAATGAGAGCCACATGACGCTGTAGGGCAATTGTCGTCAGCGAGTCAAAATTAGCGAGTACTAGAATAGCGATCACAAGCGAGAGGGATGAGGCGATGAATATACAGACACAGCAACTAGACCAGAGTATCTATAACTTCATCAAGCAGGTAATGCCTATGACACAGATTAACGGAAACAACGCACTGGCAACTCAGACACAGCAAGACGGCCTTACCTATGCCAAGCAGATATTAGATGAGTACTTTCCGCTGAGTCAGGGCTCTCACCAGGATGTGTGTAGCTATGTGATCTACTACAAGCAGCTGCTGGCCTTCTTCGCCGACGGCAGCCAGAGTGGCCTGGCACAGCCCAAGCAATTTGTGGCGCTCTCGGGTCATAAGTGTGAGCCAAGCTCACTGGTGCTGAAGAACAACGGTTTCCATATCGAGATTGCACTGGATCGCCGCGGCGAGCAGGGACGTCACGATCTGGCCGGTATCGACGACGTACAGGTCGAGGCGGCGCTGATGACAATCGTCAATAGTGAGCAGAGCCCTTGCCAGCGCACCTGGACCAGCCTAGTGACTGGACAGGCGGATCAACACTGCAAAGAGTTCACCTCCAAAGACGGCAACGAATACAGCCTCTAAAATGTGTGACGACTCGCTATAAAAAATGCCAGCAATTGCTGGCATTTTTTATACTGGCATTTTTTATAGTTGTCTTAGCTTAGATAGTGCTACTCACTTTGCCTTAGGCCAGCGCCAATCCCAGGCTGAACAACGCGCTAAAGATCACCGTCAGCTTGGCGGTACGACCCAGTAATGGGTTTAGGGCCGCCCCGGTCGTTTGACTAAATTCGCTGTTGAGCTTGCGCGCCAGAATGAGCGAAAGGCCGCCTAGCAAGACGGGCAATCCAGGAAGTAGCCCCAGTAGGAAACCGCCAATAATCAGGGCGAAAGGCAGATAGACTAAGGCCTGATACAGGACTCTGGCCTGGCCTTCACCTATCTTGACCGCCAGGGTGCGCTTGCCCGCCTTGGCATCGGTGGGGATGTCGCGGGTGTTGTTGACCAGCATCACGGCGGCGTTAAACAGGCCGATGGCACTTCCTAGTATCCAGGCGGCGACACTGGTGTCGTGGGCCTGCAGGTAGTAGCTTCCGACCACGGCCACCAGGCCGAAGAAGACAAAGGCGGCCACTTCGCCCAGGCCGTGAGAGGCCAGCGGGTAGGGACCACCACTATAGCCAAGGGCGCCCAAAATCGAGGCGGCGGCGAGTATGGCGATGGGCCATCCACCGTGATAGATGAGTAAGGAACCCACCAATAGCGCCAGCACCAGGCAGGCGATCATGGCGTTGCGCACCTTGCTCGGGTCGAGCAGGCCACTCTGGGTGACGCGAACCGGGCCGAGTCGCTCCTCGGTGTCGATGCCACTCTTAAAATCGAAGTAGTCGTTGGCCAGGTTAACGGCGATCTGCAGCAATAGTGCGCACAACATGGAGGTGGCGGCAATTAACCAGCTAAATTGTGTCAGTGATAGGGCAAGCGCATTGCCGACCAAAATAGGGCCAATGGCTGCGGGAAGAGTACGTGGGCGTGTCGCCAGGATCCAGGGATTCATTATCTGTGTTCGTAATTATTAGGTAGGGATTGAGTCAGGCTCGAAAATATAGCCCAAGCATAGCAAATAAGCCCAAGTCGATGAAGCGCTTGCATTAGCATTATGTGAACAGCCTCGTTTTATTTTTCCGGGATCTTTAGGATAATCCCCCAAGCCTTTAATAAACCTTAAACGCCTTGTTAAAAATTTGTGTAATTTTGACGCGGCGCACACCTTTGCTGTCTTTTTCCATCAAATCTGTTGCCAGCCTCAAAGATCTCCGGCCTGACATGTGCTGTTATAGCTGTCTGACGGTGAGATTCAGCCGGGAATGCTTTAAGCTTATCTAATTAATTTATATAGGTTTTATAAATTTAATACTTAGGTCGAATAAGGCTTTTTGGCGGCGAGAGACAAGGATCAGGATGATGCGTTTTGATGAACAGGTAGCTGTCGTCACAGGAGCTGGGGCAGGCTTAGGACGAGCCTATGCGATCGCCTTAGCCGAGCGCGGTGCGCGCTTGGCCATTATCGATTCGGGATGCGGCGATAGCCGCTGTCAGACCTATAGTGGTGCCGGCCTCAATAAGACGGCTCGTACCCTGACCGAGCTGGGCGCCGACTGCCTGAGTTTCCATATTGACGTGTGTGACAGTCAGGCGCTTCGCGAAGCGATCGAGACTGTGGTGGCGCGCTGGGGGCGCATCGATATCGCCATTAACAACGCCGGCATTCATGCGCCTGTCTCCTTCGATACCCTGAGTTTCGACCAATGGCAGCGGCAGCTGGAGGTGGATCTCAACGGCAGCTTCCATCTGACCAAGTTGGTGTGGCCCTTGATGAAGCGGCAAAACTATGGCCGCATCGTAATGACGGCAGGGGCCAGCGGCCTCTATGGCGATATGCATGAGACCCACTACAGTGCCAGCAAGATGGCCTTGGTCGGCCTGGTCAACAGCCTGGCAAAGGAGGGGCGGGACTACAATATCTCGGTCAATACCTTAGTGCCACAGGCGCTGACCGCCATGACCGAGCATCATCTCAGTCCCTTGGTGAAGCCACTGTTTAGCACCTCGTCTGTCAATGCCACGCTGCTCTATCTCTGTTCCTCTCATGCCTGTAGTGGCCAACACCTGCTTGCCGCCGCCGGTAGCGTAAGCCATGGAATGTTTGTCGAGTTTCAGCCGCTGCGAATCGTCGAAGATGATTGCAAGCCCGAGGTGATCGCCCTGCGCTGGGATGAACTTTATCGGGCGCAGCCTTGCCATTACCACGAGAGCGGCGAGGAGCAGGTGACCGCCTGGGCAAGGCGCAGCGCCGCCGAGCATCATGTCGACATCGAATAGCCGGCGGTGACAAATTGCTGCAGGAAGCGCCAGGAAAGGTCAACGGGCCCTAGCAAGATAAGGGGAATCTAAGGTAAGCTTGACGACCAATATTGATGAGTTATCGGTGAGGTTGCATGAGTCAGGTATTAGATGATCTCTTATCCCTGTTATCGCTCGAACAGATAGAGGTCGGCCTCTATCGCGGTCAGAGCCAAGATCTGGGGTTCGGCCATGTGTTTGGCGGACAGGTCATGGGCCAGGCCCTCAGCGCAGCGGCGCAAACCGTCGACAGTGAGCGTCAGGTGCACTCCTTCCACTCCTATTTCTTGCGTGCCGGTGATGAGAAACTGCCCATCGTCTATGACGTTGAAAATATGCGTGACGGTGGCAGCTTTAGTGCCCGCCGAGTGAAGGCGATTCAGAAGGGCAGACCCATTTTCTACATGACCTGCTCCTTTCAAAAGCCCGAGCAAGGCCTAGATCACCAGAGTCAGATGCCCGATGTGCCTGGGCCAGAGGGCTTGCTTAATCAGCAGGAGCTGGCTTCGACACTCAGAGACAAGGTGCCGCGTAAGGTGCTGGAGAAGTTTATGGCGGATTCGCCACTGGAGATGCGTCTGGTGAACCCTTGTAATCCCATGGCACCTAACCAACGCGAGCCCATCAGACATGTGTGGATCCGTGCCAATGGTAAGGTGCCTAACGATCTCTCGGTGCACGAATATCTGCTGGCCTATGCCTCAGACTTTAATTTCCTGGTGACGGCGGCTCAGCCCCACGGCGTCTCCTTCTTAACCCCTGGCATGCGTATGGCGACCATAGATCATGCCATGTGGTTCCACCGTCCGCTGGATCTCAGCCAGTGGTTGCTCTATAGCATAGATAGCCCCAATGCCGGTGGCGGTCGTGGCTTCGTGCGCGGCGAGTTTTACACCCAGAGTGGTGAGCTGGTAGCCTCGGCAACCCAGGAAGGCTTGATTCGATTAACACAGGGATAAATGAAACAGTGAGTGAAAGGTTGAATGTGATGAAGATGAAAATGAAAGCCATATTGGCGTCTTTGCTGCTTATTTTGTTGGCGGGCTGTGTGACGGTAGAGCCCGAGCCGCCGATTTTCGTCAATGGCGCCGCCGGTTATCTGGAGAAGATCAATCTGCCCCAAGGTTGCAGCATTACCATAGCCGTGATCGATCTCGACACCCCGGGCGCCATCATCGCCCAGAAGAGCTTCGATATCGCCAGAGCCCCGGTGCCCTTTAAGTTTGCCTTCGCCCGCGAGACCATAGACAAGAGTGTCAACTATGGTGTGGTCGCCATGATCCAGTATCAGGGCAAGGTGATCTTTCAGACCTACGACAGGTTTCCGGTGATTAATAACGGCAAGTACACCACGGAAGTGGTGATGAAACTGGTCAAGTAGACCTACTTGATGAAGCGAAGGGAGCCCAAGGGCTCCTTTTTTATGGCGCGTTTTCAGCGGAGCTCATAGAGGATAGCCTTCAGGCTCGGCTTTTGAGAATAGGCTTTGTGGATGAAACTTGCGGTTAGCCTTGGCGTATGAACTTTTGTGCAGGCCTTTGCAATTGGACACCTGGTTATTTGAGCAAGGCAACTCGAACAAAGGCAATTTGAACAAGGGTAATTTAAGCAAGAGTAATTTAAGAACAGACAATTTAAGAATAGGCAACTTGAGTAAATTTCAGTCAAGTGTCATCGCCTGAATCTTGATTTAATATATTTTATCCAATAGGGTGGGTTGATAATAATAACAAATCAAGGAAGAACAGATGCAGTTTATCGGCAGTCATCATCTCATCGGCAGTCTGCCCGGTGCCGACACCCCTGGCTCGTTCTCATCTCATCGAGAAGCTGAGTTCAAGCGTCAGCTTAATACCCACACTAACAAGATCAATAGCAACAATATCAATACCAATATCAATACCAACAAGATCAATACCAGTACCAACAATTCCAATAGGGAACATGATGGCTGGCGTTCGGCCTGTCGAAGCAGCGACGAGCCACACAATGCCTTTAAGGATAGAAGCTGGCAGCACCAAGAAGGCCAAGACCCGCTAGTTGCCAGCCTGGCTCTGATTAGTCTCGCAATGCTGAGTCTCGCGTCCGGCCTATTAACGATAGGGGCATAGCAGGAGTCTAGCTGGAGCATTCGCCGCCTCAGGCTAGCACCACGACGCTCGCCAAAGCTAAAACTAAAACCAAAGCCAAAGCCATATTCTCAGCTCCTCCCCCCAGCCGCTCGCCCACTGCCATGCCATTTGCCCGCATTGTTTTGGGGGATAGCGGTGAGTTGCCGACATTAGCTGATAGCTCCATCCATACCCATTTATCTGCTTAGGCGTTGCTGCAAAGATGAGCAAACGCCCAGGCATCTCTTTCTCTCAGCGGGCATTCATCGCTGTTTTCAATCTATCAGAATGGTTAACAACCGCGCCGAATTACAGGGTCTTTGGGGATGTTGCTTGTTTGTTAATTTCTGAATTTATCTGAGTTCCGCTCGGTTGATCAACAAGTGATCGATGCGGATATGCGTCACGGAAATTAAAGGGGTATTATCAATATTTGTTTATTTTGTGTGATCTGGGTCGCGCATAGCTACGCAAAAAGAGGTATTGCTCTGGCTTATTGATTTGGATCAAGAACTTTTAGGTATTCATCTGGCAGGATACGCGCAAATGTAAGGATTTTGATAATAAAAACAACGTTAACTGTTGTATTAATGGAGTAGTATGATGAAAAAAACTATCGTTTCAGGTCTGATCGCTGCCGCCCTACTGTCTACTGGATTTGCCGCTTCTGCACACCAAGCTGGTGACATCATCGTTCGCGCTGGTGCTGTTACCGTTGCGCCAAATGAATCTAGCCAGGATGTCGTTACACCTGACCTAGGTAACCTAGGTGAGTTTTCTGTTAGCAGTAATACGCAATTAGGCCTGAACTTCGGTTACATGCTGACCGACAACTTTGGTATTGAACTGTTGGCCGCGACCCCCTTTAGCCATGACATTTCGCTAAAAGGTGTTGGTAAAGTGGCTGAGACCAAGCACCTGCCACCTACCTTAGTGGCTCAGTACTACTTCGGTTCGGCCGATTCTAAGTTACGTCCATATATCGGTGCCGGTGTGAACTTCACTAACTTCTTCGATAATGAGATCACTAATGATGCAGGCGGACGCCTATCGGATCTAAGTCTGTCAAACTCTTGGGGTGTGGCGGCGCAAGTGGGTATCGACTATCAGGTAAACAACAACTGGTTGGTTAACGCCTCAGTTTGGTATGCGCAAATTAGCACTGACGCCAAGTTTAACTATACCTTCGACAATGCAGGTACTGCGACAACTGTGCCTGTGACTATCGAAACAGATATCAACCCTTGGGTTTACATGGTGAGCGTTGGCTACACCTTCTAATCCTCTGGATTAGGAATAGAAAAAGGAGCCAGTTGGCTCCTTTTTTTGTGCGTTTCTATTCGCCCTCGCTCGTGATTAGGGCTTTACTAGTGCGCCTTACGACTGCGCTTTCTTGGCAGCTTTTGCCGCCTTGCGCTCTTCCTTGGTGCGCCAGTGGCGTGTGTTGTAGATAAATTCCGGTAGACACTTGGTTAACCAAGCCACCAGGCGCCAACGCTTGGTGATATAGGCACGTCGCTTGCCCTTCTGCATCGCCTTGATCGCCTGTCGCGCCACCTCATGGGGAGGAGACAGCCAGAGGCGACTCTGCTGCATGGCTGCCTTGTCAAGCAGACCAAGCTGAAGATCGCTAATGGTGATCGGCAGCTTGAGGCGCTGGGCATGCATGCTCAGTCCTTCGAGGTAGCTGCTGGCGTAGGCCTTGGAGGCATGATAGGCCACACTTGGGCCGCCCCTTAGTCCGGCGATGGAGTTGATGGCCGCGAGCTGGCCATAGCCCTGATCGACAAATAGTCTGAATGCCGTATTGCATATGGCGCTATAGCCCTGCACATTGACGGTAATGATGTCCTGTTCCAGTGGCCAGGGGAGCGAGGCGTCGTAGCCATTGAGGCCGGTATTGACGATCAACAGATGGGCACCGCCAAGTTGTTGCCAGACGCTCTCCAGTGTGGTGATGATTTCCCTCGGGCTCTCGATCGCCAGCTCATGCAGGCTGACTTGGGTGGGCAGAGACTGGGCAAATTCGGTAAGGGATTCGGTATCTTGTGCTAGAAGTGCCAGTTCCACGCCTTGCTGGGCAAGTTGTTTGGCAATTTCACGGCTAACGAGTGAGCTGGCGCCCACAATTATGGCTGTAGCTTGAGACATGAGGCTATTTCTCAACAAATGGTTCGCCTATGATATGAAGATCTCTGATAGAGAACAAGATTTATAGTATAGACATATGGACATCCAGAAGTCTTGATGTATGATTAGGAGCAAGAGTATGAACAGATGGTTGAAACCCCTAGCGGCAGTGGCGATGAGTGCGGGCCTGATGACGGCTTGTGCAACCCCAAATGCCAGCGTGGAGATCCAGGGGGAGGTTTGGTTTAAGGAGCGAATCGCCTTACCACCAGAGGCTGTGCTGTCGGTGCAGATCCAGGACGTGTCATTGATGGACGCGCCTGCCGTGGTGTTGGCGGCCTTCGAGCGTGATGATGTGACCACGCCGGCGCCCTTTACCTTTGTCATCCCAAGGGATCAGTTCGAGGCGGGCCATACCTATAGCGTGGGCGCCAAGATAAGCCTGGATGGCAAACTGATGTTTATCAATACTCAATCTTACCCCATAGATTTAGGCGATAGTGCGCCTATCTCTGTGCTAGTACAGCGCGTCGGCGGTTAAGGCGATACACCGCGCCGCTTGCGACATCTAGCCTATTGTGGGGCTCTGTTAACCAGGTCGAAAGAGGCGCGGTATGCCGGTAAAAATTCCCGATAATCTGCCAGCGGCGGAAATTCTCGAATCAGAAAATATCTTTGTCATGTCCGAGACCCGGGCGGCCAATCAGGATATCAGACCCATGAAGGTGCTGATCCTCAACCTGATGCCAAACAAGATAGAGACTGAAACCCAGCTGCTTAGGCTGCTCGGCAATACCCCCTTGCAGGTGGATGTGGATCTGCTGCGCATTCACGATAAGGCGTCCAAGCACACCTCTATCGACCATATGAACAATTTCTATCGTGATTTCGAGGCGGTGCGCCATAAGAATTACGATGGTCTGATCATCACCGGCGCGCCCCTGGGACAGATAGAGTTCGAAGAGGTGACCTATTGGGATCATATACGCGAGATCATCGACTGGTCCCAACAACATGTGACTTCAGTGCTGTTTCTCTGCTGGGCAGCCCACGCGGCCCTGTACCACCTCTACGGTTTGCAGCGAAAGCTGCTCTCGGCCAAGCGCTCCGGGGTGTTTAATCACCAGCGCACTCATAAACATTTTCCCCTGCTGCGGGGCTTCGACGATGAGTTCTTCGCGCCTCATTCCCGCTTCGCCGAGATGAATGTCGAGGATCTCAAGGCCCACAAGGAGCTGCAGGTCTTGGCCGAGTCCGATGAGGCCGGCGCCTATCTGGTGCTGAGCCGCAATAACCGCAACCTGTTTGTGATGGGCCATCCGGAATATCAAAAATCGACCCTGGGGGATGAGTATCAGCGGGATCTGGCAGAAGGGCTTAACCCTACAATACCTAAGAACTATTTTCGCTGTGATGATCCCAGCCAGGCGCCCGTCGCCCGCTGGCATGGTCACGGCAGCCTGCTGGTCAGCAACTGGCTGAATTACTATGTCTACCAGCTGACCCCCTATGATCTCCATGATATGAGCGCCATCACGCCCTGGGAGCATGAGTATAAAGATGGGCAAGACGATGACTAAGCCTGCCGCGCTTATCGAGACGCCAAGGCTCACCATGCGCCAGTTTGTGATGGAGGATGCCGAGGCCGTGTACCGTTTCTCCTCAAATCCTGAGGTGGTGCGCTATACCGGCGACGAGGATGCGGTCAAGAGCCTGGACGATGCCAGGCATGTCATAGAGAAGTATTGGCTCTCGGGTTATCGTGACCCAGGCTTTGCCCGCTACGCGCTTATCCATAAGCAGAGCAATGAGCTTATCGGCTTCTGCGGCATCAAGCATGAGCCGCTGCTCAATCGTGGTCAGGGTGGGGTGGACATAGGCTATCGCATGTTGCCCGAGTATTGGGGCAAGGGGCTGGCCACCGAGGCCGTTTCCGCCTGTTTGCGTTACGCCAGGGAGACCTTAGGCATAAACTGCGTATACGCCGAGGTGATGAAGGAAAACGTCGCGTCCATCCGGGTGCTGGAGAAGGCGGGCATGGTGCGAATCGACAGCTATGAGGATCAAGGGGCTGAGCTTCATCTCTACCGCACGGCCTAGTCTGGGCGCGCAACTGATATCGAGGGTAAATTGCCAGAACCTTAGGTGACAGCGCTTGAAGAACAAGGTCTTAGGCGCTATTTTAGTGAGGACAGTTGATACCTTCATCGAGGCTCAACGGCTCCTAAACCAAGCGCCCGGTGTTCGCCTGACGCATCACCTTAGAGAATGGATCCTCATGTCAGAGCAACAACAAGCCGTACTCCTGTTATTGGCGCATCCTTCCCAACATAGATCCGAAGTTAATCTGCCCCTGTTTGAATTGGCCAAGACGATACCGGGTGTCACCACTGTGGATCTCTATGGCGAGTATCCCGAATTTGATATCGATATCGAACGCGAGCAGCAGCGCCTGCTGGCCCATGATGTGGTGATCTTTCAGTTTCCCCTCTACTGGTATTCCACGCCCGCCATCCTAAAGGAGTGGCAAGACCTAGTGCTGGAATATGGCTTTGCCTATGGCACGGATGGCAATGCACTCAAGGGTAAGCGCTTCTTCTGCGCCATCACGGCAGGGGGCAAGGAGGAGGCCTATCAGGCAGAGGGCTATAATCATTTCACCCTGAGACAACTGCTGGCGCCGCTGGAGCAGACCGCCAGCCTCACCGGTATGCGTTATCTGCCGCCGTTCGCCCTGTTTGGTGCCCGCACCGCCGTCGAGGATGGCCTGATGGCGCTGCACCTCAAGGAGTGGCGTGAGCTCTTGACCGCACTGGTTGCGGGTAAGCTCAATCGCCGTCTGGCTGCCAAGCTTGAGAAGCTAAACGGCCATCTGGATCAGATCATCACGGGGTAAGCGCCATGACCAACTATTTCCTGCAAGCCTTTATCTATCTGGTCGCCGCGGTGATCGCCGTGCCCCTGGCCAGGCGTTTTGGCCTGGGTTCGGTGCTTGGCTATCTGATCGCCGGGGTTGTGATAGGGCCTGTGATCGGCCTGGTGGGAGAGGAGACCTCAGTCATTCAGCACTTTGCCGAGTTCGGTGTGGTGATGATGCTGTTTGTGGTGGGACTCGAGCTCGAACCTAAGATGCTGTGGGCCATGCGGAACCGCCTGATGGGGCTGGGCGGGCTGCAGTTACTGCTGACCACGGGCGCTGTGATGGCCATCGCCCTCTATTTCGGTCAGCAGTCGAGTATCGCCTTCACCATAGGCCTTATCTTCGCTCTGTCGTCGACGGCGATCGTGCTACAGACCTTTAATGAGAAGGGGCTCAGTCGCACCGATGGTGGCCGCAACGCCTTCTCGGTGCTGCTGTTTCAGGATATCGCTGTGATTCCAATGCTGGCCTTTATTCCGCTGTTGGCACTGCCCGAGCTGGTGGAACAGGCGCAGCAGGCGGCCACCCAGATGGCGGCGCAGCATGAGGAGATGAGCCTAGTTGCCGACCTGCCGCCCTGGGCCTATGCCATGGTGATGGTGGCGGCCATCGGCATATTAGTCGTTGGCGGTCACTACCTTAGCCGCCCCCTGTTTCGTTTCGTGGCCTCATCCGGGGTGAGGGAGATCTTTACCGCCACCGCCCTGATGTTGGTGATCGGCATCGCGGCGCTGATGAGCCTGGTGGGGCTGTCACCTGCGCTGGGAACCTTTCTCGCGGGCGTGGTGCTGGCCAACAGTGAGTTTCGCCATGAGCTGGAGTCAAATATCGATCCCTTCAAGGGGCTGCTGCTGGGGCTCTTCTTTATCACCGTCGGTGCCGGCATCGACTTTGGCATTCTGTGGCAGGATCTCGGCCTCATCCTGGGACTGACTCTGGGGATCATAGTGCTGAAGGCCCTGGTACTCTTGCTGCTCACCCCTGTGTTTAAGATAGGGCAGAGTGACCGCTGGCTGTTTGCCCTGAGCCTGGCCCAGGCCGGGGAGTTCGGTTTCGTGCTGCTCAGTTTCACCGTGCAAAACCATGTGTTGCCTGGTGAGCTGGCACAGCTGCTTTCACTGGTGGTCGCCCTGAGTATGATGCTGACTCCCGGCCTATTTATCCTGTTTGAACGTGTGATAGAGCCGAGATATTGCACCAGCGAGGCCGAGCGCGAGGCTGATAACATCGACGAGCACGGCAGCGTGATCATCGCCGGTGTCGGCCGTTTTGGTCAGGTGGTCAATCGCCTGCTCAGCGCCAACGGTATCAAGACGGTCGTGCTGGACCATCAGATTAGCCAGGTGGATATGCTGCGCCGCATCAATGTGAAGAGCTATTTTGGCGATGCGACCCGCCCGGATCTGCTGCATACGGCGGGGATAGAGGAGGCTGCCTTGTTGGTGGTCGCCATGGATAACCGAGACAGCGCGGTGGAGCTGGTGAAGTATGTGAAGCACACCTACCCCAAGGTGAAGGTGCTCGCCCGGGCGTTCGACCGCGGTCATGCCTATCTGCTGCGAGACGCCGGCGCCGACTTTATCCAGAAGGAGACCTTGTTGTCGGCGCTGGAGCTGGGCGCCGATGCCATGAAGTGTTTGGGATTTCATCCCTTCCATGTGGAGCAGCAGAAGAACACCTTCAAGCGTATAGAGAAGCGCAGCTCCGACACGCTCTATGGCGCCTGGAAAGATGACAGCAGTGGCGAGCGGTTCGATAACAACTATCGCAAGCTGTTTATCGAGCTGGAGGAGACCATCAAGGCCGCCATGGCGCGGGATCGCAACGACAAGTATGCCATGAGCGAGCGGGGCTGGACGCCGCCGCCCAAGGGGTATGACGAGTTGCTCGATGGCGAGGAGCCGCAGCCGTTACGTCCGCCAGAAGAAGAGATTAAGCCTTAAGGGCGGAAAGACTCGGCTGCAGCGCCTCTGGCAGCTCGACATGCACAGGCTGCTTGTCTAGGGGGCAGGTGAAATCCAGGAAGCAGGCGGTGAGCTGCAGGTTAGGATCGCTTTCTTGCGCATCGCCATGTTGTCTGTCGCCCACCACGGGAAAGCCAATGCTGGCCATATGGATGCGGATCTGATGCTTGCGGCCGGTCTCTATCTTGACCTGGACCAGGGACATATCCAGCGCGCCATCATACGCCACTAAGCTGGCGTGGGAGCGGGCCGCCTTGCCATCCACCTGGGTGTCTATGGTCTGAGTTTGCTTGGGAAACTTGCCCTTAACGATCACCCGGTACTGTTTGTCCAGCTGGCGCTGCTCAAATTGCGCCGCCAGCGCCGCCGTGGTGGTCTTGCTATGGCCAATGAGCACCAGGCCGGTAGCGGCCCTGTCCAGTCGATGTATGATAAAGGCGGGGCGCTGGGGTGTGAGGTGAGTCTCCACGTAGCGGTTGATGGTGGTGTGATCGCTCCATTTGGAGCCCTGACACAACATGGCGTAGGGCTTATACCAGATGCTGTATTCGCCCTTATCCAGAATAAGCTGGGCATCTTCCACCTGCTGGGCCAGCACCTTGGGGTTGTAGTAGAGGTGGAGTTGATCCCCGATCTTTAACGGCTTCTTGGCCCGGCGCAGTCGTTGGGTGTATTTGCCTCGGGTGAGCCACACCGCCCCCTTGGCCATCGCCTGCTTGATCTCCTGCTTGGAGAGAGCACTCGCCTCGGCCAATAGGGTGCAGGAGTCATTCTGCGTCTGGCTGACCTTGAGGTGATGTTCGACTGGGTGTAGTTTGGGGTCTAGAGGCATGCTGAACTCATCATTTGCGCATTGGAGAGCGCTCGGGTGAAAAACCACGCCAGTTTACACTATTTTGTCTCCTTGTCGTCGGCAGCTGCTTATCGGCAAGGGAATTAATCTCATCATAGTTGACCGCCCCTTGGCTGCTATACTCAAGCAAGGTGGCATCAGGGAGGAGCAAGATGCAGCAATTTAGCCTGATGAGGTGGATGACACTGCTCATAAGCCTGTGCATTACCCTTTGTATCAGCATGGCTGCACGGGCCGAGGTGACAGAGATACGCTACAACCTGTCGACCCATTTTGTCGATCCCAAACAGAGTTATTATATCGACCTGCTGCGCCTGGCGATGGAGAAGAGCCAAGATCAATATGGTGACTACCGCCTGCTGCCGGTGGAGATGGAGATGCCCCAGGGGCGCACCATCAAGCTGGTGGAGCAGGCCAAGCTTGATGTGGTGTGGACCATGACCAGCATGGAGCGTGAGCGCCAGCTGCGCGCGGTTTATTTCCCTCTGCTCAAGGGGTTAATGGGTCACCGTATCGCCATCATACGTACAGAGGATGCGGCGCGTTTTGCCAACATCACCACCATAGAGCAGCTCGGCGCTATCCCTGTGGGGCAGGGCAGCGACTGGCCAGACAGCGATATTTTGCAGCGTCAGGGTTTTACCCTGGTTCGCGGCGCGGCCCATAATTTGTTGACCATGCTGGAGAAACGCCGTTTCGATTATTTCCTGCGGGCACTGCATGAGCCCTGGGATGAGGTCAGTGATAGGCCTGCGCTCATGGTCGATACCCACTTCGTTGTCATCTATCCCGCGCCACTCTATTTCTTTGTCAGTCCTGACAATCCGGCACTAGCGGAGCGGATCGAATATGGCCTGCGCGCGGCCTTGCTCGATGGCAGTTTCGACGAGCTTTTTTATCATCATGCCATCACAGAAGGTATGCTTGGCCGGGCCAAGCTCGCCGAGCGGCGAGTCTTTCGCTTGGATAATCCATTTTTGTCACAGACAAGTAAGAATTTGCTCAGCGAATCGGCATTATGGTTCGATTGAGCATGTTGAATTGTCTGGCAATTGTTGCCAAATTGGCGTCAAATAAGGCCGAGAATAGCGTTAGTCTGACGGCCTCTATGGGGAGGGGGTATGATCGCAAATGAGCAGATGGTTGCCGTGCTTGAGGCAATGCCGGATCCCGCATTTATTCTGTCCTGTAGCGGCAAGTATGTGGCCGTCTTCGGTGGCAGCGATGCCCGCTATTATCACGATGGTCGCGGGCTGATTGGCAGCTACCTACATGAAGTGATCAAACCCGCTAAGGCCGCCTGGTTTCTGCAAACTATAGACAGGGCCCTTTCGAGCCGCCATCTGCTGATTGAAGAGTATGAGCTAAGCAACAAGGATGTGAAGGGGCTCCCCGATGAAGGCCCTGTGGAGCCCATCTGGTTTGAGGGGCGGATCCAGGCGCTGGACTTTCGCGTCGACGGCGAGGAGGTGGTGCTCTGGGTCGCCAGCAATATCTCCAAACGTCATGAACTTGAGCTTAAGCTCAGAGAGCTGAGCGACACGGATCAGCTCACCGGGTTGTTTAATCGTCGCCGTCTCGAGCGAGACTTTGCCCTGCATTTCGATAACTTCAGCGAGCAGGGGATGCCGACGACTATCCTGATGTTAGATATTGATAATCTCAAACAGGTCAACGACACGAAAGGGCACCAAAAGGGGGATGAGAACATCCTGGCGGTTGCCGAGATCTGCCGCAGTGAGTTTCGCCGAACCGACTATGCCTATCGATTCGGTGGCGATGAATTTGTGGTGGTCTTGCCCGGTCTGCTGCCGACTCAGGCGATGGCCATGGTCGAGGCGCTGCATCAGAGCTTCAATCGCGCCTTATCTGCCCTGGCGGAGGATGGGCTACTGGCCACCATCAGCCTGGGGATGACAGGGATCAAGGCGGGCGATACCTCTTACCAAGATACTTTAAGGCGAGCCGATATGGCCCTGTATCAGGCTAAAGACCAGGGTAAGAATCAGCTGAGATATATCCCTTAGTCTTTCGGTAAGGCGTTTTACCTCCTCTATCGACGCGCTCATTCTGGCGCTGGCGACCATCTATGGGGAGGCTCCCTCTTTGATAGCTAATTAGCGCTAGAAACAGGTCACCTCAATTGGGGCATCCGGGTGTTTCTTCTATAGTTTATATAATGAATCTTTAATGCAAATTTACTTGTTTAGCCCGACAGGCAGCCATACTGTTAAGGGAAACAGGTGCAGCGGAGGCATTATGCAAACACAGATACAGGCAAGGATTAAACATTGGTTGAGTCTCGACAGCGACGCCAAGAGTCGCGACGAGATCCAGGCCTTGGTAGATCAAGGTGCGCAGGAGGAGCTGGCGGCGAGGTTCGCCGGACGTCTCACATTCGGCACTGCGGGCATTCGCGGCGTGGTGGGCGCAGGTCCCATGCGGATGAACCGTCTGGTGGTGCAGCAGACCTCCAAGGGGGTCGCCGAATACCTCAAGGCTCAGGTGGAAAATGCAGTGAGTCGCGGCGTTGTCATCGGCTACGATGGCCGTCACGACTCCAAGCAGTTTGCCGAAGATGCCGCCAGCGTGCTCACCGCCGCGGGCTTCAAGGTGTTTCTTACCAGCAAGGTGGCGCCGACCCCTCTGGTGGCCTTCGGCGTTCTGCATCTGGGGGCGGCGGCCGGCATAGTGGTGACCGCCAGTCACAACCCGCCGCAGTACAATGGCTATAAGGTTTACTGGGGTAATGGCGCGCAGATCATTCCGCCCCATGATACTGGCATCGCGGCCCGTATTGAGCTGGCGGCCAACTCGCCGGTGGATATGTTGCCGCTGGAAACGGCACTGGAGACTGGTAAGCTGGTAATGCTCGAGGAGGATTACTATCAGGCCTATCGTCAGGGCGTGTTAAACGCAGAGGTGCTGCAAAGCCCCGCCCGTCCCGAGTTGGTGAGCCTGGCCTATACCGCCATGCATGGGGTCGGCGCAGAGATGGCCGAGACCCTGCTGAAGGATATCGGGGTCACACAGGTCTATTCGGTCGCGGCCCAGCGTGAGCCTGATGGTGACTTTCCTACGGTGAACTTCCCTAATCCCGAAGAGGCAGGCGCCATGGATCTGGTGATGGCCGAGGCGCATTGGCACGGTGCCATGTTGGCCTGTGCCAACGACCCCGATGCCGACCGTTTTGCGGTAGCGGTGCGTAAACCCGGCGCTAGGCCAGAGATGCCCTCCACCGAGGCCTACCAAATGCTTACAGGTGATCAGGTGGGCGTCTTGCTGGGCCACTACCTGCTCTCCCACGCCAGTGATGATCAGCGACTGCTCTGCTGCACTATCGTCTCCTCCAGCCTGCTGACCCGCATCAGTGAGGCGTGTGGCGCCCAGTGCGAGACCACACTCACAGGCTTTAAATGGCTGACCAATGTGGGCATGAGCAAACAGACTCAGGAGAACCGCTTCCTGTTCGCCTACGAAGAGGCGCTCGGCTACACGGTCGGCAGCATGGTATGGGATAAGGATGGCCTCTCAGCCTTGGTCGCCTTCGTGCAGCTCACTGCTGAGCTGGCTGCCAAGGGGGAGACTCTGTGGGACAGGCTAGAGAGCATCTATCGTCAATATGGCTATTATCTCAACCGTCAGGTGAGTATCGCCCTCAGCGGTGAGCCAGGTGCGCCTACCATAGGCGAGCAGCTAAGGGCGCTCAACCCAAGTGAGATTGCCGGTAGGGCCCTGGTGTCTGTGGATGATATCAGCCTAGGCGTGCGCCGTTTTGCCGATGGCCGCGAAGAGACGATCGACCTGCCTCGCAGCGACGTGCTCATCTATCGCCTCGAGGGCAATGCCAGGGTGATCGTACGCCCATCGGGCACAGAGCCTAAGGTGAAGTGTTACTACGAAGTGGTCGAGCCCTTTGGCGAGGATGAGGGAATGGATGCGGTGCAGCGCCGCGCCGAGGCGACCATGGAAGATTTCGTCAGCCGTCATCAAGCGGGCTTGCCGAAGGCATGAGGTGCTTTACTTAGGCTCACTGGTAACTACCAAATGGTTTTTATCGGCTTGCCCCCCTACTGACACTAGGCTGTCAGTAGGGGGGCGTTAAGCTCCTCTTATTGACGAATGAGGGAGACGCTCAGGGTTGAGCGTCGCATTCGGCCAATTAAGGAGAGCAAGATGCAAGAGCAGCAAGTGTTACACCAGGCACCTTTACAGCAGGCACCTTTAGTCTGGGGCGAGATCGCCGTCGAGGACATGGCGCGGGCCAAGGCCTTCTACCAGACTCATTTTGGGGTGAGTTTTCGTGATGAAAACATGTTTGGCATGCAGATGGCCATCTTAGAGACAGAGGCTAAGGATGCGGCCAGCATCGCACTAGTGAAACATGATATGATGCGCCCGAGTGGAGCCGGCAGCATTCTTTACCTTCATCTTAGCGATCATCTCGCGCCTTTGGTGTCAAAGTTAGCGCAAGACGGTGTCGAGATCCCTGTGCCAGCCATGGCCATCAAGGAGGGGGAGTGCGGCTATAGCTGCGTCATTGTTGACAGTGAAGGCAATCGCGTCGGCCTCTGGGCACCTAATTTGAACGGCTAATTTGAACGGCTAATTTGAACGGCTAGCCTGAACGACTAGTTTGGATGCTCAGGCGCAGTATGCAGTGATGGCTTGAGCACCGATGCCTAGCGAGCTAAATAGGCTAAGGCAAACAACAGAAGGAATTGAGATGAAGACGATAAACCTCGCCCCCAAGTCACTGGTCGGCATGAGTGTTCGTACCAACAATGGAGCCGAGACTGAAGCGGCGACGCAAAAAATCGCCCCCCTCTGGCAGGCTTTCATGGGGCAGTATGGCGAGCAGATCTTCGGTAAGTTGCCTGTGTATGGGGTCTATTACGACTATGCCAGCGACATGGATGGCGACTATAGCCTGATGACGGCGGTCGAGGCGGGCACCATAGAGCATGACGACAAGTTAACGCCACTCACCTTAGAGGGCGGTAACTACCTATGTTTCAGTGCCACGGGAGAGATGCCCCAGGCGGTGATCTCACTCTGGCAGCAGATCTGGGCCTATTTTCAGCGCCCCGATTGCCCCTATCGTCGCCAGTACCTGACCGATTTTGAGTGCTACGCCCAGCCTGACAGCGTCGATATCTATATCGGCGTCCACGTCGAAGTTTAGGTAGGTAGAGGTCTAGCCAAAGTCTAGTTAAGCCTGGATGTAGCAACATCCAGTCATAATCACCACGGGCCGTCCAAGGGGCGGCCAATTCAGGTAAGTCATGCGCCGCGCCGATCGCCTATTTCAAATCGTACAAATTCTCAGACACAGACGCCTCACCACGGCTAAGCAGCTGGCGGAGCGACTCGAGGTCTCTAGCCGCACCATCTACCGGGATATTCAGGATCTCTGCCTGTCGGGAATCCCCATCGAAGGCGAGGCCGGCGTCGGCTATCTGCTGCGCCAGGAGGTGAATGTACCGCCGCTGATGTTTAACGAGCAGGAGCTGGAGGCGATACAGGTGGGGATGCGTATGGTGCAGGCTCAGGGTGGCCACGAGCTGGCCAGCGCTGCCAAGCAGGCGATGATCAAGGTCGAGGCCGTGTTGCCCGAGCGACTCAAGGCCTATCAATCCTTGATGTTTGCCCCCGACTTTTACAGTGATGGGCAGCTGTTCTCCTTTCTCGACCTGCTGCGCAGGACGGCCAGGGAGCGAGAATATATTCTATTGAGCTATCAAGACGTGAAGCAGAACGCTAGCGAGCGCCAGGTTCGCCCCCTCGCGCTTTATTACTGGCAAGGAGTCTGGACACTACTTGCTTGGTGCGAGCTGCGCGGTGATTTTCGTAATTTCCGCATCGATCGAATGTCGGGCGTGCTGCCGCTCGCCAGCCATTTCCCCCACGCGCCGGGCCAGGAGATGCCCGACTATATAGCCATGATGCAGGAGCAACATGGCGAGTGTTAGCGGTCTTTCCATCGGTATCTTAAATTATTCCGGCAGCAGCGGGCGCATGAAGCTGCGTTCATAGCGGCGGATAAACTTGTGCTGCTTGGCGTACTCGAAGGCCGCGATACATTCTTTATCATGCACTGAGGCCTCGCGGTATTGCTCGTAGCTGGCCAGCAATGGAAAGCTAAATAGCGCCAGCGCGACATCGTTGGCCCCCTCGCTAGGTAGGAAGTAGCCGTGATGTTGCCCGCCAAACTTGGCCACCAAAGGTAGCCAGAGTTTGGCATAGTGCTCAAACATATCCAGCTTATCCGGGTCGATGATGTATTTCACGTGACAGGTTACCGCCATCTTAATCACTCCTTAATGTATGACGAAAAACAGTGCCATACTCACCAGCACGGTCAGCAGTGTGTTGCGGGTAAAGTAGGCCAGCAATACGGCTACTAAACCGCAGATGAGGTAGCTGTTATCGAGAGCTATCGCCAGCTGCTGGTCGTGCACGAAGACGATGGGGGCGGCGATGGCCGTTAGTACTGCGGGCGCCGAATACCCGAGAAACTGCAGAGTATTCTTACTCAGACGTAGGGGCAGTCTGGGTTCGAGAAACAGATAACGGCTGAGAAAGATCACCGCCGTCATGGCGAGCAGGGTTATCCAGATCATCACACTTGTCTCCCATTTTCGTCGCTGAACTTAGCATAAAATTGGCCACAGGCCATGGCAGTAAGCGAGGCGATAAGCAGTCCCGCCTGCAGCTCCATCAGGGCGCACACCACACTGATCACTATGGCTACCAGTACAGATACCAAGACAGAGGGGCGTTTCACCGCTGGCACCACAATGGCAATGAAGGTGGCGGCGATGGCGAAATCCAGCCCCAAGGCGTCCAGATTCTCTATCTTATGGCCCAGGGTTATCCCCAGAGCCGTGGCCAGGTTCCACCCCAGATAGAAGCTAAAGCCGCCGCCGAAGGCGAACCAGGGATCCAGGCTGCGCTGTTTGCCCAGATTGGCGATGGCAAACAGCTCGTCGGTGAGCAGAAAGCCCAGGGTGAGTCGCCACTTAAGTGGCAGCGGACTGATCTGCGGGCGCATCGCCATGCCGTAAAGCAGGTGGCGTGAGGTGATTAGTAAGGTGGTGATTAAGATGCTGACCAGGCCAATCCCTGCCTTGATCATCCCAAGCGCCACTAGCTGCGCCGCACCGGCGAAGACCAGAGCTGACATGGCCTGACTCTCCAGGGGCGTGAGCCCAGCATCGATGGCGAAGGAGCCAGCGAGTATGCCCCAGGGGACGACCGCTAGGGTTAAGGGGGATATGGCCAGCGCCCCCTTAAGGGCGGCGCGCATCGGCCCAGTGCCTGGTGAGCTACTCTGGGTGTCTTGAGGTGTAGGGCCGTTGGCGCCAGTCTGAGCTTCCTGAGTCATCTTGTGTCTACATACCTGTGTCTATATACCTGTGTCTGGGTGCCTGTTTTTTTATGAGCGTGTGTCTAGGTGCTAATGTCTTGATGCTTATCTATAGGTGCTAGAGAGATAACTCGACCTTACAAGAAATGGGTTCGCCTGGCTTGTACATTATTGCGCTCAACTTCTTTAGCGTATTGACCGGGAGTGACTCCCAGGGCACGCTTAAAGTGGCGATTTAGGTGGCTCTGATCGTGAAAGCCACAGGCCAGCGCCACCTCCAGCAGCTTGCATCCCTGGCGGATCATCTGTTTAGCCAATCGAATTCGCCCCTGGATCTGGTAGGCGTGGGGCGGCAGGCCATACTGGCGCTGGAACTGCTTGATCAGATAGAAGGGGCTGAGCCCCGCCAGCTTGGCCAGGGCATCGAGGGAGACATCGGCGGTGGGCATATCATCCAGAAACTGCTTTACCAGTGCCAGCTGAGCAGTTGGCCGCAGCGACTTCTCGACCGGGCGGCTGGCGCCATGGCGGGACATCAGGCGCGCCAGGCTGGTGTAGATAAGACTCTCACGTAGCAGGGCATTATCAGAGCGACTTAATGTGTCGAAGGTGAGGCGTAGCAGCTCAGCCAGCGGCTTGTCGTGTACCACAGGCTCAGGAAAATAGGGCGCGTCGCCAGCCTTACCGCCTAGCTCATCGTGGACTCTGGCAAATTGCTGCGGCAGGGGATACATGGCGCGATAGGACCAGCCAAAATCTGTGGCCGAGCGGCCGTTATGCACCTCGTCGGCGTTCACCAATATGATGCTGTGCTGCGGCGCCGTGTGATCGCCGCCGTTGCGATAGAAACGCTGGGCGCCGGTTTCGATAACGCCCACCGTATAGCCCTCGTGACAGTGGCGCGAGAAGTTTTGCTGATGGTAACTTGCATCCAGTAGCTCTATGCCGCCCAGCTCATCGGCTAGGCTGAAGTGTGCCTGTTCTTTACTGCTGTGCTTGTTCATAGGATTGCTGCTGTGAGCGCGATATATGTCTGATGTTGGCGAGTCGATAGGCTCATCTTAGCCTAAAACTCGCAGCGGCTTTTGTACAAAATTGTCATCCGCTATCGCCGATGCTATGGTCGAGCTTCATACGAGGTGGAGAACAAGTGCAACCCATGACGCGACAAGCCCCCGTGGTGATCTTCGACGGTAGCTGTAATCTGTGTCACGGCGCGGTGCGATTTATCATTAGGCGTGACAGACGCCGGCAATTTAAGTTTGCCTCGGTTCAGAGTGAGACGGCCCAGCGGCTATTGGCCGCGCAGGGTATCTTGGTGGATCTTGAGGATCTTAGCAGCTTCTATCTGCTGGATGAGACAGGCGTGTCGGCTAAGAGCGAGGCGGCATTAGCGGTGGCCAGTCGACTCGATGGCCTCTGGCCCTTGTTGAAGCTATTGAGGTGGCTGCCCCGCTCCTTAAGAGACTGGGTTTACAATCAGGTTGCCAATCGGCGTTATCGCCTCTTTGGCCGAAGAGCCTGCGCCCTGCCAGAGGATATCGACAGGGACAGGTTTATCGAGTGAGCGTTCTCGATTGCACTTTCTCGAGTGCACTTTCTAGATTGAGCTATTGAAAAACTAGAGGGCCAGCAGCTTAGGTAGGAAGCGGGTATCCAGCTTGGCGATCTCGCGTTGCTCATCCAGCACCTGCTGCAATATCTCTTTGCTGGTCAATGGATTGGCAAGAACCACCCTGAATACCACAGAGGTCTGCTCCAGGTTGTTTGCCGGAATGATACGGGTACGAGAGACGAAGGATTTCCCCTGTTCGCGTTGCCGCTTCTGGATAAATTTGGTCAGGCCATCCAGCAGGGTATTGATCTCACTCACCCGCGCCGCGTCATTCGCCGCTATCGCCTCATTGAGCTGCGACTGTACCTTGGCCGGTACATAGCGATAGGTCAGCAGGCAGAGTTCTGGCCTTGAGGCCAGCTGAAAATCGTCCTGGGCGGCGATAAGCTCGCCAAAATAGCGCGCCTTCTCCAGGCTGTTGTTGATTAAGATCTCGTAGCCGTCGCGGCCAATCACCTGCAGGCAGGCATGTACCAGCATGGCCATGCCCGGGCGCGATCCCTCCAGCGTCTGACTACCCAAATCTTTCGAGCCCTTACGCAGAATATATTCGGCGTGGTGTTTGATGGCGTTGGCAAATTCCGGGTCTTTAAATAGCACCATGCCGGCGCCCATGGGCACATACATCTGCTTGTGGGCATCGATAGTGACCGAATCGGCGCGCTCTATGCCGGCTAACAGGTGGCGATACTTGTTAGACAGCAGGCTGGCACCACCCCAGGCGGCGTCCACATGGAAGTGACACCCCAGTTGCTCGGCGAGATCCGCAAGTTCTTTCAGTGGGTCGATATTACCGGTTTCGGTTGTCCCGGCGACACCGACTATAGCCATCACCTTGATGTTCTGCGCTTCAAGCCGCTCGGCCGCCTCGCGCATCTTGGCCACATCCACCTTGTTATCTGCCGCGCAGGGCACGCTCACTATGTTGTCGCGGCCTATGCCTAATAGATCGGCGGCTTTGCCGAGGGAGTAGTGGCCGCGCGTCGAGACCAAGATAGCCAGATCATCATAGCCATAGTGGCGCAGTGCGCGCATCAGGCCAGATTGGGCCACGCCCTTGAAGTCGCCATCGGGTTTTAATAGACGGTTGCGGGCGATCCACAGCGCCGTGATGTTGGCGACCGTGCCGCCGGAACAGAAGGCGCCCAGGGAGTGGCTGGCGCTGTGCATCCAGCTTTCATAGAAGGGCTCGTTTTGACCGTAGACCATGTGGTGCATCATCCCCAGCACCTGACGCTCCAGCGGCGTGAAGGCCTTGGAGGTCTCTATCTTCACCAGGTTCTGGTTGAGCCCCACCATCATCTTCGACAGTGGCAGCACGAAATAGGGCAGCGCCGAGGTCATGTGACCGATAAAGCTGGGCGCAGAGGTGTGCACGCTGTGGGCGATAAGCGTCTGCATCATCTGCTCGGCATAGTCGGAGACGAAGCTGGGAGCCGCTGGGATCTGATAGGCCTGAAAATCTTTTTCGATCTCGCTCAGTGGCTTCTCGACGGCGACGATATTCTCTTTGAGGAAGCCCATCAGGTTTTCCGACAGGTTTTTCTCTATCTTACCCAGCGTCGAATTCGGTGCTTCGGGCAGAGTGAAAATACGCATCAAGGCCTCTTCAGAGGCGGTCGCTTGTCGTGTCTGTTTTGATGTCATCGAGGCGCGTCGCTTAACTTGTGTCTGTTTTGAAATAGAAAAAACAGGCGATCGAAAAAGGGAGCTAACTTTACTGTAAGCTTTATACCGCATCAAGGGGAAAAGTGAAATGGCTGGCGGGCAGGGCGTAAAGCCGTCAGCCCGAACGGAAACAGCCTTGAGCCTAATTGGAAACAGCCTTGAGCCAAATTTGAAATGGCCTTGAGCAAAATCGGCACAGCCTTGAGCCGGATGGGATATTTAACAAGAGCGTAAACCGCCCTGAGTCGAGAGAGTCTCAGGGCGTTTGGGGTTTAATTAAGGTGGCTAACGTCCCAGTCTATACAGACGGGCGACATTGACCGCGCAGCTATAGAGGTTATGGCTGGCGCTGGCCAGCACCTCCTCGAGCGGCAAGGCCCTGGGGGTCACGGAAAACAGGGCGTCTATACCGTGGTTCAGCAGCACATTTGCATCCTCGCTGACGCAGCCGGCGATGGCGATCACTGGTATCCCCTGCTTGTTGGCCTCCCGGGTAACGCCCATGGGGGTCTTGCCATGCAAGGTCTGGCTGTCGAGGCGGCCTTCGCCCGTGATGACGAGATCCGCCCCCTTAAGATGTTCGCTCAGCCTGACCGTCTCCATGACGATATCTATGCCGGGCCTGAGCTTGGCGCCCAGATAGGTCAGCATCGCAAAGCCCATACCGCCGGCGGCCCCGGCGCCAGGCATGTCGCGGCACTCCTTTAGGCCAGCAGAGCTGGTGACATCGGCGAAGTGACTCAACGCCTTATCCAGTCTGGCAACCATGATCTCATCGGCGCCTTTCTGTGGCCCGAAGATGGCCGAGGCCCCCTTGTCGCCACACAGTGGATTATCTACATCGCAGGCGACCTCAATTGCTACCTGGGCAAGCCGTGGATGCAGCTCGCCGATATCGACGCTGGTGAGGTGCTCAAGCGCCGCGCCGCCAGGTCTTAGGGGCTTGCCGTTATTGTCCAGTAGGTGCGCGCCCAGGGCTTGTAGCATGCCGGCGCCGCCGTCGTTGGTGGCGCTGCCGCCAAGGCCGAGGATCAGATGGTTGACGCCACTGTTGAGGGCATGACAGATAAGCTCGCCCGTGCCATAGCTGGTGGTGACTAAAGGGTCACGTAAGAGACTCGGCACATGGTGCAGCCCAGAGGCCGAGGCCATCTCAATCACCGCGGTGCGCTGCCCTGGCGCCTCCTGACCCAGCAGGCCATAGTGGGCATCCACCTGACTACCCAGGGGACCGGTGACCTTAAGCTCGACTAATTTGCCGCCGGTGGCATCCACCATAGATTGCACCGTGCCTTCGCCGCCGTCGGCGACCGGCAACTTGATATATTCGGCGTCGGGAAGCACCTCACAAAACCCCCGGGCTATCTCGGTGGCGACTTCCATGGCGCTCAAACTTTCTTTATATGAATCGGGCGCGATGACTATTTTCATGCAGGCTTCCTGTGTGAAGAGGGGTTAATACCAATCGTAGTAAATAACTGATCATTCTAGCTTGTTAAAACGTCCGATAACGGCGTCATTATTTTTGATTGTAGAATAGCTACTTATCGAAAAATCCTGTCTTGTTCTCGAATGTTTTTCCTGCGCTATCTCTGCTCACTTACTTACCGTGATTGGTATAGTGTTTTACAAAATCTGAAAAAAATCAGCTGGGTTGTCCGGCGCCCAGGCTTTGCCCGTTGGCGCCGGTCTGATTAGCTTAGAGTAGGACGAGACTCAGCAGGTAGACAAGGATCATGGCGGTCACACCTTGGATTAGGGTCGCCATGGTTTGGGCCTTGTAGGCCTGCTTCACGCTCATGCGGCTAAACTGAGTCACCACCCAGAAGAAGCTGTCGTTGGCGTGTGAGACTGTCATGGCGCCGGCGCCAATGGCCATCACGGTCAGCACACGGCCCATGTCGCTGGCAAGGCCGATATCGCCCAACATGGGGGCGACCAGAGCGGAGGTGGCCACCAGGGCAACGGTCGATGAGCCCTGGGCCGATTTCAGCGCCGCGGCGACGATAAAGGGCATGAAGATACCTATGCCTAGCGCCGAGAGCGAGCTGCCGAGGAAGTTGCCAATCTCAGTGGCCTTGAGCACGGCGCCGAAGGCACCGCCGGCACCCGTGATCAGCAAGATAGGCGCGGCGACAACTAGGCCGTGGCTGATGCGCTCGCTGAACTCTTTGATCTTATTCTGACTCTTGAGCAGGCTCAGTGACAGGAATAGACCTATCATCAGGGCGTTTACCGGTTGACCCAGGAAGGCCAGGGTATCGAACAGGGCACCATCACCCAGTGGCTGTGAGGGGAACTTGGCAATGGAGCCCAGGCAGATGAGCAAGATTGGCACGAAGATAGGAGCAAACGCCTTGGCCGGGCTGGGTAACTCGCCGTAGGCGGCCTTGAGGTTTTCAAAATCTTCTACATTGCTCTTTAGCTCTTCGGCACCTTCACCGTCGGGCTCGACATGAGCAAAGCGGTTGGCCCATAACATGCCTGCCAGGGCGGCGACGGCCGCGACGAAGATGCCCACGCCTATGACCAGCCCGAGGTTAGATTCCAGCCCTAGGTTACCGGCGGCGGCAATTGGGCCGGGCGTCGGCGGCACGAAGGTGTGGGTAGCGTAAAGGCCAGTAGCCAGGGCGACACTCATGGAGACGCTGGAGACCTTCATGCGATTGGCCATGGACTGCTTGAGCGAGTTGAGGATCACGAAGCCAGAATCACAAAATACCGGGATAGAGACCAGATAGCCGATGATCGACATTGTCAGGGTTGGGAAGCGTTTCCCCAGCAGCTTTATCACCACATCGGCCATGGTGATGGCCGCGCCGCTCTTCTCCAATATGGTACCTATGATGGTACCCAGCACGATAACCAGGCCGATATAGCCTAAGATACCGCCGAATCCGGAGGTGATGGTTTTGGCCACATCGGCGCTGGGTAGCCCGTAGGCAAAGGCGGCGATGAAAGAGGCGAGAATGAGGGTTAGGAAGGGGTGAAGCTTAAATTTGGATGTCGCGATAACGATGAAGGCTATCACGGCGATCAAGATCAGTACTAGGCTCATAGGGTGTCCCTGTATTGGGTTATATTTGTTGGCTATATTTGTTGGCTATAGTTGTTGGTTTGATCTAGCGGTGACCCGTTAACTCGCTCCTGGCGCGGGAGCAAAGGGTTTTCAGGCTGGCACTATTATCCGGAGAATAGGACAATCTGGCTTCGTGCTAGCCTCCTAATATTTTGCTTATGCAGAACCGATATTTGTGCGCTTGCACTAATATCGGTTGAGGGGTAGGAATAAAGTCGGTCTAGATCACAAAATGACCGACTGGGCTTGTTCGATTAGGCGGTTAATTTGTCATCGTTGGCCGATTGCCAACAGGCCTCGCCGCGACAGGCGCTACCGAAGGCTTGAAATAGTTTGATGGAGTCTGGGTTGTCGTTGGCTTGCCATTCGGGATGCCACTGTACGCCGAGGATAAACTGGCCATAGTCTGGGCCATGTATCGCCTCGATAAGGCCATCCTCGCCATAGGCGAGGGCCTCTAGCCCCTTGCCAAGGGTACAGATCCCCTGGCCGTGGAGGGAGTTGACCATTGTCTTGTCACCAATCAGCTTGGCCAGCCAGCTACCGGGTACCGTCTCGATGGCGTGTCTCGGCCCATATTGAACATGGTTGGGGGTTTGTGGATCTTCGCGGTGATCATCGAAACCGGGCTCGCTGTAGACCTTCTGATACAGGGTGCCGCCCAGGGCAATGTTAAGCTCCTGCATGCCACGGCAGATACCCAGTATGGGTAACTTGCGCTTGAGGGCACCCTCGATAACGGCGAGATCGACTATGTCTCGGTTTACATCCTGACTCTTTTCCGGAGTGAGGTTGTCCTGACCATAGAGGCTGGGCTCGATATTGGAACCCGCGCCCGAGAGATAAACCCCGTCGACCATGTCCAGGTAGCGGTCCACATCTTCCACACCGAAACAGGTGGGCATCAGCAGTGGGACGGCCCCGGCGATCTCCACAATGGGCTGCATATACTTGTGGGTCATCACCTGGTAGGGATGCTGGTTCCTGTCTTGCTGGCCCATGGTCATCAAGATGAGAGGCTTGGATTTCTTAGCACTTGTTGTCTGTGTTATAGGCATAGATCACCCGTTTGGTCGCGTTGTCTGTCACCCGATGCGTGACGTCTGTGTAGCCTCATGTGGCCGCTACTGGCCCTAGCTATCGCCTTTCTTAAGGATAGCAAAATGTGCAAAAGCACATTTGTTGACCACCAGTCTGCCAATCAGTGTTCGTTATGTCAAACGGTTTGGGCGTAATTAATTACACCTTTAGGGAGGTTGGAGGAGTTGGAATTTTTACCGCTTGGCGCAATTAGTGGGGCCATATAGGTATGCTGGGGTGATACCTAGGTTTGAGTGGGACCTAGGCTTGAGTGTGGGTGATACTTTGGCCTGAGTGAGAGCTTGGCCAGAGAGGGTTAGCCTGTGGTTCAAGCGGCTAGGTGTGACGCTGCTAGACTTAAGGTAATCATTTATCCTTTAACAAGGAGAGCCGTTATGAGTTACAAGCATATCTTGGTTGCGGTCGATCTGTCTGAGTCTAGCCAATCCGTGATAGACAAGGCCGTTTCACTGGCGAAAGCTGGTAATAGCAAGGTTTCATTTGTCTTCGTCGATGTCGACAGCGTGGCGATCACCCCACAGGAAGAAATTGAACTGCAGGAGAAGTTGCAAATTTTAGCAACCCTAAGTGATTACCCCATCGCTGAAACCTTAGTGGTGATAGGCGACCTGCATATGAAACTGGCGGGGATTGCCAAGGAACACAATATCGATCTGCTGGTTTGCGGCCACCATCATAAGTTCTCAAGTAACCTGTTTTCCTCTTTGCCCAAGGTGGCCAATGCCGTCGAGGCCGATCTTCTAGTGGTGTATCTAGATCACTAGCCCTGGTCTGTTTAACGGGGTGGGCTTTTTCGTCTGTGCGGCGATTTTTTGCAAACACTTTTTTGGCACGGCGAGTAGAGCAAAGCTTCGGGCCTAC
Organism: Shewanella aquimarina; assembly: GCF_023349185.1. Classification (GTDB taxonomy): domain Bacteria; phylum Pseudomonadota; class Gammaproteobacteria; order Enterobacterales; family Shewanellaceae; genus Shewanella; species Shewanella aquimarina. The sequence goes on along the minus strand of NZ_JAKIKY010000001.1, from coordinate 256,600 downwards.
AGTCCATACTCATGGATATAGAACTGTCAGTTAAGCTGGGATGTTATTCGAACACATCCCAGTGGGTTCTCCTGTAAGGGAACAGCCATTGCTGTTTTGGTAAGTTGTTGTTTTATATCGGCTTGTGTACCTTTTGGTGCGATCGGGGTAGGCGCAAGAAACAACCATTAACTTCCAAGGTCCACGGGCTAACTATCTTAGATCTGTTTCTTTGAGGCTTGCTCGTTTGTTACTGTCGGGGCGTATCGGTTTTGTTATCCGAGATATAAGTATTTAGTATGGTGAGCCAGCTCTGTGAGATGGCAGCATACTCCTCGATGCATAACTCGGCCCTCTCTTCCCCCAGCAATCCTTCTTTCACTATGACAGTATATTTGTCAGGATCACTGCCGTATATGTGACATAGGGTGCTGAAATATCTCTGATCGTCTAAGCTATGCTCATCCCAAAAGTCTTCATCTTCAAGGACGTCTCTGTCATCACTTTCTAGATCAAATAGATCGGCCGAACTTAGCGCAATTTCCTGACCATCATCGAAAAACTCGATCAGTAGTGTAGTCGCGAGTGCATCGGCGGCATCTTCCTCTTTTCCCAGCACTGGCAGCTGGTACATGTATATCAGGGCATGGGCCAACTCATGAAATATGGTATGTAGCAAGGCGTCTTCTGTGGCCTGCTCAGGAGTAACACCCGCCTTATCATAGTTTGCCTGCTCGAATCTGTGCCTAACCTCATCAATGAATGTGTAGGGAATCATGATGCTATTGCGCTGTGCATCAAACAGTGGACCATCATTTCCACCAAAGGAAATGATGACAGCTTGATTAAGCTTGAACTGTTCATTGATAAACAGCACCGCAGTGTCAACGGCCCCCGAGGCAATGAGTTCGTCTCTTACTGTCTTTTGCGTGATATCGCCAGGATGCTTGTACTCGAGGCGCGCACCAACCTCGCCGTAGGCAGAATTGGCCATGATGCAAGCACTCACGACAGCAAGCATTATAGATTTTATGATATTCACCTTTATTCCTTGTTAGGTAAAACGCCTAAATTGGCGCGCCGGAGGCGCGAATTTGTTTTACTTGTTGCACCTATACTTTGCACCTTTACTCGTGCATAAGCCTAGATAGTTTTTATACATTGACGCTATTATTTGAGATCTGTTAATTCAGTCATGCACTTCTCTGTGGCAGTTTGGGCACAAAGCGTGGCTTTCTAGCCACTTAGCTAGACCTGATTCCTTTAGTCTTGCGAAACCCGGCCTCACTCTGCCAGACAGCGACTTAGATCAAAACAACTCTCCCCAATAAATCTTAAAATTGGCGTGAGCCATTAGGCTACTGTTAATGCTCCCGCTCCCATTGATGACTGAAATCGATAAAGCTTCTCAGCAGCGGGCTGAGGTATTTCTCCTTGTGGACCAGCAACCAGAAGCGGCGGCTCATGTTTAGTGGCAGTTTGAGTACCTTGACTCGGCCGTCACGAATTGCTGGTTCGGCAGACAGACGTGACAGGCAAGCCAGGCCGAGGCCGGCCGAGACCGAGTTGATCAGGGCCTCTGTGTTATTGAGCTGGAAGGCTTCATGCCATTGCTGAAGCCTCGGGGCAATCAGGCGCAGAAAGAATTCCCGTGAGCCCGAGCCAGGCTCGCGCAGGATCCAGGGACTGGCTTCCAGTTCCCTTAGCGGGATCTCGACATTAGCCGGCAGGGGATGATTCGGTGGACAGATCACACACATCTCATCTGCGCTGAAAGGGGTTGTGTCGAGTTCCGGGTGTTGAATCTTTCCTTCGATTAGCGCGATATCCAGTTCGTAGTCGACAAGCTTGTCGCAGATCTCGGCCGAGTTGGAGATAAACAGGCTTTGCCGCTCATGCCCGGTGTGACGACGAAAGTCACTCAGAAGATAGGGGGCCACCTGATTGCCCAGGGTATCGCTGGCGCCGATACGAAGTTGGCCACAGAGTGCTTGTACATCGCTGAAGAGGTGTTCGATATCGCTGGCCCTGTTAAGGAGTTCATCGGCCAGGGGCTGTAGCTTGTGCCCCTCCTGATTGAGGATCAGGCGGTTGTTGACCCGATCGAACAGGTGGTGGCCGAGCTGCTTCTCCAGCTCAGCCAGCGCCATACTCACGGCGGCCTTAGAGAGATACAGGCTGTCCGCCGCCGCGGTTAGGGTCTTGTGTTGAGTGAGGGTGCTAAACACCTTCAGCTGTTTGAGTGAGATGTGACTGGCCATGGCTTGATGCTCGGGTGCTTATGTTTGGGGCTTATGTTTGGGCGTTAACGCTTAGGTATTAGCACTTAGGTATAAGTGCCTTTGCGTTTAGTTATTCTGAACGCTTGTTATAAATAATTAGATATAACGGAACAAAAGGCAAGCGTATTATTGCTGTAGAGAAACGAACCTGATTGAGATTGTTATGATTCAAAGAACGAAAAAGGCAGTAATGGGCGTACCCACACCTATGGCGGGCTTGGCGCTGGGCATCGCCAGTTTAGGCTGGTGCTGGGAAAACTTCGCCGAACTCAATGGTTATGGTCAGTGGGTTAGTGCAGGTATTGCCAGCGTTCTGCTCGCCATATTGACGATTAAGTTTTTCTTTCATAATCATCTGCTGAGACAGGACCTTGCCCATCCCGTGGTCGGCAGTGTCGTGCCGACATTTTCGATGGCGACCATGGTGGTATCCAACTCTCTGGGGCAATTTTATCCGCTAGCGGGCGATGGCCTGTGGTTAGCGGCTGTGGTATTACACATAGTCTTCCTGGTGAGCTTCATTTATCACAGGGCTAAGGATTTTGAGCTGCACCACATGGTACCCAGCTGGTTTGTGCCACCTGTTGGCATCATTGTTGCGGATGTCTCTTTTTCGGGCACGACAGTACTGGCTCCCATTGCACAGGGCGCGCTTATCTTCGGTATGCTGGCCTATGCGGTGATGCTGCCTTTGATGATCTATCGCTTGATGTTTACCCATGAGGTGCCGGATGCGGCAAAACCCACCATGGCCATTCTGGCGGCGCCGGCCAGTCTCTCGCTGGCAGGCTACCTAACGGTAACCGCCACGCCATCGCCTGTGACCATCGCCCTGCTGTTTGGTATCGCCGTGTTGATGACGGTCATTATCTACCTGGCGTTTTATAAACTCTTGAGACTGCCCTTTAGCCCTGGTTACGCGGCCTTTACCTTCCCCATGGTGATCGGCAGTACCGCACTGTTTAAGATGGCAAACTGGATGGCACTCGAGGGAATGCAGTCTCACTATGTACAGCAGGTGCGAAACCTGGCGGGACTCGAGCTCATGGTCGCGACTGTGGTGGTTTCTTATGTCGCACTGAAATATATCAATCACCTGGTGATACAGCCGCGCCTAGTGTCACAACCTGTTTAGTGTCACAGCCCGTTTAGCGTCACATACGGTTCGGTGGCACGGCTAGCTTAGTATGACGCCTGACTTAGTCTCACGGCTAACTTGGTCTCACATCTAACTTAGTATCACCTCATGACTGATAGATATTACTGAGTCGGCCTTGCCGGCAAGGACGCCATCGCCTGATCTATTGTCCACCGCCTTAGCATACAAACTAAGGCTTCTTAACTGGCCTATAGGGCAAAAAAAGAGCTTAGCGGCATGACTTCACCGCCGTGAGCGCGTAAAATCCCCGCTTTCAGAACGGGCCTCCCATCTTCATTGGGCCAGCCGATAGCCGTATTTACTCAAAATGTCAGACACCATGTATTCAGCCCAGCAATGTTTCACCCCCTTTAGCACCTCGGTCGAGGGCATCACGTTGCCTGAGCGGTTTACCTTTCCTTTCTATTATGAGCCCCACGAGCTGTGTGTGTTGGCGGCGAATGAATTGCAAATGCATCTCGAGCATCAAGGGGAGTGGCAACACAACTTCGGCCTGACGGGGCAGCGCGAGGGCGCCATAGGTAAGATGTTTGGCGTGTTGGTGGTGCAAAACCGCGAAGGCGAGCTTGGCTATCTTAAGGCCTTTTCCGGCAAATTAGCCGAGCAGAATCTACTGCCGGGCTTCGTGCCGCCTGTGTTCGACATGCTGACCCAGGATAGCTTCTTTCATGGCGAGCAGCAGGCCATCAATCGACTGACCGACAAGCTTGAGGCCTTACAGAATGCCCCAGCGCTGGTGACGCTAGAGGCTGAGCTTAAGGGACTCAACGGCGCCAAAGAGCAGGCCGTGGCCGCGCTGAGGGCAGAGATCATCGAGAATCGCAAGTCGCGCAAGGCCAGACGTCAGGCGGGGCAAGGGCTCGATGCCCAGGCCTTCGAGGTCCTGCAGCAACAGCTTGGCCGGGAGAGCGTGGCCGAGAAGCATAGACTCAGACAGCTAAATCTTGAGTGGGATGACCAGATCGCCGCGCGCGAGACCCGCCTGAGTGAGTTACGCGATGAGATTGAGGCCCTAAAACAGCAACGTGCCAGCCAGTCGAGCGCGTTGCAGCGTAGATTGTTTGCCCAGTATCAGTTCTTGAATCAGGCTGGCGAGATTAAGGATCTCAACAGCCTGTTTAGCGCCTCGCCCAAGGGGTTTCCACCTGCCGGAGCCGGGGAGTGCGCCGCCCCCAAACTGCTGCAGTTTGCCTTCGAAAACGGCCTTAAACCCATTGCCATGGCTGAATTCTGGTGGGGAGCCTCGCCCAAGTCCGAAGTGAAACAACACAAGCAGTTCTATGGTGCCTGCCATGGCAAGTGTGAGCCGATTTTGGCCCATATGCTGAGTGGTATGGCGCTGGATGACAACCCACTGCTTAACAATCCGGCCGAGGGTAAAGCGCTCTCCATCATATACCAGGATGAGGCGATCGCCGTGGTCAACAAGCCGGCGGAGTTTCTCTCTGTACCGGGCAAGCATGTGACCGACAGCGTTTATAGTCGCATGCGCCAGGCCTTTCCCAAGGCGACCGGGCCGCTGATTGTGCACCGGCTGGATATGTCCACCTCTGGTCTGATGGTGATAGCCCTGAGCAGTGAGGCCAACACCGCACTGGTGCAGCAGTTTATCGGCCGCACGGTGGAGAAGCGTTATCTTGCTAAGGTGGTCGGTGAGGTTCAGGGGGATGAGGGCGAGATCAAGCTGCCGCTGCGGGTGGATCTCGATGACAGGCCGCGTCAGCTGGTGTGTTTCGAGCATGGAAAACACGCCCATACCTATTGGGAGGTAAAATCCAGAGACGAGGGCAGCACCTTGCTGTCACTGTTTCCCAAGACGGGGCGTACCCATCAGCTCAGGGTGCACTGCGCCCATCAGGATGGCTTGGGTATGCCCATCATAGGGGACGATCTCTACGGGGCTAAGGCGAATCGCCTGCACCTGCACGCCCAGTATCTGGCCTTTAACCATCCCATCAGCGGCGAGCGGGTGAGCTTTAGTTGCGATCCCGACTTCTAGGCCTGTCTGCCACTGCCATCATTTAGCCTTGGTCATGGCCGCGGCTCAGCAGCACCTGACCCAGGTAGAGCTGTAACAGGCCATCGAGTTTGTGAATATCCACTTGAGTGATTTGCGCTATCTTATCCAGGCGATACCTTAGGGTATTGCGATGGATAAACAGTGCCTTGGCACAGGCCTGCTGATCGCCAAAATGTCCCAGATAGCTTGCCAGTGTCCTGCGCAGCAGGGCGTTTTTATCCTTGTCGATGAGGCGCTGAAAGGGCCTGAGCAGCTGCTCGCCGCGCCAGTCATGCTTGAGACCGGAGAGCATCACCAACAGGGCATGGTCTTCATAGAGGTATTTGCTTCGCTCGGGTTGCAGCTGCTGGCCGAAATTCAGGGTCTCCAGTGCCGTCTGATAGGAGCGGTTGATGTCCATGGTGTTGGGGAAGTAGTGCCCCAGGGCGATCTTCAGTCGGGCGCTCAGCTCACTAGGCAGACGCTTTAGCAGGCGGTCGATGCGCAGGCTCTCGGCCTCGGCGCTCCAGGCCTTGCCGTCGAGGAAGGCGGGTTTGAGGATCACCAGCTGCGTCATCGAAGTCATGGCGATCAGGTTGCCCCGGGAGGGGGTCTCCAGCAGGTGCAGCACAGTCTTGAGCTGAGAGTTGGCCAGCTCGTCACCTCCATCGTCGTTGATGCGCAGCACGGCCGCGACCCTGGGCAGCTCGAGATCGATATCCAGACGCTTGGCCCAGATCTTAAGGTGGTTGAGATCCCGTCCCTCGGGTTTTATCAGCTGCAGGATAAACTCCTCCTGCTGACGGGCACGCCACTGAGCTACATCCAGGGAGTTGGCCTGCTCGACGATCATCTCGGCGGTCATCTTCAACAGCTCACCGAAGGCCATCAGTTGTTCAGGCTCACCCGTGATGCCGATGACGCCGATGATCTCCCCTTGATAGTGCAGCGGCAGGTTGATGCCGGGCTTGACCCCCTGCAGGCTGGCTGCACTGGCGCTGTTGAGCGCGACGGTGCGGTTCTGGCTGATGGCCAGCAGGGCACCTTCGTGGGTGGAGCCGATACGGTGAGGCTCGCCGGAGCCGAGGATCACCCCCTGGCTGTTCATCACATTGATGTTGTGGCCGATGATCGCCATGGTGCGATCCACTATCTGCTGGGCGAGTTGATTGTCGAGAAAGTACAAGGCGCTGGGTCGGCAAAGGGTTGTGGCTTGAGCTTACGACAAAAGCCCGATGGGCAAAAGTCTTGGAGGACGCTTTTGCGAGATGGCGAATAATACCAATCAAAGTAAGTATGTGATCAGAAATAGCGTAGGAAAAATGCTTGAGAACAAAGCAGAATTTTTAGCTAAGTCGTTATTTTACAGTTGAAAATACTAATGCAGTTGGCGAGCGTTTTAACAAGCTAGCATGATCAATTATTTATTATGATTGGTATAACGATGAAGCATAAAAAAACCCGCGACAGGCGCGGGTTTTTAGCTGGGTTATTACCGACTAGATAATTACCGATTAGAGCTTGTAGCTCATGCTCAGCATGATCAGGTGGGCATTGTAGTCATGGCTGTTGTAACCAAAGCCGACCACGTTCCAGATCCCGTCTGGGTTTATGCTGTTACCTGGGTCATTGTCCTCATATTTCTCCATCTTGTAGTCAAGACGCAGTGCCATCTTGTCGCTGGCCTGATATTGGCCGTAGACATTGATGTTATGGACCTTGGCGCAGTAATCCCCATAGTCGCCGGTGAGACCCTGCTGTACCTGGGTGTTGCTGCTTGAATCTGAGTAGGTGTAGTCCACGCCCAGGCGCAGTTTCTTCTCTAACAGATTGTTGTAGCTAAACCCGGCACCGATCACATCGACCTGATCTTCTACCAGACCATACCAGTTAGGCGCGCCGAAGTTGGTGCTGCCTGCCTGCTCTGAGTCGATGTTTTGACGATTGTAGAAGGCATTCACCATCATGTCGTCGTTGATCAGGTAGCTGGCGTTGATGTCATAGCTGACATCTTTCGACTCGGTCAGACCGATTTGGGTCTCGTTGTAGTCGTCCAGGGCATAACGGCCGCCGAAGTCGATAGTCAGTGCATCGATTGGCGTGTGGCTGATACGTGCCTCGACCATGGTGCGCTGACGATCTGCCAGATTGTACTTGCGCAGCAGGCTGTTAGACTCGCTCGAGGTCCACTCAGAAGCCTGGTACGTAGAGCCATCACGCTCGCCATAGCTACCCTTGATCCACATATCCCAGTTGTCCAACGCGCTCAGGTGGAACTTGGCCCATAGCGTGTTTTCATCTGTGGTTTCGCGGTCTTGATAGCTACGCTCGTCGCGGCGGAAGTCATAACCCGCATCCAGCTTCATGCCCCGACTCAGGCGGAAGTCTGCGCCCACTTTAGCCCGCTGTGACGTGAAGTCATAAGGGGTGTTGTAGGCGACCTTGCCTGTGGTGGAGTTGATGCTGATCTGGGTCCACTCGTCCACATTGGTCTTGTTATTGCGGTCGCTATAGTCATAGCTGGCGTTAAGGCGAACCGTGCGGTTGAGACGAGACACGACTTTAAGATTAGCGCCCTTCATGTCGACCTTGGCATCCACAGCCTCGACTGGCGTGGTGTAAACATAACCTGAGGTCACCAGCGCCTGATCCTGGCTCATCTGGCCATAATGCACGCGGCCGCTCATGATGGTGCTGCCTGCCGTGTATTGGCCCATCAGCGAGACTGTGTGTGCCTCGTTGTCAGGGTCTAAGGCCATGGTGCCCTGAGTCTGGGCGCCGAAGGTTGGATTAAAGGCGTTGTCGAAGGTGAGTTGGCTGTACTCATTCTTAAAACTCGAGCCTGAGTAGGCCAGGGCGGTAAACCAGTTGTCGCCCTTGAGCTTGATACCCGCCTCAACCGTGTCTGTGGTGTAGTCCACAGGCTCTGCCAGCATCATAGACTGATTGAAGAAACTGCCCGATGCCTGCTTGAGGCCGGTTTTGTCTTCACGCTGGTAGTTGACGTAGGTGCTCCACAGCTCTTCACCCTGATACTCGAAGCCGATGCCAGCGCGCTTGCGCTTGAGCGACAGCTCCAGTGGGTTGAGGCTGCTGTAAAGCTCGCTCATCTCCTGGCTCGAACCCGCCGTCTGCCAGTTGTCGGGCAGGGTCAGGTGGTCGCCGCCTACGCCTTGATAAGGGCTCATCGCCTTGTCTGTCTTGTAGGTGGCTATCTGACGGTAGTTGAGGCTTAGCTTGTGCTGTCCCACCTTGCCGGACTCGAGATCTAGGCGGCCGTTTTCCATGCCGAGGTTTTGCGCCTCTATGCTGGCACGGTAGCCCGATTCGCTGATGTAGCTCACATCGGCGTCGACCTTACCGACAAATTCATTTTCGGCGGCAAAGGCGTTGGCCGAGCGGATGTCATCGCTGTCGTTGTAACCGACGCCGGCACCGATAGTGCCATTGACGCCCGTCTCAATCTTACAGCGCTTACAGGCCCACTTGTCGAACTTCACTTTTTCTGTGTTGGCGTTTTGAATGCCATAGCCTTCGGCCAGTGCCATGCCGGGAATTGCGATGCCGACATTAGCGATAAGGGCGAGGGTGACTACATTGAGTTTGAATTTCATCTTCTCGTCTCCTTAGCGCTGGAACAATTTGCCAGATGGATGGTTAGAACCATGGATCTGGTTATGACAGTTCAGGCAGCTGCGGCCACCGGTAAAGGCATTGCCACCCACGCTTGAACCTTGGTCAGTGTTGCCCAGGTAAGCATTGCTGGCATGGCCATCGCTAGCGTGGCACTGCTGACAAAGTTGTGGGGCGCGGGTCTTCAACATGCCCTCATTAACACTGCCGTGCGGGTTGTGGCAGGTGACGCAGTTTTCAGTTACGGGAGCATGTTCCCATAGCTTTGGGCCGCGTTTTTCTGCGTGGCACGAATAGCAGGTATCGTTAACGCTGGGCTTGACCAGGTCCGAGTCCGACAGGGTACCGTGTGGATTGTGGCAATCGCTACAGACCATCTGCGCCCACTTCATTGGGTGAGAAGAGCGTTTGTTCATGTCGGCTTTTTGCTTGGTGTGACAGCTGGTACAGACTTCCATCTCGGTGTTCTTAGAGAGCACTGGATCTTTATCTGTGTGCACAGAGTGACAAGAGGCACAGGCCACATCGGCGTTGTCATGGTGACCACCATTCCAGGCCATACGCTTGTCATCTTTGTGACAGCTCATACAGACGCTGTTTTGCTTCTCGGCAGACAGGCTAGAGTCGGGACCGAAGGCGATCATCGGCTCTTTACCGCCGCGGTTATGCTTACCCATAGGGCCGTGGCAGGCTTCACATTGTAGGCCGGCCATCGGGCTCTTGCTGGAGTCTGCAGCGCCGTGTACGCCCTTAAACAGGTCCATGACCTTTTCAGACTTGCCGTGACACATGAGGCAAGAGTCGGCGCCTTTAGGCGAGTATTGGCCTTCGGCAAACTTCTTGTCCAGGGTGGCTTCCACCTCGTCCGGGGTCATGTTGGCATCCCACTTGGACGCAACCGCGCCCTGGCTTATGCCCAGCGACAGCAGGGCCGCTGCCATCACCGCCGGAATCAGGCTTTTGAATTGATTTGTGATTTTCATAATAGGCATCCTAATTTGCACAAATGAGTAGTGAAAAGTGGGGGAGGAGACTCCCCCGGTTTTCAATTTGAGATGCGCAAATTACATCTTCACCGCAGTGTGATCTTCGATAACGGGTGCGTGGCAGTAGAAACAGGTTTCTAGCTGCGCCGCGTCGTTAGCGACATCTTTAGCGCCATTGATGATGGCACCTTGGCTCTCGACGTGGGCCTTGACGCTATCGCTGGTGTGACAAGAAGTACATGTCGCGGCGATAGGCGTGCTGTATTGGCCGCCAGCCGTTGCCAGGGCACCTTTAGCCTTGAAGGCGTCCAGGTTGAAGTCGTTGTGACACTGGGCACAGTCTTTGATGATGCCTTGCTTGCCGTGTACCACGTGCAGTTTCATCTCTAGTGCACCCTTGTTCGCGCCGCCAGCGTATGTGCCGTCAGGCGTGTGACAAGCCACACAAGCATCGACACCTATGATAGGCATGTCGTTGGCATCTTTGGTGTGAGAGAGTTGCTCAGACAGGACGAAACCAGCGTGGTGACTACCCTTGTGCACTTCGAACTCTGTGGTGTGACAAGAGGCACAGGCGGTGAAGTTCACTGAGTCGACGTGACGCATGCTTGGCGCCTTGCCTGATAAGGTTGCGAAGGCAAGGTCGGCTTTCATGCCAGTGTACTTGTCGGTGTCGCTACCGTCGAAGTCTGGATCGTCGCAGTTAACGAACTCACCCTTGTCTGAGCACATAGCCCAGCCAACGAAGGTGAAGGCAGTTTCGTTGTCTACACCCTCAGCACCCAGTTGAAGATCTTTGCTTGTGGTGTAAACCAGCTTGCCTTCTTCAATCTTAGCGGCTGCGTCGAGCACGCCATTCTTGATGGCATTGATTGAGTCTTTGCCACGATAACCTAGGGTCACGTTGTTCGGACCTACGTTAGTCACGATCTCGATACGCTGGATCATTGGCTGCAGTGTGGCAAGATCGACGGCGGCGCCGCTGGCATCGACCACCTGAACGCTGATGGTGGCAGCCTGGGTGTCGGCATCGATAGTCGACTCAACATTGAGGCCGTACTGATCGATAAGGGCTTTCTTGTCATTGCTGGCCTGGCTGTGTAGCTCGGCGGTCCAGGTCGCGTTATGACAGGCAACACAGTTGCTGTTGTCGTTTTGCTGTGAATGGCCCTTACCCGCTTCGAAGTCTATGTTGACGTGACAGCTGGTACAGGTTTCCATGGTTGGAACGCGTGACCAGTTGCCCCATTCGGTGAGTTCGTCAGACTGAACGTGACAGGTCTGACAGTTGTCTTGAACTATGTGGTGTGCCGTCTCGGCGCTCTTGTCCATTTCGCGGCCATACATCTTAGCGTCGTTATGGACGTTGTGGATCAGATGGTTGAAGGCAACTTGTGGCTTACCTTTGCTATCTGCCAGCTCTTGGGTGTGACAAGAGACACAAGTCTCAACGCTGGTGTAGCCGTGGTAGATCTTCTGACCTTCTGCGTGACAGCTTTTACAGCTGGCGGTTGAGACCACGTCCTTGGTGTAAAGCGGCGCATAACCTTCGCCAGAGAAATCTTCGGCGATCTCGGTTTGCGGCACTAGTGTGACGCCGTCGAGTAGTGTCGAGGCCTTGGCGATGATGTTGTATCGCTGGGTCAGCTCAGGGTTGTAGCCTTCCACTTCGATGGTGAAGCTGTAGTTACCATTCTTGTGGTCGGTGAAGGTTTTTTGTGAGCCGATATATTGCCACTCGGCGGCATTACCAGCACCGGTTGCACCCTGAGGTAACAGCTGAACCACCTTCTTCACTTCCAGGTCTTTCAGGCCGATCACGGGAAGATCATCCTCGTTGGTCGCAAAGACTGTGATAGTCGGTGTACCGTTGTCGTATTCCACCTTGGTGACATCCAGGTGAAGTACTTCGATGGCGTCGGCCGCTGGGCCACCGGGGTTGCCCGGATTGCCGTCTTTACCGTCGCTGCCACCACAACCTGTGAGAGCCATGGAGACGGCACCTGCTGCGAGAAGCAGCTTAAATTTATTATTTTGTACGTTCATCATTTTTTCCCTGCATAGGTTTGGCATCGTCTTAAGTGCATGGCCCATCGAATGTGCCGATTCTCAGTTATAAGTTGTGCGACCTAAGTCAATGCTGGAAATAGAAATCCCCAAGGAAATGCTAACGTAACAGGCGGCTAAAATCTGCCAGACTGAGTCTAATGTGTGACCCAGATCTTTCTATTTCTAAAGGGGTATGAAAGTGGGGGCGGAACGCTGCTGAATGTGGGAAAAAATGTTGCAAAATGAAACAGTTTTGCGATTTTTGTTCTTATTTTAGTAATCGCTGTTCTATAGATAAAACAAAGGGAGGCAATGCCTCCCTTTGGGTATTAGAATTCACCCCGATAAGTGGTCAGGGTGAAGCCCTAGTCACTAGTGACTGCTGCCCCAGTTAGCGTGAGCTTCCAGGATCTGGCTGTCTTTGTGACAAGTCGAGCAGGTCTCTGCCGGGTTGAGGCTGTCATAGTCGCTTGCCGGTACACCTAAGGTGGTGAGCGGAGCGCCTTCTTGCTTGAGCAGACCACCGTTAGTCTGAATGTGCGCAGCAGTTGCTTCGCTCAGACCATAAGGTGCCTGGTGACAGCTGACACAGGCTGCGGCTTGTGGTGATACCACTAGCTGCTCGTTAGTGTCGCTCAGACGTTGTCCATCGGTTGTGCCGAAGGCCACTGGTGCGGCGGTTGGATCTATCTTAGAAAGTGAGAATCCGTTGTCACCGTGACAGGCTTGACACTCAGTCTTCTTGAAGAACAAGCCGCCTTCAGAATCGTACACATAGTGCTTGCTGTGAACGATATAGGCTAGGTTAGAAGAACCTGTGCCTTTCTTGTCGCGAGTACCGTTGTGGCAGCTCGCACAGCCATCCATATCGTTGCTGAAACGGTGCTTGATCGCTGTGGTGTGACACTGCTGACAAGCTGTCATGTCGGCGTGTTGTACGCGCGGAGACTTGTCTGCCTGTGTACCATCGACGGCGAAATAGGCTGTGTCAGAAGGCACGTAAGGGCCAGCATTGGTTGCTACACCTTCTTCAACAGTACAGTCGGCTAAGGCGCCTTTACCGTCGAAACAGATGTGTAGTTGGCTGCTTAGTGCGACAGTGACATCTGCCGTTTCCATGATTTGTGCAACTTTAAAGTCGCCATCTGCGATGGTGACATTGATCGAGCCATCTTCACCGGCTGCGAAGTTATCGTAACCTACCTTCTGGTAGTTCAGTAGGAAGTCATCGTCGACCACGCCGTTGAACACTATGGCACTGGTGAAACCGCCGTACTTGTATGGCGTAGGATCGATCTGTGCCAGGGTAACCTTAGTGTCGCCCAGACTCACAGTCATGTTGGCTGTAATCGTCTTAGTGTCAGCGTCATAGCTCATGCTATTGAAGGTGACTTTAGCTGCGGCTGATTGCGCGTTGTCATTCTTCAGGTAGTGGCCAGATTCGGCACCGCGTACACCGCCGTTTGGATCGTTATGACAGCTCACACAGTTTTGCTTGCTCTCGGCAATCTGGTTGTTGTCATTATCCCAGTGCCAGCTTGGTACCGCGTATGGGCTGTTGTGACAGTTCATACAGGTTGCGGTGTCTAAGTCTGCCTTCCAGGCGTCGGCCATGGCCAGCTTTTCATCTGCCTGGTGACAGGTCTGGCAGTTACCCGCGCTTTGTGGGTAGATGCCATTGTAGGTTGAGTGGCTGTGGATCGCGTGTGCCATACCCTTGATTGAGCCATCAAACTCATAGGTACGTACCACCTTGCCATCGTCATCCTTCTCATCCTTCATGTAGGAGTTGTAGTCGGTATGACAGAAGGTACAAGACTCAAGCGTGACATGCTTACTGCCATGCATGGAAAGTGCGCCATCCTGGCCAGGACGGTGGCAGCTTTGACAAGTATCGTTAGCAATCAGTGCTTTAGGCTTGTCTTGAACTGTGTCTGAACTTGGCTGCCAATAGAAGAAGCTGTTGTCGACCATGGTAGAGCCGACACTGTTGCTTGCCTTCACACCGAGGTAGATACCGTTAGTGACGTCTGCCTTGTAGTCATACTTACCTAAGGTGTCGATAGGCTTATCAAGTACTAAGGTGTAGCTGCCGTCGCCGTTGTCGGTCAAGCAAGTTTCACAATCCTTACCCTTGAAGTAAGAAGAGCCTGTGTAATGGCCATCGCCTTTATCTTTATTAAAGTAGCTTAACCAGATATCACGTGGGTTACCCTCGAGATCTGTGCTGCCAACTTCATCTTCGTTGCCCACACGCCCGAAAGACACGGCACCGATATCGGCATAACCAAGACCGAATACCGCAACGCCGTTGGCGTCGGTCAGGTTGAAGTTGATGGTGAGGATACCCGCGTCATCTACACTGGCTGACTGGATATGTGATTTTAGGTGTGAGACCTCGCCAATGGGGTTACCAACGGGGCCTGGCTTGCCATCTTCGCCATCTTTACCGTCGCTGCCGCAACCGGATAAGGCGAGTGAGAGAAGCCCTGCACCTAATACAGCTTTAGTCGCTGCATTAACATTGAACTTTTTCATCATGATTATTCCCTGCAATAGTTTTAATCATCACTAATTGATTGTTCTTCAACAGAAACAAATACCAAGATTGAGAACAGTAGTTGTTTTTATCGTTGAGAGCACCCGCTTAGTGTGTGGAATTAATTTCCAACTCTAAGGCTATCGAAATGGCAACTTTTTAGCAGGTGTTTCAGTCCGCTTATGTGATTGAGATCTGACTATTTCTTTAGGGGTAGTTGAAAAAGTGCATTTTTGGTGAAATTTTTATTTCATTCAAGAAAGTCAGCCAGTTAAATCGATTCTTGTTAATCGGTTGTAGATGAATATGGCGACTCCTTTGGTGGTAAGCACCTAGCTCGTGTCCGGGGGCTTGCGTTGCCAGTCGCTTCTTGCCATTGGCATGTGGGGTGAGATGGAAATAGCGTGGCAGGCTAGCCTGCCACGCTTGTCGATATCTAAAACAGTCTTGTCTGTTTTACTTCTGCTTGTGCAGCTCGGCCACCTTCTCTGCGCTGTGACAGGTGAGGCAAGACTCGCTGTGTAGCATGGCGGCATCATAGCTGCCGGCGACGACGCCACCCATACTCTCTATGTGTGATTTAGCCGCCTCTTTTCCGCCGCCGATCTCATAGCTGGATGAGACGTGACAAGAAGCACACACACCTGCCTGCGGGCTAGAATAGGTCTCATCTTTTCTGTTCCAGCGCATCGGGGTTGAGCGTGCATTCTCCAGGCCGAAGTCGAGATCGCTGTGACAGGCCGAGCAGTTTGCACTGCTAACCAGTTGATGCACATCGGCGCGACCATGGGCCTTGCCGAAGGTGCCGTGAACGCGCACCACCAAGCTGTTGTAGTCACCGGCTTCGTGACACTGAGCACAGGTGTGTAGGTCGGCGTTACGGTAGTGAGACGCGCCTTTACGGGCCACCATGTCGTTGTTGTGACAGCTTGCGCAGTTGTCATAATCCACGGCGCTGGTGCGAACTGCGCCTGGTGTGCCGTCAAGTTTAACGAACTCTGTCTTGGCCGCGTTGGCACTTAACACGCCGCTGCAGTTACCTTCGCCGTCAAGTTCAACCAAGGTCGATGATTTGTTCGCAAAGCAGGTGCTAAAGCTTGAGGTGATCGCCAGATCGGCGCCATTGGCGAGAACCTCTGCCAATGCAGGTAAGCCATAGTTAGGGGTTGAGGCATCGACGGTCACCGTAAAGCTGCCATCGGGGTTAGCGCTGGCGCTACCGCTGGTGCGCGCCGCCAGGAAGGCGTCAGGCTTGACCGCATCGACGGCGTTAACATATACGCTGACTCGAGGCACATGGGCGCCCGTTACAGCCTCTTCACCCTTAGTCAGGTTTAGGGTAAAACTCAAGGTCGCGCTGGTTTCATCCCAAGCTATCTGGCTGTAGCTGGCATCGACCAAGACACCGGCCTGTGATGCCGCTTCATAGCTTTGTTGCTCATGGCCTGCGAAGTGGCGGAAGGCTCCGCCGCGGGTGTTACCGTCCTGGCTGGTGTGACAGGTGACACAGCCCACCAGTGTCGCGCCTTCTTCCCCCGGTGCCACCAGGCTGCTGCCCTTATGATATTCGCCGTGACAGCTTTGACAGCTGGTCACGTCTTTATCGCCAAACCAGGCCAGGGCATGGGGCGTCAGCCCTTCGGGTAGGGTCTCTTCTGTGGTGGTATAGCTCACGTGACAGCTCTGACAGTTGGCAGTCGATGCTGGGAAGTTAAGCTCGGCTTTTGGCTTGCCTTCGCTATCGAGCGCGGCGCCGTCAAATTCATGGACAAAGGCTGGGTTGTTGGCGTTGGCGATAACCGAGTTGAATTTCGCCAGTTCGCGGCGATCCTTTTCGGTGATACCTGTATGCACTCCATGAACCAGCCCTTTGATGGAGCCGTCGAAGTGGAACTCGACGGTATTGCCTTCACCATCGATGCCCGAGCCGCTGTATAGGGTGTAGTCGGTGTGACAGAAACCACAACCATCGGCGGTGTTACCATAATTGCCGTGACGGATATGATCCTGACCCACGTGACAGTTGGTACAGGTGTCCATCTCTAACACCTTCTTAGGCGAGGCCACCGACTGCAGTGTCAAAGGATCCCAGTAGTAGGCTTCGACATTCTTAAGCTTGTTTTGACCCACGCCATAGGTGATTAGGTAGATGCCATTGATCTGATTGGCGTCATAGTCGTAGTCCAGGCCATTGGTGTCGATGATCTCTGGCGCCGTCACCTTGTAACGGCCTTCACCCAGGTAGGTAAGGCAGGTTTCGCCTTCAGGGCAGTCACGATTAGGGCGCCAGTTGTTGGTGCCTGTCATAGGTACGCCATTCTTGCTGGCGTTGCGATAAGAGAGCCAGATCTCCTCGTCGCCATCGGCGCGATTAGTGACCTGAGTGCCATCTTCTAGGGTGTAGGGTGTGAAGGCCTCGCTACGTGTGCCCATACGACCGAAGGCGATGCGTAGTGGGTCGGTGAGCGCCGCTAATCCGGTGACGGCGACGCCATTAGGATTGGTCAGGCTAAACTCGAAGCTTAATGTTTTCGCCGCCTCGTCATAGCTGGCGCTTTCTATCTTGGTTTGGACCGCAGTTGCACTGTTGATATCGACTGCGATTTCACCAGGCTTGCCATCTTCACCATCTTTTCCATCGCTGCCATTACAGCCGACCAGTGCCAGAGACAAGGCTCCGACACCGAATGCTGCTTTGACTGCGGTACTGATTGAATACCGTTTCATCATTTTTCCCCTGCATGAGAATGAGAGTGATCTCAATTTTTCTTTTTTGGTATGAATAAGGTGGGCTTCGTTATTGCTATTGCCTCAATGACTTGGCGACACCTTAATCGTCATCTTATTCAAAAGGTGGTAGGCGCATTGGCTCGTTTGGCGCAAACGTGAAGCGGATCCATTAAGCCTGGAGCAAATTGATAAACTTGTTAAATAATATTATTTTCAATTGGTTAAAGCTCAATCCTGGTGTGGGTTTTAAAAGGGGGGCGTAAAAATGCTTTATTTCTTAAATAAAGCTTAAGGCGGCTAAGTTTTTTTATCTCAGCTTTGATCTAACGCAAGTGTCGATGCTGGAGAAGTACACTATTTCGCCTGTTAGCTCCCCTTGTATGTACGGGGGAAGTTAGCCGAATGTGAATCTAACGGTGAAATGACGTTACCGCGATAAAAAAAGGAGGCCAGGGCCTCCTTTTTTTATTAGCGCTCCACTTTGGGAGTCACTGGTTGGCTGCTCAACTGAGCCAGGTTAGGGCTGATGAATGCCTAACAGCTGAGCCGGCGTATGACAGGTGGCGCAGGTCTCTGCCGCCCGCGTGCGTACATCTGCCGCGTCCATACCATCCAGAATGCCGCCGTTGGCCTGAATATGGGCCGAGCCTGAGTCTTTCAGGTACTTCTGGTGACAGCTCAGGCAGGCGCCTGCATCGGATGAGACCCAGATGTCGGCCCCCGTGGTGGTATCACCATAGCGCCAGACACGGTCACTGGCTCGGCCAAGGGTAAAGCCGTCTTGCGTATGACAGGTGAGGCAGTCGGTCTTAAGTACTGTGCCCGACTGTACGCCGGCATACTTGAGGTAGTGCCCCTCGGCCTCGTGCGCCTTAAAGGCGAAGCTGGTAGGTTTCCGCCCGCCAGGGTAGTTGTCATCGCCGCGGGTGGTCTTATCCGAGGTATGACAGGTCTGGCAGTTATAGCCATTGTTGTAATGGTGATTTTCTTGATTGTGGCAGGTCTGACACTTGCTGGTATCGACGATGGCGCGGCGCATCGCGACCTGGCCATCTTCGACGACTCCGGTGCCGGACCAGACGAAGCGATAGGGCGCCTCTTTAACCGCCACCGAACGGGTATCCTCGCTACAGGCGGTCATCACCACCTCTGCCACGCCATAGCCGCCGTTGTTGAAACAGACTTCGATGGCCGACCAGAGTTCGAAGGTCTTGCCCGCTGCATCCATTGGCATATCGAAGCTGCTGGCCACTATGGTGAAGGTCTTGCTGGCCTCGTCATAGCTGCCTTGTGACAGTCTGAATCGACGATTGCTATAAGAGGCATCACCGTAGACAGGGTAGTCCTTGTCCACATCCCAGGCCACCACTACGCGGGTGCTCAGTTCGATAAATTCGCTGGCAACCGGGTTGCCGGCGGTATCGGTTACCTGAAGATCAAATTTCAGCTTGCCGTCGCCATCCAGGCCTATGTTGCTAAAGCTGACGCTCATCGCCTGGGCCAGTGAATAGGCCTTAAGCACGTCGCCATGGCGTTTCTCGCCGTTGCCCGTCCCCGGATAGGTACCTGTTGCGTTGTGGCAGGCGATACAGTTGGTGTTGGAATGGTTCTGCGAGGGTTTCTCGGTATGACAGCCGATGCAGGCGACGCTGGAGTTATCGGCCTTAAACAGGGCGGCATCACTTGGCGCATCGTCACCCTCTTTGTGGCAGGCCGCGCAGTTGGCCGCCGGTTTTTGTGGGAACATCACCTTGCCATAGTCATGTAGGCTGCCACCATAACCCACTATCTTATAGGGGGCTGGCACATAACCTTCGGGCGTGCTGGTGACCCTGTCCTGGCCCTTGTGGATGGCATGGATCATATAGGGAAACTCTATGCTGTTGCCGCTCTCGGGATCGCCTGAGGTCGCGGTATGACAGCTGGCGCAGTTTTCCAGGGCGATACGACGGCCGCCGTGCAGGGCCAGGCTCTCCTCCTGGTGACAGTTGAGACAGGTCTGCTTGCTTACCACATTGCGGGTTTGAATCCCGTCTGTCGCTCCCGATGAGGGCTGCCAGTCATGGTGGGCATTGGCGGTCGCCTGAGGCAGTTTCAATTCCAGGGTGACCCTGTGGGTGTTTTCGCCATTGTAGGTGATGGCCAAAGGCTCGGTGACATTGGCAACATTTTGCTGAAACCTGTAGGTGTAGCTGCCATCGAGATTATCCGTCAGGCAGTCTGTGCAGGCGCTGGCCGCCTCGACACCGGCTTGAAATTGGGGGGAGGGGTTAAGCCCTTCGGCACCATCTGGCAGCGAACCGGGTTGCCTGAGGGTATTGATGTAGGCCTGCCACTGGTAGCCGCGACCGAAAGGTTGGCCATCTATGGTCTCTGTGACCTGGGCCAGCTGGGCGATACCGAACCTGAGATCAAAGTCTTTGGTTAGGCCGAGAACGGCCACGCCGTTGGCATTCTCAAGCTTAAAGGTCGCACTGACCTCGCCATCTTCTATCGATGCCTGGGTAAACTGGGCCATTACCGTTGGTGTGTCGGCGATGCTAACGCCTATGACGCCGTCGGGGCCATCTTCACCATCTTTGCCATCGCTACCACAGCCCAGTAGTAGCGCGCTGCAACTCAGGGCGATGAGGCTCCATTGATTCACCTTCTTCTTTATTTCCATCATAGTGCCTTCCATTTCAGTCAATCTCTCAATGCGTTGTCGAATCGGCGCCAGTGAGCTGGCGCCTTGTCCGGTTTATTTGATGGGATGCACGCTCAGCACATCGGCATCGGCGCCTTGTCGGTGACAGGTGGTGCAGCTTTCAGTGCCCGCCGTGGCATCGGACAGCGTGCCGCTGAACACCGCGCCTTGCTGGATCATATGGTTCTTGTTGGTCTCGCTGCTGTGACAATCGCTACAGATAGCCGCCGTCGGGCTGGTGTAGCTGCCATCGTCGATGGTCAGCGGTTGCACGCCGGGATCCAGCGGTAGGGCGACCGAGAGTACGCCATCTCTGTCGGCGTGACACTGGGCGCAGTTACCTATGTTGCCCGGGTAGTTGATCCCTTCGAACCCGGCGCGTTGGCCGCTGTGAATGCCGTGGATAAGGTGCTTGAAGTCCGCCGTGGTGAGGGACGGGTTATCCGCGGCATCGGCCTGCATGTTGGGGTTGTGACACAATTGGCACTGGCCTTCGAGATCGTTGCGGGAACCGTGGAAGTTCAGCTGCTGATCCCCATGGCAACTGCCGCAGGTGTCGTTGCTGACCACGACGCGGCGGCCGCTATCGCTCAGTGCGTCTGTGGCGAAGAAACGATGGCTGGATTTGATCACCACTTCGCTGTTGGCCTCATCACTGCAGGCGCCCAGCACGCCATTGGCGGCGCAGACTTTGCCCTGAATCGCCAAGGTGCCTTTATCCATCTCACTACCGGCAGGCACGGTCAGCCCGGCTATCTGATAGTCGAAGCTGCCGTTGCTGCCAGAGACGGGCGTGGTTTCATGCACTCGTATGGAGCGCGCCGAGCGGGTGGCGTAGTCGAAGCTGGTGCCCCAGTTGGCGTAGACGCGAAGATCCGAGACGAAATCGAGTTGGTCGGCGCTGGCCGTGTAAGGCTGACCCGTCGCGGAATTTTCCAGTGTTAGGGTGAAGGAGACGGTATCGCCGCTGCGCATGGCTTTGGTGATCACAGGTTTGAACTGTGCCAATGCCTGGGCGTTGCCGCCGTCGTTGTGGACGCTGGCTGTCCAATCTGGGTTGTGACAGGCGACGCAGTTGGCGTTGTTGAGCTGCGCCGGATGGCCTTCACCCTTCTTGAAGTCGATATAGGTATGGCAGGCACCACAGGCTTCCATGGTGGGCACCCGTGCCCAGTTCATCTGCTCGCTCAGGGTGTCATCCTCGGCGTGACAGGTCTGGCAGTTGGCCAGTGAGCCGGGGAAGCCGGTCAGGTGTTTGCCGTGGATCATCTGCGGAAAGATGTTATCTGGATTGCTGACGCGATCGGCATTGTGACAGGTTACACAGGTCTCAATTTGGTTGTAGTTGCCGCGATGAAAGGCCAGATCGCTGTGACAGCTGTTGCAGGTCTCTATCTTGATCAGGTTACGGGTGTATACCTGATCGCTGCTGGTGCCGTCTTTGTCGGCCTGCCAGTCGAAGTGCTGGTTGGTGACGGGCAAGGCAGTGCCATCGGCCAGGCTGTCGCCCCCCAGCTTAACCACTATGCGCTGGGTGGCGCCGGCCTGATAGCCGACATCGTTTAAGCCATCGAAACCTGCGCTAAAGGTGTAGCTGTAGCGGCCATTCTTATGATCCACATACTCTCCTGGGCAGCTGTCGTTGCAGCTCTCCGAGGTGAAGTATTGCCACTGGGAGGCGTTGCCCGCATTGGTGTAACCCTGAGGCAGCAGCTGAGCGGCAATAAAGGTGGCGCTTGGGATCCCCACTACAGGTTCGTCATCCTGATTGGTGACACGGTAGTTCACCGTGGCGACGCCTGATTGCATCTGCACGGGATCGAAGCTGACCACTAAGGAGTCGATCACCATGGCTGGTGGGCCGCCGGGCTCGCCAGGATTACCGGGTTTACCATCGTCGCCGCCACAGGCGGAGAGTAACGAAACTAGCCCAAACAGGGCGGCATAATGGAAAGTTTTGTTCATCTTCATCATCGCTTCCTTGGCATAGGGGGCGGCTGAGTTACAGCTGGTAACTCAGGGTCACTCCAAAGTAGTGGGCGTTGTAATCATGGCTGAGGTCACCGAAGGTCAAGACGTTGGGGATGCTGTCTGGCATCAGCTTGTCGTTGGCCCAGTCGGCGTCTTGGTATTGCTCGAAGATCCAATCCAGCCGCAGCCCCAGGCTCTCGCTGAGATTAAAGTCGGCGAAGGCGTTGAGATTGTGCCGGGTGGCGTAATAGCTGCCATAGGGGCTGTGCAGGCCTTGGCTGATCTCTGTGTCACTCTGGCCGTCGTTATAGCTGTAGTTGAGGCCGAGCCGCAGACGGTTCTCCATCAGGGCGTCGTAATTGAACCCGGCACCGATAAGGGTCGCCTTATCCTTGGTGGTGGCAAACCAGTTGGCACTACCGAAGTTGTTACTGCCCGCCTGATCGCTGTCGCGCCAGTCCTGATTGACGAAGGCGCTCAGGTTAATCTGCTCATTCAGGGCATAGTTGGCGGAGAGATCATAACCCTGGCTATCGACCTGAGTCAGGCCTATCTGGGTGTCTGTGTAGTCATCCTGCATCAGATGCAGGTTGAGCGTGGCGCTGAGTGCCTCGCCGCTAAAACTGGTGTAGAGGCCATAACGCTGGCGCTCACGATCGGCCAGATAGCTGCGCCTTAACAGCGGGTTGTTGGGGCGATTGCTGACTCTCGAGCCCAGATATTCGCTGCCGCCGCGATCCTCAAACTCGGCCTTGAGCCAGGCTTGCCATTGGGAGGAGAGCCGATAGTGGAGCTTGGCCGTAACATCTGATGTCTGCAGGCTGTCGCGGTCGAGGGCGTTGTAGTTGTTGTGTTCATACTGGTATTGCAGATCCAGATAGAGGCTGCGGGTAAAGCGATACTTGGCCCCCAGATTAGCCTGTTGACGGGTTCGGTCATAGGCCTGATTAAGCTTATCGCCGCTGTAGTAGCTGTCGGTAATGATCTGCGGGTAACTCAAGATCTCAGACTTGTTGTCGCGATCGCGATAGTCGTAGCCGGCCCTGAGGCTGAGCTCTGGGGTGAGACGCCCGAGATACTTAAGCTTCATCTCCAATAGATCTACCTGACCGTCGAGATTACTTGCCGGCAGCATGGGGGAAGGGCCGTTGATGGTGGCCGGTAGATAGGTTTGATCTTGGGTCATGCGGCTAAAACCTAGATGCATCAGCACCTGCTGACCCGGGGCGGAGAATTGGCTGTGAGCCGCGACGCGATAGGCCTTGTTATCGGGCGCTACAGCGCTCTGGCCATAATAGGCGGCGCCGAAGGTGGGGCTGAACGCCGATTGCCAGTGCAGGGCATTGATATCGTTCTTGTAATGACTTAGCTCGGCATCTATGCCGGTCAGCCATTGATCGCCGCGAAAGTAGAGTTTGCCTTCGATGCGATCGCTCTTGTCGTCGACACGCTCCGCCAGCATGGTGCTGTTGGTGAGCAGATTGGCGCTGGCACGGCGATTGCCTTGACGCTGCTCATGTTGGTAGCCGAGGCTAGCCTCGTAGAAGCTGCCAGTATAGGCGGCGTCGAGACGGTAGCGGTCACGGGTGATCTTAAGCTCACTCGCCATCAGGCTATCGTTTAGGCTGCTCATCTGATCGGTTGTGGCGGCGCTCTGCCATTGGCTGGGGAGTTGCCAACTGCTGTCATTCAGCCGATAGGGGCTGAGCGCATCATTATTATCGAAGTGGGCAAAACCTCGATAGCTGGCGGCTATCTGGTATTGGCCCTTGCGGCCGGTCGTTAAGCTAGCAGAGCCAGCGTCATAGCCTAGGCGGTCTGCCTTAAATTGGGTCTGGTAGCCAGAGGCCTTCTTGTGGGTTAGATCTGCCTCCAGGCTCGCCACGGCGCCATCGGTATCCGAGCCCGTGGTGTTGCCAAAACGGCTATCACTGCCGTCGTTATAGGCGACGCCGACGCCTACCTCACCTGTGGTTGCATCTTTGACCTCACAGCGCTGGCATTTCCAGGCGTCCATCTTCACCTGACTGCGGTTGGCCGACGCCAGATCGTACCCCTGAGCCGATGCAAGGCTGCTGAGGATAGAGAGGGTCAGCAGGCTGAGTGGCCAAGCGCGTGTTTGAGTCCCTTTGAGTCTGTTCATCGCTATGCTCCCTCATTAACGTTGCAGTAGTTTGCCCGATGGATGGTTAGAGCCATGCACCTGGTTGTGGCAGTTGAGGCAGCTTTGGCCGCCGTTGAAGGCATTAGGGCTGTTGGCAAATACCGGATTGGCGGCGTGACCGTCGCTGGCGTGGCATTGCTGACAAAGCTGAGGGGGCTTGGCGATCAACATCGCCTCGTTGACGCTGCCGTGGGGGTTATGACAGTTGGCGCAGTTGTCGGTGACGGGCGCATGCTCCCACAGTTTAGGCCCACGCTTCTCGCTGTGACAGGCATAACAGTTGTCATTGACGCTCATCTGCTTCAGGCTCGCCTCGCCCAAACCGCCGTGGGGATTGTGACAGTCGCTGCAGACCATCTGCTGCCACTTCATTGGGTGGCTGCTGCGTTTATGTAAGTCGGCCTTTTGCTGGGCATGACAGCTGGTGCAGACGGCGACCTCCTGGCTCTTATCGCTAATGGGGTCGTGATCCGTGTGCACCTGATGACAGTCGCTACAGGCGACATCGGCATTGTCGTGATGATTGCCACTCCAGGCCATGCGCTGGTCATCGTTGTGGCAGCTCGTGCAGACGCTGTTTTGTTTCTCGGCGGGAACAGGGGAATTGGCGCCGAAGGTGATCATAGGTTCCTTACCCCCGCGGTTATGTTTCCCCATGGGGCCGTGGCAGGCTTCGCACTGCAGGTCGGCCATGGGAGACCCTTTTACCTGGGGATTGCCATGTACACCGTCAAATAGTGCCATGACGGTTTGGTTCTTGCGATGGCACATGAGGCAGCTATCGGCGCCCTTGGGGGAGTATTGCCCCTGTGCAAATTTGTTATCGAGGATCTTCTCTACCTCTTCACCAGGCATCTTGTCCCAGGGAGTCGCCTGAGCGAATAATCTAAAGAGGGGAGTTAGCGCGAGCAGGGCCGTTAGCCAGAGGGCTGACTGCCAATTAGATTCCTTTTTCATCATCATCCATCCAAGCACAGTGAGGTTTTTAGTTGTTATCTTTATGAATTACTAATTTACCAAAGCTAAATAATAGGTGGGATTTGTGACGAATGTGTAAATTTTGTGCCGATAAATCGCGGTTAAAAATGAGGTATTTGAGCGAATTAGCACTTTATGTGATCTAGATCACGCTAAGTGCCAGGGCTGGGACGTAAAATTGGCCGCTAATGAAAATGGTTCTCATTTAATGATCTCGTTTACTGATTGAGATATCTGTCACATAATATAAAATACAATTGAAAATTATTATCGTTTCCAATCATAAATATTGATCTAGATAAAGTTATTGGAAGCCTTGCTCCGTTAGAATCTGGTGTAGTTCAGATTTATCGAGACCTGAAAAGGTAGAGTTGCAATATGAAATTAAGCGAATTAAAGCCTGGCGATAGTGCTGTGATCTCCGAGGTGGGCCAGATTAGCCTGCCTGCGGTAGTGAAACGCAAGCTTTTATCTATGGGGATCACCCCAAACACCTCTCTGACCCTATTACGACGTGCACCATTGGGCTCGGGATTAGAGTTGGCCATTCGTGGCAGTAAGTTATGCATGCGTAAGGATCTGGCAGAAGTAATCGAGGTGGAGCTGGCTCATGGCTAAACAATTTCATTGTGTGACCGTTGGTAACCCTAATGCGGGCAAGTCAACACTCTTTAACGCCCTCACAGGTGCCAATCAGCAGGTGGGTAACTGGTCAGGGGTGACGGTTGAGAAGAAGACAGGGGCCTTTACCCTGAATGATACCCAGGTGCTGCTGACAGACTTGCCGGGTATCTATGATCTGCTTCCTGCCGGTAGCAGCTGTGACTGCTCCCTCGATGAGCAGATTGCTCAGCAGTATCTGGCCGAGGCGCAGATGGATGGCATCATCAACCTGGTGGATGCGACTAACATCGAGCGTCACCTGTACCTGACCGTGCAGCTGCGCGAACTTGGTATTCCTATGGTGGTGGTGCTCAATAAGATTGATGCGGCCAAGGCTCAGGGGATTGAGGTCGATGTCGACAAGATGAGCCAGCAGTTAGGCTGCCCAGTGATCGCCGTCTGCTCTCGCGATGTTAACGACATCAAGCAGGTACAGGCTCAAGTGGTAGATCTGCTAGATGGCAAGGTCTCTGAGGCGCCATTGGTACTAAATTACGACGCCGATATTGAGGCGGGCATCAAGGCGCTGTTTGAGCGTGATAGTCAACTCAGTCGAGGCCGCGCACTGGCGATGATGGGCAACGGCCTGGGTTGTGGCCAGTGTAAGAATGGTCAGATGCTGTCTGAGGTGTCCCAGTGCTCCGAGCGCCTGGCGGCGCAGGGCAAGGATATCGAGATCATGGTGGCCACCACACGTTTCGATTTCGTGCAGCAGGTGTTTAATCAATCGGTGAAAGACAGTGAGCAGCTCACTCTGAGCGATCGCTTAGATAAGCTGGTGTTACATCCGATAGCAGGCGTACCCGTATTCCTGTTTGTGATGTACCTGATGTTCATGTTCAGTATTAACGTCGGTAGCGCCTTTATCGATTTCTTCGACATCACGGCCGGTGCCCTGTTTGTCGATCACCTCGGCGCCCTGATGACCAATATCGGTGTTCCAGCCTGGTTGGTAACTGTGGTTGCCGGCGGTATAGGCCAGGGTATCCAAACCGTTGCCACCTTTATTCCCGTTATCGCCGCTCTGTTCCTGGCACTCTCTGTGCTGGAAGGCTCGGGCTATATGGCGCGCGCCGCCTTCGTGGTCGATGGCCTGATGCGTCGTATTGGTCTGCCGGGCAAGGCGTTTGTGCCTATGATCGTCGGTTTTGGCTGCTCGGTACCTGCCATCATGGCAACCCGTACCTTAGGCAGCGAGCGTGAGCGCATCGTGACGGGTATGATGGCGCCCTTCATGTCTTGTGGTGCACGTTTACCGGTTTATGCCCTGTTTGCGGCGGCCTTCTTCCCCGAGTCGGGTCAGAACCTGGTGTTCCTGCTGTATATCATTGGTGTGCTGGCCGCGATAGGAACGGGTTTACTGCTACGTTCAACCTTGCTTCCGGGCAGCAGCAGCGCCGTGGTGATGGAATTGCCTAACTACGAGACGCCTAAATTCAAGGCGGTGATGGCAAGAACCGGCAAGCGTACTAAGAGCTTTATTCTAGGCGCGGGTAAGACGATCGTTATCGTGGTCACCCTGCTTAACTTCATCAACGCAATCGGTGTCGATGGCAGCTTCGGCCACGAAGACAGCTCTGAGTCTGTGCTCAGTGTGGCGAGTCAGAAGGTGACTCCGCTCTTCTCACCAATGGGCATAGAGCAAGATAACTGGCCGGCAACTGTGGGTATTATCACGGGGATTTTCGCGAAGGAAGCCGTGGTAGGTACGCTCAATAGCCTCTACTCTACCGCAAGTGGTGAAGAGGAAGATCTGGCGCCGCTGTCAGAGAGCTTTAGTGAAGCCTTGGCGACCATTCCAGAGAACCTGTTTGGCATCGCGCCTGAAGATCCGCTGTCAATGTCTGTTGGTGATATTGAGAGCATAGAGACAGCCTCGAGCGAGCTGGATGTAGATACCTCAACCTTTAGTGCGCTGCAGAGTGGCTTTAGCGGTGTGACGGCAGCCTTTGCTTACCTGCTGTTCATCTTGCTCTATACCCCTTGTGTGGCGGCCATGGGCGCCCTGGTGGGTGAGTTTGGACCGCGCTGGGCAACCTTTGCCGCCACCTGGACCTTCGGCTTGGCTTACGGTACCGCGACCATCTTCTATCAGGCGATGACATTTGCGGCGCACCCATTGCAGTCTGGGCTGTGGATCGGCTTCTTCTTAGTCGCGCTGGTGGTCTTCTACCTGTGGCTCAAGCGCAAGGGGCAGCGTGCTCAGACCATCATACCTGTGATTAACGTGGTGACAGAGTAGATTTAAGCTTGATGTAAAACAGTTTGTTAAACCGAGAAAAGCAGCGATAATTCGCTGCTTTTCTGTTTTTGCGCTAAATCATGGCAGTTTTTGCGATTTGGCCGTTGTAACGAAGCGAAATCTGTAGGAATATGCAGGTTTTCTCCCATTAGTCTCGAGCGGCAGCTGTGCGCCCGATGAAATAGAGTTCGCAAAGAGGATTTCCATGAGTCATGTGGACACCGAAGTACGTCCTAGTAACTTCATTCGTAACATCATAGATGAAGATTTAGAGAGCGGTAAGCACACCCGAGTGCACACACGTTTTCCGCCCGAGCCAAACGGTTATCTTCATATTGGTCACGCAAAATCGATTTGTTTAAACTTCGGTTTGGCGCAGGACTATAAGGGGCTATGTAACTTACGTTTTGATGATACCAACCCTGAGAAAGAGGATATCGATTACGTTAACTCTATTCAGGCAGACGTGCATTGGTTAGGTTTCCAGTGGGATGGTGAGATCCGCTACTCGTCTAACTATTTCGACCAGCTGCACCAGTACGCGGTAGAACTGGTTAAGAAGGGATTAGCTTATGTCTGCTTCCTCAATGGTGAGCAGACTCGTGAGTACCGTGGCACCCTGAAGGAGCCTGGTAAGAACAGTCCTTATCGTGATACCTCTGTCGAAGAAAACCTAGCGTTATTCGAGAAGATGCGTAAGGGTGAATTTAAAGAGGGTGAGTGTGCACTGCGAGCCAAGATCGATATGGCATCCCCCTTCATGTGTATGCGTGATCCTGTGATCTATCGTATCCGTTTCGCCCATCACCACCAGACTGGCGACAAGTGGTGCATCTATCCTATGTATGATTTCACCCACTGTATCTCTGATGCGCTGGAAGATATCACGCATTCGCTCTGTACGCTTGAGTTCCAGGATAACCGTCGTCTGTACGACTGGGTGCTGGATAACCTGGATGATTTCCAGGCGCCAAACCGTACCCGTCAATATGAGTTTTCACGCCTGAATCTGGAATACACCCTGATGTCTAAGCGTAAGCTCAATGACCTCGTGGTTCGTGGCCTGGTATCAGGCTGGGACGACCCACGTATGCCGACTATTGCCGGTCTGCGTCGTCGTGGCTATACGCCTGCCGCTATTCGTGAGTTCTGCCGTCGTATCGGCGTGACTAAGCAGGAGAACATGGTCGAAGTGAGCATGTTGGATGCCTGTATTCGTGAAGAGCTGAACGAGCATGCACCTCGCGCCATGGCGGTGATCAACCCGGTTAAGGTTGTCATCGAAAACTACCCAGAAGGGCAAGTTGAGAAGCTATCGGCGCCAGCACACCCAAGCATAGAGTCTATGGGGCAGCGTGAGCTGGTGTTTGGTCGCGAGCTTTATATCGATGCCGACGATTTCCGTGAAGAAGCCAACAAGAAATACAAGCGTCTTGTTCAGGGCAAGGAAGTGCGCCTGCGTAATGCCTATGTGATCAAGGCTGAGCGTTGCGACAAGGATGAGGCTGGCAATGTCACCACCATCTACTGTACCTATGACGATCAGACGCTAGGTAAGAATCCTGCCGATGGCCGTAAGGTAAAAGGGGTGATCCACTGGGTTGAGGCCACAAGTGCCGTACCAGCCGAGTTCCGTCTATATGACAGACTCTTTAATCAGCCAAATCCGGCGGCTGCAGAGACGGTCGATGAGGTGCTGAATCCTGAGTCCTTGGTGGTCAAGCATGGTTTAGTCGAGCCAGGCCTAGTTAATGCAGAGGCCGAGAAGGCCTATCAGTTCGAGCGTGAAGGTTACTTCTGCGCCGACAGTAAAGACTCATCGCCTGAACACCTGGTGTTTAACCTGACGGTTGCTCTGAGAGATTCTTCTAACTAAGTTAACGCTTGGTACTAAAAAAGGCTTTAGGTGATTCCTAAAGCCTTTTTTGTATCTCAGGTTAACCTATGCCGGCTACTGATAATTTTTCCTATTGATACCTTCTCT
Organism: Shewanella aquimarina; assembly: GCF_023349185.1. GTDB lineage: Bacteria > Pseudomonadota > Gammaproteobacteria > Enterobacterales > Shewanellaceae > Shewanella > Shewanella aquimarina. Next base: position 226,556 of record NZ_JAKIKY010000001.1, on the reverse strand, counting down.
TATCGATACCTTCTATTGATACATAGGGCCTAAGCCGAAGCTCCACAGGATGACGCTCGAGGCCATCAGGGCGACTAACAGCACAAGGCCGGCGGTGACGACCGAACTGGCGTAGATAAAGCCCTTCTCTTCGGGAATGTTCATTATGATAGGTACCCCGGTGTAGAGCAGGTACACAGAGTAGGTCAGCCCCACCAAGCCTACGATCATCATAAACCAGAGCGCAGGATACAGGGCCGCAAGACCCACCATAAAGAGTGGTGTGGCGGTATAGGCCGCCAGCTCTATCGCCTGTGTGTAGCTTGGCTGAGCATCGAAGGTCTTTGCCATCCAGTAGGCCAGGTAGGCCAGGGCGAATACCCCGGCAATCAGGCCGAAATACATGCTAATCGACATCATCAATGCGCTTTGCTTAGTGAGGAACAGGGGATCAGATACCCCTAGATTCCAGCCGAACATGGTGGAGGCAAGATAGGTGCAGACGGCTGGAATGAGGGCGATCAACAGGACATGGCTAAGACTGCTTCTCAGCGCTTCGTGGTTTTTCTCAATTGTGTGCCACTCTTCTTTCGGATGAGTGTATAACCCCATTAAGTGATTTAATATCATTATAATTATCCTTGTTCAGCTTTCATTTTGTGCTCGCCAAACTTCAGACGAACCCGCATTGCCTGTTGGTCTGCTACCCAATAGACCTCAGGCTCCCAAACAGTCCTATAAGGACTGACATAGTTTATTTATTGAACATAAACTTAGACTAGTCAAGCTAACTTTCATCTGTTAGGCAGATGGACCTGCCTAAGGCTGTCTTTTAAGGGTAGAATAGTCGGCGTCTGTCCGTTTAACCCCCGAGTGTGTCATGCAAGCCTTATTAGCGCCGATAAAGCAGTTCTTACAATGTGAAACCCCAGATGAGTGGATTGCACTCGCCAGCCAGAGCGAGCAGCTTGCTGCGCTGCTTATCGATCACTGTAACTGTGAGCTGAAGGCGGCGCAGACGGCGATGTTTTTGATCCGTAAGTACGCGGTCGATAAGGCAAGCGGTGATAAGCTGCTCGAGTGGGCTAAGCCCTATGAGGAATTCGTTTACAACAAGTCACGGGACATAGATGCCTTTCTGGCGCGGGACGTGAAGAAAAATGAGCTGGTGGGTGAACTCACTGCCAAGCCTGGAGTCGATTATGGCCCAGACCTTATAGCAAAGATGGTGCGTCTGATAAAGGAAGAGTTTCACCATTTTGAACAGGTGCTGGAGATCATGCAGGCACGTAACATACCCTATCAAAATCTCACCGCCGGGCGTTACGCAAGAGGGATGATGCGCGGGGTGCGCACCCACGAACCGGCGACCTTAGTGGACAAGCTGATCGTCGGCGCCTTTATCGAGGCGCGATCCTGTGAGCGTTTCGCCAAGCTGGCCCCCCATCTCGATGAAGGCTTGAGTAAGTTCTACGTATCTCTGCTACGTTCGGAGGCGCGCCATTATCAAGATTATCTGGTGTTGGCCCAGGCCATTTCTTCAGAGAATATCGACGAGCGTGTGGCACATTTCGCCAGGCTGGAAGCCGAGCTGATAAGCGCGCCAGACAGTGAGTTCAAGTTTCACTCGGGAAGGCCTTGCTAAGGTACACTTAATCTAGGCTGGTGAATGAACGCCTTAGGCGTCAGTTTCGCTGAAAGGCAAGCTTTGCAGGCTCACCTGCTCGGGACTCACTTTTAATACGCTGCCTTGCTCATACCAGTCTCCCACCACGATTCGCTGGCCATTATTGGCGAGCTGGTGAATGTCGGGTCTATGGGTGTGACCATGGATCATGCGCTTAGCGCCAGTTTGCGCCATGAGCTGTGCTACCGCGCAGGGCTCCACATCCATGATGCTATAGCTTTTTAGCTGATTGCTCTGCTTACTCTTGCTTCGAAGCTTGTCGGCAATGGCGATGCGCTTCGACTTAGGCAGGTGATTGTAGATGAACTTGGCCCACGACATATTTCTAAAGCGGCGGAATCTCTGATAGGCCTTATCTAGGGTGCACAGGCTATCGCCATGGAGCAACACACTAGGCTGACCATAGAGGTCTAGGCAATATACCTCGGGTAAGAGTGTCATGCCCGAACGCTCGGCATATGCTTTACCCAGGAGGAAGTCGCGATTGCCATGGATGAAGTAGATTGGGGTGTGAACCGAGAATTGCTTTAAGCGCTCGGCAAGTTCTAGGGCAAAAGGCTCGGCGATATCGTCTCCCACCCATACTTCAAACAGATCCCCCAGGATATAGAGGGCGTCGCAGTGGGTGACATCTTGACTAAGAAATTGATGGAAGGCGCTTAGGATATCGGGGCGATCGGCACTGAGGTGCAGATCGCCCACAAACAGGGTGTAGTTCAACAAGTGTCGGCCCTGTGATTACTCTTCGACTGTCACGTTTTCGATGACGACAGCTTCTAGCGGAACGTCTTGGTGCATGCCGCGGTTGCCGGTAGCAACAGCCTTGATCTGGTTAACCACATCCATGCCTTCGGTGACTTTACCAAACACACAGTAACCCCAACCTTGTACTGACTCAGACTTGAAGTCGAGGAAGGTGTTGTCGTTGATGTTGATGAAGAACTGTGCGGTGGCCGAATGAGGATCAGAGGTGCGGGCCATGGCGATGGTGCCGACAAGGTTAGAAAGACCATTGTTGGCTTCGTTCTCGATCGCTTCGTTGCAACGCTTTTGCGACATATCTTCGGTGAAGCCACCGCCCTGGATCATGAAACCGTCGATTACGCGGTGAAAGATGGTGCCGTCATAGAAACCGTCTTTTGCGTACTTAATGAAGTTCGCTACGGTTGCTGGTGCTTTTTCGGCATCGAGTTCGAGTTTAATAACACCGTGGTTGGTTTGCATTGTGATCATATGACTGTATCTCATCATGGTTACTTATTCAGATAGCGCCAGATTCTAGCCTATTAACCTGGGCGCATAAAGGGATGGCGTGACTTTTATCCCTGCGAACATGCTTTACAGCTCGATCTACACTCGCATTTTAGGCTATCGGGTGTGAAGAATGTGCGAGGGCACAAAAAACGCTTTAGATTCACGCAATCACGCTGGAAGCGGCCGTTTGCAGGTGGTAGACTGAGCGGCCTATTTGTTGTCAATTATCTGTAGAGAATATCAATGTTGAAGCTATACAACAGTCTTACCCGCAAAAAAGAGGAATTTAAGCCAATACAGCCAGGTAAAGTCGGCATGTATGTCTGCGGGGTAACCATATATGATTTGTGTCATATAGGTCACGGACGTACGTTTGTTGCTTTCGACATGATCGTCAGATACCTAAGATATATCGGCTATGACGTGAATTTTCATCGTAACATCACGGATGTCGACGATAAGATCATCAAGCGCGCCACCGAGAACGGCGAGAGCTGCGACACGCTGACCGAGCGTCTGACACAAGAGATGTATCGTGACTTCGATGCGCTGCATATGAAGCGCCCCGATTTCGAGCCTCGTGCTACTCAGCATATGCCTGAGATCATCGAGATGGTCGAGCGTCTGCTTGAGCGAGATCATGCCTATATTGCCGCTAATGGCGATGTACTCTTCAGTGTGGCGTCATTCCCTGAATACGGTCGTCTGTCAGGACAGAATCTCGATCAGCTGCAGGCGGGCGCCCGCGTCGAGGTTGACGAGAACAAGCGCGATCCTATGGATTTCGTGTTGTGGAAGATGTCCAAGCCGGGCGAGCCGACATGGGATTCGCCATGGGGCCCTGGTCGTCCTGGCTGGCACATCGAATGTTCGGCGATGAACAGCAAGCATCTGGGTGAGCATTTTGACATCCATGGCGGTGGCTCTGATCTGCAGTTCCCCCACCATGAGAATGAGATCGCTCAGTCTTGCTGTGCCCACGACACCCCTTATGTAAACTACTGGATGCATACGGGTATGGTGATGGTGGACAAGGAGAAGATGTCTAAGTCGCTCAATAACTTCTTCACCATTCGTGACGTGCTCGAGCATTATGATGCCTCGACCGTGCGTTACTTCCTGCTGTCGGGCCATTACCGCAGTCAGCTAAACTACTCGGAAGATAACCTCAAGCAAGCCAAGGCGGCGCTCGAGCGTCTTTATACCGCGCTCAAAGATCTGGATCTGACCGTCGAGGCGGCGCCGGCAGAGGAGTATGTGGCCAAGTTTAAAGAGGCGATGGACGACGACTTCAATACGCCTGAGGCTTACTCAGTGCTGTTTGATATGGCCCGTGAGATCAATCGCCTCAAGGCAGATGATATGAATGCGGCCTCTGCCCTGGGTGTGAGCATGAAGCAGCTGGGTGACGTGCTAGGGATCTTAGAGCTGGATGTGGATAGCTTCTTTAAGGGCGAGGGTAGTGAGGATGAGGTGGCGCAGATCGAGGCCTTGATCGCCGAGCGTAACCGTGCCCGCGCCGAGAAGGACTGGGCTGCGGCCGACGTGGCTCGCGATGGCCTGAATGCCCTGGGCGTGATCTTGGAAGATGGCCCTGGCGGCACCACCTGGCGTAAGAAGTAAAACCTTCTTATAACGGTTGGAACAAGAAAGCCTGCACTTAGTGCAGGCTTTCTTGTTTCAGGGGCCAGCGGCTTAGCTAAAGCCTTTTATATCAGTCCTTGATACTAACCTTTGATATCAGCCCCCGATCTTAATCCCTAATATGAGTAGCGATTATCGGTCGTGATGATTCGTCATGATAGTTAGTCATGATAGTTTTCGGCGGCGTACAGGGTATTTTCCAGCAGGCTGGCGATGGTCATAGGGCCGACACCACCCGGAACGGGGGTAATATGACTGGCGTGCTCGGCAGCCACATCATATTCCACATCGCCCACGAGTTGACCGCTCTCTAAACGGTTGATCCCCACGTCGATAACGATGGCGCCCGGTTTAATCCACTCACCAGGAATAAAGTTAGGCTTGCCTACGGCAACGATCAGCAGATCTGCGCGGCGTACCTTATCTTCGAGGTCACTGGTGAAGCGATGACAGGTGGTCGTGGTGCAGCCAGCCAGCAGCAGTTCCAGGGTCATGGGTCGGCCGACGATGTTAGAGGCGCCTACGACGACGGCGTCTAAGCCATAGGTGTCGACACCTGTTGACTTGATAAGCGTCATGATCCCCATCGGCGTGCAAGAGCGCAGCACTGGGATGCGTTGAGCCAGACGACCCACGTTGTATGGGTGGAAGCCATCGACATCTTTATCCGGACGGATTCGCTCGATCACCTTCGACTCTTCGATATGATCCGGCAGTGGCAGCTGAACTAAGATACCGTCTATGCTTGGATCTTCGTTACATCTGTCGATCAGGGCGAGTAGATCGGCCTCCGAGGTTTCGGTAGGCAGGTCAAAAGATTGCGACAGGAAGCCGACCTCTTCACAGGCGCGGCGCTTACTGCCGACATAGACCTGAGAGGCGGGATCGGCTCCCACTAAGATAACGGCTAATCCCGGCACACGTTTTCCGGCCTCTTTGCGGGCGGTTACTTTGGCACTCAGTTGCTTTCGAATGGATTGAGCAATCGCTTTGCCATCGATTATTTGGGCTGTCATGGGGGGTGGATTTCCTTAATATGGCGCGATAATAAAAAATCGGCGACATTTTAACAGGGGGGGCGGAAACTGTCATTGACTTCGCTCGATAACAGTCAGTTCTAATATATGGATAATGTCGGCCAGGCTACAGTGCTCCTCTGCTTTGTGTAAGACGACAGGATGTGGGCTGAAATAGACTAAATGCCCTGATATTTGCCTTAATTGTCTAATAAAGTTTCGGATAGCTGTTTAAATAGTCAGGCGCGCAGGCATTGCAAAAAAATCGTTGACGCTAACCATATGAGGGGATAATATGCGCTCCGTTCTCGACGACACCCTGTGTATGGTCAAGAATAAGATTCTCGGTGATTAGCGCAGTCCGGTAGCGCATCTGGTTTGGGACCAGAGGGTCAGAGGTTCGAATCCTCTATCACCGACCAAATTTTTAAATAACGTGGAGACGTTATTTGCCCTGTTAGGATATGAACCAAGTTCATAACGACGCGCCCGTAGCTCAGTTGGATAGAGCATCCGCCTTCTAAGCGGATGGCCGCAGGTTCGAATCCTGCCGGGCGTACCAAATCAGTGGTGATTGTAGCTCAGTTGGTAGAGCCCCGGATTGTGATTCCGGTTGTCGTGGGTTCAAGTCCCATCAGTCACCCCACTTCTTTCGAAGAAAATAAAAAAAGCGACCTCTGGTCGCTTTTTTTACGTCCGTAATTAGGGCTTTGAGGCTCGACTATGCCGAAAACCGTGGCTATAATGTCGCGTCTTGATAAATTTCAACTATGTGCGACGACTGCCAAACCCAGTTACCAAGGCATTTTAGTCGTTTTTTTAGATCAAGAAACGAATACCTTAATAGTTGATGATTCGGCTATTACAAAAGACGTTTGACATATTTCGAGGTAAAACAATGCAAGTTTCTGTAGAAACAACACAAGGTTTAGAGCGCCGCCTAACTATCTCTGTTCCTGCTGAGCAGATTGAAAAAGCCGTTTCTGATAGTTTGAAAAATGAAGCTAAGCGTGCACGTATTCCTGGTTTCCGTCCAGGCAAGGTACCTGTAAGCGTGATCAACAAGCGTTATGGTAAAGCGATTCGTCAAGAGATCACTGGTGAAGTGATGCAGCGTAACTTCGTTGAAGCCATCATCGCAGAAAAATTAAACCCAGCGGGTGCACCTACTTTCGTTCCTGGTGAGACCGATGCTGAGAACTTCCAGTTTGTTGCTACTTTCGAAATCTACCCAGAAGTAGAACTAAAAGGTCTAGATGCGATTGAAGTTGAGCAACCAACTGCCGAAGTAACTGACGCCGATGTTGACGCTATGATCGAAACCCTGCGTAAGCAACACGCTACTTTCGAAGCGGTTGACCGTGCAGCTGCCGAAGGCGACAAGGCGAAGATCGACTTCGTTGGTTCTATCGACGGTGAAGAGTTCGAAGGCGGCAAGGCTGAAGATTTCGAACTACAACTAGGTAGCGGCCGTATGATCCCAGGTTTCGAGTCTGGTGTTGAAGGTCACAAGGCCGGTGAAGCATTCGATATCGAAGTGACTTTCCCTGAAGACTACCACGCAGAAAACCTGAAAGGTAAAGTGGCTAAGTTCGCTATCACTCTGAAAGAAGTGCAAGCGGCTAACCTGCCAGAAGTGAATGACGAGTTCGCTAAGCTGTTCGGCGTTGCCGACGGTGGCCTGGAAGCGCTGAAAGTTGAGATCCGTAAGAACATGAGCCGTGAACTTGAGCAAGCGCTTAAAGCTAACGTGAAAGATCAGGTTCTAAATGGTCTGCTAGCGCAAAACGAAATCGACCTGCCTAAGGCTCTGATTGACGGTGAAGTTAACGTACTTCGTCAACAAGCTATGCAGCGTTTCGGTAACCAAGCCGCTAACATGCCTGAGCTGCCAGCTGACCTGTTCACCGAGCAAGCTGAGCGCCGCGTAAAAGTGGGTCTGCTACTTGGTGAAGTGATCAAGACTAACGAGCTGAAAGCTGATGACGAGCGCGTTCAAGCACTGATCGCTTCTATGGCTTCTGCCTACGAAGATCCAAAGGAAGTTATTGAGTACTACAATAACAACCAAGAGATGATGCAGAACATGCGCAACGTTGCCCTAGAAGAGCAAGCCGTTGAAGCACTGCTGAAATCAGCTAAGGTTACCGAGAAAGCAGTTCAATTCGAAGAATTTATGAACAAGGCTACTGGTCGCGCGTAACCTATGCTTGACTTAAATGGCTGTTAGCCATTTATAATGGCTCGTATGAGGCTCCTCATGCGGGCCGTTTTTATTTAGGGAAGTTAATAATGCAAAATGCGCCAGAATCAGTACTGAATGCACTTGTGCCTATGGTCGTTGAACAAACTGCCAAAGGGGAACGTTCATATGATATTTATTCTCGTCTGCTCAAAGAGAGGGTGATCTTTCTCGTTGGTCAGGTTGAAGAACATATGGCTAACCTGATCGTTGCTCAGCTACTGTTCCTCGAGTCTGAGAGCCCAGATAAAGATATCTATCTTTATATTAATTCTCCTGGCGGCTCGGTTACGGCGGGGATGGCGATTTATGATACCATGCAGTTTATCAAGCCTAACGTTAGCACTGTGTGCATCGGCCAGGCCGCCAGTATGGGCGCCTTCCTGCTTGCCGGTGGTGCCAAAGGTAAGCGTCACTGTCTGCCTAACTCACGTGTCATGATCCACCAACCATTAGGTGGCTTCCAAGGTCAGGCTTCTGACATCGCGATTCATGCACAAGAGATTTTGGGCATTAAGAATAAGCTAAACCAGATGCTTGCCGACCATACTGGCCAGCCGCTGGAAGTGATCGAGCGCGATACGGATCGTGACAATTTCATGAGTGCCACCGAGGCGGAAGCCTACGGATTGGTTGACTCTGTGCTCGATAAACGAGGCTGATATTTGTCGCTTGCTGAGCTATGATCAGTAAAAGGCGTAAGAGAAGAATTGTGCAGTGAGTGAAACTGCAAAAGAGGTAAACTAATGGGCGACAACAAAAGTAACGGTGATAGCGGGAAACTGCTGTACTGCTCTTTTTGTGGAAAGAGTCAGCATGAGGTTCGTAAGCTCATCGCTGGCCCTTCTGTGTATGTATGTGACGAGTGTGTAGAGCTTTGCAACGATATTATCCGTGAAGAGATCCGTGAGATATCGCCAAAGCAAGATCAAGATAGATTACCTACGCCACATGAGCTCAGAGCGCATCTTGATGACTATGTCATAGGTCAAGAGAAGGCTAAAAAAGTCTTATCTGTTGCTGTATATAACCACTATAAGCGTTTAAAGAATGCTACGCCTAAAGATGGTGTCGAGCTGGGCAAGAGTAACATCCTGCTTATCGGCCCAACGGGTAGTGGTAAGACGCTGCTTGCCGAGACCTTAGCTCGGTTCTTGAATGTGCCTTTTACCATGGCTGATGCCACCACGCTGACCGAAGCCGGTTATGTGGGTGAGGATGTCGAGAACATCATTCAGAAGCTGCTACAGAAATGTGACTATGATGTCGAGAAGGCGCAGCGCGGTATCGTCTATATCGATGAGATCGATAAGATTAGCCGTAAGTCAGATAATCCATCGATCACCCGCGACGTGTCCGGTGAAGGCGTGCAGCAGGCACTGCTTAAGCTGATCGAAGGCACAGTGGCTGCCGTACCGCCCCAAGGCGGACGTAAGCATCCTCAGCAGGAGTTCTTGCAGGTCGATACCTCTAAGATCCTCTTCATCTGTGGCGGCGCCTTTGCGGGCCTTGAGAAGGTGATTGAGCAGCGCTCTCACGTGGGCACCGGCATTGGTTTCGGCGCGGAGGTGAAAGGCGAGGCCGATAAGGCAACCATCTCTGATGTGTTGTTGCAGGTAGAGCCGGAAGATCTGGTGAAATACGGTCTGATCCCTGAGTTCATCGGTCGTCTGCCTGTGCTGGCAACCCTGGCTGAGCTGGATGAAGCCGCCCTGATTCAGATCCTATCTGAGCCAAAGAACGCGCTGACTAAGCAGTTTGCGGCACTGTTCGAGATGGAAGGGGTCGAGCTGGAGTTCAGAGAAGATGCGCTTAAGGCGATTGCTCTGAAGGCAATGGAGCGTAAAACCGGTGCTCGTGGTCTGCGTTCAATCGTCGAAGGCATACTGTTGGATATCATGTATGACCTGCCATCGACAGAAAACGTAGCCAAGGTGGTTATCGATGAGTCTGTGGTTAAGGGCGAGTCGGCTCCTATCCTCATCTACGAAGCCAACGAGACGCAAGCGGCTGTGGCTGAACAATAATTCGGCTAATACCAAGCGAATCAAACATAAAGGAGTCCAGTGGGCTCCTTTTTTTATTTTTGCCATTGAAACCCACTGAAACACCCCAATATACTCATTAATATTGTTACCAAACGGAATCGAGCTATGACCTTAGAGCGTGAAGCGCGAATCGAACTCCCGGTACTGCCATTGAGAGACGTGGTGGTTTACCCCCATATGGTTATTCCCCTGTTTGTCGGTCGGGAAAAATCTATTCGCTGCCTGGAAGCGGCGATGGAGCAAGATAAGCAGATTATATTAGTGGCCCAGCGCGATGCTGAATTAGATGAACCGACCAGCGATGATATCTTCGAGGTCGGTACCGTCGCCTCTATCTTGCAACTGCTCAAACTGCCTGACGGCACGGTGAAGGTGCTGGTCGAAGGTGGCCAACGTGCCCGAATCGACAAGTACACTCAAGAGACCGAATTTTTTGTGGCGACCGCCCAATACCTCGAATCGGAAGAACTTGCCGATAAGGAAGAGGAGGTGCTGGTACGCTCGGCCATCGGCCAGTTCGAAGGTTATATCAAGCTAAACAAGAAGATCCCGCCAGAGGTGTTGACCTCACTGTCGGGTATTGATGAGGCCGCGCGCCTTGCCGATACCATGGCGGCTCATATGCCGTTGAAGCTGGAAGACAAGCAGGCGGTACTCGAGATGGTGAATGTCTCCGAGCGTCTGGAATATTTGATGGCCATGATGGAGTCGGAAATCGATCTGCTGCAGGTGGAGAAGCGTATCCGCTCCCGCGTCAAGAAGCAGATGGAGAAGAGCCAGCGCGAGTATTATCTCAACGAGCAGATGAAGGCGATTCAGAAGGAACTTGGGGATATCGACGAGTCTCACGACGAGTTCGAGACCCTGACCCGCAAGATTGAAGAAGCCGGCATGCCGAGTGAGGCCAAAGAGAAGGCCACCGCCGAGCTCAACAAGTTGAAGATGATGTCGCCTATGTCGGCCGAGGCCACGGTAGTGCGCAGCTACGTCGACTGGATGATCTCTGTACCTTGGAAACAGCGCTCTAAGATTAAGCGCGATCTGGCCAAGGCCCAGGATGTGCTGGACACAGACCATTATGGTCTGGAAAAGGTCAAAGAGCGTATTCTCGAGTATCTGGCGGTGCAGAGCCGCGTGAAGCAGCTTAAAGGCCCTATCCTTTGTCTGGTGGGCCCACCGGGTGTGGGTAAGACCTCTCTGGGACAATCTATTGCCAAGGCAACAGGCCGTAAATACGTGCGTGTCGCGCTCGGTGGCGTGCGAGATGAAGCCGAGATCCGAGGTCATCGCCGTACCTATATCGGCTCAATGCCGGGTAAGGTGATTCAGAAGATGTCTAAGGTTGGGGTTAAGAACCCACTCTTCCTGCTCGATGAGATCGATAAGATGAGCAGCGATATGCGTGGTGACCCGGCATCGGCGCTGCTTGAGGTATTAGACCCTGAGCAGAATGCGACCTTTAGCGATCATTACTTAGAAGTGGATTACGATCTCTCTGATGTGATGTTCGTGGCGACCTCTAACTCGATGAATATTCCTGGGCCACTGCTGGACCGTATGGAAGTTATCCGCCTGTCGGGTTATACCGAGGATGAAAAACTCAACATTGCTAAGCAGCATCTGCTGCCTAAGCAGATCGAGCGTAACGGCCTCAAAGCCAGCGAAGTCAACGTCGATGAGAGCGCCATTATTGGCATCATTCGCTACTACACCCGTGAAGCTGGTGTGCGTGCGCTTGAGCGTGAGCTGTCTAAGATCTGCCGTAAGGTGGTTAAACAGATCCTGCTCGACAAGTCGGTGAAACATGTGGATGTCAATCAAGACAACCTCAAGTCTTTCCTCGGCGTTCAGCGCTTCGACTATGGTAAGGCGGAGTCGAACAACCAGATTGGCCAGGTGACAGGTCTTGCCTGGACCGAAGTGGGTGGCGATCTGCTTACCATAGAGGCCACCTCTGTGCCGGGTAAGGGTAAGCTAACCTATACCGGGTCACTGGGTGATGTGATGCAGGAGTCGATTCAGGCCGCCATGACTGTGGTGCGCGCCCGCGCAGAGCAGCTTGGTATTAACCCTGACTTCTATGAGAAGCGCGACATCCATGTTCACGTGCCCGAAGGGGCGACGCCGAAAGACGGTCCATCTGCAGGTGCAGCCATGTGTACCGCACTGGTCTCTAGCCTGACCGGTAACCCGGTGCGCGCCGATGTGGCCATGACGGGTGAGATCACCCTGCGTGGTGAAGTCCTGCCAATCGGTGGCCTTAAAGAGAAGCTACTGGCGGCCCATCGAGGCGGTACTAAGCTGGTGCTGATTCCTAAGGAGAACGAGCGTGACCTCGAGGAGATCCCGGCTAATGTGGTGGCCGACCTTGAGATCAGGCCGGTACGTTGGGTGGATGAAGTGCTTAAGCTGGCGTTAGAACAACCAATCGAAGGCTTTGAAGTTGTTAAAAATTTGGTCTAACGCAAGAAAATGCCTATTTGCATTAAAAAAAATGCAAAAAGGGGCTTTTTAAAATCTAAACCTGTGGTAGCCTAGGTCTGTGGATAGCATTTTAGCTGCAGCCCTTGGCGCTGCTGGTTTTTAGGCTTATTCCAATTTTATTTCTTAGGTTTTCCTATTTGGCTTGAACTTTAGTTTCAAGCTTGTTATAAAAAGCCTCCGCAGACCGCTCTAGAGAAGGATTTGGTTGCGGCGCAAAAATTAAATTCAAGGGGATGACATGAACAAATCTGAACTAATCGAGAAAATCGCTTCTGGCGCTGATATTTCTAAAGCAGCAGCTGGTCGTGCTCTAGATTCTTTTATTTCTGCTGTGACTGACGGCCTAAAAGATGGCGATAAAATTTCTCTAGTTGGTTTTGGTACTTTCGAAGTGCGTCAACGCGCAGAGCGTACTGGTCGCAACCCACAGACGGGTAAAGAGATCAAGATTGCTGCGGCAAACATTCCAGCATTCAAGGCCGGTAAAGCACTTAAAGACGCTGTTAACTAAGAAACACTTAGTTAAGGTGGCCTTTGTAAACCTTATGAGTAGTTTGATAAGCACTGTTTAGGCAGTGCTTTTTACGAGTAAGGGTTTTGATAATGTATACCCTCATTATCAAGCCGTTGGCCTAACATTACGCACTGTGTAAACTAGGTCTACAAATTACAGAAATGGCGCATCCTCCAATAGGTGATGCGCCTTTTTATTTTTATTGCAACGAGCGAGAAGTCTGATGTTAGAAAAGATTCGCGAAGGCTCACAGGGCGTGATTGCTAAAGGCATTCTCGTTCTTGTTATTCTGTCCTTTGCATTTACTGGCGTGAGTAGCTATTTGGGTTCATCTTCTGAGCCGAGCGCGGCCACGGTTAATGGTGAAGAGATCAGTAAATCTGCACTGGAGCAAGCCTATCAAAGCGAGCGAGCTCGATTAGAGCAGCAACTGGGTGACATGTACAACACATTGGCCAGCAACGAAAGCTACCTGGCGAGTGTAAAGCAGAACGTATTAGAGCGCCTGATCGCCGACAAGTTGGTGGATCAAGCCGCTGCCGACTTAGGGCTTACCGTGTCTGATCAACAGATCAAGGCGGCTATCATGAATGAGCCGGCTTTCCAGGTTGATGGCAAGTTTGACAACGACCGTTACCTTGCGCTTATTCGTCAGCTAGGTTATCAGGCCAACAGCTTCCGCGACATGATGCGTGGTGACATGACACGTCGTCAGTTAGTGGTGACGGTTGTCGGTTCTGAATTCGTGTTGCCTGGTGAAGCCGAGTATCTGGCCAAGATCCAGGGACAAACCCGTGACATTCGTTACCATGTGGTCGATGCCGAGCCTATGCTGGCCGCTGTAAGCGTGAGCGACGAAGAAGCGAAAACCTATTATCAGCAAAACCAGTCACTGTTCGTGCGTCCTGAGACCATCGCACTGGATTATATCGAGCTAAGTGCCAATCAGTTGGCCTCGGCAGTTCAGGTGAGCGATGAAGATGCTAAGACCTATTACGACGAGAACAAGGCGCAATATCTGCAGCCTGAGAAACGTCTTGCCGCGCATATCTTGGTGAGCCTGGGTGATGACGAAGATGCAGCTAAGGCTAAGGCCGAAGCGATCATGACTAAGCTCAAGGCGGGTGAAGATTTCGAGGCATTAGCCAAGACTGACTCTGACGACAGCTTCAGCGGTGAGCAAGGCGGTAAGCTGGATTGGTTTGAGCAGGGCGTGATGGAATCACCTTTCGATCAGGCGTTATTCGCCCTGGAAAAGGGTCAGTATTCAGACATAGTGAAGACTAGCTTCGGTTACCATATCATCAAGCTACTGGATCTACAGGCGGCATCTACCTCTCCATTTGAGGCGGTGAAAGACAAGATCGTTGCCCAGATCCAGCAAGACAAGGCAGTTAACGAGTTTTATACCTTGCAACAGCGCCTGTCTGACGTGAGCTATGAAGTGCCTGATACGCTAGCCGAGGCGGCTAAAGAAGTGGGCGTTGAGGTGAAGACCAGCCCGGTATTTACCCGTGACAACGCACCTGAGCCGCTTAACTCGGCCGACGTCATCAAGGCAGCGTTCTCTAATACTGTGCTGCTCGACGGCATGAACAGTGATGTGATTGAGCTGGGTGATAACCATGTGGTCGTGGTGCGTGTGAACAAGCACGCTGCGGCGGGTACTATGGAATTTGCCGAAGTGAAGGCGACAATCATCGAGCGCCTCAAGCAAGATAAGGCCAACGAGCTGGCACGCGACCAGGCGCAAGAGATGATGACGGCCATCAAGGGCGGCGAAGTTCCAGCGGATATGCTAGCTCGTACCGAGTTGAGCCGTGGCGAGCAAGGTATCGATACCTCTATCGTCAGCAAGGCATTCGAGATGGCGCAGCCTGCTGGTCAATTCGTGGTTGATACTGCGGCGCTGGCTAACGGTTATGCCGTGGTGATCCTCGATAAGGTGAATCAAGCCGAGAGTGTGGATGAGAGCCTGGTAACGGCACTCAAACAACGTCTGAACTCACAGTACAGTGAAAATGATTACCGCGCGCTTATCGCGGCGCTGAAGGCTCAGGCGGAAGTGGTTTACACACCAGCCGAGTAACTATTTCAAAAGCGAAATAAGTGAATAAAAGCCAGTCCCTGTGACTGGCTTTTTTGTTGCTAAGATTTGGCCCGATGGCATTCAATTCGGTTGCCTGTGTGTTTAGAGCGACAATCCGACTAGAGGGAGATCAGCCTGAGTTGCTGTTTAGAAGGTATTTCCACCGATTTGGTAGGGGAGGTGAGTGTCGATAACTTCCTTCTATCGAGTGTATGGCCGCGGCTTCTATCCAGTAGCGGTTAGCATTTACCGTTACAACTATTACTCTGGATTATCTTCTATGGGGGATAGGTAGGGAGATTGTCTTTAGCCTTTTCATGACGTCTCTTACAAGCGCAGGGCTGAGAGAAGGCAGCTTTATGAGGGCGATATAGCAGGTTTCACCAATTGCGGCCTGATCGTGCCTCTGAGGCGCTTCAGGGAAAATAAGCCAGCAAACAAAAAGCCACGGCAATGGCCGTGGCTTTTTATCGATGAGCAAGCGGTTTAGAACTGCTCGACGTCGAAGTTCACCTCTGGGTTCACATCGGCGTCATAGTCTACAGACTCGATACCGAAGCCGAATAGCTTGAGGAACTCTTCCTTGTACTCACGATAGTCGGTGAGTTCGCTGAGGTTCTCTGTGGTGATGGTTGGCCATAGGTCACGGCAATGCTGCTGAATATCTTCGCGTAGTTCCCAGTCGTCCAGGCGCAGGCGGTTAGCCTCGTCGACAGCTGGTGCGGCACCATCGGCGCGGTAGAGGCGCTCGTGGAACATACGGTTGATCTGCTCCTGACAGCCTTCGTGTAGGCCCTCTTCGCGCATCTTCTTAAATACCATGGCGATGTAGAGTGGCATCACAGGAATGGCCGAGCTCGCCTGAGTGACCACACTCTTAAGTACGGCAACGTTGGCGCTACCGCCAGTGGCCGATAGCTTGTCGTTAAGTTCGTGTGCGGCGCGATCTAAGTCCATCTTGGCCTTGCCCAGGGCACCATGCCAGTAGATAGGCCAGGTCAGCTCTGTGCCTATGTAGCTGTAAGCAACTGTCTTACAGTCTGGGGTCAGAACACCGGCCTCGGCCAGGGCATTGATCCACAGCTCCCAATCCTGACCGCCCATGACGGTAACAGTGTCTTGGATCTCTTGCTCTGTAGCTGGCTCTACGCTAGTTTCGATGATCAGGTCTTTATTGGTATCAACCGCAGTAGATTTGTATGGCTCGCCAATCGGCTTCAGAGATGAGCGCACCAGTTCGCCGCTGTCAGGCAGCTTTCTTACCGGAGAGGCCAGTGAGTAGACGACCATGTCTACCTGACCCAGATCTTGCTTGATCAGCTCGATCGCTTTCTGCTTGGCTTCATGGCTGAAGGCATCACAGTTCAGGCTCTTAGAATAGAGACCGTCTTGCTTCGCAAACTTATCGAAGGCCGCTGAGTTATACCAGCCAGCCGTACCAGGCTTAGTCTCGGTACCTGGTTTTTCAAAAAAGACGCCGAGGGTTGCCGCGCCGCTGCCAAAGGCTGCCGCAATGCGCGAAGATAGACCATAGCCACTTGAAGAGCCGATCACTAATACTTTCTTAGGGCCGTTGGCGACAGGGCCTTTTGCCTTAGTGATGTTGATTTGCTCTAGTACATTTGCTTCACAGCCAACCGGATGAGTGGTGGTACAAATAAAGCCACGTGTTTTGGGTTTGATTATCATGTTTCTGCTTCTCTTGAAAAAGTGCCATAAGGATAATTAAACCAAGCTGAAATGGCACACCTTTTTTAATAATAAGACGTTAATGTTCCAGTGGTTGGATCAGTTTAACGCTTGTAGGAAAACATGGTCTGTTCCTGGATCAGACGCTGAGTATATTCATGTTCGGGGGCGTTAAATAGCTTCTCCGTGGTGGCCTTTTCCACCATCTTGCCCTGGTGCAGCACCATAATTTTATCGCTGAAATGGCGAATGATATTCATGTTGTGGGACACAAATATGTAGGAGAGTCCCATCTCCTGCTGCAGCTTGAGCAAGAGGTTAAGAATTTGTGAGCGAACCGAGAGATCAAGCGCGGTTAACGCCTCGTCGGCAATGATGATTTTTGGGTTTAACATCAAGGCCCTAGCTACCGCTACCCGTTGTTTCATCCCCTCTGAGATCATGTGAGGGTAGAAGTCGGCGTGCTCCGGCAGCAGGCCGACCTTGCGCAGGGTATCGACTACTTGGGCAAAGCGTGCCTGCTTGTCCAGATCGGTATTGAACCTTAAGGGTTCATCCAGCAGCTCACCGACTGTCAAGCGCGGGTTGAGCGAGGTGTTGGGGTCTTGGAAAATCATCCGAATGAGCCTGCAACGCTGCTTCAGGTTGCGGCTCTCTAGGGCTTCGCCTTCAAACAAGATCTCGCCATCGGTGCGCTGTTCTGCACCCACCAAGATACGCGCCAGGGTACTCTTGCCCGAGCCGGTTTCGCCCACAATTGCCAGGGTCTCGCCGCGATTAAGCTCGAAGGAGATGGGCTCCAATGCGTGGTTATATTGGCGCTTAAATCCCTTATAGCCGGCAAAAAAGGTTTTACTCAGTCGATTAACTTTTAGTAAGGGGCTCTTCATGGCATGGCTCATTGTGATAAGGGAAATGACAGGCAAAATAGCGATCTTTCTGGTGACACAGGCTAGGCTGGTTGACGCAGAGCTTCTGCGCTTGAGGGCAACGGGGGCCGAGTCGGCAACCTATGGGCAGATGCTGCAGTGCCGGCGCCGAGCCTGGTAGGGTCTGCATCATGGTCTTGTGGTGCTCGGGATTGGAGTAATCGGGAATATTATCCAAAAGCGCCTTGGTATAAGGGTGATAGGGATTGGCGATCACTTCACTGGTGACCCCAGATTCCATCACCTGACCGCTGTACATGACGGTTAGCCGGTCGCACCACTGAGAAAGCGTCTCTAATTCATGACTAATCAACAGGATAGATACATTTTGTAGCTGATTGAGCTTACTCAGTAGACGGAAGATCTGCGCCTGGGTGCGAACCTCCATCGAGTTGGTCGGCTCATCGGCGATGAGCAGCCTGGGCTGGTTGGCAACGGCGATGGCGATCATCACCTTCTGGCATTCGCCGTCGGAGAGTTCCCAGGCGTAGCTGGACATGATCTTCTGGGTCTCTTTGATACCTACCTTATGCAGCCACTGCTGAGCCTTCTTTCGCTTATCGCTGCCGCGTTTCCACCAGGGGAGTTCCTTGTTTTCTGGCATCGCCTCGATGATCTGGGTGCCGACGGCAATCGCCGGGTCTAAGCTACTGATGGGATCTTGAAAGATCATCGCCATCTCGCTGCCCATGAGCACGCGGCGTTCGCTGGGCGACATGTCCATCAGGTTCTGGCCATCCCACATCATGCGATCCGCCTGAATGGTCCAGTTGTGTCCCGGGATCCCCAGGATGGCCTTGGCCAGCAAGGTTCGGCCGGAGCCCGACTCGCCCACCAGGCCGTGGACTTCGCCCGGATTCAGGGTGAGGCTCACACGCTCCAGGGCCTTGACGCGGCCATGGGGCGTATCCAGTTCTATGGTGAGGTTTCTAATGTCCAGTAATGGCATAGCAGTGTCTCGTTAGGAGCGAATCGGCGAGAGGGCCGAACGCAGTCCGTCTCCCACCAGGTTAATGGCTAGCACGCTACAGAGAATGGCGACGCCGGGAATGGTGACCGTCCAGGGAGCGGTGAGCAGGTTGTCCAACCCCTGAGACACCATGGCGCCCCATTCCGGGCTAGGTGCCTGAGCCCCTAGGTTAAGGAAGCCCAGTGCGGCGATATCCAAGATAGCGGCCGAGATCCCTAAGGTTGTCTGAATGATCATGGTGTCCATGACGTTTGGTAGGATCACATACCAGAAGATCTGTAGGCTGTTGGCACCATCGAGTCTGGCGGCGGTGACATACTCTTTCTGTAACTCTTCGTGTACCGCCTGATGAATGGCGCGGACAAACTGCGGGGTAAGCGCGATGCCTACGGCCCAGAAGACGTTGCCAAGCCCTGGTCCTGTGACCGCCACCACTAGAATCGCCATCAGCAGCGAAGGGATAGATAACAGGGCGTCTAACAGGTGGCTCAAGATACTCGATTTGAGTCCCTTCATCATGCCCGAGATAGAACCTATGATGAAACCCAGTAGCAGGGCGGTGATAACGATTGCCAGTGCCATGCCGAAGGTCAGATGAGCACCATGGAGTAGGCGACTGAAGATGTCGCGGCCCAAGTCGTCTGTGCCGAGGAAGTGCTCCACAGTGCCTGTGGGCTCCCAGGAGGGCGCCAGTAGCAACGCCAAGGGGTCTTGATGTTCAGGGCTATATGGGGCGATAAGCGGGCCAAATAGAGCCAGAAGCAGCAGACAACAGACGGCCCAGAGCCCGGCAAAGGCGAAGGGGTTGTCGGTAAAGGCGGACCAGATCCGGCTCAGCGGCGAGGGGATATGGTCTTCCTGGTAGATTTTAATTTGCGGCATAGAGCTCTTTCCTGCTGAGGGGGTTCATTGCCGTATGGATCACCTCGATAAGAATGCTTAAGAAGATGATGATTAAGGCGACGGCGAGGATCCCACCCTGTATCACAGTATAATCCCTTTGGTAAATCCCTGAGACCAGCCAGGCGCCCACGCCAGGCCAGCTAAAGATCACCTCCACCACCATAGCATAACTGGCGAAGGCGCCGAGCATAAGGCCGAGGTTTTTCAGCACGGGAATAAAGGCGTTTGGCAATGCGTGGCGCAGCACTATGATGCTGGTGTGAAGGCCGCGGGCCTCGGCGGCCTTAATATAGGTCTGCTCCATGATGGCGATCATCGCCGCGCGGGTGATCCGCACCACCACGGTAAAGGGCAGTACTGCCAGGGTTACCGCCGGCAAGATTATATGCAGCAGGGCATCGATAAAGGCCGAGGTGGCGTACTGCGAATCCGACAGCAGGGTGTCGATCAGCAAAAAGCCGCTCACCGGGCGTATGTCGTACAGTAGGTTGATCTGCCCCGAAATTGGCAGCCAGCCCAGCTGCACCCCAAACCAGAGCGACAGCGACAGACCGAGCCAGAATACCGGAATGGAATAGCCAGTTAAGGTGATGGCCATGATGGTGTGTTGGGTGATCTTATGTTTGCTCAGAGAGGCCAGTACCCCAAGAGGCAGACCCAACACCAGGGCGATCAGCCCGGCGACAATCCCCAACTCGAAACTGGCGGGCAGCACGGCGGTGAGCTCATCGATCACCGGATTCTGCGAGGTGGCCGAAATCCCCAGGTTGCCCGATAAGCGCTGCTGTAGGTAGGCAAAAAACTGATGCAGCTGTGAGCTATCGAGTTGATAATCGCTCTCTATTTGTGCCAGCTCCTGGCTGGTCGGCGACTGAAGTCCGGTCAAGGCAAAGGTATGCTCGACGGGAAATTTGCTGGTAACGATAAACATTACCAGGAAGAGAACCAGTGAGGTTGCCAGGAAAAGGTTTAACCTGCGGATCAGATATCTGGCCATTAGTTGCTCTCCTTGTTATCGCCTTCAGGGCGATTTGGGGAAGTCTTGGTAAAGGAGATGCCACCGAAGGGGGTTAGCTTAGCTTCGGTTACCGATTTCTGTTTCACTACCATGCGCGTGGCGTGGGCGAAGGGGAGCAAAGGCACCTGCTCTGCTACATATTGCTCTGCCTCCTGGTAGAGGCGCGCGCGTTTCTCTCTGTCTGTGGTGGACTTGGCCGCATTGAGAATATGGTCGAAGGCGGGGTCGCACCAGCGTGAGCGATTGCTATTTGAGCCCACCGAGGCGCAGCTCAAGATAGGGGTAAAGAAGTTGTCGGGATCGCTGTTATCGGCGTTCCATCCGATTAAGACCGAATCGTAACCGCGTTGGCTCAGCTTCTGGTTGAAGACGCTCCAGTCGTAGTTGACGATATTGACCTTGACGCCTATGTTGGCCAGATCCGCCTGGATCAGTTCGGCGGTCTTGTGGGCGTTAGGGTTGTAGATACGCGCGACCGGCATGGCCCAGATGTCTATGGTGAGCTTATCTACCCCGGCTTCTTTAAGGAGCTCGCGCGCCTTCTCAGGGTTGTAATCGATCATCTTCTCGTTGGCCGAGTAGGCCCAGGAGAGTGGCGGCAGCAGGCCCACGGCCTCTTCGGCCGTCTTCTGATACACGGCCCTGAGAATGTTCTCTTTGTCTATGGCGTGGGCCAGTGCGCGGCGTACCCTGACATCGTTAAAGGGGATCCGCTCGGTATTAAAGGCCCAGAAGGCCACGTTAAATCCGGGGAGCGACTCCACCTCGAGATCCTCTTTCTCGATTACTACCGGCAGCTCACCGGCCTTAGGCAGGGCCGAGACGTTACAGTCGCCGGTGATAAGCTTGGCCAGGCGAGTGGTGCTCTTTGGCGTGATATCAAACACCAGCTGGTCGACCTCTGGGGTCAGGCGCCAATAGTAGGGATTACGGTAGTAACGAATGAAGTCGTTCTTGACGTAATCGATCAGCCTGAAGGGCCCGGTCCCTATGGCCTGTCTATCCAGCAACTCTTCCTGGCCCGTGCGCTGGAGTTGGTCGGCATATTCTTTAGAGAGGATCACCGCAAAGCCTGTTGCCAGGTTAGAGAGGAAAGAGGCGTCCTTATGCTTGAGATGAAAAGCGACATGGTAATCGTCAATCTTCTCTATGTCGTCGATAAGCTCGGCAAAGCCGATACTCTGGAAGAAGGGATAACCGCTTTTAGAGACAAAGTGATAGGGGTTGTCGGTATCTATGATGCGGTTGAAAGAGAAAATCACATCGTCGGCATTAAAGTTGCGACTCGGGGTAAATATGTCGGAGCGATGAAATTGCACGTCCTGGCGAAGCTCAAAGGTGTAGACCTTCTCATCATCGCTGAGGTGCCAGGAGGTGGCGAGAGACGGGGTCATCTCACCGGTTCTGGCGTCGTAATCCACCAGACCGTCGTAAAGCTGCTGTGAGGTTGCATCGACCGTGGTACCAGAGGTGACCAATTGGGGGTTGAAGGACTCAGGGTTGCCTTCAGAGCAATAGACCAATCCCGAGGGCACTCGCGTCGGTCCACAGGCCGACAACAGTGGCACGATACAACAAAACGCCGAACCTAACGTGAGACGTTTGAGCAGCTCTTTCATCAGCAGATGTAATAGTTATTTGAATGGAGAGGTTTATTTTAACAGTGGGATGGAGTCAGGGGCAAACATCATCTGCCCCTGCTGGTCTTATTTGTCCAGTAAGTTGTATTTTTTTAAGATGCCTCTCAGCTGATGGTAGCTGAGTCCGAGCAGCTCCGCCGTCTTCTTCTGGTTGTATTGCCCTGATTCCAGCGCCTTCTTAAGCAGCATGATCTCCTGCTGCTCACAATGCTCTTTAAAGTCCAGTGGGAAGCTGATATCTAGGTCGTTAGCCTTGTTCGTTGATTCGGTAGCGGGCGTCGCTGGACTCTCCTGCTCAATGGCCTGTTCACTCTGCGCCTGACGGGACTTGGTCTTGACGCGGTTGGTCGGTCTATAAGGGGAAGCAAAGGGATCTATGATAATGCTGTCGATTGGTTCTTCCAGATCCGTATTACGGTAGACGGCGCGTTCGACCACGTTCTTCAACTCACGGATATTGCCCGGCCAGTGATAATCCAGTAATTGCTCGATGGCATTGCGACTAAAGCCGTCAAATTGCTGCTGTTTCAGCTGGCGAGCCATACCTATGGCGAAATATTCGGCCAGGGGCATGATATCTTCCGGGCGATGGCGCAGCGGCGGCAGGGTGATCACATCGAACGCCAGGCGGTCGAGTAGGTCGGCCCTAAATTCCCCCGCTTCGGCCAGTGAGGGCAGATCTTCGTTGGCCGCGCATACCAGACGCACATCCGTCTGTACCGTCTTGCTGCCCCCCACACGTTCAAACTCGCCATATTCGATGACGCGAAGCAGTTTCTCTTGGATCAAACCAGAGGTGTTGGCTAGCTCGTCTAAAAACAGGGTGCCGCCATCGGCGCGCTCGAACCGTCCCTCGTGTTTCTTATTGGCGCCGGTGAAGGCGCCGGCATCGTGGCCGAAGAGCTCGCTCTCCAATAGATTTTCACTGAGCGATGAACAATTTAGCTTAATAAAGCTTTGATCCCAGCGTTTGGAGAGATAATGTAGGCGCTCGGCGATCAATTCTTTACCGGTTCCGCGCTCGCCAATAATTAAGACCGGCTTAGATAAGGGTGCAATTTTTGAAACGTGCTCAAGGACTTCCAGTAGAGCGTTCGACTGACCTATGAGGTTGTCTTGTTGAAATTGATTGGCCACTTTATTTTTTAGTCTTTCACGCTAATTATTGGTGAAAATTATAATATGTGCCCTGTGAAATAAAATAAAGAAAAAGTTATAAATATGTTTAACTGATTGTTTTTAATCGGTATAGTTAAGTTGGCACACTTAATGTATTAATCTAGGCGAAACCAACATAAATTTGAGGACAGTATTATGGGAATTTTCTCTCGCTTTGCAGATATTATTAACTCGAATATCAGCGCATTACTCGATAAAGCAGAAGATCCAGAAAAAATGGTTCGCCTGATCATCCAAGAGATGGAAGATACGTTAGTGGAAGTTCGTTCTACCTCGGCCAAGGTACTGGCAGAGAAGAAAGAGATCATTCGTCGTATCGCTAAGGTGCAGGAGCAGGTTCAGGATTGGCAGGATAAGGCAGAACTGGCACTGTCGAAAGACCGTGAAGATCTGGCCAAGGCCGCGCTGCTTGAAAAGCAAAAGGCCAGTGAGCTGGCAAGCACCCTAGAGCAGGAGCTAGTGGTTGTCGAAGAGCAGATCGCACGCCTGAAAGAGGAAGTGAACCTGCTGCAAGAGAAATTGGCCGACGCCAAGGCACGTCAGAAGACTATCATTATGCGTAAGCAGACTGCGTCTTCTCGCCTGGAAGTGAAGCGTCAGCTGGATTCGAGCAAAATTGACAATGCCATGAGCCGTTTCGAGCAGTATGAGCGTCGTGTCGAAGGGCTGGAGTCACAGGTGGAAGCCTATGATCTGGGTAACCAGAAGACACTGAATGACGAATTCGCCGCGCTGGAAGCTGAAGATGCCGTTAGTGCAGAGCTAGAAGCCCTGAAGGCTAAGGTAAAAGCAGCAAAAGCCAAGAAACAGACTAAATAACAACAATTCTGAGGTGAGTTATGGATTTGGATTTACTAATAGCCCCAATTATTATCTTTATGGTAGTGGTGGCGCCCATCTGGCTGGTTCTGCACTATCGTAGCAAACGCCAAGTGAGCCAGGGACTCACTGAAGAAGAGTATGCTCAGCTCAATGAGCTAATTGGCAAAGCTGATAAAATGGCCCAACGCATAGAGACATTGGAAGCGATTTTAGATAGCGAGGCCCCGCAGTGGAGGAATCGAGATGAGCGAATCTAAGGGACGACCCTTATATCGAATCCCCGAGTCAGGCAAGATAGCTGGAGTGTGCGCAGGGATAGCGGACTACTTCAACTTCGAAACCTGGTTGGTCAGAGTGGTCGCCGCATCGATATTTTTGCTTGGGGGATCGGGGGTTATTCTTATCATCTACGTACTACTCTGGATGATTCTGGATATCAAACCCGGCAGCGCAAAGAACAAGCAACAACACAAGGAGATCGAGGTGAAGAAGAAGGTATGGCAGGCAGGAGAGCCGGCTAAGGCCGCCTTGAGAGACGTCAACAACCAGTTCCGCGATTTAGAACTTAGGTTGCAGCATCTTGAAAGGCACGTCACCTCGGACAGCTTCGATCTTAAACAACAGATCAACAATCTTTAAATCCTTTCAATGGGCGGTGTATACCGCCCTTAGCCGTATTAAGATTAGAAGCCTTTAGCCTTTAGCCTTTAGCCTTTAGCTATAAGCTCTTAGCCATAAAGCCCTTAGCCAATAGTAAAAGCAAATGATGAATTCATTTAACCGCTCACTTCGTCAACTCGGCCATCACTCCAAGTCACTGGTTAAACGCACCACGGACAATCATGTTCGCCTGGCGGTGACTGGCTTATCGGGCGCGGGAAAGACCGCCTTTATTACCGGACTGGTCAATCAACTGCTGCATGCCGGTGTCGGTCAGCGCCACAATGCGCTGTCACTATTACAGGTCTCCCGTGAGGGGCGCTTACACGGGGTGAAACGTGCGCTACAGCCGGATCTGACCATAGCGAGTTTCGACTATGAGGGCGCCATGAGCGCTTTATGCGGCGAGAAGCCTGCCTGGCCACAATCGACCCGTACCATCAGCGAGCTGCGCCTGGCCATTCGATACCAGCCTTCGGCAGGCTTTAGGGCGAAATTTACCGACAGCGCGACGCTTTATTTGGACATAGTGGATTACCCCGGCGAATGGCTGCTGGATCTGCCTATGCTCAAGCTGAGCTTTAAGGCCTGGTGCCAGACGCAGGCGCGCCGCGATGCCGTGTTGTCCCAGAGTGCCCATTATCAGGCCTTCGTGTCTGCATGTAGAGCGCTAGACCTGACCCAGAACGCCGATGAACTCAAGTTAAAGCATATCGCCAGTCTCTATCAGGCCTTGCTGGTGGATTTAGTCGAGCAGCAAGGCTTCTATCATGCGCAGCCCGGCCGCATGTTGCTGCCGGGAGAGCTCGCAGATACGCCCATACTAGCGTTTTTTCCTTTGCTGCATCTCAGTGAGACCGAGTTAGATGCGGCCGAAGAGAGTCCGAAGCACTCCTATTATCAGGTGTTGAAGCAGCGCTATCACAGCTATGTTAGCCAGGTGGTGAAACCCTTCTATCGAGACTACTTTGCGAAGTTCGACCGCCAGTTGGTGTTGGTCGATTGCCTCACGCCGCTCAATCGAGGTAAGGCACAGTTTGATGATATGACAGGGGCGATCGACGCCATCATGGAGAGTTTTCATTTCGGCCAGTCCAACCTGCTGAGACGACTATTCGCGCCTCGGATCGACAGGCTGCTGTTTGCTGCCAGTAAGGTCGATCACATCACCCGGGATCAGCAGAGCAATGTGTTGTCGCTTTTGTCTCATCTGGTGAAACGCAGTCAGCAACACGCCCAGTTTGAGGGATGCGACGTCGAGGTGATGGCGATCAGTGCCATCAAGGCGACTCAGCACGGCATGGTGCAGAGCCAGGGAAAATCGGTCGAGGTGGTGAAGGGGATAGAGCTTGCTTCAAACCAAGAGGTGACCATGTTCCCCGGCGAAGTCCCCACTCACTTACCTGGTGGCGATTTCTGGCGAAAGCAAGGATTTGAGTTTGTCGATTTCGCCCCGCCGCGACTGGCCGAGTCTGGCCATCAGGCGCAGTTTGAGCATATACGCCTGGATCACCTGTTGCAGTTTTTGCTCGGCGACAAGCTGAGTTAAATCGAGCACTTAGGTGTAGAGAGCTAGTTGTTAGAAAGCTAGCTGTTAGAAAGTATGCATTGCAAAGAGGGCACCGAAAAGCGTTATGAGTAAAGCCGATATGCAGATTGAAAAGAAGCAAGTGTTCGAGCCAGAGCAGGCCTTAAGCGTTACTCAGCTCAAGGCGGCAGAGCGCTTCGATGATCAGGTGGTGTTCGAGGATGCCGAGACAGGCGAACTCGACGAAGCGGCGCTTCAGGCACTGGTGCCTGAGCTTGACGGCATCGTTAGCAAGTCGCCATCTGGTGCGCGTCGGCGTTCATGGTCCTGGCTGGCTAAGGCATCATTGCTCGGTATAGGAAGCATATTGCTGGTGGAGCTAGTGCTGACCTTAAAAGAGGCATGGGGGCAAAGCCCCTGGCTGTTTGGCCTCTATGGCGGCGTCACGGCCATCGTCAGTCTGTGGGCGATAACCATAGGCGTTAAAGAGTGGCGTCAATTAAGGCGGCTGCGTGCGGTAGAAGAGGCCCAGGCGGTAAGTGAGCGCTTATCTCAGAGTATGCAGAGAGGCGAGGCAGACAGCTTCATCGATAAGCTGATCTCGAACCTGCCTGAAGATATCGATACCAAGGGCTATTATCGCCTAGTGCACGAGGAGCATAACGACGCCGAGCGCTTGATCTTGTTCGAGAGCAGCGTGCTGCCACAGGTCGATGCCAAGGCGAAGAAGCTAGTGCATAGATATGCCAGTGAGTCGGCACTCCTGTTGGCGGCCAGTCCTATTGCTGTGCTGGATATGGCGCTCATACTCTGGCGCAACCAGAAGATGATAGCTGAGCTGGCGAGGTGTTATGGCATAGAGCTGGGTTACTGGAGCCGCATCAAGCTTATCCGGTCGGTGATCACTAACATCATCTACGCAGGTACCAGTGAGCTAGTCACAGATATCGGGACTCAGCTGTTTTCGCTGGAGATCTCGGGCAAGCTTTCCGCCAGGTTGGCACAGGGACTAGGCGGCGGACTGCTTACCGCACGTTTAGGCTATCAGACCATGCGCCTGTGTCGTCCCGTGGTGTTTACGCCAGAATCTCAACCTAAGCTAAGCAAGATACACACAGCTTTGCTTGGCGAGCTGAAAGACTTCTCTTTCAGCGTCCTAGGTAAAACGCCTGTTCGTAACAAAGATTTTACATCTAAGTAGGGGATAATTTTTCGCGACAGGTTTACTCTATGCCCCGAAACTGGGCAAGTTAGTGCATCGCTGCCACGCCAAGACAATAAATATAAGCCAACAATAATAGGCAGCGAGTATGACGGAGAAAGTGTATGCAAGATAAATGGAAACTTGCCACTCAGGTGATCCATGCTGGGCATGAGGCCAATCAGCATGGCGCCTTGGTATCCCCTTTGGTGCAAAGTGCCACCTTTACCTTTGAGAATGTCGAGCAGGGCGGTGATTGCTTTGCCGGCGAACAACAAGGCTATATCTACACTCGTCTCGGTAATCCCACCACGGCAGAGCTCGAACGCAAGATGGCTGTGCTGGAAGGCAGCGAGGCGGCTGCCGCGACCGCATCTGGCATGGCGGCGGTGTCGGCGGCCCTGTTGACTAACCTAAGTCAAGGTGACCACCTGGTCGCATCCAAGGCTGTCTATGGCTGTACCTTTGCCTTGATGACAGAGCAGTTTAAACGCTTCGGTATCGAGGTTACCCTAGTGGATTTTTGCGAGGTGGCCAACATAGAGCAGGCCATTCGCCCCAACACTAAGGCGTTGTTTTGCGAGACGCCCGTTAACCCCCATCTGGATGTGTATGATCTCGCCGCCATTGCAGCACTGGCCAAGCGCCATCAGCTGGTCAGTATCGTCGACAACACCTTTATGACGCCACTGTTGCAACGCCCGCTGAGCATGGGGATAGACATGGTGATCCACAGTGCGACTAAGTATCTCAACGGTCATGGTGACGTGATCGCCGGAATCGTCTGTGGCACCGAGGAGATGATCACTAAGGTCAAGCTTGAGGTGCTTAAGGATATCGGCGGGGTGATCTCGCCGCACGATGCCTGGTTGATCCTAAGAGGGCTCAAGACCTTAGATGTGAGACTGGCGCGCCACTGCGATAACGCCGAGCGGGTAGCTAATTACCTTGAGCAGCATCCTAAGGTGGCCAGAGTCTATTATCCTGGCCTCAAGGGACATTCGGGCCATGCCCTGCTGGGTAAGCAGATGCTCAGGGCCGGCGGTGTGGTCGCCTTCGAACTCAAAGGCAGCTTCGATGCCGCCAAGGCGTTCGCTAATCGACTCAAGCTCTTTAAAATTGCGGTCAGTCTGGGGGATGCCGAGTCGTTGATCCAGCATCCTGCCTCTATGACGCATTCCCCCTATTCGCCAGAGGCCAGAATGGACGCTGGCATAGGCGATAGCCTGTTGAGGATCTCCCTAGGCCTGGAAGACAGCGATGACATCATTGCCGATCTGGCGCAGGCCTTCGGAGAATAGCCTAAAGCTTGGAGTCGATAACAGTGATGTGAGCCGTTAGCTTCGATCAATAAAAAAGCCTGCGATTGCAGGCTTTTTACTTTTAGATGGTCCAGAACAGATGGGCGATCACATAGAGCGCCAACATGCTGATGAAGTTGATGATCACCCCGGCGCGCATCATCTCAGATTGCTTGATAAAGCCAGAGCCGTACACGATGGCGTTCGGCGGCGTGGCGACCGGCAACATGAAGGCGCAGGATGCGGCGATACCTATGAGTACGGAGAGCATCACAGGCGACAAACCAAGGGCCTCGGCGATGGCGGCAAATACGGGAACCAAGAGGGCGGCGCTGGCGGTGTTACTGGCAAATTCGGTCAGCATCACCACGAAGAAGATCACCGCAAAGGTAAACAGCGCCATATGGGTATTACCAAAGATATCAGTCACCCAGTGTGCCAGGAAGACGCTGGTGCCCGTGGCCTTAAGGATGGCGCTCAGTGTGAGACCGCCGCCGAAGAGGATCAGCACGCCCCAATCTGTAGTTTTCTCTATCTTCTTCCAGTCGACCAGGCCAAGCCCCGCGAGCATCACTACCGAGCCCAGTGCCACTATGGTGTCGAATTGTTTAATTCCCCCCAGCGAGGTGGAGATGGGCTTGCTGAAGATCCAGCAGCAGACCGTGGTGATGAAGATCAGCAGGGTAAGCTTGCCCTGCATGGTGAGATGCTCGTTGCTCTTGGGGATCTCACAGACCACATTCAGATTGGGCTTAAGGTAGAGATAGAGGGCAATCAACATGCTAGGCAGCATCAGTGCAACGGTTATAAGACCAAACTCAAGCCAGTCGGCGAAGCTCAGGCCCACCTGGGCGGCGGCAATCGCATTTGGCGGGCTACCGACCAGAGTGCCTATGCCGCCAATGTTGGCCGAGTAGGCGATACCCAGCAGCATGAAGAGGTAAGTGCTTCTGTGCTCCTTGAAATCCAGTTGTCTCAGGATCCCAAGCGCAAGTGGTAGCATCATGGCCGCGGTGGCCGTGTTGCTGATCCACATGGAGAGCAGGGCTGTGATCCCAAACAGTAGCATGCAGGCGATGCTGAGCTTACCCTTGGAGGCGGTTAATACCTTCTGAGCGATGCGTCTATCGATTCCTTGATGACTTAGCGCTGCGGCCAGCACGAAGCCACCGAAGAACAGGTAGATGATAGGATTGGCGAAGTTGCTCATGGCCGCCTTAGTTTCGAATACCCCTAACAACACCCCCATGATGGGGATCAGAATGGCGGTGACGCTGATGTGAATCGCCTCGGTCAACCAGAGCACGGCGGCGAAGACCAAGATGGCAATGCCGGTATTTACGCCAGGCTCGAAAGGTAGAAAGTTATAGAGCAAGACAAAGAGTAGGATATCGCCAAACAAGATGGGCAAGTTGGTTTGAGGCGCCGACTTAGGTGGTGCGGCGAGCGCCTCTTGTGTGGTGTCGAGGGACATAGGGTTTCCTTAATTATTATTTTGGCGCTCTACACTAGCCTAGCGGTTGCGCTGCGCAACAAAATTTTTATGTGGCAAAGCTACATATTTCACTTTTGGTGGCGTGATCTGCCTCGCCTTGTTTGAGTCATATGAGGCGTTGATCACGCGGTAGTGACGCTTGGCGATCAATTTTTTTTACGACGGCTGGGTAAAGGGGTGCTAATTAATAACAGACTGAAATAAATTAATATAATTTATTTTGTGATCTATATCTCGGCGAGCCCTGCGCGGTTTGTTTGGCTGTCACGTATTGGCGAAATTTTTGAAGCTGTTCTATGTTTTCGAGGTGGCCGAGGAAAAAGGATTGTTGGCCATGCATACCATAAGGACATTTAAGGAGAGCCCCTCAATGAAAAACCTACTTTTAGCCGCGCTC
Source organism: Shewanella aquimarina (assembly GCF_023349185.1). Taxonomy (GTDB): domain Bacteria; phylum Pseudomonadota; class Gammaproteobacteria; order Enterobacterales; family Shewanellaceae; genus Shewanella; species Shewanella aquimarina. Next base: position 195,867 of record NZ_JAKIKY010000001.1, on the reverse strand, counting down.
GTCGTGGCGTCATTTTCCCTCTTTCCCGCTCTGGCTGCCGAACAGGTTTCTATACCTGCTGACACGGCCCAGGCGAGCCTGACCCAGGTTAATATCAATACCGCAAGCGCCCAAGAGTTGACTCAACTCAAGGGTATAGGTGAAGCTAAGGCATCTGCCATTGTGGAATACCGAGATGCCCATGGTAATTTCAATAGTATTGAAGAATTAACCCGGGTAAAAGGTATCGGCCCCAAGGTGCTTGAACAGAATAGGGCGATCCTGTCTCTGTAGTGACATTTGTAGTGGCACCCGTAGCGACGCCAAAGGTCGATGGAATTTAGCCCGCACTCGCGGGCTTTTGTTTATAGATTCGGCAGTTGGGCCTATTCTGGTGATTACTCTTGGTTATTGACTTGATCGCCGGGCTGCCATAGTAGATAATGCACGCCGTCTTAAGGATTTAATTGCTTAAGCATCTATGGTGACCCTAGGGTCCCCCCGCAATGATAACTTGTGAACTCGGCCAGGCCCGGAAGGGAGCAACCGCAGCAGGCGACTCATGTGCCGGGGTGTGGCTCTAGGGGAACCTCCAATTCTAACTATTATCAACGAGTTAACTCAGAAATGCCTCAGGTGATACACTTGGTGGTACACTCGATGATAAATAGTCTATCTAAAAATCCTCCTTATCTGTTTCAATCTCGTCATGGGATCTGGTATGCGCGAATTGTCGTGCCTGAAGCTCAGCAAGGCATTTTAGGCAAGCGGGAAATCAGAAAGTCACTCGCCACCAGAGACAGATTGGAAGCTGTTCGCAAATCTTGGCGGGTGTTGAGTCAGCTACAAAGTGTTGCCGAAGCTGGTAGCCTCGAAAGCAAGGAGTCGACTCATACCTTAACCCCCACCAAAGATTCGGCCCCAGTTACTACAAGCGCTGTCAGCACTCGCAAAGCAAAGTTACCCAGACTCACTCAAGTTGTGGAAGAGTTTTGCCAAGAGAAACTTAAGCAAGGTTCTTGGTCACCTCATAGTGAACAAGTTAACCGTATGACGTTTAAGGATATGGTTAGTCTTTTAGGCGACATACGGCTTGATCAATTCACCTTGGCTAAGGCATTGGAGTACAAGCGATACTTCTCCTCTAAAGCTGACCTATCAGTATCTACAGTTAACAAGCGATTGACTCGCGTCTCAGCACTATTACATTGGGCTGGCCTTCATTACGGTACTGGTAACCCTATGGCAGGCTTAAGTATTAAGGTGTCTACTAAGGTCAAGACGTCAAAGGCTAGGGATGCTTTAAGCGAGGCTAAAATCAAGCAACTATTCAGAGAGCTCCCTCCTACCTCTGAGCTTAAATTCCCCTATAGAGCATGGCTACCTAGACTCGCGGCTTATACTGGAGCAAGGTTAGGGGAGCTAGCTCAACTCTACTTAGATGACTTCATCGTTATTGACGGTTACCCCTGCATCTTGATTAGAGCGACACACTCAGACCAATCTATTAAGACTGCGACTAGCGAACGTGTCATTCCAATTCACCCTAAACTAATCGCTATGGGTTTCCTTCAGTACGCAGAAAAGCAAAGGCTTAGCGGGCAGGAGAGACTGTTTCCTGAACTTAGGAGGCAAGCTATTAGGGGGTATTCCCATCAAGTATCTAAATGGTTTTGTACCTTTAAGGCAAAGCTTGGTTGGACTAAGAGGGACACCCTGCACGGTATTCGTCACGCGGTCGCCACTCAGCTTAAGCATAAAGAGTATAGTTCTGACCTAGTGGCAGGGTTACTTGGTCATGCTCATGGCTCGATAACCTTTGACCGGTACGGTAAAGAGTACAAGGTTGAGAACATGTTGAAGTTAGTTAAGGCTCTAGATTGGGGGGATGCTTAATCCTTGCAAATGCATGGTGTTGATACTGTGTGCTTTGGGCTATTTAAGGTCGTGCATTCAATAGACCTGCTGTGCTCCGCCATTGGCTGACAGTTGACTACACCCAGAAAAAAACGCACACCCACAAAAGGCCTAAAACCCTTATGTACCAAGGGATGTAGAGGTTTAGGTGATGTATGACCCATATTCATATGGACTAAAGCGATATGTTTCAGAAAACTAAAGGGTGACCTTTTGGTTAAGCCGCATTCTTGAACTCTAGTCCTATGACTATTGAGGGGAGGCTAGCAACGACTTCTTTGAATCGTTTTGGGGATAGCTTTTTGATTGTCGGCTTGTTGTAGCTGTCATACAGTTCAAAGGTTTCAGCTGTCTCTTCTGTATCATTGGTGTCTAAAGCCTTTGATGCTTCACAGAGGGGATCAAGATAGTGCCGTTTTCTTTCAACCCTTCTTGACTCCATTGACGGTCCAAAACGGTCGTAGAAATAGTCTTCGATGTAATTAGTATAAAGTGCGTACCAACGCTTATAGATTTTACTTAGACACTCTCCTGTTTCTGGGTCAATGAACCAGCCTATTTGTCTCTCTTTTTTGGTGAAGTTAATCGCTTCATTGTAATCACGAAGAGACCATAGGATAGAGTGAAAGTGATGTTCTATAGGGTGCAATCTTGCATATACGGATAGGCTTAACATTAAGGCTGTAGATTGGTCTGCCCCAACAATCTCTCTAATCACGTCTTGCTTTTTAAGTGTTCGCATTAGACGACCAACCTTGTCCCGAGAGACTTTTAAGCTTCTCCCTATCGCTGAATCGTTTAGTTGAAAGGTATTCTCGCGCCTATCGAAACACTCTTTGCTCAAGACTATCTTATCTAATAGTTCTCTTTGGTTTTTGTTAACTTTCAAGACTCATGCTCCTACTACGAAGTGAAGAAAACCGTGAGGACTTACGCCTCCTTATTCTTAAGGGGGGGATAAATAGATTGGGGTCAGGTACGGACTACTTGATGGCTTAGTAAGGGGCACGGATGGAGGCATTAACAGGGTAACGGACAAGAAAGATGATTGAAGAAGACCGTTGTTGATAGTTATCTGTTGGGAAGGTTTGGTTTGTTTAAGAAGGATAGGTCTAATCTCACAATCCCTTCTAGCTGTTGCCAGCGTTTAACAATCTTGTACCTCATAGCCATGTCATAGCCAGAGATAAGGGTCAGCGTTAGGTCTTTATTTAGGCAGTAATGCTCAGCGGGTCGGCCTCTACCGCCGCTGCGAATATTATCCAGTTTTGGATGAAATTCATTTGGTAAACCCACCATCATCAATCGAATGTCACGCTTGACGTGGCTGTGCTGCTTGCCTGTTAGTTCTGCAATTTCCAAAGAGGTCATTGCTAGTTGCTGTCATGGGTCAACTAGAGTATGCCGTAAGCAGCCCTCTAATTGATCCGCTATGGAGAGATAAAGGGGAGGGAGTAAGAAGGGTAGGTTAATCGTAACCGTCTGGTATTTGGCTTCTTAGAGCGTCCTTGCTCATTGTCTATCCAGAGATTGTTAAGAGGCCTTTCTGCCGTTCCAATAGCGCTTAACTGTAGATAGCGATAAGCCTGTTGCTTTCACCGCTTTAGCTTGTGATAACCCTTTAGCTTTAGCGTCTAAAACGGCCTGTACGGTGGAGTCAGCCATTGGTCTACCCAGTCTTTTACCTTCTGCTTTTGCGCGCTGTAGACCTTCGTTGGTGCGCTCCCTGATCCTATCCTTCTCAAACTCAGCAAAGGCTGTCATTAGCGAGAGCATGAGCTTACCTTCTGGGGAGTTTAGGTTTGAGACTGGAAGGTCTAGCGATTGGACGCTAATCCCTTTCTTAGTCAGTAACTCAATCGTTGAAAGCACATCGATAGCATTGCGGCCTAATCGGTCGAGCTTTAAGACTACCAACCTGTCACCAGCTTCAAGCTTGTTCTCAACTAGGTTCTTAAATTCGGGGCGTTCCATTGCCATTACACCACCTGAGATTGACTCACTAATCACTCGGTCAGGTCTGAGTTCAGGTACTTTCTCTTTTAGCTGGTGGGCTTGTGTCTCTGCATTCTGCTCAAGTGTAGATACACGACAATAAGCAAATGTTCTCATAATCCTTTCCTTTGGTGTCAACAATTGGTGTCAACTATAAATGTTGGTGTCAACAAGTTAAAGCCCTAGGTTGTTGGACTGTGATTGCTCTCTCATTGTCTGGTGTCATTAAACGATGGTTTGTTGCCCTACCATTTACGATTAACCTTTAGGTGCTGTTTTGTTTCATCGGACAATTGTTTTCGCGTAATTTATAAGCAACAAATATGTTAGGGAAGCCACATATACAGCTTATGGTTTATTGTAAAGTTCAATGAATCACCATTATCGGATTTGTATAAGGGATTAGGATGAGCAAAAAGATAAATAGGTTTGGTTTGAAGAGGATTATACCTCCAGCAGTACGGGCACAGATAAGAAAGGAAGCTGGTTATGGGTGTGTCTTCTGTGGGAATCCTTTTGTCGATTATGAACACATAGACCCTGAGTTTAAAGATGCCAAAATCCACGACCCGGATAAGATGACCCTACTTTGTTCAGGTTGTCATGACAATGTTACTCAGAGGCGTTGGTCTAAAAAGCGTGTTTGGGCTGCGAAAGCTGAACCATTTGCTAAAAAAGAAGGCTTTATCAGAAACAGTCTTAGTCCTTCTCAAGACAAAGCGGTTATCAAGATGGGGAATATGCATTGCTCATTAGCTAACATTGTCTTGAGTTTGTACGGAAAGCCTATCATTTGGTTTGAACCTTCCAATCAACCTGACGCTCCTATTTTTTTGAATGCCATTTTTCATGATAACGGCTCTAAACCTATTGCATATGTGAGTAGAAATGTATTTCGAGGGATTGTCGGTGAGCATGACATTGTCAGTACTGCTGCGAGGTTTGAAATTAGAGCTAAGCCTAGAACAATCTCACTGATAATTGAGTCTGTCGGTGATGAGCCAATAGAGATAAAGCGCTTATGCATGGAGTATTTAGGGCAAGAAGTATCAGTTAACTCAAAAGCTGGCATTCGGTTAAAGGGAAACGGCTCAGATATAGTTTTCAATGGTGGAAGCATTAGTGGTTTTAATTCAGGGTTCTCTATTGGAGGTGTTCCATCTAGTAGAAGAGATCAGCAAGGGGTAATGAAAAAAATCACATTGGCAATGGAGATTCAATCGAGAGGTCTTGGTGTTATTTCGTTTAATGGATCACGAATTGCTTGGAAACTAGGGAACCTTATCCTTAGTAAATCTTACGAGTTTGTTGGAGTCATATCTGATAAGCAGGAGGTTTCGAGTATAACAGGTGAGTATATAGGGCAGTTAAACATCACTAGTTATGGTGGTAAGTCTAATGCTGCCATTGAGGTGTCAGATGATGAATATCCATCGGGTGAGCCGATATGGGTTTCTCCGGTTGAGCGTAAAGTAAAAAATGTAATGGCTAGCGGCAATTTCGACGTTGGTCATCGATTCAATCCCGGTGCGACTTGTTATGCTGGTGATGTGAGTTTGGGAGCATATGTTGTAAGTGACGCTCCTGATAGAGGCGACGAGTCTGTTGAGGGTAAGCCAAAAGCGATTAATGTTGAACGTCAGCTATCAGCGGTAGATGGGCCTATTGTATTAGGGGATAAGGTCACCGTTGATTTCGTTGGTGAATTAAATGGAGTTCCATTTGAAGGTGGCACTGCCACAGGGTTTGACCTTGTTATAGGTTCTGGGAGGATGATTCCTGGCTTTGAAGAAGGAGTTATTGGTGCAAGACAAGGGGATGATATTCGTATTCCAATACAGTTCCCAGAAGATTATCACGCAGAGTCATTACGTGGGCAATTCGTGGTATTTGATGTAAGAATAATCGAAATCCTTAGACCTCTAAGTCCATAAGATAAGGTAAATTATTCTCAATGACCTTGGGGGGAGGGGGGGCTCAATGAGAGTCATATATTAATAAGACGGTCCCAGATTTTTTTATCATTTTTGAAAGGCTATCCGAGCTATGGGAAAGCGACTTGGTAGAGTTGGTCTAACCAATGCCAGCCCATAGCCCATTCATTTACTTGATACGTATACCCTTTAGCTTGTGCTGCGAGACTGTGTATTGCTTGCCATTAGGTTTAGCTGGTGGTACAAAGAGTGCGACATTAACAACTTAGCCCGATTTGGGGTATTTCTGAAGTAGTTAATGGGGGTTTACCTTGTATCCCCCCGCAATGATAACTTGTGAACTCGGCCAGGCCCGGAAGGGAGCAACCGCAGCAGGCGACTCATGTGCCGGGGTGTGGCTCTAGGGGAACCTCCAATCTCATATATTATCAACGAGTTAGCTCAGAAATACCTCAGGTGATACACTTGGTGGTACACTCGATGATAAATAGGTTATCTAAAAACCCTCCTTATCTGTTTCAATCTCGTCCACGCAAAGGACATCAGGCATTTGGTTTGCGCGAATTGTCGTGCCTGAGTCTCAGCAAGGTATTTTAGGCAAGCGGGAAATCAGAAAGTCACTCGCCACCAGAGAAAAATAGCCTGCTGTTGACTCTTGCTGCTAACAGCAACAGATAAGCTCTTACCTTGGCCGCCTCAGGATTCTTCCGTTTGAGTTTGCTCTTCGGGCAGTTTGGACTTTAAGAAGGCTCTCGATTTTTCCAGTGCCGTTTGGATCTCCTCCTTCATCTGCTTGAGTTCGTTATAGTCCTCGAAGAAGTAGGTATCGACCAGGTGACGTATGTAACGTACTGGTAGTTGGTTTAGGGTTACGCAGCAGAGATCGGCAAGATAGTCTTCGGGTAGCTCGTCGAACAATCCTTCATCTGACAGTATCTCCATCAACAACACTTCGTAATAATTGCGAATTTCCAGTTGCATAGCTTCTCCCTCGGGTTCCGTTGCGGTTTAACTAAGCATAATCTAGTTTGCTACCATATGGCATGGGCGGCAATAAAAACTTGCGCGTGGCGCTCGGCGAGGACCTCTACCGACTTGTTGTAACCGCCTCCGACGACGCAGGCGATAGGAATGCCGACGGTTTTGGCGCTTGTTAACACCAGCCTGTCTCTTTGATAGATCCCCTCTGTGGTGATATCGAGATGGCCTAACCTGTCATCCTGATGCACATCGACACCCGCGTCATAGATAATCAGATCCGGCTGATAGAGGCGCAGCGCGAGTTCTAAGGTTTGTGCCACGGCCTCAAGGTACTCATCGTCGGTGACACCCCGGCGTAATTCCAGATCGAGATCAGAGGTTTGCTTTCGAGCCGGGAAGTTTTCCTGGCAGTGAATGGAGCAGGTGTAGATCTCGTCATGAGCCTGACCCATGGCGGCCGTACCGTCGCCTTGATGCACGTCGCAATCGAAGATCAGCACCCTATCGATCCCCTCTAGTGTCTGGGCGTGTAGGGCGGCAGAGATCAGGTCGTTGAATACGCAGTAGCCGCTACCAAATTGATAGTGGGCATGGTGATAACCGCCGCTCAGTTGCAGAGCGATACCGTGTTTTGCTGCCAGCTCACAGGCGAGATGGGTGCCACCTATAGAGTAGAGTGTCCGCTGAGTCAATCGCTCGCTCAGAGGAAATCCAAGTCGACGCACCGCCTTGTCGGGCAGACGCTGCTCGATAAATTGCATGACATAGTCGGGACAATGGATCGATTTCAGCCACTCAAGGCTGACCGCCTCGGGGGAGTGAAATGCGGTCGGGTCGACTATCTGTCTATCCAGCAGGTATTGGTAGAGCGCCTGGTATTTAGTAATGGGAAATCTGTGGTGGTAGGGTAACGCCAGCTGTGAATAGCTGGCGTGATAGACGAGTGGTACCATCTAGGATTTACAGCTGTTTAATTGCCCAGCTCATAAACTCTTTACGTGTCTTGTCGTCGGCATGTAGCCACCAGTATTGCAACATCTGCTGAGCATGATCGGCGTCGCTTGCACTTGGGTTCGTCGGCAATGTAGCGGGTAGGGTAACGGCTTCGACAGCGCCTGCCTGCGGTACCGGGGCACTTGCTTGCGCGGCAACGCCTGCGCCGGTCGCGGCAGCGGCGGCGGTTTCGATATCCTGACCCGAGTTGCCATTAAACAGCTTGCTGACGAAGCTGTCTTCTGTGATGTCAGTTTGGGCAACCTTGTAGTTAACGACGCCGCCATCGACACGGCTGATCACCACGGCGGGTGACTTGGCGAACGCCTTAGGCTTCTTGATGATCTCGCCTTCGGCCGGTTGCAAGCGGTAGTCATAGTCGCCATCGACGGCCAGGGTTACGATGAAGGGAGATGATTTCACAAAGCTTTCACTATCGCTGAAGTCATCTTGCACCATGTCGTGGTAACGGATAGCAATTTTATGCGTGCCTTGGCTTAACTCGAGATCAGATTTGTGATTAAACAGGCTGCCTTCCACCTTCTTGCCGTCTAGGGCAAGGTATTCGAAAGCCATGGGGATGGTGAGGTTGGCAGCCATTGCCGATGAGGCACCAAGCAGAGCGATTAAAGCGGTGATTGGCTTGATTGATTTCATTGTTGCTCCTTAACGATTCTGATGCTTGTATGGGCGTTCGAACGCCTGAATACGATCTTCTATATAGCTGATAGCTTGTCGGCACTTGCCTAAGCGGCGGTGGACCAAAAGTATTTCATTTTGCAGTGCAATTTTGTCAGCACTATGACAGTTTTCAAGCTTAGATTGCAAATGCGTAATTTTTTGTTCAAAGGTGTGAACCCAGTTCATATGTTTGTTCAATTCTTCATAGAGCTGGTGGCTGTTATTCATCACTCCGGCGGCGATCCAGCTAAATCCACTCTGGGCGTGGCTCTTCTGGCGACGTTTACGCGCATGAGCGATCCGCGAAGCTTTCTGTTGCTCGGCTGATTTCACACCGAGTGTCGTGGTATTCAGCGCGCGCCTCAAGGCGGTAAACCTGTCCTGAATGCCCTCACAGGCCAGGGTGATGGTGGTCGCCGATATATTGCCTTGGAGCAGCTTCTCGAGCTGAGCGATCTTCTTACTGAGCTGATCTATACAGGGAGAGAGCTGCGCGCCCGCCTGATTAAACAGGTTGTCATTAAATCGCTCGGTATCTTGTAGCAGCTTGCGCTGCCCCTTAGGCAATTGACTGTCGTGTTGCAGTACCTCTTGCTCTAACTGTTTCAGTTGGACTCGCAGGCGATGGATAAGTTCATTTGTCTTCATGCCCAGGCTCCCCATGCCAGATTAATGGCGATGAGTATCACTATGCTAATAAACAGAGGACGAATAAAGGGGACGCCAAACTTGATGGCAGTGCGGGCGCCGATAAATGAGCCGAGCATCATGCAAAGCCCCATCGACAGACCGACCATCAGGTTCACCTGTCCCAACACCAGAAACACGCTCAGGGAGGTGAGATTACTAATAAGGGTCATGGCCCTGGCCAGGCCGCAGCTATTGAGCACCGGCAGTCGATATTGGGATACGCTGCTAATGGTCCAGAAGGCGCCGGTAGCCGGGCCGGCAAATCCGTCGTAGAAACCAAGTGGTAGCCCTTGGCGCCACTGCTTATATTTGGAGGGCGCTTTCACCGGCGGCTCATAGCTGGGGCAGCCCATGGCGTTAGGTTTAAGTAAGGTATATACGGCCACGGCGATGATAAACAGCGGCAGCCACTTTTCCAGCCACTGATTGTCGATAAGATAGACCACAAAGGTGCCTATTACGGCGCCGATGAAGGTGGCGATAGAGGCGTGATACCAAAACTTGGGGGTAAAAAACTGCTTACGATAATAGGTAAAGGCCGCCATGGAGGAACCAAAGCTGGCGGCCAGCTTATTGGTGCCCAGCGCCGTGTGTGGGGGAATGCCTATGGTGAGCAGGGCCGGGATCGACAGTAGGCCACCGCCACCGGCGACGGCATCGATAAAACCTGCGATAAAGCCGGTCGCAGCAAGAATCGCCCAGCTACCTGGGTCGAGTAATAGATCCAATGGTCTTCCTATTCAATGACTTGTCGAAAGGGGGGCAGGGCATCCAGTAGAGACTTGCCGTAGCGTTTGGTCACTAAGCGGCGATCCAATATGGTGATCCTGCCATAATCCTCTTCTTTACGCAGTAATCTACCACAACTTTGGATCAGTTTACGCGAAGCATCTGGGATCGTCAGCTGTAAGAAGGAATTTCCCCCTTTTGCCTTAATGTATTCCGCGTGCGCCTGTTCCACCGGTGAGGTGGGGACGGCAAAGGGCAGTTTAGTGATGATAAGGTTGGTCAGGTAGTCACCGGGAAGGTCGAGACCCTCGGAGAAACTGCCGGTACCAAAGATGATGCTGACCTCGCCATTGTCACAGCGCGTCTTGTGATCTTGTAGCAGCTGCTGACGGGACGCCTCCCCCTGGATAAGCAGCGGCGACTTAATCTTGCTCCTGACCAGATCGGCCACCTTTTCCATCTGCCAGTAGGAGGCGAACAGCACCAGGGTGGCCATCTCACCATCGATAAGGGTGAGGATCTGTTCCGCCAGCTCATCGGTATAGCGATCGTCCGTGGGTTCGGTGCGCATCTTGGGCAGATAGAGGGTGGCGTTCTGCTGGAAGTCGAACGGACTGTCCATGGCAAGATAGCGACTGCCATCATTGATAGAGAGTCCCACCTGATGGGTAAAGTGATTGAAATTGTTGAGTGCCCTCAGGGTGGCGCTACAGAGCACCACGCCGGCGGCCTTCTCCCACAGCAGGGTTTCGAGCATATAACCCACTTCGATAGGGGAGACATTAAACAGATAGTCACTCTGCTTGCCCACAAGATGCTCTACCCAGCGGGCCATGGGGGCGCCCTTGGCGCTGTCTTCCTTGGCCATCATCTTCCACAGCTTCTGCAGGTTCTCAAGGCGCTGCAACATGAAGCCTGTCTCACTCAGTAGCTGTTCTGACTGGTGCTTAGGCAGTTCGCCATCCTTAATCGCCTCGTTGAGCAGGGCCAGCATCTTGTTAAATTGCTTGAGGGCGCTGCTGGATGCGGTAGCCAGGTTTTCGGCCAGCATGATGAGCGCCGCTGGCAGCTTGCCGTGCTCGAAGCGGATGCGCCGCTCAGGGTTATCAAATTTTGCCGCCTGGCCATCGCAATATTGCGCGACGCTGGTGAGCAGGCTGGTGAGATCGTTGATGTTATCCAACATGGCCTGAGCGGGGGCTATGATGTTGTTGCTCTTGAGCTGGTTTTGCAGTTTGGCGCTGGTCTTGCCGACCTTTTCAAGCCAGTCGATGGCGCCTCTCAGGGTGGCCTGGGCGCTCGAGAAGTCTCTAGCCACCAACGGTAGGTGATGTGCCTCGTCGATCACATAATAGAGCTCTTCCGGGTCGGGCAGAATCACACCGCCGCCCAGCTCGAGATCGGCAAACAGCAGGCTATGGTTGGCGATCAGCACATCCCAGGTGTCGACATCTTCACGGGCCTTATGGAAAGGGCAGTGTCTGTGGCTGGCGAGTTGTCGATGACAGCTGTGTTTATCGCAGGCGATCTGCTGCCATAGGTGATCCGGTAGCGGTTGAGATAGTGTGTCGCGCTCGCCGTTCCAGCGTCCTTCGTGAAAGTCTTTCAGCAGGCCTTGTAAGAGCTCGACCTGACTATGGTCGGGCTTGGTCTGCCACATGGCCATCTGAGTGCCGTCATCGCCACCGATCAGCATCTCCAGCTTGGAGAGACAGACATAGCGCTGACGCCCTTTTACCAAACCGAAGGTGAAGTTAAGCCCAGATTGCTTGGAGAAGAAGGGTAAGTCCTTGTTGAGCAGCTGCTCCTGCAGGGCAACCGTTGCCGTGGCGATACAGACCTTTTTCTTGCTGGCCAATGCCAGTGGGATTGCACCCAAGATATAAGCCAGCGACTTACCTATGCCAGTGCCAGCCTCGACCACTATGATACGCCTGTGCTTGTCATATTCACCCGCAAGTGTCTTGGAGATCTCTGCGACGATATAATTTTGTTCCCGACGCGATCTGAAGTTAGGCAGGGCGGCGGCAATATCTTTATAAATCGTGCGGATCTGGGTTTTAACGTCGGCAGATAACATGAAGGCTTATGTCTGGCAAATAATGCTGTACATAATAACAGTGATTACATAGCCTAAGAAGAGTTGATGTGAGGAATTCACGACTTATTTGTCGTCAACAATCCTAATATATTGAATTAAAATGGAATACAGCAAAGCTTGCATGATTTGAACACCCCTGTATTGAGTGTAAAGGGACGGATCTTAACCCGTCACCGCCTAGGCAGCGAATTACATTATTACCTCTGTACGGCCGACGGGCCGCTGCGGGTGATCGTGCCTCATGGCGAGCGGATCTGCTTTTGCCGGACTCAGGATGAGTTGCGCTTGCTCGATGGCAACCAAGAGAGTGGCTTACGCAGCGAGGCGCTTAATTTAACCACCTTCGACGACGAGCCGGTCAGCGCCCTCTATTTCGCCAATAATCAAAGCTTTCGTCATCTAAGCCGTATCGCCACCGATAAGGGGATCTCCCTTTACGAGTCTGAACTGAGAGCCGAGCAGCGTTATCTTATCGAGCGTTACATAGCCCTTGATGTGGAGTTTATCGGCCGCTGGCAGAATCAAGCAGAGGATATGCCGACTTTTATTGCCGAGCGGGCCAGGCGTAGCGAATTAGATGTTGAGCTTGCTGTGGTCTCGTTGGACTTCGAATGTGCGATGGATGGCGAGCTTTTCAGTGTCGGGCTTTACGGCCAATCGGCCAGCGGCGAGCCCTACAAACAGGTGATCATGGTGGGGGAGGCGGTTGAGTCGCCGCCAGACTATCTTCAGCTTGTGGCAGATGAGGCGGCGCTAATTAAGGCGTTGCTCGACTGGTTTACGCTGCATGATCCCGACATCATCATTGGTTGGGCCGTGGTCACCTTTGACTTAGCACTTTTGTATCGCAGGGCCAAGGCACTCAATATTCCGCTAACGCTGGGCAGGCAGGGTACGCAGCTTTCGTGGCGTGTCGATAACAAATATCGGCCGGAGACCTTAATTCTGCCCGGGCGTGTGGTGCTCGATGGCATAGATTGGTTAAAGGCGGCCTTTTATCAGTTTGAGAGTTTTAGCCTGGAGTCTGTCGCCAGGGAACTGCTTGGTGAAGGCAAGGCGATTCATGATGTCAGCCAAAGGGCGGAAGAGATAGTGACGCTGTTTCGTCAAGATAAGGCGGCGCTGGCCCACTACAATATTACCGATTGTCGCCTGGTGTGGGAGATCTTCGAAAAAACGGATCTGCTGGCCTTCGTGATGGAACGTTCTCGCCTGACAGGTTTAGAGCTAGGTCGTGTAGGTGCCTCGGTGGCGGCGTTTAATAATCTCTATCTGCCGCATCTGCACCGCGCCGGTTATGTGGCGCCAAGTGTGCCGATAAGCGATGGCATAGAGAGTCCGGGCGGCTATGTGATGGACTCTAAACCCGGTCTCTATGAGCACATATTGGTGCTCGATTTTAAGAGCCTTTATCCCTCGATCATCAGAACCTTTCTCATCGATCCTAAGGGATTGGTGGAAGGACTAAAGGAAGGCGCAAAATGCTCAAAAGAAGGCGCCAAAGCAGAGAGCGATACCGTCCCCGGCTTTCTCGGGGCGCAGTTTAGCCGTAGTTCTCCCATCCTGCCTGAACTTATCGCCAGTTTGTCGGCCAAGCGGGAGCAGGCAAAGCGCGATGCCAATGCGCCCCTTTCCCAGGCGATAAAGATCATCATGAATTCCCTGTATGGGGTGCTGGGTTCTCGCGGCTGTGTGTTTCACGATGCGCGCCTAGCCAGCTCGATAACCCTTAGGGGCCATGAGATCATGAAACAGACCAAGCAATGGATTGAAGCAGAGGGATTGACCGTCATCTATGGTGATACCGATTCGACCTTTGTGCATGTCTCATCGCCAGAGCGCGTTGGTGATATCGATGCCTTTGCCCGGGAGTTGGTCGCATCGATCAACGAAAAATGGCGACACAAGCTCAAGCAGGACTTTAAGCTAGACTGTTACCTAGAGCTTGAATATGAACGTCACTTCGAGCAGTTTTTTATGCCGACATTGAGGGGGTCAACCGAGGGTTCTAAGAAGCGTTATGTGGGTGCGTACCAGCAGGATGACCGCAGTCTCAAGTTGGTTTTTAAGGGGATGGAGCAGGTAAGGAGTGACTGGAGCCCCTTGGCGCGTGAGGTGCAGGGCGAGCTTTATTATCGGCTCTTTGCCAAGCAGGATGTGCTTGGTTATTTAAAGCAGATCGTCGAGGCGTTGCAGCAGGGCGAGCTGGACGATAAATTAATCTTCTCCAAACGCCTTAGGCGCAACATAGAAGACTATACTGCAAAGTCATCGCCTCACGTTAAGGCAGCGACCCTCTGGTGTCAGCGAAGCGGAGATGATAGCCATGGTAAACGGGGCGAGAAGATTAGCTATCTGATGACTCAAAATGGCGCAGAACCTGTACAGCATCGTCTTGGAAAGATCGATTATCAGTATTATCTGGATAAACAGATAGCGCCTATTTCTGATCCCATACTTTCAATTTTAAACACTAGTTTCAATAATCTTGTGGCCAAGCAAATGTCGTTAATTTAGTTGTTTTCTGGTTGTTGAGATAGTGATGAATTGTTAACGCTTAGTGTAAAGTCTGATATTTCGGGAGTTCTTAAGTTAAATTGGTGAAAAATAGCGCCGTTATTGTGATATTCGTCTTTGAGGGAATGCTAATCTTTTGCTAGTCTTTAGCTGAAATTGGAACGAAATAAAACAACGGAATGTAGCGCAAAAAGATAAAGCAGACTGAACATAACAAAAGGTTAGACAAACAGATGAAGAAGAGTGTAATAGCAACAGCGTTAGCGGCTGTCATTTTTGTCCCCGCTGTATCCGCTATCGAGATCTATAAAGACGATAAAAATGCGGTAGAAATTGGTGGTTTTATTGATGCCCGTGTTATTAACACTCAAGGTTCAACTGAAGTGGTTAACGGTGCATCACGGATCAATTTTGGTTTTACTCGTGAGATGAGCGATGGCTGGAAGGCCTTCACTAAGCTTGAGTGGGGAGTTAATCCATTCGGTAACAGCGAAATCGTATACAGCAGCGAGAGTAACTTCGAATCTAAGAGCGGTGACTTTCTTAACAACCGTTTAGGTTATGTCGGTATTGCTCATGATCTCTATGGTAGCCTGACCATAGGTAAGCAGTGGGGCGCTTGGTATGACGTCGTCTATAACACCAACTACGGCTTCGTATGGGATGGTAACGCTGCGGGTGTATATACCTACAATAAGGCCGATGGCGCGGTAAACGGTGTGGGTCGTGGTGACAAGATCGTACAGTACCGTAATAGCATAGGCGATCTAAGCTTTGCCGTTCAGGCGCAGCTCAAGCACGATACCTTCTATACCTGCGAAGCAGATCCTAACCTGCCTACAGACTGTAAAGAGCGCTGGGACAGCCAAGATCCCGTGCTAGATTCAGAGGAAGTTGAGTACGATTACACCTATGGTGCTTCTGCTACCTACCAGGTAAACGACAAACTTTCTGTCACTGCCGGTATCAACCGTGGTGAGTTTGATGTCACCTTCAGAAAGACCTCTGAGCAGATCACCGCCATAGATGTGATTTATGGTGTCGGTGCGACCTGGGGGAACTGGGATGGTGAAGGTTTCTATGGCGCGGCTAACTTCAACAAGAATGAGAACCATGATACCGATAACCTGGGTCGTCTGATCAAAGACTCTTACGGTGTCGAAACCCTGTTCTCGTACAAGTTTGATAATGGATTCCGTCCCTTTGTTTCTTACAACGTCTTAGATGCGGGTAAGGACTATGTGATCCAGCCAAACAATGTCGATCCTAATTCTACGTTCAAGCGTCAGTTCGTTGTGGTCGGTCTGCATTATGTATGGGATGCCAACACAGTACTCTATGTTGAAGGCCGTAAAGACTTCAGTGAGTTCGATGGTGCCGATGCAGAGGCCCAGGCTAAATTCGAAGAAGACGGTGTAGCCATAGGTATTCGTTACACACTGTAATACAGCTTGTAATGACGACTGAAAGTCTGATCAATTTAAAGAAAAGCGCCTATTGGGCGCTTTTTTATGTTCAGCCAAAAAGTTTTTCCGTTAAGGAGCGGGGGATAATCCAGTCTTAGTTTGCCTCACCATTTAACTTAAGTCTCTTTGTTCACTATGGCGAAGATGTGTCTATTTTAGCGTTAGCATTTCACCTCATTGTCTGCTCTTAACGATAGTGCGTCATGGCCTAATGACGTTACCTAAAGGAGACTGCGATTTAATCTTCACTGGCTGCTTAATTTGTAATCAATTCTTTACGTAAAAATATGAGTTCCGCCCAATGAGCAGCGTGATTTTGGAATTAAGCCTCTTTGTTACAGCTACAGACATTTAACATCTTGTCGTTGTTTAGTTTGATTGTATCTAATTAAACACTCTCTTAATTTAGTATGAGCTGTTGGATGATTAAATATTCTTAAATCACTATATTATTGTTTTTATAGTGATTAATCTTTTATTTCATTTGTCTGCCTAGTTAATTTGTGGGATTCTTGTACATAAACTGTCGAATTGCTCCTGTTAACAAAAACCTGACTTATTGTGACTGTCGTCTACAAATTGAGCGGTCACCAATTAAATCTGTGAAAATAGTGATGCTATTGTTGATTAAATGTTTCACATGTGGTTCTATTTGTTGGCGAATGTGCACAAGTGTAACGATTGGTGTTGATTTGTGTTTACTTTCACAAAAAAATAAAAAATAAAGTCCAGGGAGAAACAACATGTATAAGAACAGCTTATTAGCTAATTCAGTGCGTTTCGCACTAGTTAGCGGTGCAGCTATGACGGCATTTACTGCGCCAGCAGTATTCGCGGCAGATGAGCAAGCTGCAGATAAAGTTGAACGTATTGAAGTTACTGGTTCACGCATTAAGCGTAGTGATCTTGAAGGTGCATCACCTGTAACAACGATCACTGCAGATGACATGAAAGTTGAAGGTAACTTTACAGTAGCTGATGCGCTACGTAACAGTAACTTAAACTCTTTTGGTTCATTCTCTGAGCGTTCTGGTAGTTCTGCTCAGTCTCAAGCAACAATCAACCTACGTGGTGCTGGTTCAAGCCGTACCCTAGTTCTGATCGATGGCAAGCGTTTCCCAGGTTCACCTACTCTAGGTGGTGCTTCTGCTAACCTTAACGCTATTCCTATGGCGGCGGTTGAGCGTATCGAAATTCTAACCGACGGTGCTTCTTCTACTTACGGTTCTGATGCGATTGCTGGTGTTGTTAACATCATCATGAAGAAGAACTTCCAAGGTATCGAATTCAACGTTGGTGGCGGTTCTCGAGACCGTGACGGCGGCCTGACAAGTAAAGAATTCTCTGTGGTTGCTGGTTATGAAATGGATAAGGGTAACATTACCTTTGCATTCGACCATCAAGACCGTAAGGGCATCTCTGATGCAGATCGTGAATTCACAGCTCCTTGGATGCGTGATCTTAACGGTGACGGCGTAATTCAAGCTTATTCAGAAACTGATGGCTGGAGTTATTACGGTGCGAGTGTAAAACACCCTGACACTGGTATTTACCAGCCTTCACCGCTGTGTGATGACTTAGCTGCACAATACGGTGACAACGTATTTAAGAAAGTACGTGGTGATGATGTATTCGGTGCGGGTTCTGAGTTATGTATGTATGCATACGGTAACGTTTCATTCAACAAAGCCTCTGTAGACCGCAACACTGTTTATGTAGATGCTAACTATGAAGTTGCTGAAGATGTTGAGTGGTTTGGTCGTGTGATGTTCACACAGAACAACTCTTTCGGTCGTTATGCGCCTCCAGCCGCGGCTTGGAACAACATGTCACCAGACAATCCACATAACCCATTCGATGTTGAAGCGAAAGGTTACTTCCGTTGGGTTGGTATCGGTACTCGTGACGGTAACGTAGACGACTACAACCAAGATTACCTGACTGGTCTTCGTGGTTCTATCAGCGCATGGAACGATGCGACTTGGGAATTCTACTACCACTACAACAAGGCTGATAACAAGTCTATCGGTGAGTACTACCTAAGTTACTCAGGTCTTGCTTACAACGAAGCTAACGGCATCGATCTAGGTTCAGAAGCTGGTGTAAACAACCTGAAAGCAACGACTCTGACGCAAGACCGTGCGACCTTCCACCAGTACAACGCTGGTATCGGTTTCGACGCATTTGAGCTGCCAGGTGGTGAGGTTGCTCACTACTTCGGTATGGAATACTTCGATCAAGATTATGACTCTGTTTATGACGCACAGTCTGAAGCGGGTCTAATCGGTGGTAGTGCTGGTAACTCTGCTGGCGGTGACCGTCAAGTTTGGGCGGCTTTCTATGAAGCAGCTCTTCCTCTGACTGACACCATTGAGCTGAACATCGCTGCTCGTTACGATGATTACAGTGATTTCGGTGATAACGTTGCACCTAAGGCATCTATTCGTTGGCAGGCTCTGGACAATGTTGTTGTTCGTGCTTCTTACTCTGAAGCCTTCCGTGCACCAGCACTTGATCAGCTATATGCTGCGACTACATTCAGTGCTGAAGACGGTACTGACTACCCATACTGTGCTGCTACTGGTATCCCACAAGATAAGTGTCCTGAAAAGCAGTATGATACTTGGATCAGCGCTAACAAGGATCTAGGTCCTGAGACTTCTGAGTACATCAACTTGGGTGTTGCGTGGGATGTAGTTGATAACTTCGGTATCAAGGTTGATTACTTCGATCTGAAGATCGATGACGTTATCAGCCAGCGTTCAATCACAAACGTGATGGAAGGTATCGCAAGCGGTTCATTGACTCCTACAGACACTTTCTATGTTAAGCGTGATGCAACTGGTGCTGCAGAAGAGATCGGTACTGGTTACGGTAACGGCGACAAACTTCAAATCAGAGGTCTTGACGTTGCATTTAACGGTAACCTAGAAACTGATATCGGTGACTTCGGTTTGGCATGGACTAACAGCTTCGTACTGGAATATACCGAAGAAGTTGAAGGTGGTGCCGGTGCTGTAGATACTAAGGGTTGGAATGGTCAGCCTGAGTACAAGTCTGTATTCACTACAACTTATACCATGGGCGATCACCGCGTTTCATGGAACATGAACTACACTGATTCAACTTATGAAACTAAAGACACAGGTAAGCTTGATTCATGGTTAATCCATAACATCAACTATACTTATGACGCAGGTTCATTCGGTTCAATCATGCTAGGTGTTAACAACCTAACTGATGAAGATCCAGTTCTATCTTCAGACGGTAAGTTCGAAAACGCTGACCTATACAACAACTATGGCCGCGAATACCGCGCAAGCTACACTCTGAAGTTCTAAGAGTAAGCTAATAGTTTTAGTATAAATATCTGATAAAAAGGCCCTATTTAGGGCCTTTTTTTATGATATTAATAAGCTAATAACAACAAGACTGAAGGGCGAGCATTATGAGCCAACATTGGGACGAATACTGGCAGCAAGGACATTTGACATCTTTTGGGGACAGTTTTTCTGGCAATTATTCAGGGGTGTTAGAGACAAATTGGCATCATGACTTTAACGATTTACCTGATAATTTTAAGGTGCTGGATCTCGCAACGGGTAATGGGGCACTACCGCTGTTACTTAATCAATTTTTTAAAGACTCGAGCCGGAAGGGTGAAGTAATAGGTGTAGACCTTGCAAAAATTAGCACCAAGCTTGATGAATTAGTGCTAAATAAACAGGTCGATGTATCGCTGGTCTCGAATATCGATTGTTCGGATTTGCCTTTTGATGATAATAGTTTTGATCTCGTCATCTCTCAATATGGTCTCGAGTATTCAGATTTAGCACTTTCTATCCCTGAGGCGCTTCGCGTGCTCCGTCCTGGTGGCAGACTGAGTTTGGTGACGCATCATAGCCGCTCAATGATCATCAATCGTAATCGGCGAATATTGACTCTGATCAGTCAACAGGTAATTGCAAGGGTATTTCAGACCATAGATACGCTTATATTGCAGATGGGGACACTTACCAATGCCGAAGATGTCCAGCGTATTAAGCAGAATCAAGAGTGCGAGCGATTACGTCACCAATTGAATCAAGAAATCTCCACTCTGGCTCAGTCAGATGAGGGAGCATTGAAAGACAGTGAATTACTCACTTATGTCGCAACCCTTTTTCAGCAGGGGCTGTTTTGGCCGCTAGCAAAGAAGCAGGAGTATTTAGCTTTTGCGCGACAGCAAATTGATACTTTAAAAGATCGTCTCGGCGAGCTTGTCGAAGCCTCACTAGATGAACTGGCGCTTTCTGCTATGTTAGCTAATCTAATTGAACTGGGAGCAAACTTGGTTAGCATCAATCAGATTGAAGATCACGATGGTCAGGTACTGGGTTGGAAGATAGTCATAAATAAAACGAACTAGCACCAGAAGGCGTTAAGTCATGATTTGTATAAAAGATGTTGTAAATAGACCGCGTGGTAATACCAGCACAACATAATTTGATGCAAACGTTTCTGGAAGAGCTGACCGGTTAATATTTTGTTAACAATATATTTTACTTTTGTTATTCTCTTAAGGTTATATAAATCAGTGTTTTAAGTGTTTTTAATTGGTTGAATCAGTATATGTGAATTAAATTTGTAAATGTTGACTTGTTTGAAAAAACGACTCTTGTGTTATTTTCACGCCCTAAGAGCTTTTTCTAGCAGTTTTAGCCGTTTCCAAATGTTGACACAGGTCAACATTTTGTGAAATGATGCCTGCGGGTCTACACCTTGAACGGTGTAGAAAAGGGAAGATAATAACTAACAATCACAAGAGAAATGCATACTTAAGGTTACGGAATTCATGCAACTATAAGCAGAAAACCCGTGTTACCGTTAAGTTAAACCTTTTATTTTTCACTTCAAATTGGTTGGGAACTATGTCCAAGGTAAGCAATAGAACTAAAATCGCTACGGCGCTCATTGGCGCGCTGGCCTTAGCAGGCAGTAACTTAGTGGTTGCCGATCCACTTTCTGATGTTCAGAAGGCGGATGCGAAAATTCATGCGGATGCAGCTGCATCTCAGAAGAAAGTTGATAAGTATTACGATCAAGCGCAAGACATGGCGTTTGAATATGGCCAAGTTGCAGACACTCGTGAGTCAACTAAGTCATACAACGATTATGTAGCTGGCCTGGTAGCAGACCAAGAAGCAACAATGAAGCTTATCCAAGAAGACATCAATGGTGTTGATAAGCTACGTCAAGGCGTTGTACCGCTAATGTTCAAGATGGTTGATGCACTAGAGCAATTTGTTGCTCTGGATCTGCCATTCAACAAGGAAGCTCGTGAATCGCGTATCAAGCGTCTTCGTGAAACCTTAAACACTGCCAACGTAACGCTGGCTGAAAAATACCGTCTGATCCTTGATGCTTATAACATCGAGCGTGAATACGGTTATAAGATGAACGTTGAAACCGGTAAGCTGCAGCTTGACGGTAAAGAGATCCTGGTTGATTTCATCAACTTCGGTCGCGTTGCCTACTATGCACAAAGCCTAGATCAAAAGTCTGCGTGGATGTTCAATCCTGAGACTAAAGCATGGGATAAGCTAGAAGATAGCTACCTACGTAACATTACTAAAGCAATTCGCCAGGCCCGTGGCCAGGGTGCTCCAGATATGTTCGCGTTACCAATCCCAGCTGCGGAGGCTGCACAATAATGAAAAAGTTAATCTCTACAGCAATCGTTGCTGCAAGTCTATCTTTAACTGCTGGCATGGTGAGCGCTGCTGATGCGCCTAAGAACATCGACCAGCTACTTAAGCAAGTTCAAACCGATCGTGCTAACGCTGCTAAAGTAAACAAGAAGCGCGAAGCCGAGTTCCAAGCGGAGCGTGGCGATAAAGCTGCACTGTTAAAGCGTGAAAAGGCGGCATTGGCTGCTGAAGAACAGCGCGGTAAAGATCTTTCTCAAGCATTCGCCGATAACGAGCGCAAAATCGCTCAGTTAGAAGAAGACCGTAAGATTGCTCAAGGCGACTTGGGTGAAATGTTCGGTGTTGTTAAAGGTGAAGCCGGTGATTTCGCTGGTAAGCTTGTTTCATCAAACGTAAGCGCTCAGTTCCCAGGTCGCGATGCTTTCATCGCCGAGCTAGGTGCACGTAAAGAGCTGCCAAAAATCGAAGAGCTAGAAAAGTTCTGGGAAGAGCAGCTATTCGAAATGGCCGAGTCTGGCAAAGTCGTTACTTTTGACGGTGCCGTAACGGGTATCGATGGTAACGTTCACAACACTAAGATCACTCGTGTTGGTGCCTACAACCTGCTAGCCGATGGCCAGTATGTTGTATATAACGCCGACCTAGGTCTGGTTCAGCAGCTTTCACAGCAGCCTGGTGGTGAGCAAGTCGCTAGTGTTAAGGCTTTCGAAGGCCAAACATCTGGTGTTCACAAGCTGTTTGTTGACCCTGCACGTGGTGTACTGCTAAACGTGTTCACTCAGAAGGCGACTATCGAAGAGCGTATCGAAGCGGGTGGAACCATCGGTTACATCATCATCGGTCTGCTTGTACTAGGTGCCCTGATCTCTATCGAGCGTCTGGTTACTCTGTATGTTGTTGGCGCGAAAGTTAACGCACAACGTAAGAACATCGACAACCCAGGTAACAACCCTCTGGGCCGTGTACTGAAGGCATACCACGACAACAAAGATGTTGACGTTGAAACCCTTGAGCTGAAACTTGACGAAGCGATTCTGAAAGAAACTCCTGCTCTTGAGACTCGTATCTCTATCATCAAGGTTCTAGCGGCTATCGCTCCGATGATGGGTCTACTGGGTACAGTAACCGGTATGATTGCAACCTTCCAGAGCATCCAGCTATTCGGTACTGGTGATCCTAAGCTAATGGCTGGCGGTATCTCTATGGCACTGATGACTACTGTACAGGGTCTGGTTGCGGCACTACCACTAATGCTAATGCACGCTATCGTGATTGCACGTAGCAAGTCAGTTGTTCAAGTACTTGAAGAGCAAAGTGCGGGTATCGTTGCCGAGCACGCTGAGAAGAGGAACGCCTAATGATGCTATACCTGATGGACATCTGGGATTCCGTCAGGGGCTTCATGGCCTCCGGAGGCGACGTCCTCTGGTTGGTTGCGGCAGTGCTGTTCCTTATGTGGGTGTTAATGCTTGAGCGCTATTGGTATCTCAATCTGATTGCGCCAAAAGAGCACAAAAACATTATCACCGCATGGGACAATCGAGAGGATTCTACCTCTTGGCATGCACACCGTATCCGTGAAGCTTGGGTATCCCAAGCGAAACAAGATATGAATGCTCGTATGCTGATTATCAAAACCTTAGTAGCCATCTGTCCAATGATCGGTCTGCTAGGTACCGTAACCGGTATGATACAGGTATTCGATGTGATGGCAGTTCATGGGACGAGTAATGCTCGTATGATGGCAGCTGGTATTTCAATGGCAACCATGCCGACAATGGCGGGAATGGTCGCAGCGTTATCGGGAGTATTCTTTAGTACTCGTCTGGACGCCAAAATGAAAATCAGTATGGAAAAGCTAAAAGATAGCCTGCCACACCACTAGAGAGAGATTGAACATGGCACGTAAAAAGCATTCAAGTATAGAAGAAGAAGCGCAAATTGATATGACACCGATGCTCGACATCGTGTTTATCATGTTGATCTTCTTTATCGTAACAACGTCGTTCATTAAGCCATCTGGCCTTGACTACAACAAGCCAGAGGCTTCTCAAGCGACAACTCAGAAGTCGGCAAACATCTTTATTGGTGTGAGCAAGACAGGCGTTATTAAGATGGAAAACCGTCAGGTTGACATCGAGCGTGTAACAGCAAACGTTGAACGTATGTTGGCTGAATCACCAGAAGCGGCTGTATTGATCGAAGCTGATAAAGAAGCTGAACACGGCATTGTTGTTAAGGTTATGGACAATGTGAAGAAAGCTGGGATCAACAAGATTTCGGTATCAGCGGGGAAAGACTAATATGCTGAGAGGAATAGTATCATTATTAATTGGTGGTGCTGTTACTTTCGCCCTGTTTGTTTTCATGGCCTTTTTGGTCAGTGGCGGCGCGAAACGCGCCGACACTGCGACTGATTCTCCGGTTATTGAGATCAGTATGGATAAACAGGATACGAAAGTGCAGGACAAGCCTAGGGTTAAACCTAAGCCACCTACACCGCCTGAGCAGCCACCTTTACCAGATACGCCACCGCCTGATAGCTCATCAGACATCGACACCAACATGTCTTTCAACATGACGGGTGTAGTAGCTGGCACTGCAAATACTGGCTTCAAGCTGGGTAACATGATGACTCGTGACGGTGATGCAACACCTATCGTACGTATCGAGCCTCAGTATCCAATTGCGGCAGCACGTGACGGTAAGGAAGGCTGGGTACAACTTAGCTTTACCATCAACGAACTTGGTGGTGTAGAAGATGTGCAAGTGATCAATGCCGATCCTAAGCGTATCTTCGACAAAGAAGCTAAGCGTGCACTTAAAAAGTGGAAGTACAAGCCAAAGATTGTTGACGGTAAAGCCCTTAAGCAACCAGGCATGACGGTACAACTAGACTTTAAACTTGATGGAGGCAAATAGAGATGCAAAAAGTTAATACGCTTGCAGCAGCACTATTGCTTGCCATCGGTGGAAGCCTAGTCGTCGCACCAGCGGCCAACGCCGCCGAGAAGTGTCCGATTGAAAAGCGCCAGTCTAAGGCCGTAGGCCAAAGCTCGGCAAAGAAAGTCCAAAAGTCTTTCGAAGCTTATCAGGAAGGCAATATCGACGAAGCGATCGCTGTTTTGCTTGAAGCGAGTCCCCGTGACGACTTTGATAAGGCCTATATTGCCCGTATGTTGGGTAACTTTTATGCCGAAAAAAATCAGATGGGTACGGCGATCAAGTATCTGAAGCAAGCCGTTGACGCAGACATTCTTGGCGGTACAGACCATGGTGCAACCCTGCGTCTGTATGCCGACCTGTTGATTCAGGAAAAGAAGTTTAAAGAGTCTATCCCTTACTACTACGAGTGGATGAAGTTTACCTGTAAAGAAGATCCACAAGTGTATCGTCGTATAGGTATTGCTTATTCTGAGCTTAAGCAGTGGGATAAGGTACTCAGCGTTGTCGATAAGGGTCTGGCCATCAGCACTAAGCCTGATAAGGGCTTATACCAGATGAAGCTGACTGCTTACTTCAATAAGAAAGATTATAAAAATGCGATTAAAGTCCTAGAGACTATGGTGCCACTCTTCCAACAAGATGGCCGTCTATGGGTACAGCTAGCGCAGTTTTATTTGATGACTGAGAGCTATGATAAGTCATTAGCAACTTACGACTTAGCTTATAAGAATGGATTTTTAGAGACTGCGGGTAACATTACGCGTCTGTCTCAACTGCTGGCGCAGAATGGTTCACCATACCGTGCGGCAAAAATCTATGAAAAGCACATGAAGAGTGGCCTGATTAAGGAAGATGAAAAAACTTTGTCTATCCTGGGTGGCTTCTATCATAATGCGAAAGAGCTAAAGGAAGCGGCGGAATATTATGGTAAGGCTGCTGCCGTTAATAACGACGGTAAGCTATACCTTAAGCAAGCCCGTCTGCTGACTCTGCGTGAGCAACACAAAGCGGCGATCCCTGTGCTGAAGAAAGCATTGGCTGCCGGTGGCGTTAGCGCGGGTGAGGTCGAGTTCGAGCTAACCTTGGCTTATCTAGGTACTAAGCAGTATAAAGCGGCATATAACGCTTGTTTGAAGGCTGCTAAGGATGAGAAGACTAAGCGCACAGCGACCAGTTATCTCGCCTACATCAAGGAAAAGGCACGTATTTATAACGTTGCTCTTTAAGCCTGAAAATAAAAAGCCCCGCAAGGGGCTTTTTTTATGCCTGTAGACAAACAAATCTGTTAGTTAAGGCAGTGCATCGCCGTATGCTGCTCCCTCTGTCCCTCTAGGGTATGTGTTAACGACCGTACATCTTCAAACAGATTTTCGATGTTGAGGTCACTCTCGGGTTGGCAGAGACAACCGGCCAGTTCATAGTCGATACGATTATTGTGCTTGCGCTGATAATCCTGGTTAAAATCCTTTATTTTCTGTTCTATGCGGGCGATAACGATTTCGGTTCCTTCTCTATCTATGTTAAACAGCCCCAAGGCAAAGTTATCCTGGTTCAGCCTGGCCACCATATCTGTTGTTCGCAATATCGCTTCTTGAACCTGTTTCATGAATAATTCCAGTAAATGAGGTTGCTTTACTGTTTCATGAATGTGTGGGCAAAGATACAATAAGGCCAGCGTCTGGCGTTCACGCATGTGGCGGTGCCACTCACGATTAAACACCTCCATAAAATAGGTTTGGTTGTAGACGCCAGTTTCGGGATCTCTGAATCCAGAATTACTAAATGAGTAAATCATTAGCTCGCTCCTCAGATACACCTAAGGTAATTATAGAAAACAACACTCACTTGCACAGAATATGAAGGATATAACTCGAATGAACAAAACGCTTCTCGCTTTGACGATATCAGCTATGGTGGCCATGGTGGGCTGCTCGGAAAAGGAAACCAGTGCAAGCCAGGCTAACGGCAATGCGCCGGCGCCAGAACAGACTGTGGCGCCTCAAGTGCAAAGCGCCGAGCAAGAATACCTTGCCTTAGTCGATCGTTATTTCAACGACATGCTCAAATTGGAGCCTATGTACGCCACCTTTGTCGGCGTGAACGATTACAACGACCAGTTCGGTGGCGACCTCACCGAGGAATACCTCAAGGCGCGTCACGAGCTTAATAGTCGTTATCTGAAGGCTGTTAAGGCAATCGATCGCAGTGCCTTACCCGAGTCGCTGCAACTTAGCTACGACATGTTTAGCTATGACAGAAACATGGCCCTAGTGTCAGAGACTTTCCCAGCCTATTTCATGCCGATGAACCAGTTCTACAGCACTGTGATTACTATGGTGCAGCTGGGCAGTGGCGAGAGTGCACAGCCATTCAAGACGCTTAAAGACTATGAGAACTGGCTGTCGCGTCTGTCAGGCTTCATCAACTGGACTAAGCTCGCTCAGGCACGCATGGACGAAGGGATTGCCAGCAAGGCAGTACTTCCACGAGTCCTGGTTGAGCGTATTATTCCTCAGCTGGATGCACAGTTAGTTGAGCAGGCCAAAGATAGCCTCTTCTATGCACCAATCAACAACCTGCCAGAGAGCTTTAGTGACGCTGACAAGCAAAAGCTGACCGAGCAATATGACGCGTTAATCAGCAAAGAGCTGATCCCTGCGCTGGCCGCTTTGAAGCAATATTTCCAGGAAACCTATCTGCCGGTCGCCAGAGCGAGCGATGGTTGGTGGGGGCTGCCTAACGGTAAACTCTGGTATCAACACCTAGCTAACGCCCATACCACGACCACTATGTCGGTCGACGAGATTCATCAGATTGGCCTAGATGAAGTGGCGCGTATTCTCAGTGAGATGGATAAGGTGAGAGAGCAGGTGGGCTTTAAGGGTGACCTTAAGGCTTTCTTTGCGTCACTCTCTTCAGAGCCTCAGTACTTCTTTAGCGAGCGCCAGGGGCTAATTGACGGCTATATGGTGTTAAAGGACAAGATCAACGCCGTATTGCCTAACTACTTCAATGTCATGCCCAAGGCCGATTATGTGGTTAAGCCTGTGGAGAGCTTCCGTGAGCAGTCTGCTGCCGGGGCATCTTATGAGTCGCCAGCGGTGGATGGTTCTCGCCCAGGCGTGTTCTACATCAACACCTACAACCTTAAGGCTCAGCCTAAGTGGGGCATGACGACGCTATCTCTGCACGAGGCAGCGCCTGGGCACCACTTCCAGATAGCCATCAAGCAGGAGCTGACTGGTGTGCCCGAGTTCCAGCGCTTTAGCGGCTATACCGCCTTCGAAGAGGGCTGGGCCTTGTACGCCGAGTACCTGGGTATCGAGATGGGCTTGTTTGAAGACCCATACCAGTATTTCGGTAAACTATCCGACGAGATGCTGCGCGCCATGCGCCTAGTGGTGGACACAGGTCTACACGCCAAAGGCTGGAGCCGCGAACAGGCGATTCAATATATGAAGGACAACTCGCCGATGGCCGAAACCGATATCATCGCCGAGGTAGAGCGTTATATGGCGATTCCCGGCCAGGCCCTTTCTTACAAGGTTGGTCAGTTGAAGATTTTGGCGCTTCGCGCAGAAGCCGAGCAGGCCCTGGGCGACAAGTTCGATCTGAAAGGCTTCCACGATCAGATCTTAACCTCTGGCTCTCTGCCGATGGCGGTCATGGAGCAAAAAATCCACCGCTGGATAAAAGCAGAGGGTGGTAAGGCATAATCTGAGCGATACGCCTTTTTAAACCCAGCAAATGTTTTATACTTGCTGGGTTTTATTTTATTCATTTTTAGGAAAATCAAAGGAGTGCCACATGGTACAAGCAACAGCACGTCATCTATTGGTTAGCAGCGAAGAAGAGTGCGCACAGATTAAGCAGCAGATCTTGGACGGCGCGGATTTTGGTGAGATGGCTAAGGCTCATTCCTCTTGTCCGTCTGGCGCACAGGGTGGCGATCTGGGTTCATTCGGCCCAGGCATGATGGTTCGCGAGTTTGACGAAGTGGTATTCAGTGCACCACTAAACGAGGTGCAGGGTCCGGTTAAGACGCAGTTTGGTTACCACCTGCTCGAAGTGACCAGCCGCGGTTAATCTTTTGAGTCTCGAGTTATATACTGATAGCTTGAAGATCCGCTCGCTCACGCCTGAGGACTGGCCGCATTTTCTGTCGGTCCATCAGGATGAGCAGCAAAATCGCTATGTGAGAGCGCCCCAAAGCGAAGGTGTCATACGGGAGAGGTTTGATCAAAGGCTCACTCCTTGGCATTACGAGTCCGGCGCCTGGTTGACCCTGGTGATCGAAACCATAGATGGCGGCGAGTTTATCGGCTTCACCGGTTTCTACTGTGTCGATGCCAGCCTGAGACAGGTCGAGATGGGCTATATGCTCAGCCGCAGCGGCCAGGGACGAGGCTATGCCACCGAGAGTCTCAAGGCGGTGATCGATTGGGCCTGTCTGCAGTTTAAGGTGCATAAGTTTATCGCCCTGTGTACGGACAATAACCTTGCATCGGCGCGGGTGCTGGAGAAGTGCGGCTTTGTCCTTGAGGGCACCTTGAGGCAGAACTTTAGGCTCAACCAGACCTGGGTGGACGACCGCTATTATGGGTTGCTCGCCTCGGAGCGTCCCGATAGCCCGCAGTAGGGCAGAGTGGTATACTCCCGCCGACTCAGTTAAATAAAGGTAGTTAGTGTGACCACAGAATCCCAAACCTTGGCCTTGTTGCCGGGTGATGAGTATATCGAACTCTATAAAGTATTGAAGGTGCAATCCATGACCTCAGGTGGCGGCGAAGCCAAGATGGTGATCAGCGAAGGCCTGGTGACCGTCGATGGTGAGGTCGAAACCCGTAAACGTAAGAAGGTGATTGCCGGCCAGGTGGTCAGCTATAACGGCGAAAGCGTGACAATTGTCGCTTAGTGATTCGTCGCCGAGAGATCCAGAAGGAGTCAAACTATGCAGTTTCCAGATGATGATAATGGCAAGATGTTAGCGGCCATGGCCGAGGCGGGTATCGACTTAACCAAGGCCTTGGATGTGGATTTTTTCCTGATCTTCGAAGATCAGCGTGACGCCGAATCTGCGGTGGAAGAACTCGCTCAGTCTGAGCTCGAAGGTGAGATGGAATTACACCTCAACGACGAGCTTGGCAAGTGGGAGCTTATCGTCTGTATCAACATGGTGCCCGACTACCAGGCGATCGTCGATCAGGAGTTCGAGCTTAACGAGTTTGCCGCGGAGTTCGGCGGCGCCACCGATGGCTGGGGTGTGATGCAGCATCAGGAAGGTGACGACGAGTTTGCCGACCACGACCATGAGTGCGGCGACGACTGCCAGCACTAATCGCGACTAATTTAGAAAGCCACTAATTTAATAAGCCACTATTTATAGTGGCTTTTTTTTACGGTAATGTTAGCGACAAGAGCATTTAGCCAGAGTTAGGGAGAGCAGATGGCGAAGCAGATCAGTTTTGGAACCCCGGTCAATGACGCCGAGCGCTGGGCATTTGCCATGTTGGCCGACGAGTTGCCGGAAAATTACATTCTGCTGACCAATGTGGAGATCCCCACCAAATCGGGCCAGGCGATGGAAGTCGATGCCCTGGTGATCGGCGAGTGGGGCGTCTATGTGGTCGATGTTAAGGGCTACATAGGGCGCTTAGACGCCGGAATGCATGCCTGGTCGCTCGACGGGCGTCAGGTGGACAACAGTTTAGCTAAGGCCAACTATGTGGCCCGTGTGCTTGCAGGCAACGTCAAACATAAGATCCCTGTAGGCGTCTATGCCCCCTGGTGTCAGGGGATGGTGTTTGTCACCGGGCGAAAGGGGGAGGAGATAGAGCTGGCCAAGCAGCAGGGCTCGCTTAGTATCTATACCCCGAGTCAGATCGTCGCGGCGCTTACCAAGGAGTGGGGACTCACTGCGCCGCGTAAGCATCAGGTGACCGACAAACAGAAACAGATGGTGCTTGAGACCATAGGTCAGGTGGCCCTGGTAGAGCAGCGCAACAACAAGATCCAGGACTTCGTTAAGCTCAAGTGTCTCTTCATCCAGAGTGGCCTCGAGGTGTGGCAGGCGGAGTACAATCCAGGTGGCTGGACCGCCCCCTGGTTGCTCAAGATGTTAGTGCCTACTCAGTTTGAGAACAGCGATGAGTCATTGCAATATGAGCTGCGCCTGCGCGACGAGTTTAAGCGATTGCAAACCCTGGCCGGCTGCAGCGGCGTGCCTCAGTGTGCGCCCCTTATTCAGGATGGCGAGCAGCTGGTGCTGCCCATCCGTATGCCTCGGGGCGTGCCGCTGGATGTGCTCGAACATGAACAGCTGACCACCTATCAACTGCTGGAGATCCTGCGCCGAGCCGTGTCTGGCCTGCAGCAGATCCACCGCCGCGGGGTGACTGTGGGTGGCTGGCAGAGCAACTGTCTGTTCGTCTCGGATCTCGGTGATGTCGAGTTTATCGATATCAAGGACAACCTCAATACCAGCGAAGATATCACCGCCTTCGCCACCAGTTTTCTTTCCCTGGCGGAGCAGACACGTCAGCCGAGGATCTACCAATGGTTTCGCCAGGCCGCCAGTGGCAGTAACACAGATCTGGACATGATCCGCTGTGATATCGCGGCATTGATCGACAACGGCGTCTGCGACACCCTGCCTGAGCGTATCGAGATCGCCAGCGGCGCCATCATAGACCATCACTATCAGCTCGAGCAGTTTATTGCCGCCACAGAGCACAGCCAGTTTTGGCGTGCCCGTCACCTTCAGGGGAACTACCCCTGCGGTGTCTCCATCTATGCCAAGGTAGAGACAGACTGGCTGATGCTCAGCAGCCTATATCGCAGCCTGTCGAAACTCTATCACCCCCATGTGGAGCAGGTGCTTAACTTTGGTCAGCTGCCCCAGAGCGATGAGCTGTTTATCAGTCGTGCCTGGGAGCGAGGCGTGTCGCTGGACGAACTCAGCGAGATTCAATTCGGGCAGCCAGCAACCTGGTTTACTCAGTTATTGTCGGCGCTGCAGTATCTGCATCAGATGGATATCTATCACGGCGCCATCTGTCCGAAAAACATCATCTGTAGCGACGATAAGGCCGTACTGGTGAACTTCGGCATAGGGCTGGATATCGCCACCAGTCATTATGCTCGTCGCTATGCCGACCCTCAGCTATGGGCCGCCGAAGGGGAGGCGGAGAAGGACCTCTACGGCCTGGTGGCAAGCTTTATCGCCACCCTGACGCCGGTTAAACTCCAGGGCGACGGTGGTCAGGCCGGGATCATCAAGGCGTTGCATGCCTTCGACCGGGAGTGGTTTGGCGAGAAGACCTTCGATACCTGCCTCAAGGTGCTCAACTTCGAGTTCGATGTGGGCCAGGGCGTTAACTATCTCGAGGCCTTCGATGTGAGCGATTTGCTCGAGTAAGTTCTAACTGAGATCGTCGCTTTGGTGGCGGTATGGGGCAAAGATCTCCAGCAGCCAGTCGATAAAGGCCTGGACCTTGAGTGGTCGCTCACTTTGCTTTGACGGTAGTAGATTAGGCGTCAACACATAGTAGGCGTAGGGGCTGGTAAATTGGGTCGCTAAGGGGATCACCAGACTGCCCTCTGCCAGCTCCCTTTCGATGAAGAAGCGGGGGATCAGCGCCAGCCCCATGCCGCTGACAGCCGCCTGACTCAGCATATAGAAATGTTCCATCCCCAGCATCTTGTCCGTGGTCAGCCTTAGGCCCACCTTTTCGGCCCAGAGCGGCCAGAGCTCAGGGCGGGTAGTGTGCTTCAGTAGCGTCTGCCGGTTGATATCTTTGAGCGTCTTTATCTGTTCGGCGAGCTGGGGGGCGCACACCAGGCAGAGATCTTCATCCATCAGTTTGAGCACGTGGCAATGGCTTGGCCGCACCGTGGCACTACGAATGGCCACGTCATACTTATCTCGTTTGAAGTCCACCTGAAAGTCACCGATGGAGAGATCCACATACAGGTGAGGGTGGCGCGCCTTAAACTCCTCCAGCCTTGGGATCAACCAGTTGATGGTAAGGCTGGGCAAGACGTTGATCGATAATGCCTGAGCGATACCCGGCTGTGACCTTAGCTCCTCCGTGGCCTGACCGATGCTTTGCAGTGCGCTGCTGATGTGGCGCAGGTAACGTTCTCCCTCCAGGGTGAGGCTGAGCTGTTTATGTTGGCGGGTAAACAGGCTGACATTCAAGTAAGACTCTAATGTTTTTATCTGTTTACTGATGGCGCCATGGGTGACAAAGAGTTCCTCTCCTGCGCGGGTAAAGCTTAGGTGTCTTGCCGCTGACTCGAAGGCGCGCAGCGCATTGAGGGGCGGGAGTGTCAGTGGTTTCATCGTCTATGTGTGAGATTATTTCACGCTAAGGCGAGGATAACTCCTTTGCCAAATGGATGCAAAGGGCGTTTAATAGCCGCCAAATTCTAATCAAGCTTTATATGAGTCCTTATGTCTGTCGAACTGAGTTATCAACTGGTGGCCATGCTGTTTGCGGTGGCTGCCCTGGCCGGTTTTATCGATGCTATCGCCGGCGGCGGTGGCCTTATTACCATTCCCGCACTCATGTGGGCTGGGCTTCCCCCCACGGCGGCGCTGGCCACCAACAAGCTGCAAGCCTGTGGCGGCAGTTTCTTCGCCAGTTTTTATTTTGTGCGTAAGGGGATGGTCGATCTCAGCAAGATGAAGCTCGCCATCTGCTGCGCCTTTGTGGGGGCGGCCTTGGGCACGGTTGCGGTGCAGCTTATCGACACCAGCGTGCTCAAGCTGCTGCTGCCTTTCTTGATCCTAGCGATAGGCTGCTATTTCCTGTTTTCAAAGTCCATCAGCGAAGAGGACAAGCATCAGGTACTCTCGCCAACCCTGTTCGGTCTGACGGCCGCTTTAGGCGTCGGTTTCTACGATGGCTTCTTCGGCCCAGGTACGGGCAGCTTCTTCGCGCTGGCCTTCGTGTCGCTCGCCGGATATGGCTTGGCAAAGGCAACTGCCCACGCCAAGGTGCTGAATTTCTCCACTAATATTGCCTCACTCATCTTCTTCGCCTTAGGCGGTAAGGTGCTCTGGCTGCTGGGGGGCGTGATGCTCTTGGGTCAGGCCATAGGTGCGACCTTAGGCTCTCGCATGGTGCTCACCAAGGGTAGTAAGATCATCCGCCCGCTGGTGGTGACCATGTCGATAGCGATGAGCGGCAAGTTATTGTTGGAGCACTATCTATAGCGCTAAAGGGCTATAGATAGTGCCGATCTTTAAAAGGTTTCAGGGGACGATTGCGAGTTAGCAGGCCATCGGTTTGACTATGTGTTTTGGTTGTGCCCAAGGCTGTGGATTTCACCGGGCTTTTGTGTAGAATGGCCGAAGGGATAGTTTAATCTCATTACATTTCAGCAACATGCAAAGCCAGGGAAGTTAGGATGGCCTCTAGCCAGAACAGGATTGTTTTTACGGCATTGACGCTCTGTTTCAGCCTTTTGGGGCTGGCGTCACCCAGCTATGGTCGTGAATCGGATGGCCAGGAAATGGCCCCCAGCCAGCGCGAATATCAGGTCACCATGAGCACGCTATTTGCCCATGGTGATAACCAGCAAGTCGGTGTCCGAGCTCGGGCACTGCTCCAATATCGAGTGGACTCGGCGCCAAATAGCGCTAAGGCGGTCAGTTTCTCCGTCTTGCCCACTATGTTGCAATATCAAGACCCCGCCTATCGACTCAATATCAACAGTTTCGACGATAGCGGCCGCGGCGCGGCGCTTGCCAACATAGTGCGCCGGGGCACCTTGCTAATGGACAATGGCGTCAGTCAGAGTACGGCGCGCTTTAAGGCCCAAGATGAGTGGCTTGCCTATGTGGCTAAACAGGGGCAAGAGGCGCAGTCGGTACTCGCTCCCCTAAAATCGCTATTCGAGTTCTATCCGCTTGTTTCTCAAGCACATCGTCTACAGAAGGCGCTCGCGGTGGGCGATACGCTTAGACTTGGCAATTTATTGCCATCGGGGCTTGGCGATTTCTTGCAAAGAGGAGCTGGCGAGCCTGAAGAGTGGCAGATAGTCGCCACCGAGGGGCAATGGATCACAGTGAGACTCGAGCGAGATACGCAGCGACAAGGCATCGAATATCGGCGCTTTGGCGAAGTGAGCTTCAATCGGGAAAACGGCTGGCTCGACAAACTCTTGCTAGTAGACCAGCAACAAAAGGGCGACAAGCTTCAGGCTCGCCGCTGGCTAATGGCACCGACATCGACCCCCTATGTCAGCAGCATCTTGTGGCAGGATGAGGGTGACTATTTCGATGAGGATGACGTTTTCGCTGAGGAGCATCTTGGGGATGACGCTCTGGGCGGCGAGGGGGCCGTTATCGAGCTGTTCGATATTCCGACCCTGCCCATGGCGCCGGATGATAGAGATGCCAGCGTAGCCATGATGGAACCCGATGAGGGGGTCATGTCTGCGGGCTGGGGCGGCGATGATATCGAGCTGCGTTATATCCATGGCCTGACGACGGGGGATTACGCCACCTCGGTCGCATACCGTAATATCGAGTTGCTTGACTGGAAGGATAGAGTGATCGACTTGCCGCTGTGGCAACACAGCGCCCGCGGCGCCAGCGCCATCAATGGTGTGGTCAGCTCAGGCGTTAATCTGCTCCCCATAGGTTGGGGGGAGAGTAAAGCCAAGTTGGAGGAGCTCTATCAGATCCGCGCCGAGCTGATATTCACCCCAGTGAAACGTTACAGCCTGCAGTTGCCCTGGGCGCAACTGCTGAAGCAGCCCTATCGATTTGGTGAGACGACACTAACGCTCACCGCGCTGAGTAAACCCGGCCGCTATCGCCTGGCTATAACCAATCTAGGTGCTAACGCCCTGGCGCCAGATTTCAATGGCCTACAGGGCAAGCTGGGCATTGTCGAGCCGGAGGGGCAGGGGCCTGCATGGCTCTCAAACACAGAGCAGCTGCTGCTCGATGAGCTGTTTCCCCGCGAGCAAAGCACTCATGTCTATATCTTGCAGCTCGATAGCGTGCCCGAATCGCTCAAGATCCTGCATAGCGCGCAGTTAAGTGATCGCAAGATAGCAAAACAGATTAGCTTCGTTACCCAGGCTGCCTATGAGGCCAACCTGGCCAATCCACCGCTCGAGTCAGCCTCTCTAGGTCCTGTTGAGTTAGACCGGGTAACCGATCGAGGCGCCGTTGCTGAGCCTGGCCGATTAAGCGAGCCATCGATTGCCTCCATTACGGGCAACGATCTTTATATCCGGTTACCGAGCGCCCTCGCCGAGGTGTGTCAGCCTCAAATCAGCGAGGGCTTCGAAGAGGCGGGTAAGCTGGTTGAGTGGCGCCTTGTCGACAATGGCCTGGGGCAGAGTGCCTATGTGCTGATGACGCCCGATGGCAAGAGACGCTATTTTTACGACAAGCGCATCAAAGGCAGCATAGAGTGTCTTGGTCACGCCCATTGGCAGACGTTCGGCGCGGGTGATAATCGCCGTCCCTGGCTGGTGGATCTCACCCCTTGGCTATCGACACTGGACAAGACCGAGGTGCCAATCAGCCAGCTATATCGCTCCTTGGTGATCACCGACGCTCAGGGGCGACACCTATCGCCGCGGCTATCCAAAGGGGCCAATTCGGCAAAGGGAAGCGAGATAAATACCTTAGACAAGGCCCTGGTTGACGAGCGTTGGCTAAGTGTCGATGGCGCCGTGAGCAGCGCTGCCTATCTCTCGATTGACCATGAGCCGCTGACAATTCCCTATCAATTTCACCTAAAGCCGCTGCCATAGGAGATGAGTAGATTGCGTCTTCTTTTCAGTGTTCTTTTCAGTATTTCTTCCAGTATTTTTTACACGCTTCTGCGCTGTTTGCCGTACAGTCTGCCGCTCTGGTGTGTCTGCATGGCCACTGCCCAGGCGACGATTTGGCTCGATAAGGACTGGCAGCCCACCCAGGAGAAGAATAAGGCCAAGTTTTACCTCAAGGGGCCGCCCAAGCCGCTGCGCAAGCCGCAATCCAAGTCGCGACCCGGTGCCGAGCAAAAGTTTTCCTTCGAGCCCTATTATCTTGGTAATGATTCAGGCACGCACTCTGGTATTCGGCAGTTTAGCGGCGCCCTCAACAGCGATCGCCAGGGGGATGACAAGACTCATCCTGTAGGACCGTATCGCTTCTATGGCGTCGATGGCACCTTAGTCGAGCAGGGGACATTTAATCCGCAGGGGCGGCGACAGGGCGCGGTTAAGATCTTCTATGAAGACGGCCAACTCAGTTGTGACTGTCAGTTCGACAAGGGCGAAAGAGACGGGCCGCAGAAGGAGTATTACCCCGAGGGGCAGCTCAAGCGTGAGGCGGTCTATCATCTGGGAGAGCCTGTGCAGCAAGAGACGGTCTATACCCCGGGCGGGGAGACGGTGCGGGTGCTGTGTCATACGGGGCAGTGCAGCGATAAGTTTTATAACCGGCAGGGCCAGCTCACCATGGAGAGCCAGAAACGAGACGGGCTTAAGCATGGCACCGAAATCTTCTGGCGTGAGGGCAAGGTAGAAGTTACCCAGGCCTATCGAGACGGTAAGGAAGAGGGCGATTACTTTGCCTATTTTCCAAATGGTCAGATAAAACAGCATCATCAATGGCAAAATGGCGTCAAGGTGGGCGAGCAGCTGAACTATTTCGAAGAGGGGCAGCTGGCGAAACGAGAGCTTCTGGACGATCGCGGCCGCACCCTAAATTTCGTCGAGTATCGAGGCAGCGGCGAGCGATATCGAGAGGGGCAATTTCACTATGGTGCAAATGGCGACAAGCAAGAGGTGAGACGCTTTTATCGCCAAGACGCCCTGGTTAAGCAGATAGAAAAGCACAAGCTGAGGCAGTGGCGTCTGGAGACCCAATATCTTGATGGGCAGGTGATAAGCCGGGAAGAAACCCTGGCGGGTAAGCTTACCGGACTCAAGATCGCCACTAAACTAGGTCGTCAAACTAAGCTAGAACGTCAACCTAATCTAGGTCGGCAGAATAAGCCAGAACAGCAAAATCAGCTCGCCTGGATAGAGAAGATCCATTACCGAGACGGGCTGCGCCACGGTCTGGCCGAGAAGCTTAGCGGCGATGGTACTCTTATCTACAAGGGGCAATATGTCGAAGATAAGCCGGTGGGCGACTGGCAGAGACAGAGTCGCGAGATGCGCACTCAGTGTCACTATAACCTCGAAGGTCGGCTCGATGGCGAATATCTCTCCCTTGGAGAGAAGGGGCAGGTGCTGGAGCGCATCCATTATCGCGATGGCGAGCTAACCGGGAGATTTGAGCGCTACTACGCCGATGGCGAGATCTACGCTCAGGGACAGTATCGCGATGGTCGGCGCGACGGCGAGTGGATATTGCCGCTCGCTGAGGGCGATTATTCACCGCGAGTCGTCTCACACAGAGAGTATTGGCAGGGGCGCTTTCGGGAAGGCATTAAGGTAGGTGTCTGGCAGCGACGCAGCATCCAGGGCTATCAGATGGCGATCGCTAACTTTGACGAGCAGGGACGTCAGCATGGTGCTCAGTATGAGTTTTATGAGGATGGAGCGCTACATAGGCGCAGCGAATATCGCCATGGCGAGCCGTTTGGCGACGCACAAAGCTGGCCCAATCGCCCATTGCGGGATCAGATCTTCGCGCGATAGGCTCGGCTTGACTAAGGCTGAGGGCCAAGTTCAAGCAAGATTTTATAGAAAAGTATTTTAGGAACATATTGTTAGGTAAAAGGAAGCTTACATGCAGTTTAATCGAGCTTATTCGGCCCTGCTGGCTGGCGTTGGCCTAGGCGTCGCTAGCTTTATCGCCTGCCCAGTGGCGGCGAGTCAGAATCTTTCCAGCCTGATGGTGGAGATCCGCCAGCAGGAGGGCATAGCCACATACTACAACTTGGCTACTGGCATGGCGCTCAATGGTCAGGTGACCCTGGTGCGCGACAATCAGGGCTATACCCTGGGGGAGTTTGCTCAAGGAGTGCCCAATGGGCGCTGGCAGGTCTTCTTGCCAAACAATCAAAAGCTGCTGAATGGCGAGTATGTGAGCGGCCTGCAATCGGGACGCTGGCAGTTGTTTGGCTCGAGTGGCGAGCTGAGTGAGGAGCAGTTCTATCTCAAGGGCGTGCCAAGCGGTGAGTGGGTGCAATACGATGACATAGGGAACCTCTACCAGAAGATCGTCTATGAGGCCGGGGTGAAGACTGAGGTGCTGCGCTATTTTGCCAGCGGCAAGCTACAGGCCAAAGAAACCTATGTCGATAATCTGCGCCACGGGATCTGGGAGACCTATCATGGCAATGGTGTGCTGGCTCAGCGACAGCAGTATGCCAACAACCAGTTGTCCGGCCCCTATCTTGCACAAAACAGCGAGGGGCTGGTGATAGAGCAAGGCTCCCTGGATGCCAACGGCGAGCGTCAGGGGCGCTGGCAGACTTTTTATGATGATGGTACGCCCGAGCGCGACGAGTATTACGCCGCCGGTCGTCTCCATGGTGAGAGCCTGACCTACTATCCCAATGGTCAGTTGTCGCTAAAGGGGCTGTACAGTGAGGGGCTGCGCCAGAGCACCTTGGTGCATTACGGCGATACGGGCGTTAAGCTCGAGGAGGAAAACTACCTCGATGGCGAACATGACGGTATACAGCGCTATTTCAATCGCGCCGGCATCCTGGTGAGCGAGCTTAATTATAAAGCCGGGCTGCAGGCTGGCGTGCAGAAGACCTATTTTGACGACGGCAAGCCCAAGAAGGTGATTCGTTACCATGAGGAGACTCTGGCCGATAACGGTCAGTACCCCTTACACGGAATGCAGCAAGTCTTCGACACGGCCGGTAACCTAGTCAAGACAGAAGATTATGATCTCGGTCTGAAAGATGGCAACTTCGAGCGCTACCGTAATGGCAGGCTGCAACGCCAAGAGCAGTGGCGCCAGGGGGCACGTCATGGGGATTTCTTGGCCTATTACGACAATGGCAATCTGCGCAGCCTGGATCAATACCAGGACAATCGCCAGACCGGCAGGGCCGAGCGCTACTTCGATGATGGCACTCTTAAAGAGCGCGGTACACGCATCGAGGGTCAATGGGTGGGCAAGTATGAGGCCTTCTATGAAACGGGCAAACCCAGAGAGCTGCTGCATTACGGCATGGATAAGCCGGCCGGGCGCAGCCGCTATCCGCTCGACGGTGAGTTTTCCCGCTGGTACGCAAATGGCGATCTTAACGAAGCGGGCGAGTACAAGAATGGCGAGAAACAGGGAACCTGGCGGCAATATCGCCAGGGATTGGTCAGTCGGGAGATGACCTTCGAGGCGGGCAAGCTAAACGGGCCTTACCGCGAGTTTGATAATGGCCGCCGCCGGGTGACAGGCGGTTACCAGGCAGATCGTAAAGAGGGTAAGTGGATCGAGTATCGTTACCAGGATAAAGACCCCAGCTTCGGGTCGATTCCCGAGGGTAACATCTATCGTATTAGCCACTATCATGAGGACAAACTCGAGGGCGAGCGGGCTTATTACAGCTTCAAGCAGGTGCGTTATCGCAGCGAGCAGTATCAGGCGGGTGAGCTCAGTGGCCACTTCAGCGAGTATTACCCGAGCAATGGTCAACTCAAGCGCGAGGGCAAGATGCTCAAGGGCAGCCAGGAGGGCCTGTGGCAAAGCTGGTTTGAGGATGGCGTGTTGGCGGAAAGCGCCGAGTATCAGAGCGGTAAGCGCCACGGGGACTATGCCAAGTATTATCCCAATGGTCAGCTGCAGGAGCGCGCCCACTATCGAAAGGATAGGCTCAGCGGCGAGCAGTTGAGCTATTTTCAAACCGGCAAGCCTAAGGCCAAGGAGCTCTGGCTCGACGGTCAGCGAGAAGGCGAGGCCAGCTATTTCCATGCTAACGGCAAGCAGGCCGAGCAGGGGGCATTTCTGCACTCACGCAAAGAAGGGTTGTGGCGCGCCTTCTGGCCTAACGGTGAGCTGCGCAGCGAAGGAAGTTACATTGCAGACCGCGAGGCCGGTGATTGGGCCTTCTATGACCAATTTGGCAAGCTGATCAAGACGGAGCATCACTAGGTGGCGTGTCGAAAATGCGGGTGGTTAGATAAGATGTGTCCCGGTTTCTTGCTCAGTCGAGCCGCTGCGCGTTTGCTAGGCCGGGCCGCGACGCTCTTGCTTGGTATTCTCCTGATACCCGGTTGCAGCGAGGCGCCACAGCTGCCCGTAGAAGAGCAGGCGCTGTCGCCCATCGACTGTAGCAGACAAGAGGTCTATGGGATCTGGGTCGAGACGGACTGTCTGGAGGGCTATCGCGGCGAGCCCTTCAGTGGCATCAAGACCACAGGCCAGCCGGAGGGCTTCTTCAGCGCCACCCAGTACCATCAGGGTAAACGCCACGGCTTTAGCTTCTCGGCAAATGGCAGTCGTATCTTGTCCCATGCCTGGTATCACCAGGGGGTAAGAGAGGGGGAGCAGCTGGATTATCATGCACAAAGCCAGCGGCCTAAACGTCAGGCTATCTATCGAGGCGGTGAGACTCAGGCGGTAGCCCTGTTTAATGAGCAAGGCATTATTGAGCGTTACCAGCGCCTGGAAGGCGAAAAGACAGTCGAGTCCATCACCTATGAGCAGGGGCGTCCCTGGACACACCTCTTCTATCAAGATGGCGAACAGCGAGAGCGCCTGCGTCGCTATTTCCCCGACGGCAGCCTGGCCAGCGACGCCCTGTTTCGTAAAAAGGATCTTAAGCGCCTGAGCGAAGTTACTTTCTATGCCAGCGGCAAGGTAAAGACCCGCTATACCTATGACAGGGCGGCGAACCTGGCCGCGCAGCAGACCTATTGGTCAAACGGTCGCCTGCAGTCTGAGCAGCAATACGGCTTCGACCCGCTCATAGTGCGCCATGGTGAGCAGCGAAGTTACTGTCAGTCCACCGGCGCGCTGGAAAAACTCGCCCACTACCAGATGGGTAGCGAACAGGGGCGGTTTGAGTGGTATCACTGTAATGGCCGGCTGATGAATGCCAAGCATTATCGACAGGGCATCATGGTGGATACTCGAGTGGACACCCTGGATGAGTCGGGCCACCTGGTTAAACGTGAGCTATTTGATGGCAAGGGAAAACGACTCGAGGCCTTTTATTTTAATCAGGTGGGTGAGCAGGTTTATCACGAGCGGTTTTGATCTAGGCCCTACTTTGATCTAGACCCCACTTTGTTATCTCAGGGAAAGGTAATATAGCGGCCTCACTTTTACTTTGGTTCGATGGGAGATATCGAAGCCCATGACGCGTAAGCCAGATAGCGCCACCGCCATGCTGCAGCTGATCGATCAGGTCAAACAGACCATGCCACTAAATGAGCCAGAGACCTTCGTCTGTGGGCCCAAGGGGTCTTGTATCGGCTGTCCTAAGAAGTTACTCGAGCTGGTCGACAGCGAGATCTGCTATTGGGAAAGTGCCCTCGAGCAGGGAGAAAAGCCCTTATTGGGTGAGGTGAGTCGTTTTGCCAAGCTGTGCCGCAACGTGCATAGAGGGCTGGCCCGCAGCGGTACCCTGGATAGGTATCAGACAAAGCAGAATGGCGAGTCTGATACAGACCCCGCCTGACTAATGCCTCGGCGATAATATCGTTACGCTTGCCTTGCGATGGTTGCAGCGGTTAAGTGCCAGTTTTCTTTCATGCCTTTTTTCTTGGCGCTATAGCCAAAGGTTCTATCCAATTGACCTCACAAGGGTTTAAATTGAACTCAATCGCCCCGAGATAGATTGGGTAGCAATCAGGCTCCCACAGGCAAGGCCTGAATGAGTGAGGGGCGCAAACGAATAAGATAAAGGAAGCAGTATGTCAGAAACCTATACTCCCCCGAAAGTGTGGACCATGGACAGCGAAAATGGCGGTACCTGGGCCAGTATCAATCGACCCACCGCGGGCGCCCGTCATGAGGCCGAGCTGCCCCGAGGCGAGCATGGCTTGCAGCTCTACTCCATGGCGACCCCAAATGGCCAGAAGGTCACCATCATGCTCGAAGAGTTACTCGCCCTCGGCGCCGATGCCGAATATGACGCTTATCTTATTCAGATAGGTGAGGGCGACCAGTTCTCCAGCGGCTTCGTGGCGGTCAACCCCAACTCCAAGATCCCCGCCTTGCTGGACACCTCGGGCGAGACCGAGGTTAACGTGTTCGAGTCGGGCGCCATCTTGCTCTATCTGGCGGAGAAATTTGGCCACTTCCTACCAGAGAGCGGCCCACAGCGTACTCAGGTGCTCAACTGGCTCTTCTGGCTACAGGGTTCCGCGCCTTACCTGGGGGGCGGCTTCGGTCACTTCTATGCCTATGCACCGGAAAAATTTGAATACCCCATCAATCGTTTCTCCATGGAGGTGAAGCGCCAACTGGACCTGCTGGACAAGCAATTGGCCGAGCACACCTATATCGCCGGGGATGAGTACAGCATCGCCGACATGGCTATCTGGCCCTGGTATGGCAACTTGGTGCTGGGTCAGGCCTATGATGCTGGCGAGTTCCTCGATGTCGATAGCTATGTGCATCTTAAGCGCTGGGCAGAGCAGATCGCCTCACGGGAGGCGGTGCGCCGTGGCCGCATCGTCAATCGCACCTGGGGAGAGCCTTGGGAGCTGTTGGCCGAGCGCCACAGCGGCGCCGATATCGACGCCGTGCTGGCCATGACGCCCGAGAAGTAACGCACACGCTTGATAATATGAGCTAGCAATACCGAAAAGGCCCACCGCTTAAGGTGGGTCTTTTTTGTCTTCTTATCTCTTTATCTCTTTATCTATTTATCTTTTCTATCTGCGGTAAACAGAGTCCTACGGCCTGTTGAGCTTGCGCGTTCATTTCTGCTGCATTCTGCATCGATTTTGTACAAGGAAGAGCGATTGTTGTGTATGTACTAGAACAACGAGCAATAACGCGGTAGAAAAGTGATACAGATACAGGCCTGCATTGCCTAATGGGGTGACATTTCTTACTATAGCCAGCAATGGCTTCGCTCCTATCCTCCTCATTTTTAAACGAGAAAAGATGAAATTTATCCATACCTCAGACTGGCATATCGGCCGTCAGCTGCATAATCAGAGCCTGCTCGACGACCAGCGCCATGTGCTCGATCAGATAGTCTCCCTGGCTAAGACCCATGAGGTCGACGCCCTGATTGTCGCCGGTGATATCTATGATAGATCCGTGCCGCCGGCCAACGCGGTGGCCCTGCTCGATGAGGTGCTCAACGAATTTATCGCCCTTGGGATCGACGTCATCATGATCGCCGGTAACCATGATGGCCATGAGCGCCTCGGATTTGCCGCGCGTCAGATGCAGGCCAGTGGCCTGCATATCATAGGCCCGCTAGGCGCCCAGGTATGCCCCATAAGGTTGAGCGGCGAGGGCGGCGACGCCATCTTCTATCCGCTGCCCTATGCCGAGCCTGCCACCGTCAGGCAGATACTCGATTGCGAGGCCGGCAGCCATGAGGCGGCGATGGTCGAGCTGCTTAAGCAGGTGCACGAGCACGATAGTCAGGGATTGCCTAAGGTGGTGATAGGTCACTGCTTCCTCGATGGCGGCAGCGAGTCGGATTCGGAGCGGCCACTGAGTATCGGCGGGGCGGACAAGATCTCGCCCAAACATTTCCAGCCCTTCGCGTACACGGCGCTCGGCCATCTTCATGGTCCCCAATACAAGGGGGCGGAGCAGGTGCGCTATTCGGGCTCCATCCTCAAATACTCCTTTAGTGAGCAGCATCAGCACAAGTCGGTGACCCTTGTGGAGTTGAATTCGGGCAGCCCGGCGAGCATGACGCTACTGCCACTCAGCCCTCTGCGAGACGTGCGCATCATAGAGGGGGCGCTCGATGACTTACTAAAGCAGGGGGCGAAAGATCCCGGCCGAGAGGATTATCTGATGGTGCGTCTGCTGGATAAACACGCCATCTTAGATGCCATGGGCAAGCTCAGGAGCGTCTATCCCAACGTGCTGCATCTGGAGCGCACCGGCCTTATGGCCAATAACGAGCAGCTGGCTATCGCCTCGGATCACATAAAGAAGGGCGAGCTCGAGATGTTTAAAGATTTTTTCACACAGGTCTCTGGCGATCCGCTGAGTGAGGCGCAGCTTGATCTGCTCACCCAGACCCTGGATGAGCTACACAAAGGGGAGGCGGAGCGATGAGACCACTGCGACTGACCATGACCGCCTTCGGGCCCTTCGCCGATGAGCAGACCATAGATTTTGCCGCGCTTGGTAGCAACCCGCTGTTTCTGATCAACGGCCCCACTGGCGCGGGTAAGACGACGATTCTCGACGCCATCTGTTTCGCCCTCTATGGCAAGACCACGGGGGATGAGCGCGAAGGCACTCAGATGCG
Organism: Shewanella aquimarina; assembly: GCF_023349185.1. Classification (GTDB taxonomy): domain Bacteria; phylum Pseudomonadota; class Gammaproteobacteria; order Enterobacterales; family Shewanellaceae; genus Shewanella; species Shewanella aquimarina. The sequence goes on along the minus strand of NZ_JAKIKY010000001.1, from coordinate 150,870 downwards.
CTGCGACATGGCCGATGAGCAAAGGCTTACTCAGGTCAGTTTCGAGTTTGAACTGGGGGCGACCCGTTACCTGATTCGCCGTGTGCCCGAGCAGCCTAGAGCCAAGAAGAGTGGTGACGGAGTAACGCTGCAAAAGAGCGAGGCCCAGCTGAGCCGCTTCGACACGGATGGCAGCGAGACCCTGCTGGTGGCGGCCAAGGTGTCTGACGCCACCCATCAGATAGAGCAGTTAACAGGCCTGGATGTGGATCAGTTCCGTCAGGTCATGGTGCTGCCCCAGGGCAAGTTTCGTGAGCTCTTGATGGCCGATTCCAAGGCCAGAGAGAAGATCTTCAGCCAGCTGTTTCAGACCCACATCTACCGCCGCATAGAGGAACGGCTCAAACAGCAGGCAGCCGGTATTCGACGCGACGTCGAGGCGATGCGTAATCGCCGCGGCGGTATCCTGGAAGGCGCTTCGCTTGAGAGCGACCAGGCGCTGGCGGACGAGCTTGAGAGTATCGCGCCCGAGTTGGCACTTGCCCAGACACAAAAGCAGCAGAGCGAGCAGAGCCTGCTGGCGGCTAATCAGCATCTGGACAAGGGATTGAAGTTACAGGGCGATTTTAATCGCTTGCAGCAATTACAGAGCGAGGGTGAAGCCTTGAAGGCTCGTCAGGTCGAGGCGACCCTGTGGCAGCAGAGATTGCAGGCGGCGGGCCGGGCAAATAGTCTGAGCCCCCTGTACCGGGCGATGCAGTCACGCCTCGGCGAGCAACAAAGCGCCACCCGTCATCTAGAGATGTGCCGGCAGGCCCAAACGAGTGCCGAGCAGACATTAGTGCAGAGCAGGCAGGCATTTGAGCGGCTGGGTGAGCTTGAGCTGGAGCAATTGAGCCAGCAGCAGCGCCTGACCCAGCTCGAGGCCTTGACCCCTCAGCTTGAGCAGCTGAACTTGCTGAGTCAGAAGCTTGCGGATGGTCAGGCCAAGATGCAGGCGGCCGAGGCCAGTGGTAAGCAGAGCGCCAAACAGTTAGACGAGCTTAACCTGGCTCGTCAGGAGATGGTGAGTCGCCGCGAGAGCCTAAAACGTGAGGCCGAGCCGCTGCTGAGTATGCAGCAGGCGCTTAGCGACGGCCGCGCCCAGCTCAAGGTGTTTGAGCGCTGGCAGCAGCAGGGGCTGGAGATCGCGGCGCTCGAGCAGAAGTTAATGGCGGCTAAGACAGCCGGCAGTGAGCTTGCCGAAAAGCACCAGCAGGCCATCGATGCCCATAAGCGTCTGGAGCTTAGCTGGCATCGTGGTCAGGCGGCGCGTCTCGCGGCCGAGTTAGCGCCGGGCGAGCCTTGCCCCGTCTGTGGCAGCCTGGAACACCCAGAGCCTGCGATGGGCGAGTTTGACCTGCCGAGCGACGAGGCGCTGGCGAGCGCCAAGCAGCGAGAGAGCGACGCGCTCAATCTGCTGCATCAGGCCAGAAGCGAGTATAAGCTGCTACAGCAATCCCTTTCGAACCTGCAGCAGAGCGCGGATCAGCTTGTACAGGAGCTGGGCGAGGCAGCAGGCTTGTCGCTCGAGGAGCATCAGGCGCGACTTGCGGAGCTTAGCGACGGGTTTGAGCGTGCTAAGGCGGCGCAGCAATCACTTGCCCAGTTAGAGACTCAGCTTGAGCGCAGCGAGCGCCAGGGACGTGAGTTACAAACCGCGCTAGATGAGGCGCGCGCGCATTACGCCAAGCTGGCCGAGCAGCTGGCCAGCGACAAGGGACAGTATCAGCAGATAAGCGCGGCCATTCCCGAGGGCTTCAGCGATGCGGCGGCGGTCGGCGCGGCCATTGCCGAGCTCACTCAAACCATCGCAGGGCTTAAGTCACGTCAGCAAGCGGTGAGGGCGGCCCACGCCAAGGCTGAGCAGGATAACGCGGCGGCCAAGGCCTCGCTGGAGGCGGCCAGCGGTCGTCTTGAGGACATCAAGGCGCTTGCCCAGCAGGAGACTCAGAGCTTCCAACAGGCGCTCGACACCTCAGAGTTTGAGTGTGTTGCTGACTTTGAGCAGGCTTGCCTGACAGAGGCAGAGCAGAGCGAGCTGGCAAACCAGATAAAGGCGTTCGAGCAGGCGCTAATCACACATCAAGCCAACCTGTCTCAGTTAACCCAGGCGTTAGCGGACTGTGAGGCGCCGGATATCGCCGTCCTCGAGCAGCAGAAAATGGACGCCCAGCAGGCGATGCAGCAGGCGTTGGCGCAGTGGCAGAAGCTGAGTGCCAGGGCGGCGCAGCTCAGTCAAACTCAGGAGCAGCTCAAAGCGCTGGACCTTAAGGCCGATGCGCTCGAGCAGCAATATGCCGTGGTAGGCACCCTGGCCGATGTGGCCAATGGCAATACGGGTAACAAGATAAGCCTGCAGCGCTTCGTGCTTTCCGTGCTGCTGGACGATGTCTTGCTAGAAGCCAGTCACAGGTTGCAGCTGATGAGTAAGGGGCGCTATCGCCTGTTACGTAAGGAGGAGCGGGCCAAGGGAAATAAGGCCTCAGGCCTGGAGCTTGAGGTCGAAGATGCCTACACGGCTAAGGTGCGATCTGTGGCGACACTGAGCGGCGGCGAAAGCTTCATGGCGGCCTTGTCTATGGCCCTTGGCTTGTCGGATGTGGTGCAGGCCTACGCCGGTGGCATCAAGTTAGATACCCTGTTTATCGACGAGGGGTTCGGCAGTCTGGATCAGGATTCTCTAGAACTGGCCATCAGGACCCTGATGGATCTGCAATCGGCCGGGCGCATGGTGGGGGTGATCTCTCATGTCACCGAGATGAAGGAGCAGATCACTAGCCGCATCGATATCCACAAGAGTGCCGAGGGCAGCGAAATTAAATTAGTTTTACCTTAACCGAAATTAAGAAGGTGCTGATATTGGTTGGCTTTTCAGCACCTTTTTAGTTTTTTTGTCTGTTTGGCGGCCGAAAACCTCTATATATTCCATTAAATTGTGTTGTCGATCGGTTTGTAAATGCCGTTATTTTTGATATAACTTGGTATCGACCCCATGTTTTATGGGGTTTTGGGGTCTAATGAAAAGCATAATAATGAAAAATGAGGCACAGGTTGCGCGCAGGTAAAATTTCTTTTTTGAGCATGTCTCAATCCCGTATCATGGCGTTACCCGCGCCACACAAAAAGATCTTATTGGCGGCGGGCCTGGTTGTGGGTGCGGCGCTGTTGTGGCCGAGCCAAAAACAGGCGCTGCCACAACGCATTCCCGTGGCGCTGGATATTGAGTCTCTGGTGACTAACCTGCACCTGAGCGATGAAACGGTCGAAACCGTGTCTCATGCCGATTTTGTTAAGACCATAGTGTCTGGCGATACCCTAAGCGGCCTGTTTGTTGAGGCCAATGTGGATCAGCAGACCATGTACAAGGTATTGGAGGCGGATCTCAATATCCTGGCTCTCGATACCCTAAAGCCCGGCAACATAATACGTTTCTGGCTCGATGACTCGGGTCAGTTGGAGAAACTCGAACTTTACTTCAATGCGGCGCGCCAAGTGGTGTTTAGCCGTTACGAAGAGGGTGGTTTCAGTGTCGATGAGATCAACATCGACGGGATCTGGCAGGACAGGGCCCTAAGCGGCGAGATCCAAGGTTCCTTCTATCTGTCGGCTCAAGGTATTGGCCTCAATGCCGGCGAGATCCAGCGCATCGAGTCACTGCTGAAAGAGAAGCTGAATTTTGCCCGGGATCTGCGCGCGGGCGATCGATTCTCTGTGCTTAAGAGCGATCAATATATCGATGGTGAGGTGACGGGTAATAGCGATATCCTCGCCATCACCATAGAACGTGGCCGCAGCACGATCAACGCCTACCAGAATAGCGACGGCAACTTCTATGACGATCAGGGCCGCAGCCTGGCGCGCGCCTTCCAGCGTGTTCCGCTACAGAAAAATTACCGTATCAGTTCGCGTTTCAACCGCCATCGTCACCACCCGGTGACGGGGCGCACCGCGCCCCATAATGGTACCGATTTTGCCACCCCGATCGGCACTAAGGTGGTAGCCCCTGGTGATGGTATCGTCTCTTTGGTGACCGACCATAGATATGCGGGTAAATATGTGGTGATCGATCATGGCAACAAGTACCGTACCCGCTATCTGCATCTTTCTAAGGCCTTGGTACATAAGGGTCAACGAGTGTCCCGCGGACAGGTGATCGCCCTGTCGGGTAAGACGGGCCGCATCACTGGGCCACATCTGCACTATGAGTTCCATATCAATGGCCGCCCCGTGGATCCTATGAAGGCAAATATCCCCATGGCGAGTAAGCTGTCGAAGAAACAGATGGGCGAGTTTGCTCAGCTGGTCAAGGTGCGCCAGATGATGATGGGTCAGAGCTAAAAAGCTAATTAATACCGATTGATTTAACTGCTTATCGAAGAGAAAAATCGCCACATGATGTGGCGTTTTTTATGGTTAGGCTTTCTCTTGGGCCTCGAGATCTAGCATGGTGAGCCATAGGCGCAGGTCAAATTCCAGCTGATGATAGTCGCCTTGCATATGGCAGCACAGCTGATAGAAGGCCTTGTTGTGATCCTTCTCTTTAAGATGCGCCAGCTCGTGTACCACCACCATGCGCAGCAGGGGCTCGGGGACCTCCTTGAGCCTGGCGGCGATGCGGATCTCATTCTTCGACTTGGTCTTGCCACCATGATTCTTGGCCACATAGCTGTGCAGCCCCAGGGCCTGTTTCTTGAGGGTGATCTTATCGTCAAATATCACCTTGCTTAGGGGGGATGACTTCTTGAGGTAGCGGTTCTTCAGCGCCATGGTGTAGTCATACAGGGCCTTGTCGCTGCGAATAGCGTGACCATCTGGGTAACGGCGCTCGAGCACCGTCCTCAGTCGATTGGTCTCGATGAGTTCATTGACCTGGCTGATGAGCTCGGGTCGATAGCCTTGTAGATAGGGCAGTGATGACATAACTAGGTGTTGATTAGCTGACGTCGCGGTCGAAGAGATAGCCGGGCGCAGTGGCCCGGCAAGATGCTTAGTCTTTCTTGGTAAAGATGCACTTGTTTTGGTAGCAGTAGGCTACTTCGAAGGCGCTCTTTTGGAAACGTTTCAGGTCCAGACCGTCGAAATCGACCATAGGCGGATTGCGCTTGAGCTGCTCCTTGATGTTAACCGGTGAGATCAGTTGCACCGGCAGGCCGCAAAGCTGAATGGCCGCTTCCATCTTGAAACTGGTGGCGCTGCCTGCCAGCTTGCCTTTCTGCTCGCGCTCAATGATGGCGACTTCGTCGACCTTATAGTCTTGCATCAGCTTGCTGAAGGCAAAGTGGAACTCTTTGATCGACTCTGTGCTGGCCGAATTAGAGATGGTCAGTGAGCGAGAACGGCAATCAGGGATGTTAAAGGTCTCACCCTCATAGCTCAACAAACAGATGATGGCTTCGCCACCTTTTAACTCAACGCCACAAACTCTCATGATAACCCTAATATAAAAAAATCAATGGCGGCTATTGTAACCTTAATTGCTGCAATTGAGCACTAGTTGTTGCGTGAAAATCGCCGCACTTAGCTATTGCTCGGTTTAAATCATGCGACTTGGCGCCGTTTCCCCCGGGAGTGTCATGGAGAGTTGGTCTGGGGAAGCAGGTCAGGGAAAGCTGCTTTAGAGGGAACTGATGGTGAGCGGCTTAGGGCATTAAAAAGCGGCCTTAGGTGGCCGCTTATTCGTAATAGCTTATTTGTACTAGCTTAGCTGGACTTGCTTTGTCGTATTAGCTTAGTCGCTCGATGTTTACTCTTCCGGCGTATCTTTCAGTTTCGACTTGGGTTTACGTAGCATAGGCGCATCGCCCACGTCGACACCTGTGATAAAGCGTTTATCTCGCTGTTGCTTGGGTTTGTCGCTGCGGCTAGTCTTGGTCGTCTTGGCCTTAGGCTTTGCCTGACTCTTACCCTGACGCTTGTCCTGGCTGGGCTTGTCCTTCAGACCCTTAAAGGTAGGCGCTAACTCCTCTAGCTCGCTAAATTCGAAACGTTTCTGCAGGAAGGTTTGTACCTGCTTGAAGTTGAACCAGTCTTTCGGTCCCACCAGGGAGATAGCATCGCCCTTGGCGCCGGCGCGGCCGGTGCGGCCGATACGATGAATATATTCCTCGGCAAATTTTGGCATGTCGAAATTGATCACCAAGGAGACGTTGAGCAGATCCAGGCCGCGAGAGGCCACATCTGTGGTGACCAAAATCTGCTGCTGACCGCGGCTGAATTGATCCATGATCTGGTTGCGCGCCGCCTGTTTCAGCTCACCGCTTAAGGAGCTGGTGCTAAAGCCCTGCTCGGCCAGCAGTGTTGCCAGGCGGTCGGTATCGCCGCGGGTAGCGGTAAAGATGATCACTTGCTTGTGCGGTTCGAGCTGCAGCAGACGGGTAAGCAGCTGCTCCTTGTGGCTGAGGTTGTCGCACAGGTAGATCTTCTGGGTGATATCCTGGTTCTCTACGTGAGAGGCGCCGATGGCCACGTGCTCGGGCTCTTTGAGTAGCTCGGCGGCAATTTCGTTGATCTGGCCGTGATCCAGTGTGGCCGAGAACATCAGGGTCTGGCGACGCTTGTGATCGGCGGCCTGGTTGATCGCCTTTAGCTGCTCGGCGAAACCCAGATCCAGCATGCGGTCGGCCTCATCTAGGATGAGCAGTTCGAGTCCGTTGAGGAACAGATGGCGCTGGGCCAGGTGATCCGCCAGACGGCCGGGTGTGGCCACCACGAAGTGAGGGTCTTTGACCAGCGCCTTGGCCTGGTCGTTAAAGTTTTCCCCGCCGAGGATCTTGATTGCCTTATATTGGGTGTTAGCCACAAGTAGCCGCAGTTGACTGTAGACCTGAGTGGCCAGCTCTCGAGTGGGCAGCAGAATCAAGACCCTAGGGTCGCGCTTGCTGAGGGCCTTGGTGGCGATGACGCGCTGCATTGCTGGCAACAGGAAGGCGAGGGTCTTGCCCGAGCCTGTCTTAGACGATGCCATGAGATCTCTTCCCGATAAGCCTACGGGGATCGATTGCGTTTGGATCTCGGTCGGCGTATCGATGCCCATGTGTTCAAGGCTGGTCAGTAGACGTTTATCGAGTGAAAAATCTGAAAATTGCAATGCTGTGCTCCAAAATATAGATAGGCGCGCATTATACATCGCTAAGCGCGATTCAGCCATGACTAGCGCGATACCGATTCGTAAGCCTATCGCCGAGATTAATTTTCAGTGTCACGGGCTGTGCCCGAGCGCGCTTTGGCTTATGATGAAAACAAAGACAACATACGGCGCGGCGTGGTTAAGGCCGATCGCGTCCCAGGGAGAGAAGTAGAGAAGATGGCGAATATCGGCATTGCATTGGGGAGTGGCGCGGCTAAGGGATGGGCCCATATCGGGGTGCTAAACGAGCTGGCGAACATGGGGATTTTCCCCAATAAGGTGGCAGGTTGCTCTATCGGCGCCGTGGTGGGCGCCGCCTATGCGCAAGATAATCTTGAGGATTTAGAGGCCTGGGTCAGCAGCTTCTCTAGCTGGGACGTGCTTGGCCTGATGGATCTCAGTTGGCGCAAGGGCGGACTGATTGGTGGCGAGAAGGTGTTTGACGTGATGCAGCAGCATATCGGCAACCTGGACATCGAGCAGATGCAGATGCCTTTCGCCGCGGTGGCAACCGACCTCTATACCGGGCAGGAGATCTGGTTTAAGCAGGGCAATCTGCGTCACGCGGTGCGCGCCTCCTGCTCCATGCCGGGGATCTTACCACCGGCGCGAGTCGGCGACCGCTGGCTGGTGGATGGTGCCGTGGTCAATCCGGTTCCCGTGTCTGTGAGTCGTGCCATGGGGGTCGACCTGGTGATTGCCGTGGATCTCAATGCACACAGGAAGACGCGCCAACAGCAGTTACCTGTGGCCATCTCTTCCGATGTGAAGGCCAGCGAGGCCGAGCTGGTGAAAGCCGAGAAGGAGCTGGAGAGCGGCTTCATGGATCTCCTGGCAAGGGGAAGAGACTATGTCAGCGGCCTGACCGATAAGTTTTCCCTGGGTAATCGTAGCGAGCCCGGGATGTTGGCTGTGATGTCGCAGTCGATGGATATCCTTGAGCAGCGCCATAAAAGAGTACGCCTGATGGGCGATCCGCCGGATATCCTGATCACCCCTAACGTGATGGAGATAGGAACCATGGAGTTTCACCGCGCTGGTGAGGCAATCGAGGCGGGGCAGGAGGCGGTTAAGCAGGTGGCTCATATTATCCGCGCCCGAGTCGATGAGCTGGAGAGTCACTAGGGCCTGTTGACCTTTTGAGAACAAATTTTGTTCTAATTGAGCACGTTCAAATCGCGGCATGAGGCTTGAAGTATAGTTATTCTATATAAAATCCGAGTAACAAAGAGTTGAACGTGCTCAAGACGAACCCTGCGGGCAGCGTCTGTATCATTTTTCTACTGCGTTATCGCTCATTGATGTAGCACACCACATTACAATCGCTCTGTCTTGTATAAAGGCGATACAGAATGCTGCAAAAATGAACGCGAAAGATAAACAGGCCCTAGCTTTTAAATAAGCGCCTCTGGTTTTCTGTGCCCCGGGTTTTCTGTGACCCGGGTTTTCTCTGGCCTGAGTTATTTCTAACATGAGTTTTCTCTAGCCTGAGTTATTTGGGGCATAGGTTATCTCTGGCCTGGTTTTTGCTGCTTGCATGGATATTTCATGCAGCAGTCGAAAAATTGACAATGAATTCAATTAGCCAGGCCATTACGGGTTCACAAGGCAACCTGATCGCCAACACCTATGGCCAAAACACACATGGTCAGGACACCCCAGATGTCGATAGTTCATCTTCCAGCGACAAGGTGACGCTGTCCCACCAGGACACCCAGGCAAAAGCTGGCGGACCAGAGATCCCACAGGAGGCGGTGTTTCTCTCGCCCAGGGCCGAGCGGGCGCAGAAGATAGAGGCGATGGCGAAAGATTTCTTTTCCAAGGGGCAATTTGGTCTTGGCGACATTCCTAAGTTAATTCAGCGTCTGCATCAGGACGGCATCTTGTCGGAAAACCAGCTCAATCGCCTGGGTCAGGCAGGCTTTGAGGTCCCAAAGGGGGATGCGTCGCAGCCGTCGCTGCTTGACTTTATTGCCAGCCAGCGAGCGCAACTCAAGGAGAGTAAGCCCGATAGCGTGATGATCGCCATGCTCGATGATGCCGAGTCTGTGCTAAAACAGATGGACAGCCTCGATAGCCAGGGGCTGAACCAGAAGGCGGCGCGGGTGTCGGCGCAACTGGCGGTATTTGTTCAGGGGGAACACGGGCTGACCCAGAACGATAAGGCGATGTGGCAGGGACTCAAGTCGACCATGCAATTGGCGTCTGCCTCAGGAAGTTCGCAACAGGCTTCCGGGCAACTACAGCGTTATCTGTCACTATCTAAAAGAATTACGTAATTTATTCACAGTTTGTCCCATTTTTATCCCGCATCTAGCTCCCTTTGCCGGCTGGGTCAAGGCCAGTTTTGACGATAAGTGGCTCAGTTGGCAGTAATCTTGTGTTAAAAAAATCCATCCGCAAATTAATGATCTGGATCAAGGTACTTGAGCCTAACTTGTAGCTTAATGCGCTACATATTGTGTTCATCGTCTATATTAACACTATATATGGTGTTAATTTGGCCGTTACTTGAGGAGATATTGAACAATGCCAGTGGTTATTAAGCGGGATGGTTACCGCACGCCTTTTGACGAAACAAGGATTCGGGATGCAGTGATTGCCGCTGCAAGTTCGGCAGGTATTGATGATGTTGCCTATGCCACCGAGGTGGCCCTACAAGTACGCCAGTCGGTGGCCGAGCTCGAGCAGGTGGATATTCATGACCTGCAAGATGCGGTCGAAAACCAGTTGATGGAAGGCCCCTACAAGCGACTCGCCAGGGTCTATATCGAGTATCGCCATGATAGGGATATCCATCGTGAGTTGAGCAGTCGCCTCAACCGCGAGATCCGTGGTCTGGTGGAGCAAAGCAATGCCGCGCTGCTTAACGAGAACGCCAACAAAGACTCCAAGGTGATCCCCACCCAGCGGGATCTGCTGGCGGGCATTGTGGCCAAGCATTATGCCACACGCCATATTCTGCCTAAGGATGTGGTGGCGGCCCATGAGTCGGGTGAGATCCATTATCACGATCTCGACTATGCGCCTTTCTTCCCCATGTTTAACTGTATGCTGATCGACTTGGCCGGCATGCTGACCCATGGTTTCAAGATGGGTAACGCCGAGATCGAGACCCCCAAGTCTATCTCGACCGCCACCGCCGTGACGGCGCAGATCATCGCTCAGGTGGCCAGCCATATCTATGGCGGCACCACCATCAACCGTATCGATGAGGTGCTGGCACCATTCGTTGCCAAGAGTTACGACAAGCATTATCAGGTCGCGCTGACCTGGGGGATCACAGACGCCAAGGCCTTTGCCACGGCGCAGACGGAGAAGGAGTGTCACGATGCCTTCCAGTCGCTGGAGTATGAGGTAAATACTCTGCACACCGCCAACGGCCAGACACCTTTTGTGACCTTCGGCTTCGGTCTGGGCACCTCTTGGGAGTCGCGCCTGATTCAGTCGTCTATGATGAAGGTACGCATGACTGGCCTGGGTAAGAACCGTAAGACGGCCGTTTTTCCTAAGTTGGTGTTTGCCATTCGCGACGGCATTAACCATAAGGTCGGTGACTGCAACTATGATATCAAGCAGATGGCGCTCAAGTGCGCGTCGATGCGCATGTATCCGGATATCCTCAACTACGAACAGGTCGAGAAGGTTACCGGTTCCTTTAAGACGCCTATGGGCTGTCGCAGCTTCCTCGGCACCTATGAGGAGGAAGGCGAGCTGGTGCACGAAGGGCGTAACAACCTGGGTGTCGTGAGCCTGAACCTGCCGCGGATCGCCATCGAGGCTCAGGGCGACGAGACCCGCTTCTATCAATTGCTTGATGAGCGTCTGGCGGTGGCTCGCCGCGCCCTAGACACTCGCATCGAGCGTCTACAGGGGGTGAAGGCGAGAGTCGCGCCAATTCTTTACATGGAAGGCGCCTGTGGCGTGCGCCTGCGCGCGGATGATGAGATCAGCGGCATCTTTAAGAATGGCCGCGCCTCTATCTCTTTGGGTTATATTGGCCTGCATGAGACCATCAATGCGCTCTATGGCAGCCAGACCCATGTGTATGACAGCGAAGCGCTCAGAGATAAGGCCCTTGCCATTATCGAACACCTAAAGGCGGCTACCGTGCGCTGGCGTGAGGAGTCGGGCTATGGCTTTAGCCTCTATAGCACGCCGAGCGAGAACCTGTGCAGCCGCTTCTGCAAGCTGGACACAGAGGCCTTTGGGGTGATCGATGGCGTAACGGATCGAGGCTATTACACCAACAGCTTCCACCTGGATGTTGAGAAGAAGGTGAACCCGTACGATAAGCTGGATTTCGAGCAGCCCTATCCGGCGCTCACCAGTGGTGGCTTCATCTGCTACGGCGAATACCCCAATATGCAGCACAATATCGAGGCGCTGGAAGATGTGTGGGATTATAGTTACAGCCGGGTGCCTTACTATGGTACCAATACGCCGATTGATGAGTGCTATGACTGTGGCTTTACCGGCGAGTTTAGCTGTACCAGTAAAGGCTTTACCTGTCCTAAGTGTGGCAATCATGAGCCGAGCAGGGTTTCTGTGACCCGCCGCGTGTGTGGTTACCTGGGTAGCCCGGATGCCAGACCCTTTAACTATGGCAAGCAGGAAGAAGTTAAACGCCGGGTGAAGCACCTCTAACGAGAAGAGGGCCCGTTTTATACCAATCACAGTAAATATGTGATCAGAAATAGCGCAGGAAAAACGCTTGAGAACAAAGCAGGATTTTTAGATAAGTAGTTATTCTACAATTAAAAATACTAATACAGTTATCGAGCGTTTTAACAAGCTAGAATGATTAATTATTTATTACGATTGGTATTAGCTGCGGTTAACGCGATAACGTGAAGCTGAAGATAGCAAGGCGCCATAGGGCACTTGCTATCTTTGCATGAGGGACACATGAATTATCATCAATATTTTCCCATCGACGTGGTCAATGGCCCAGGCACCAGGGCGACTCTGTTTGTCTCGGGCTGCGAGCATCAGTGCCGGGGCTGTTACAACCAATCGACCTGGAATCCCGACTCGGGCCATCAGTTTGATGAGCAGATGCTCGAGCAGGTGATCGAGGATCTCAACGATACCCGCATTAAACGTCGCGGCCTGTCGCTCTCTGGCGGTGACCCGCTGCATCCAGGTAACCTCGACACCATACTCACCTTGGTGAGAAGAGTTAGACAAGAATGCAAGGGTAAGGATATCTGGTTATGGACTGGCTATAGGCTTGATGAACTCAGCCCGGCGCAACAAGCCGTTGTCGCCTATGTGGATGTGCTGGTGGATGGCAAGTTTGAGCGTGATTTAGCCGATCCTAGCCTGGTGTTTCGCGGCAGCAGCAACCAAGTGATCCACTATCTCACCCAAAAGCAGCGCTGATTGTTACGCCAAAAACGAATAAACAGGCTCCAAGACGCTGGTGAGGCCTGCACCAGATGACTTGTTCGCACCTTCCTCATTAGTGGTATAATGTTCGCCAAACTGGCAAATGCTGCCTATTTTTAACCGAGTGGCATTTGTGTATTCGTGAGATTTTTAAGGCAAGTTAATGAATTTAAAGCAAGAGTTACAGCAGTTGAACGATCGTCTCGACAAGTATCGTCGTAAATTAGATGCGGCGGAGAAGCGCGGCGATCAGGCGGTGATTTTGCAATTTAAGCAAGAGATCAATGCGGTAACTAAGCAAATTACCCATGTCAAACAGCAACAGAGCCGTCAATTGAACAAACGCGGCACCGAGCTGAGTGAACTTGCCTTTAGCCGTGCGCTGACCAAGGCCGAGCAGGCTGATATGGGTAAGCTTAAGCGTTCGGTGAAGGGTTTGATAGTCGTGCATCCCATGACGGCGCTGGGTCGTCAGATGGGATTGACTCAGGTAACAGGATACGCACCTAAGGCCTTTTAAGACTGAGGATAAAGCATAAAGGATTTTGATGGCGGCGTGAGCGACTTCATAGCCTTGTCGCCGCTCAGAGCGTATCCTAATAAGCCGAAGCGGTTGCGGTGAAGCAATATCCGATTTTAATACTCGGGTATTTCACTGTTAGGCAAAAACACATAGAATGCTCGGTCTGAGAAAGGGGAGAGTTTCTCCACCTGGTTTTCATTCTTCATTCGCATCTCAGACAGAGCGAGTTGTAAAGGTTATTTCATGTCGATTAAGTATGTCGCCACCTCTAAACTTCCCACCCCTTGGGGAGTATTTGCCATGCATGGTTTCGAAGATACAGAGACGGGCAAAGAACATGTGGCGCTCACCTTTGGCGAGTTAGATGCGAGCCAGCCCATGTTGGGCAGAATTCATTCCGAGTGTCTGACCGGTGATGCCCTGTTTAGTCTGCGTTGCGATTGTGGTTTTCAGCTACAAACCGCGATGCAAAATATCGCCGAGGCGGGTCAGGGGTTTATTCTCTACCTGCGTCAGGAAGGCCGTGGCATAGGCCTGCTCAATAAGATCCGTGCCTATGAGTTGCAAGATCAAGGCGCCAACACGGTAGAGGCCAACGAGCGTCTGGGCTTTGCCGCCGATATGCGCAAATATGACATGATCAAGCCTATGCTGGAGAAGATTGGTGTGCAGCAGGTGAAGCTGATGACCAACAACCCCCGCAAGGTCAAGGCGATGAAAGAGCTAGGTATAGCGGTTATCGAGCGCGTGCCTCTGCAGGTAGGTAAGAATCGTTACAATGAGGCGTATCTAAAGACCAAGTCGACCGAGCTGGGTCATATGATGTCTGAATATCACTTCACCGAAGAACATCAAAATTAACCTCTTTCGCCATGGCGACACCTTAACCTGTCGCCATGGTGTGATTATTTTTTGTTACCCTTGCGATTGATCCTGTTTCTCTTTAGCGCTGAGCAGGGACATCAGCTGATTGCTGAGAACGGCTATCTGATCTTGTAGTTGCTTGCGCGCTTGTTTCGCCGCCTCGGAATCATCCCCTTGAAGGGCCTGTAGCTCGAGTTTTAGCTCTTCGAGTTTCTGCTTTAACTCTTTAATCTTTTTGTCTATCTGAGATTGGCCTTCATCCACTTCTTGCTCCGCTTTTTGCGCGTTAGCTGCCTTGGCCGCATCGTTGTTACGCAGCGCCTTGCCCGTCGCATCGGCGAGCGCCTGACGGCCCTCTTCGGACAGGCTGACCTTATCGGTTACTGGCTGAGACTGAGTGTTTTGAACTTGGGGCGCCTGCGGGGAATTGGTGCTGCGCACCTCGATAGAGCTTAAGTCTGTAGGACCGGCGCTTTGGGCGCCTAAGGGATTTATACCGAGCACATTCATTTGCTAACCTTCCTGGTTATGACGACTAAGACGATGCCTAGCCAGAATATCGGCAGGCAGGCGCAAAGCTTAAGTTAATTCCTGCATGAATACGCTGATAGGATTCACTTTTTCGGTGAAATTCGCTGGCTTCTTTTCTAGCTTAATCCGGGCCTTTTCCCCAAATGTGTTGATTCACGCCCGTTGAACTCTCATCTTCAGCCTTGTCTTTCGTGGGCTGCTCTTTTGTGGGGTGATGACTTGTTGGACTGGATCTGCCAGAACTCTGGGTACCGCTAGCGCGTGGAGTCTCGGTATTGCGACCGGCGTCACCGCGAAGGTGCTGCGGGATAGGCTGGCCAATCATCTTGAGATAGAGGCGCTCGACCTTTTCTCTGGCCCATTGGGTCTTACGCAGGAACTTGAGACTGGATTTGATGGAGGGGTCGTGGTTAAAGCAGCGTATGTCGATGCGTCTACCCAGCTCTTCCCAGCCGTAGTGGTCGACAAGGTCGGTGAGTAAGGCTTCGAGTTTGATGCCGTGTAATGGATTATTCGCCTGGGTCATGGTGATGAATGAGTCAAAAAATTTGTCTTATTATATCAGCTTATTCATGGCGTTTTCGATAAAAAAGGGGACCCTGAGGTCCCCTGTTTATTTTATGCCTTTACTGGAAGCTCAGCTGCCATGCATCGATAGTACCTGTGTCGCGACGGGCGCTATCTACGGCCTTCAGTGTCCAGGTGCCGGCCGATTCTACGCCAGACATGTCGACTGTGTAGCTCTTGATGATGTTGTCGGCACTGCCGCCGCTGTTGTCATGTAGCACGGCTACCTGACCGCTTGGGCTGTGCAGTTCAACCTGCAAGTCGCCGATGTAGGTGTGGGTAATGTTAACCGTTACCGTTACCGTTCCTGAGTCGCCGCTGCGAGCCACATCTATTGGGCTGCTGATACCAGCAGTGTTGTTGTCAGGGATCGCATAGCTGGTGTTGTTGGTGTAGGTGGCTGGGCCGCCAGTGTTGCCGCCAGAGCTCTGCTCTGTGTAGCTAGCCGTCAGGCTGACACCGCTGAAGTCGCTGTAACCTTGCACCATCACATAGTAGGTACCCGCCTGCGGTGTGCTCACAGGGCAAGACTCGCTGTTGCCACCTTTCCAAGGACGACAGTCGTAGCTGCTCAGGGTAGGAGCCGCGCCGTACTGCATGTATAGGTCAGCATCACCTGTACCGCCGCTCATGGCAAAGTTCAGATCGCTGGCACCCGCTGGTACGTCGATAGAGAAGTGTAGCTCGTCGCCTTTCACGCCAGACAGGTTGGTCTTAGCCACGCCATTTTCCAGCACGTTGCTACCGTTTCCGCCCGTACCCGGATCGGTTGGGCCGTTACAAGAAGCATCTAGGTACTCTTTGGCTGCAACCGCGTTAACCAGACCATAACCAGTCTTGTCGTCGCGACCCGCTACGTCCAGATCTTCTGCGGTTGCGGTCAGCGCAGCACGCACCTGAGCGGCGCTACACTCTGGGTGATAGCTCCACACCAGTGTCGCAACACCCGATACGTGTGGCGTCGCCATAGAGGTACCATTGTAGTACTCGTAATCTTCACCACTAGTGTTAGCCACAGTGACATTGGTGCCTAGGTGAGCACGCAGTGCCTGACCAGTGGCGCGATCGACAGAAACAGAAACCATTGGGGCTTCGTTGTTGGTGTCAACCAGGAAGGGGTTTTGCAGACCTGGCAGCGCCGTGTTACTGAACACGATGGCCGCCTGGGCGCCGGCATTGTTACAAGCCTTAACCGCGTCGATCTCTGGGTAGCTGGCGCCTTGGTTGCCAACACGCTCAACCAGACAAACCTTACCTGTCATGTCGCCACAGTTAAATACACCGCCCGATACGCTACACTCGGCCAGCTCGGCGGTGACAGAACCTGCGATAGGTGTACCGACATAGTTGCCGCTGCTGTCTTTCACATAGCGGTTGTGAGGCACTACGCCATTGTCGAAGTATGACTGACCACCTGCGGTGATGTTTGCCAGACGACCCTCGCCACGTGTGACAGTCGAAAGAATTGCTTCACCTGGGCCTGAGATCTCAACCTGGTTGGTGTACTGAGAGAAGGCGGCGTGATCTTTGTTGTTGTCTACCGCGGCAACAGACATTACGGCGTCATATGAGGCTGGGTAGCTGTGCGTGTTGTTACCGTCGTTACCGGCAGCGGCGATCAGTAGCACGCCGTTGTTGGCGTGAGCCGCGAGTGCGTTGCGCTCAGTCGTGGTTGACTGAGAACCACCCAGACTCATGGTGACGACATTGGCACCGTTATTGACACAGGTGTCAACCGCAGAAACCAGCGAAGACGAGTAACCCCAACCGTCAGAGTTAAATACTTTTACCACGTGGATGTTGGCGTTTTGGTTTGGCATCACACCGACAACACCGTCGTTGTTGGCGATAGCGGCAATGGTGCCGGCTACGTGAGTACCGTGCGCGTTGTGGGCGCCTGGCTCGTACCAGTTGCCTGTGCCCGAGTTGTTGGTACCAGTGACATTGTTGCCGCTCAGCTCGCTGTGGCTGCGATCGTAACCCGAGTCGATGATACAGATGGTGCGGTTGCCGGCCATGCTGTCGCTTAGGCTGGTGGCGCCTACGAAGGTTTGACCCCAAGGCGTCGTTTCACTCAGCAGACGGCGCGGCATATCTTCTTCAACATAGTCGATGTCGGCGCGCAATTTCAGGGCCTTAACGCCCTTGCTATCGAGCTGAGCCGAGTATGCGTTTGAGCGACCGATACGCTTCATCTGCTTGGCCTTCACGCTGTTCAGTGCTCTGTGCTGAGAGAAGACTTCGTTGGCTCTAGGCTGATAATCATTCAGGCTGTTGGCATCGGCTTGTGCGGCGGCCTGGGCATTCTTAAACTTGACGATATAGCGCTTAGGCAGGGGAGATGCTTGATTGATACGGGCATTATCCGCCTGAAGGTGGAGTCCTTTCGAAGGCGCCGCATTGACGTTTGCCGCGATTGCCAAGGCAAGCGCAGACAAAGACATAGCGACCGCAGTTGTCTTTTTAACTGTCATATTGTCTTCCATTTTAAAAGTTAGAATTAATAATTATTATTAGAGTACATAGCAGCATGACTGCCATTATATGCGTTACTCGACAGTGAATTTATCTGCTGTAGAAACATTTGTAAACAAGCTGTTAATTCGTGATGCGGGCCAAACATCATAATGGGATAGAGCATTTTTATGCGGGAAATATTCAATGAATACGATTGTTTCGTCGGTGGGATAGTGTATTTTTGAGTATTTATTCGAATTTTTGGCGTATTTATTTTGTAGGTGCGAGGGGTGCTTTCCTGCGACGGGAAATTGACCTTAATTTATAACTCATTGTAATTATTATCTAATTGATATTCCATAATTGTAATAACTTATAGCTAATGGTTATATGTTGTTTCAATTGTTACATTTGCCCCGATACCTTGGCTGATCCTTGCCTGCATATTCGTTTTACATTGGCCGCATAGTTAGTTTCACATTGAGCGCATATTGAGTGAGCACCGAGTGGCCCATGAATCTATGTATCGGTTGGTTACTTGCCGGCGAGATAGGCTAACGAGGGGATAGAGGCGTTATTGGGGGCGGTGTCCTGATCCGCCTTTGGCTAACTTGCTTTGATGCTATGTCCTAGGCGGCTTATAAATAGAAAGCATGAAATAGCTAAGGTTGAAATAGCTAAGGTTGAAATAAGAAGGGCAGAAATAACGAAAGCTGAAATAAAAAAGGCACCCGGAGGCGCCTTTGTGTTAATGGCAGAACTTATCTTTACTGCTTATTAGCCAGGCTCTGATAGCCGCCACCATTATAGGTGTTGCTGTAGCCTAGCTTTACCAGACTCTCCTGAGCTATGCCACTGCGACGGCCGCTGCGACAATAGAGCACCACAGACTGATCTTTGGCGATGCCGCGCTTGGTAAACTCTTCGGCAATGTTTTCAAAGGGAATATTAATCGCGTTCTCTAGATGTCCCTCGGCAAACTCCTCAGGGGTTCTGACATCGACGACCATGGCCCCTTGCTGTATATGCTCCCAAGCAACCTTAGGGTTTTTCTCTTCGCCATAGCTTGGCGCAGATACGCCCATGATGGCGATAAACAGCAGCGCCATCAGGCTGATAAAAGACTTGGGTAGCATCTTATTGGCTTGTCTCACGTTGGCTCCTTGTGATCTGTGAGTTATTTCATGCGGGCCAATTCCGCTTCTGTCTTGATCCCCATCTTCTTCATCAACATGGCGGCCGGGCAGAAGCCGGTAAAGGCACTTTGAAATAGATTAGCGCCTACAAAAGCCGTTAGCCAGATAAAATTGGGATGGACAAAGGCCGTGAGCAGTAAAGACAACATGACCATAAAGCCTGCAAAGGCGAAAATACTACGTTCGACAGACATACTGTATCTCCTTAAGATTGCGGATTGACCGCGGCAAAGTATTCGGGGCGGTGACGCATCACGGCGTAATAGAGCACGGGGATCACCACCAGGGTTAACAGGGTTGAAACCAAGATGCCGAAGATCAGGCTGATGGCCAGCCCGTTAAAGATCGGATCATCCAGGATGAACAGGGCGCCAATCATGGCGGCCAGTCCCGTGAGCATGATGGGCTTAGCCCGTACGGCGCCAGAATGAATCACCGCCTGCTCGAAGGGCACGCCTGCGGCGGTTTCCTGATTAATAAAGTCCACCAAGAGGATGGAGTTACGCACTATGATGCCCGCCAGGGCGATCATGCCTATCATAGAGGTGGCGGTAAATTGTGCCCCAAGTAGGGCATGGCCCGGCATCACGCCTATGATGGTGAGCGGAATAGGCGCCATGATGATCAGCGGCACACTGTAGGAGCGGAACTGACCCACCACCAGGAGGTAGATGGCGATCATGCCCACGCCATAGGCTATACCCATGTCTCTGAAGGTCTCATAGGTGATCTTCCACTCGCCGTCCCAGAGTACGGCTATGCTGTCCAGCGCTGAAGGCTGGTTGATATAGTGTTGATCGAAGCCCAGACCACCCTCTTGATTGATGCTGCCGGCAATTTTGAACATGCCATATAGGGGGCTGTCCAGCGGGCCTGCCATGTCGGCCACCACCATGATCATAGGGATCATGTTCTTGCGTATGATAGGCGCGTCTATGGCCCGCTTATGTATGGTGATCAGCTCAGAGACGGGCACAGAGTTACCCGAGGCGTTGGTGAGCCTGAGGTTAAGCACCTGCTCGAGATCCACCTTGGCGCCTTCCTCCAGCTGCAGCTTGATGGGTACCGGGGTCTTCTGATTGGGTTTGTGCAGATAGCTCACCGCCTTGCCGCCCACCGAGGTGGCGACCAGATCGACGATATTGCTGTAGGGCACGCCCATCAGGCTGGCCTTGGCACGGTCGATATTGACCTGCCATTTTTGCTGGGCGGCCGGTAGATAGATGTCGATATCCACCACATCCTGGGTGTCATGAAATAGCTGTTGCAGTGCCTTGGCGGCAGTTTCTCGCATCTCGGCGTTAGGGCCATAGACCTCGGCCAGGATAGGCGACCATACAGGTGGACCTGGGGGCACTTCAACCACCTTGACGTTGGCATTGTATTGCTTGGCGGTGGCCTGCAGCGCGCGGCGCACCTCGGAAGCTATGCTGTGGCTGTCTCTATCGCGATCGCCTTTATCGACCAAATTGACCTGAATGTCGCCCAGCTCCTGACTCTGTCTGAGGAAGTAGTGACGCACTAGGCCGTTAAAGTTCATCGGCGCGGCGGTGCCGGCGTAGAGCTGGTAATTATCCACTTCTTCGACCTTATCCAGCTCCATTGCAAGGGCCTTGAGTACGCGCTGGGTCTGCTCAACCGGCGTACCTTCTGGCATATCCAGCATCACCTGAAACTCCGACTTGTTATCGAAGGGCAGCATCTTGAGTACCACCAACTGACCTACGGGCAGGGATACGGCGATCATGATCAGCAGGGTGATAGCAGCGCCCAGGCCAATTCTCGCCTTACTGGCCTGTTTGCCTCTGACGAAGGGGGAGATCAGCCTTGTAAACAGTCTTAGCATGCGATCGTCCACATCATGCTCGCCATCGCCGCCTTGGTGATGATGGCCCTTGAGCAGCTTAGTGGCCAGCCAGGGGGTGACGATGAAGGCGATGGCCAGGGAGATCAGCATCCCCATACTGGCGTTGATGGGAATGGGGCTCATGTAGGGGCCCATGAGACCAGAGACGAAGGCCATGGGCATCAGCGCGGCGATCACGGTAAATGTCGCCAATATGGTCGGGCCGCCCACCTCATCGACGGCGACGGGGATCAGCTCGACGAAGGAGCGTTTGCCCAGCGCCATATGCCTGTGGATGTTCTCCACCACCACGATGGCGTCATCCACCAGAATACCGATAGAGAAGATCAAGGCGAACAACGAGATACGGTTAAGGGTAAAGCCCCAGGCCCAAGAGGCAAACAGTGTGATCGCCAGGGTGATAATGATGGCGATGCCCACCACCACAGATTCGCGTAGCCCCATGGTGAGGAAGACCAAGATCACCACGGCCGAGGTGGCAAACACTAGCTTGAGGATCAGGGTGTTGGCCTTGTCGCCCGCCGTCTTACCATAGTTGCGCGAGACTGTGATGTTGACATCGTCTGGCACCAGTATGTTGTCTATCTTGTCCAGACGCTCGAGGATCACATTGGCGATATCCACGGCGTTCTCGCCCGGCTGCTTACCGATGGCGATGGTGACCGCAGGATAGATGGCCGACTTATAGCCGTGCCAGGCGTGCTGGGTCGGGATGTCGCTGTTGAGGCTTATCTTGGCGATATCGCCCAGGTACACGGGGGCGCTCTGGCCCGACTCGTCCTGATACACGGCGACAACCAGCTGCTCAACCTCTTGTTTCGATTTTAAAAACTGCCCAGTTTGAACCTTGATCTCCTGATTATCCTGCACCAGCGATACCGGCATGGAGACATGGTTATTGCTCGACAGGCTACGGTTGATATCGTCGTAAGTGAGGCCGTAGAAGCTCATCTTGGCGGGATCGATCCGCACGTTGAGGCTAATCTCATGACTCCCCACGCTGTAGATCTCGCGGGTGCCCGGAATGCGTTTCAGCTCGCTCTCAAGCCCCTTGGCGATGTGGGTCAGCTGCTCGGCAGATTGCGTCTTGTCTTTCGACCATAGGGTCAGGCTAACGATGGGCACATCGTCGATGCCGCGGGGCTTGATCTGTGGCTCGCCCACGCCTGCCTGGCTGGCGACCTTGTCTTTATTGGAGTAGACCTGATTGTATAGCTTGACGATCGCCTCGTTGCGGGGAATGCCCACCTCGAAGATGGCGATGATCAGCGCGCCGTCCGGCTGCGAGAAGGAGTAGAGGGTATCTATGCCCTTGATCTGCGAGATCACCTCCTCCATGGGCTGAGTCACCAGATGCTCGACCTCGCTCGGCGTGGCGCCGGGGAAGGGGATGTAGATGTCGGCAAAGGTGACATCTATCTGCGGCTCTTCCTCTTTTGGGGTCACCATGACGGCGAACAGACCCAGCAGCAGGCCAAGCAGGGCCAGCAGTGGCGTGATGGCGCTCAGCTGGAACATGGCCGCCAGGCGCCCGGAAAATCCCAGACGTTTTTGGCTGTGGTGATTATCTTGGTGTCGATCTTGCTGATTCATATCTATACGGCTCCTATTCGATCAACAGATCTAGTGTTTCAACTTCAGCAGCACTTGGTAGGCATCGACGGCGATGGTGTCGCCGTCGCTTAGCCCGGATAGCACCTCGAAACTATCGCCCTGCTTGTTGCCCAGTCGCACCTGATTGAGCATGAACTGGTCGTTCTGCATCAGGTAGACCGCGCTTAGCTCGTTGTTATAGATCACCGCAGACTCAGGGATGGTCAGGGTATTCCTGTTGCCTGCGTTAAAGCTGGCCTTGACCCACATGCCTGGCATCAGGTTGGGCTCCTGAGGCGGTAGGTCGATACGTGTCTTATAGCTGTGGCTCTTGGCGTCGGCAAAAGAGAAGATGGTCAGGGTATCCGACTCGAGTTCCTTGCCGTTAGGTAGCACTAGCTTCATCTTAGGATTGGCCCGCAGCGCATCTATGTAACGCAGCGGCACATGGGTGACGGCGCGCATATGCTCGGTGGCAAAGCCGCTCAGCAATGGCTGGCCCGGCGATACGGTCTCGCCCACCTCAACGTGGCGTTTAGTCACTACTCCGGCAAACGGCGCGCTGACCGTGGTGTACTGCAAAGACTCGTTTGCCTGAATGATTCTGGCTCTGGCAGCGCTGACGGCTTGGGCCGAGGCGCGGGCGTTAGCGATGGCCTGATCCATGTCACCCTGGGAGATGGCGCCTTGGGGGAACAGCTGCTCGTAACGTTTGCGCTGTTTCTGCGCCTCTTCGTTTTGGGCCTGGGCGCGGGCAAAATCGGCTTCGGCGGCCGCCAGCTCGGCGCCCTGTGCCTTGCTGGTGATCTCCAGCAGGGAGGCGCCCTGGGGCACTATATCGTTGACGTCATAGTTGATCTTGATGATGCGACCCGAGGTTTGCGCCGATACCGTCGCCGATTTTACTGCCTCGAGCTGTGCATCTAAGGTGATCCACTGGGGTTGAGACTGTTTGGCCAGATTCATAGTCGGCAGTTCGTTGGCAGCCGATACCAGGCTGACGAGCGACAGCAGAATGCCGATGGAAAACGTGTGTTGTACTTGCATGGAAGATCACCTCTTAAAACTTCATAAGAAAATTCTAATGGACTTTTTAAGCTTGTGCAATCTTTTATTAGAAAAATGCGATTGAAGGGGCGAAAATCCTTTGCCCCTTTAAAACTAATCGTTTAAGTAATAGGTCAGGGTCGAAACCACCCTGACTTTCTTGATGCTCGGGGTGTTGCTGTCGCGGTTGCTGATGGTAAATTGCCCCTGAGACGCCTGCTTTATCTTGCCAAGCTGGGAGGCGGAGTCCTTGGCAAACTTCTCGGCGGTTTGGCGGGCATTCTCCGTGGCCGTCTGCACCATCTGCGGCTTGAGCTCATTCAGGCCGGTGAAGAGAAACTCGGTGCGGCCGTTGTAATCCTGGTTGGAGATGGCAATCCCTTCCTTGGTCAGTTCGATAAGGTTGCGTTGGGTGCCCAGCAGCAGATCCACCCGCTTGGTGTAGAGGGATACGGTGACCTGAGCCGCGTAGCGATACTTGACGTTAGGGTCTACATAACCCTGGGCCTGTCTGTCTTCGATGGAGGGGAGGGAACTTGAGATCTCATCTTGCGTAAAGCCTTGTTTAATCAGGAAGGCTATCACCTTATCTGTCTTGCTCTGCACCTCCTGATAGAGATTATTGAGATCATTGTCGACCTGGGTGAAGCGGATGGGCCAGATGGCGGTGTCGGCCTTTACCTCGACCTCGGCGAGACCCTTGACCGTGACGGTTCTTTCCATGGCGCGCATCTTTATGATGCTGTCGCCAAGGCTAGTGCCTAACAGATAGAGACCGGCGCAGATGAAGCCGCCTAAGAGAATACTCGCCAGTGATTTTTGCATGGATAAGCGTCCGAGTTGCTATGGGGTAAAGCCAGCATATGCTTGTTTCGTTTGGTTTTCCAGAGAAACAGCGCTCAGGTTTGGGTGCTGGGTTGCCAGAGCTCGACCTTGTTGCCGTCGGGGTCGATAAACCAGCCGAAACGGCCAAATTCAGAGTCTTCGGTTTCCGCAATTAATTGGGCGCCACCCTGGGCCACCTGGGAGAGGGCTTCGTTGAGATCGTCGACGATCAGGTTAAACATAAATTCTTTGGTTGAGGGATGGAGATAATCCGTGTCTCTGCCCATGGGGGTCCAGACGCTGTAGCCGGTGGCCGCCATCGGCATCAGGTTGTTGAGGTAAAAGGCCGCGCCCCCCCAGTTCTCTACCGGCACCTGTAGGTAGGTCTTGTACCACTCGGCGAGCCGTTTGGGATCGTCACTCTTGAAAAATATGCCACCTAAACCAATTACTTTTGCCATCGTCCATCTGTCGTCATGGGAGCCTTGTGTTAACTGTAGAAAAGTTTTCCCATAACTACAAAAAAGCCGCAGTAGACTGCGGCTTTTTGGGTATTGGTCAACAAGTTAGAACTTGTAGTTGTACTGCATAGAGTAGTAGGTGGCGTTCGAGCGCGTGGTGGCGTGAACCATGCCGGTATCTGGACCGATTGGTAGCCCGCCCGTGATGGCGCTGTGCTCGATAAGATCTACATCTTCACCACGGATGAAGGCGACACCGAAGTCCAGGCTCGCATGCTTACCCAGGTTATAGGTGGCACCGGCGGTGAACCACTGACGGTCAGAGTCAGGGATAGAGATAGAGCTGAGTTCACCCACAACACCCTGGTCAAACATGTAACCGGCGCGCACTGTCCAGTCCTGGTTGAGGGTATAGGTGCCGCCGATGCTGAACAGCCAAGAGTCGTCCCAGGCGTAAGTTTTCAGGCTAGCCTCGGGCGCAACTGGTACACCGCCTAGGGTGCCATCGGTCACAGTGATCTCTTTAAAGTCGCCCCAGGTGGTGAGCTGAGCTGTATAGTGCAGGGCAAACTTTTCGGTGAGCTGATGGAAACCCGCTACCTGGAAGATATCCGGCATAGGGATGTTGATCTCATCGAAGGCCACGTTGGCACCGGCTGCAGGATTGTACATGTCGATGTCGCCCGTCGCCTTGAAATCTGGGCTGAAACGGTAGCTCATACCAAATCTGTGATCGGCATTGATCTCATACACTGCGCCTATGATGCCGCCAAATGCTACGCCGTCGGCGTCAACATCTACAAGCTCTTGCTGCACTGCACCGGCTTGAGTCGGTACCAGGCCGCCGCGGGTCAGGGTGCCTTGACCATAGATCACATCGACACCGGCGCCGATGCTGAAGTGGTCGTTAAAGCGGTAAGAGGCGCTCAGGTTAAAGTTAAGTGTGGTGACTTCTGTCTTACCTAGGAGATCCAGCGGGGCAGGCAGGCCGTTGACCAGCTGCTGTGACATAGGTGTGGTGTCTGTACCTGTGCCGAAGTTGCTGAACATGGCAACGCCATAGGCAAACTTGTCGTTTACCGGGCTGACATAATAGAAGTTCGGGATGATCTTGGCTTCTGCCGCATCATCCACATGGCCGTAGTGGATCTGACCCAGCGCAGAATCTATATAGACATCTTTTACGCTGACTTCCACATCGGCGTAGGTCAGGCCCATAGAAAGTTGCTTCTCGTCAAACAGGGCCATGGCCGCTGGGTTGCGAGACAGCACTGAGGCGTTGTCAGCGATCACGGCATCACCGGCAAATGCACGGCCGACACCAGTGGCTGACTGGCTGTTGAGTTGGAAACCAGCGGCCATCGCCTGTGAGCTAGCGAGTGTGACGGCTACTGCGAGTATTGTCTTGTTGAAACGCTTCATAGTTTGTTCTCGTTATTGTCGGCCCGGCTGCATACTGCGCTCATGCTTGTGCCTAAGTCGTGGCGGCCGGGTCCATTTTATAATTCCCGTGCATAGTAGGGATGAGGTGTTACCTCAACAACTCCGACCAGATACAACTTTTTGTTGACTTTGTGTTAAATGCTTGGCCGGTTTTGTGCCGAGAAATGGACGCCTGTTTGAAGAGTGCCTCGATCGAGCTATGTCACGTAGGCTCTGGGTTTGGTTAAGGTTTTGCTAAAGGTTAACGGGATGTGAAATGACAAATTGTAAGTAAAATTTTTACGGTATAAAAAAAGCGTACACTTGTACGCTTTTTTTATCTTCCGCTCATTTTTACGTCAGCGAAGTGGGAGCCTGGCCTCAGAGTTTCTGGTTAAACTGGTCGAATTGTTCGCGTGTGCTGTCTGCTGGGGCAGAGAGCAGGCTAACCAATACACCGGCAAGGGTGGCGAAGAGGAAACCAGGTAGTATCTCATACAGATCGAAGATGCCGCCACTGCTCTGTTTCCATAGCACGACCGTGATGGCGCCAACAAGAATCGTGGCCACGGCGCCGTTGCGGCTATAGTTACGCCAGAAGAGTGACAGAATGACCACAGGGCCAAACGCCGCGCCAAAGCCTGCCCAGGCATAGCTCACTAGACTCAGTACGCTGCTTTCCGGATTTAAGGCAATGAGGCCAGAGATGACGGCTATGGTCAGCACGCCGATACGACCTATCATCATCAGCTCCTTGCTGCTGGCCTCGGGTCTGAGCCACTTCTTGTAGAAGTCTTCGGTGATCACGCTGGAGCAGACCAGTAGCTGAGAATCGATGGTGCTCATGATGGCCGAGAGGATCGCCGCAACCAGCAGGCCACCGATCCAAGGGTTGAAGGCGGCATGGGTCAGGTGAATGAAGATGGTCTCGGGGTTGTCGATAGGCTGGTCGGCAAAGTAGAGGCTGCCGGCAAGGCCAGTTGCCAGGGCGCCCATCAGCGCCACTACCATCCAGCTCATGGCGATACGGCGCGATACCTTGAGGTCGTCGGCGCTACCAATAGCCATGAAGCGCGACAGGATATGGGGCTGACCGAAATAGCCAAGGCCCCATGCCAGCAGAGATGCCAGGCCAATCATGGTGGTGTTGTCACTCAGTAGGGATAACATGGTTGGATCCAGGCTATGAATGCCGTTCTGTGTCTCTGGTTGGCTGAAGATGGTGACTGGCACGATAAGCAGGGCGATCAGCATCAGACAGCCCTGGAAAAAATCGGTCCAGCTCACGGCGAAGAAGCCGCCGACGAAGGTGTAGGCCACTATGATGCCTGAGCCGATAAGCAGGGCCAGGTTGTAGTCCAGGCCGAACACCTTCTCGAACAGTATGGCGCCGCCCACCATGCCTGATGAGGTGTAGAAGGTGAAGAAGACTAAGATGGTGACCGCCGAGACCAGCTTGAGCACAGACTGCTTGTCTTCGAAGCGTTTCTCGAAGAAATCCGGCAGGGTGAGGGCATTGTCGGTAAACTGGGTGTAGATCCGCAGGCGTTTGGCCACAAACAGCCAGTTGAGCCAGGCACCGAATACCAGGCCTATGCCGATCCAGGCTTCGCCCAAGCCGCCGAGGTAGACGGCGCCAGGTAGTCCCAGCAGCAGCCAACCGGACATGTCGGAGGCCCCCACGCTGAGCGCGGTGACGGCCGGTCCCATGGAGCGACCACCTAGAATATAATCGTCGACAGAGTCGGTTGCTTTATATGCCCAAAGGCCAATGCCCATCATGAGGATGAGGTAGCCGAAAAAAGTAATTAATATCGGTAATTCAATATTCATGCTTACGCCATATTGTTCTCATGCCAATGCCCTTGCTGGCTGGGATGCTAGCCCAGCGCCGATGGGGAGTGACATGTCTGTTTTAAGTGAGCCTGCTATGCTAGCAGATGTTTGAGCGCTAGCCCAAATCTGCCTTGAAATGTGATCAATATCTAGGCTTTATCGGTCGATTAATTGCCAAATAAAGCGGAAATGTTGTGGCTTTGTTGGTCGTTTTGAGGTGTTGTAGCGTGTAAGTGTTAGCCGTGGCAAGGTATGACGGAGCCGACACTAGGTCGGCTCCTTAGATCATCTTGTCTGGCGATTTGCTTTATGCACAGGTTCAGCTTTTAGCCTCTTAGATGAAGGACTCTTTCACTTCGTCTCTGACAAAGTTCAGATCCGTCACATCTTCACCGACCAGGAGCACGTAGGCGTTGTCAGACTTGAAGCCCATTCCCTGGTAGCGATTATCGGCAAAGGCTTCCTCAAGCACCATGCGGTCTTCCAGCGGTACGATAAACAGGGTGACCTTGCCCTGCTTGCCTTGCATCACCAGGTGGATACTCTTCACGCCCTGGAAGTCACAGTAGGTACTGTAGAGTACGCGGCCGGGTTGCTCGGTAAAGCGGGCATGATTGAGGCTAGTCAGCGAGGCGAGCTGGGTATTGACCTCATCGACGCTGATATTGCGCTCACTCTTCATCGCCATCTCTTCATGATAGACATGGGCCAGGGCGTGCTGCCCCAGATCGACCGGGGCGAGGCGTAGCAGGGTGAAGCTGATCCCGGCGATGAAGGCGATAGAGGCCACCAGTGCCAGGGTAAAACCTGTCTTGCGGCGCTCCACCTGATGTTGATGCAGCTGTTGGTTGAGTAGCAGCTTAGCCTCGAGATCCTCAGGCACTTCTACCTTCAGAGCGGCCTCAAGCTTCTTGTCTAGTAGTTTGAGATCGTTAACAAACGCGGTGCGCTCGCTCGACTCATGCATCGACGCAAGAAATTCGTCGTCTTGACGATTTGGATTTTCATAGGCCTCGCGGCGGAATTTGAGCTCATCCATTGGAGCGCCCCCTAGTTTGCGTGTCATCGAGTATCTCTTTTAGCTGATTTCTGGCGCGAAATAAGCGAGTCATTACGGTATTACGATTCAGATCTAAGATGTCGGCGATCTCTTCACCGCTAAAGCCGCCGATCACCTGCAGGATAAGGGGCTCACGGTATTCGGCTTCAAGCTTGGCGATCTGACGCCTGAGCATATGCTGCTCCATGCTCTCCTCGCTGGAGGCGGAGATATGGTCGGCGATATCGGCCTGCTCCACATCCGAGTAGTCGAACTGTTTGCGCTCGAAGCGGCGGGCGTTCTCACGCCGTAATATGGTGATCAGCCAAGCCTTGGCCGCCTTGTCATCTTTTAGTGATTCCAAGGAGCGCCAGGCGCGTAAGAAGGTTTCCTGTGTGATATCTTCGGCGATATGTTTATCCCCGCACAGCCAGAAGGCGTAGCGGAATAGATCGCCATGAAGTGCCCTGACAAGGCTATCGTATCGTCGTTGTTTATTCAGCATGTCTCTATTGACCGACTTTTTCGGTTTTTTATTTCGTATCACGCTAAACATTTTTTACTCGCAGCATAGAAAGGAGGGGAGGCGCGTCAATTGTTTCGACTAAGTTACCGCCATTGGCGCGCCTGAGGCAAGTTGTTAGAGCGGATTTAAGGGCCTTAAAGCAGATGGTGTGCTGTGGGGCGCAGTTTTTGGGGCATTTTTCACCGTGCGGATCACCTTTTCACAGTCTAGCCCCTGGCTACCGGGGCTGTATCCCTGACGCTGTATGGCTTGGATCGCCTGGTCGAGATCGCAGCTAAGGGC
This sequence comes from Shewanella aquimarina, assembly GCF_023349185.1. Taxonomy (GTDB): domain Bacteria; phylum Pseudomonadota; class Gammaproteobacteria; order Enterobacterales; family Shewanellaceae; genus Shewanella; species Shewanella aquimarina. The sequence goes on along the minus strand of NZ_JAKIKY010000001.1, from coordinate 121,296 downwards.
CGCGATATCTGTCAGGGTCAGCGGCTTGCCCGCCTGTTGGCTCATATGACGCTGCAGGGCGACCAGTGCCTCGCCCGTCTTGCCTTGGCGGCAGGCGGTTTCAAATTGGCGCAGCGCATCTGAGTCCATGGGGGCAGGGTTTGCAGCGTTCCTGTTTGCATTGCTCGGCGCGGCGCGATAACGATAAGCTTGGTAGTGGCGATACCACAAGAGCATAGTCGCCAACCATAGCAGGGCAAACAGTGCGCTGATGCCGGGCCAATAGTTTGTTGTAGCGGTCTGAGCATCTGTTGTCACGACCAGCGGACTCTGCTGGCTTGCGCTTGCAGGTGCCACACTGATGGTGTGGGCGGGCAGGGTGGCAAACTCCTGTTTCTGGGTGCGGCTGTTCCACCAGGGAATGCGGATCGCGGGCAGGGTATAGCTACCGGGCTGAGTAGGCACTATGGCCGTGGTCTGGTTGAGCTGGGCGACCACCTGCTTATCGCGCACATAGGTCTTGCGCTGGGGTTTTTCCGGATAGACCTTAAAGGATTCGGGCAGGTCTAGGGTGATCCCCGGCAGGCTGGTATCGTCGGCGTTGGAGGCCAGCAGGCTGATGTTACGTGTGATGGGCACGCCGACCTGGTACTGAGCATCTTTCTTCCAGTCCTCTTTTAACACCACGAGATCGCTCACCAGCCAGTCACCCTGATAAGTCGCGGGGATGGGCAATACCTCTATGTCGCTCGGGGCGGCCTTGGCCTGCATGGGGCGGCTCTCGTTAAAGGAGAACATGCCGCCGCGGCGGGAGGATTCGACTAACACATCGCCAGAGAAGCTGGCGCCGGCAAGCGACAGTGTGCCTGGCTTATCGGCGATCAGGCTATAGGTACGCTCGATCACACGGTAGCGGCGGCCATCGATGATCTCTGTGCCGTCGATGTCGTCCCCCAGTTGTTTGAGCTGAGCGCCCTCGACATTGGGCGCACTGAGTACGCCGCGTTGCAGCTCGACGCCCAGGTAAAGCTTCACCTTATAGGTGATTAATTGCCCCACATAGGCGGTCTCGGTGGAGACGCTGCTGCGGATAAACAGGTTCTTCATCTGCTCGGGTTGGCTACCGGGGGCCGCCACCTTGAGTTCTATAGGATCAGAGCTGACGTTGTCTATGGTCATGGCGGGGATGATCACTGTGCCGGTTTTCTTGGGGGCAAGCAGGATCTGCCAGCGGGTCTCCTTGCTGGCGTCGAAGTTCATGATCTGGGTGCTGCGGCTGACACTGGTGCGCCCGACGATGAAGTCTTTTAGCAAAATGCTGGTGTCCAGCCTGGCGTTGTCCACATCGTCATCGGCCTTTATGCTAAGCACCAGATATTCCCCCTGGATGGCGGGATTTCTGTCTACCGAGGTTTCTACCTTGGTTAAGGCATAGGCTGGTGCTGACAGGCTGAGTGCCAAACAGGCTAAGGTCAAAAAGCGTCGTATTACCACTGTTGATTGTCCTTTATGGTCGCGCCCTGACGGCGGCGTTTTTGATATTCCAGTTGCATCTTGTTGCGCAGCAAGACCTGAGGGTCATCGACCACCCCCGAGAGGGCCCGCTGCATCTCGGGTGGCAGATCCTCTGGCGCAATCGCATTGGTTAGGGCCGCAGCAGGTTCGCCTTGTTCATCTGACTCGCCTGCTTGTCCCTGGGTCATCTTGCTTGCCTGAGCTTGGTCTTGCCCCGTCTGTTGTCCGGCATCGCTTTGACTTGCATTAGCATCCGCTTGCTTACTGTCATCTTCTTGGTTATTGGCCTGTTGAGCCGGATCGGCGCTCATCTGAGCATCATTTTGTGTGCCTGACTGTTGCTCCCCTTGGGACGGGTTATCCTGACCGGCATTTTGCGAGCCTTGCTGTTGTGACGCCTGGCCATCCTTTTCTTGAGCGTTTTGCTCCTGTGAGCCATCGCCTTGTGAGTCGTCGCCAGATTGCTGGTCGCCATCGCTGGTCTGTTGGCTCTGCTCCTGCCCGCTACCCTGTTGTCCGTTAGCGTCCTGGCCTTTGTTTTGGTCAGAATTACTTTGATCAGCGCTATTTGGGTCAGAGCTACTTTGATCAGAGTTATCTTGGGACTGATTCTGATCAGACTTCTGCTGTTCCGATTGACCTTGGTTATCTTGCTGCTGTTTAAGCTGCTCAGCTAACTCAAGGTTTTGTTTAGCCTGGTTGATCTGGGGATCTTTATCCAGTGCCTGTTGATAGCGCTCGATGGCCTTGTCGAGTTCATTGAGCTGCATCAGGCTGTTGCCCTGATTAAACAGGCCACTTGCCGAATCATCTTGCTCGAACAGTTCCAGTGCCTGCTGATAGTCGCCACTCTTATACAGGGAGGAGGCCTTCCATTGAGGCGAGTCAAACTGCTCGGCCGCCGCTTGGTAGTCTTGCGCCTGATAGGCCTGCATGGCCCGCTGATCGTCAGTAGTAAACGGATGTTGCCAGCTGGCAGCCTGCGCCTGTGGGCTAGGGGAGAGGACTATCAGGCAGGCCAGAGCGGGTAGGGCATGCCTGAAGCTCAGTAGCGCTGGCAGCAGCAGGAGCAGCGCCAGATAGGGGCCGAGATCTTGCCAGGCTTCCCCTTGGCGATCTGACGTCTTGGCATCGCTTTCCTGGCTCAGGCTTTGTGTCAGTGCCTCGAGATCTTTGCCATCGGCGCGGTAGGCAAACAACTTGCCACCACTCTCGCCAATCAGGCTGCCAAGATCATTGAGATGGGTTTGGCTGACCACCACCTGATCACTTTTACCGCGCATCAGTTGTCCATCCGGCAGGCGGATGGCAGCGCCCTGTGTCGTGCCCATGGCGATGATGGAGAGGCGATACTGGGTATCTTCCAGTATCGACTTGGCCTCGCCTATTTGCTCTGGCTCGACGCCGTCGGCCAGCAAGATGATCTCCCCCTTGAGATGACCGCCTTGTACCAGTAGCTGCTTGGCCTGCTTGAGCGCCGCGGGCAGGTTTGAGCCCAGCACGGGCATGATCTCCGGCGACAGGGTCGGTAACAGATTTAGCAGGGTAGATTGGTCTCGGGTCAGTGGGCTGATGGTAAAGGCATCGCCGGCGTAGGCGACCAGGCCTGTCTCGCCTTCCTTGAGACTCTTGATGAGATCCGTTGCCTTAAACTTTGCCTGAGTTAACCTGTTAGGAGCCAGATCGGTGGCGTACATGGACAGCGACATATCCATGACGATCACCCGGCCAAGATTGGACTCGAATACCGGCAGCTTCTGCTTGGTCAGCGCCGGGCCTGATAACGCTAAGACGCCAACGAGCCAGATAAAGGCGACTAGGCCAAGATGTTGTTTCTTATTGGCCGCCTGGCCACTCACCAACACCTTAGCCAGATGCGGCGCGATATAGCGATTCCAACTCGAGGCCTGGTGCTGCTGGCGTCTTTGTAGCCAGAGCAGCAGGGTCAGTGGAATGAGGGCCAGCAGCCATTCGGGACGGAGAAAATGGATCATGAGGCGCTCCGTGGTAAACGTTGAACTAAGGCCTGCACGGCAGCTAGGCCGCTTAACATCATGAGAACCGTTATCAGCAGGGCGACAGCCAAGGGATAATAGAAGAGCTCGGCCTGTGGACGATAGCTGAGTTGGTCGCTGTCGGTGGGCTCGAGTTTGTCTATCTCCTGATAGATCTGCTCTAGCTCATCCGAGTTGCGCGCCCGGAAATAGCGCCCTTGGGTTTTCTGTGCCAGCAGGGTGAGCTGCGCCTCATCGAGATCCATCGACGGATTGACACGCTCCTTGCCAAACAGGGTGCGGCGCTCCATCACCTCGGCGCCCACCCCTATGGTGTAGATGGTCACGCCTCGCTTGGCGGCGATATCGGCGGCCTGCTCGGGCGTGATGCTCCCCGAGTTATTTGAGCCGTCGGTGAGCAGGATAAGCACCCGGTTGCTCTGCTCTGCCTTGTCGAAGCGTTTAACCGCAAGGGCGATGGCCTCGCCGATGGCGGTCTGCTTACCGACCAGACCAATTTGTGCCTCGGTAAGGAACTGGGCCACCGAGCGTCTGTCCTGGGTGAGCGGCGCCTGCAGATAGGCGTGATCGGCAAATAGGATGAGCCCCAGCTTATCGCCCTTGCGGCGCTCGATAAACTCGCTCATCACCCTCTGTACCATGGTAAAGCGATCGACCGTCTTTGCGTTTAATACCATGTCCTCTATCTGCATACTGCCCGACAGATCCACCGCCAGCATGAGGTCACGCCCCTTGCTCGGCAGCTCGATGGCATCGCCAACCCATAGGGGGCGGGCGACGGCGCAAACCAGCAGCGTCCACACCAACCAATAGGGCCAGCGACTGCGGTTAGGGGAATTATCGAGTGCGAGGGTCTGCGCCTCACCGACGCCGGGCATCTGCAGATGCCCGCCAACCGTTTGCTGTGCTTGTTTGCTGCTGCGAAAGATTAAGGGAAGCGGCAATAAAACCAGCAGCCAAGGCCAGGCTAGTGTGAACATAATGCCTCCTTGTCAGCCTTTAGCGGTAGCGCGTGCTGCAGCCAGACTTTGGCGCCGCTCAAAAGTTGTGTGGCTTCCTCTGGCGTGAGGTGCGCGGACTGATAACGCTTCTCCAAGAGGCTTGGCAGCTTAGGGTCCATGGTTGGCAGCTGGGCGCTTAGCCAGGCATACCAGTCGTCTCCCTGTAGGGAGGCGACCTGTTCACGAGGCAGATAGCTCATGGCGCTGCGTTTAAGCAGGCTGTTGACCGTGAGTGCTAACTGGGGATCATCGGGTGTTACTTCAGCAAGAAGCTTTAGTGCCTCGCGTTTGGCCGCCAGCTGCTTGCCTCTGCGTTTGACATAGATGAACAGGGCGGCGATCAGGATAATCAGTAGCAGAGCCACTAGGTAATAGCCGTAGGCGAGGGGCCAGAAGCCGATAGGCTCAGGGGTGATGATATCCTGCATCTTGGCTAGTGCAGGTTGACTTGCCGCTTGCATCTACCTTAGGGCTCCGATTTGTTGGTTTAACGGCTGGGCCGCGTCGATGCGTCTTGGCCGTGCGTTGATCTGATTCATCATGGTGATAAATCCCTGTTGCTGTGTTTGTTGCTGATTGAGCCAGGCATCGTAGCTGCGCCTGTCCAGCATCAGCTCCTTATCGCCATCCCTGACCGGGAATTGGAACTGTGGCGGCAGCTGAAGGGTGCCTTGCCTGAGGGGATCTGTGATCAGAAAGGCGCCGATATCACAATGGAGCTTTAGCTCGCTCAGCGGCCCCAGACACTGGGGGCTGAAATGGTTGCCGTCACTGATGATCCAGATAAGCGAACCGGGTTTGGCGATCCGTCTCAGGCGTTGGCAGGCCTTGAAGATATGCTCAGGCTGTTTCACTGGCTGATCGAGCTGGCTCAGTTGCCGCTGGTGCACCTGCTCCATGGCCGAGATGAGTGCCAGCATGCCACCCTGGCGACTACGAGGCTTAAGTTCAAGGTGTTCTGTCTCACAGGCGATTAGGGCGCCGAGGCGATCGCCGTGACCGACGGCCGTCCAGCCCAAGGTCGCGGCCAGGTGCGCCGCCTGCACCGACTGCAACATAAGGCTGGAGCCGAAATAGAGGCTATGGCTAAGATCCAGTAGTAGCAACACCGGACGCTCGCGCTCCTCGACAAACAGCTTGGTATGGGCCTTGCCGGTTCTGGCGGTCACCCGCCAGTCTATGGTGCGCACGTCGTCGCCGCTCTGGTAGTGGCGCACCTCGGCAAACTCCATGCCCCGTCCCTTGATGCTGCTGGCTCTATGGCCGGCCAGCGCCGCTCGCGCCTTGGTCTTGCGTTCGGGCAGGGCCCTGGCGATATTCTGGCAGGCTAACAGCTCTTTCTGATTGAGGGAGACGCCATCGGCAAATAGCGGTAAAGCCTTCTGTTCCATTAAGGCACCGCTACCTGACTGAGAATATGGTTGATCACCTGATCGCTGCTCACTCCTTCCGCCTGTGCCTGATAGCTGAGGAGCAGACGGTGGCGCAGCACATTTGGCACCACGGCTTGAATATCTTCCGGCGAGACAAAGTCGCGCTCCATCAGCCAGGCCCGGGCGCGGGCGCAGCGCTCGATGGAGATGGTTGCACGTGGGCTGACGCCATATTCCAGCCAGCTCGCCAGCTCGTCACTGTATTGTTGTGGCTGACGGGTGGCCATCACGATATTGACAATATATTGCTCCAGCGGCTCGGCCAGATAGATGTCGAGCGCGGCCTTACGGGCGGCGAATACTTCCTCCTGGGCGATGGGCTCGACCCTTGGCAGTTCCTGAGTGATGGCCTCGCTGCGCGACAGACGCATGATCTCAAATTCGGTGGCGGCGCTGGGGTAGTCCAGATTTAGGTGCATCAGGAAGCGATCCAGCTGCGCCTCGGGCAGGGGATAGGTGCCCTCGTTTTCCAGCGGGTTTTGAGTTGCCATTACCAGAAACAGCTTTGGCAGCTTGTAGCTTTGTTTACCGACAGTGACCTGACCCTCGGCCATGGCTTCCAATAGCGCCGACTGCACCTTGGCCGGCGCGCGGTTGATCTCGTCGGCCAAGATCAGGTTATGAAAGATAGGACCTGCTTCAAACTCGAAGGTGGCCGTCTGCGCACGATAGATGTCGGTGCCGGTCAGATCTGCTGGCAATAGGTCTGGTGTAAACTGGATGCGGTGGAAATCCCCCTCGACCCCATCGCTCAGCGCCTTCACCGCGCGGGTCTTGGCCAGACCCGGTGGCCCCTCAACCAGTAAGTGACCATCGGCAATCAGTGCGATCAATAAGTTTTCGGTAAGAGTGGGTTGACCCAGGATCACTTTATTCAGGTATTCACGTAATGCATGAAATCGACTTAAGGGCATGATGCTACTCGGTATTATCTATTGTGTGAGCTGTAGACAGCGTATCGGGTAAAAAATTCAGTGATAAACGGCTTACCGCAACCTTGGGAGTGTCAGAAGACCTTGCGGGGCTTGGCGGCGCCAAATTTCAATCAGCAAAATAAGTTAGCATGCTTAAACGGGGAATAAAACCGACTTTAATGGCTAATTTGTATTTTATTAAACATTGTTAATCATCATCTTTTTCGATAATTGTCGTTTAAAAACCAAACAGGTGTTTAAAACCTTGAAATAAGAAGTTAGAATCAGATCACACTTTGATGGTCTGACCTGTTGCGAGCATGTAGCAAGACTGCTGGCAACGGGGTAGGGAAGAATAATAACGGCGTTAGTAGAAGCGTTTCTATCAGACGCGTCACGAGGGCAAAAGATGAGTGAACTACAGCAAGTAAGGAACGCGAAGGGCGATCGCATAGCGATAGTGATGGGGCTTAGAACCCCCTTTGCTAAGCAGGCGACCGCGTTTCATGGGGTGTCGGCATTGGATATGGGCAAGATGGTAGTCAATGAGCTGCTATCGCGCTCGGAACTCGATCCGAAGGAGATTGAACAGCTCGTTTACGGTCAGGTGGTTCAGATGCCTGCGGCGCCCAACATCGCCCGCGAGATAGTCCTAGGCACTGGCATGAATGTGTCCACCGACGCCTACAGCGTGACACGTGCCTGCGCCACCAGTTTCCAGTCGACGGTCAATGTGGCCGAGTCCATCATGACGGGCAATATCGAGATAGGGATCGCCGGCGGCGCCGACTCATCATCTGTATTGCCTATCGGCGTATCGAAGAAGCTGGCCCATGCCTTGGTGGATCTCAATAAGGCCCGTAGCTTTGGTCAAAAGTGGTCTATTATCCGTCGTCTCGGGCTGAAAGATCTGCTCCCTGTACCGCCTGCGGTGGCCGAGTACTCCACTGGCCTCTCTATGGGGCAGACCGCCGAGCAGATGGCCAAAACCTACAGCATTAGCCGCGCCGACCAAGATGCCTTAGCCCATCGCTCTCACACCCTGGCGACAGAGACCTGGGATTCGGGCCATTTGCGTGATGAGGTGATGGTGGCGCATGTACCGCCATACGAGTCTTTCATCGACAGAGACAATAATATTCGCGAGAACTCTTCGCTGGACTCTTACGCCAAGCTACGTCCGGCGTTTGACCGCAAACATGGCTCGGTGACTGCGGCCAACAGTACGCCGCTGACCGATGGTGCCTCGGCGGTACTCCTGATGAGTGAGAGCCGTGCCAAGGCCCTGGGCTATGAGCCGATTGGTTACATCAAGAGTTATGCCTTCAGTGCTATCGACGTGTGGGAAGATATGTTGATGGGGCCTTCCTATGCGACGCCGCTGGCGCTTAAGCGTGCAGGCATGGAGCTTGAGGATCTTACCCTTATCGAGATGCATGAGGCCTTTGCGGCGCAGACCCTGGCCAACATGCAGATGTTTGCCTCGAAGAAGTTTGCCAAGGAGAAGCTGGGCCGAGATCGCGCCATCGGCGAGATCGATATGACAAAGTTCAACGTCTTGGGCGGCTCTTTGGCCTATGGTCACCCGTTTGCGGCGACCGGGACACGTTTGATCACTCAAGTTTGTCGCGAGCTGAAACGCCGTGGCGGCGGTACTGGCCTGGCAACGGCCTGTGCGGCGGGTGGTCTGGGTGCAGCTATGATAGTAGAAGTGGAGTGATCTCATGGAAAAGAGTTTTACATTAAATCGTCAGGATAACGGGATCGCCGTGCTCACCATGAATGTACCCGGTGAGACCATGAATACCCTGAGAGCCGAGTTTGGCCCAGAGATCTGTGAGATGTTGGCCGAGATTAAGAGCGACGCTAGTATTCGCGGCGTGGTGATCATCTCGGGCAAGAAAGATTCCTTTGTGGCGGGCGCCGACATATCTATGCTCGATACCTGCGCTACAGCCGAAGACGCCAGAGAGCTGTCGAAGCAGGGCCATGAAGTGTTTTTGGCTCTAGAGTCGCTCTCGATTCCCGTGGTAGCCGCTATCAATGGCGCCTGTCTCGGTGGGGGGCTCGAACTGGCCCTGGCCTGTCATCAGCGCGTGTGTACCGATAGCAAGAAGACCATGCTGGGATTGCCCGAGGTGCAACTCGGCCTGCTGCCCGGCGGTGGCGGCACACAGCGCCTGCCTCGTCTGGTGGGGATTGCTAAGTCATTGGATATGATGCTCACCGGTAAGCAGCTGCGCGCCAAGCAGGCATTGAAGCTTGGGCTGGTGGATGATGTGGTGCCCGAGTCAATCTTGCTACAGACAGCTGTAGAGATGGCGCTAGCAGGTGCGCGTCCTGCGAAGAAGCGCAAGGTGTCCATGGTGGAGAAGCTGCTGGAAGGCACGCCGGTTGGCCGTAACATCATATTCGATCAGGCACTCAAGCAGGTCAACAAGAAGACCCAGGGTAACTACCCTGCGCCAGAAAAGATTATCGATTGTGTGCGTCAGGGCGTGACTAAAGGCATGGTGAAAGGCCTCGAGGTGGAGGCGCAGCATTTTGGCGATCTCGTGGTCTCGAGTGAGTCGGAAGCTTTACGTAGCATCTTCTTTGCGACCACAGAGATGAAGAAGGAAACCGGCGCCGGTGACGTATCGCCTCAGTCTGTCAACAAGGTGATGGTATTGGGCGGTGGCTTGATGGGCGGTGGTATCGCCTCTGTCACGACCACTAAGGCCAAGATCCCTGTGCGGGTGAAAGATATCAGCGAAACCGGTTTGAGCAACGCACTGGCCTATGCCTATAAGCTGCTGGCTAAAGGAGTTAAACGACGTCATATGACGCCTGCGGTGCGAGATAACCTGATGGCGCTGATGACCACCACCACCGAATATAAAGGGATAAAGGATGCGGATATGGTGGTGGAAGCCGTATTTGAAGATCTTAAACTGAAACATCAGATGGTGCGGGATGTGGAGCGTGAATGTGGTGAGCACACGATTTTTGCCTCTAACACGTCATCGTTGCCGATCAAACAGATCGCCGAGGCCGCCGAACGTCCCGAAAACGTCATTGGCCTGCACTACTTCTCGCCGGTTGAGAAGATGCCTCTGGTCGAGGTGATTGCCCATGACAAGACTTCGCCACAAACGATCGCCACCACGGTCGCCTTCGCCCGCAAGCAGGGCAAGACACCGATTGTGGTAAAAGATGGTGCCGGTTTTTATGTGAACCGTATTCTGGCGCTCTATATGAACGAGGCAGCGAATCTGCTACTCGAAGGCCAGAGCGTCGATCATCTGGATAAGGCGCTGGTGAAGTTTGGTTTCCCGGTAGGTCCAATGACGCTGCTCGATGAGGTCGGCATAGATGTGGGCGCCAAAATCTCGCCGATTCTGGAGAAGGAGTTGGGTGAGCGCTTTAAGGCACCCGCCGCCTTTGACAAGCTGTTGGCCGATGATCGTAAGGGTCGTAAGAATGGTAAGGGCTTCTACCAGTATGGTGCCAAGTCTAAGAAGAAGCTGGTGGATGAGAGTGTCTACGGCGTGCTGGGTCTAACACCTGGTAACGGCGGTGAACCGAGAGCCTTGGCCGAGCGATGTGTTGTGCAGATGCTAAATGAAGCGGTGCGTTGTCTGGAGGAGGGGATTATCGCTTCACCAAGAGACGGCGACATAGGCGCGATATTCGGTATCGGCTTCCCGCCATTCTTAGGTGGCCCCTTCCGTTACATGGACTCACTGGGCGCCAAGCACTTGGTCGAGACCTTAAAACGTTATCAAGATCAGTTTGGTGAGCGATTCGCACCTTGTGATCGCCTAGTCGAGATGGCCGAATCGGGATGTAAGTTCTACGATTAGGGTATCTAGATTGTTAACAATGCGGCAACATAATGCCGCATTTTTTTTGCCTTAGGATTATTCTTGCCTGTTTTTTGTTCATTCAATGCGTGGATTCGGTTATCATGCTGGGCTCGTTTTGGCTGTTTTCAGCCTTATTGACGCCGTTGTTGTGAGGTAGTGTCTGTGGTGATTTACATTCTTGGTGTGTTGATGGTGAGTAGTGTGGCGATGGGCAATATGGCATTTCGCGCCGGGCTAGGGGTGAAACGCTGGGCCATGCTAGGACTCATCATGGGGCCGGTAGCCTATCCGCTGCTAAGTACACATAAGCGATTCGCCCATAAGCGGGCCCAGGGAAAGCAAAGCATTGCGATAAAGGCGTAGGTCAGCCTCTGTGGCCATGTAGATGTATACTAGGTGCAAACCTCTAATTAAAAGTCATATAGCAAGATAAAAAAGGAGCCTTTAGTAGCTCCTTTTTTATGTATCTGGTTTTCGAAAGACGTTTGATGTCAATTAGTTCCACCAACCTTTTGCAGGAATCACTTCTAGGTGATTTAGGCCTTCCGGAAGCTGTACTTTTTTACGCTCTGGTTTGTGAGTAAGTCCTAGAGCTTTTTTCAATGAATCTAACATAATCATTCTCCTTAAGACTTAAGCAACGGCTGAGTTGATGACTTTCACGTGTGGGAATCCGGCAACCTCGAAAGGCTTAACTTTCACGTGTGGGAATCCGGCAACCTCGACAGGCTTAACTTTCACGTGTGGGAATCCGGCAACCTCGACAGGCTTAACTTTCACGTGTGGGAATCCGGCAACCTTGACAGGCTTAACTTTCACGTGTGGGAATCCGGCAACCTCGACAGGCTTAACTTTCACGTGTGGGAACCCGGCAACCTCGACAGGCTTGACCTTTACGTGTGGGAATCCAGCAACTTCGACAGGCTTAACTTTCACATGTGGGAAACCGGCAACTTCGACAGGCTTAACCTTTACATGTGGGAATCCGGCAACTTCAACAGGCTTAACTTTTACATGTGGGAAACCGGCAACTTCGACAGGCTTAACTTTTACGTGTGGGAAACCAGTAACTTCCATAGGCTTAACTTTTACATGTGGAAAGCCAGCGGTAACTACTGATTCAGTAGAAATTGTTTCAGCATTCACTGAAGAAATAGAAAGCGCTAAAGCGATGGCAGTAACTAGTCCGTTAATCATTGTCTTAATCTCTCAGGGTTATTGAAGTTATAGTGCCAACTATTCGTTGACGTCTGAGAGATGTATTGCAGGTGTTATGCCAATTTTTATTTTTAGCTTAATTTTAGTTAAGCATTCTTTTCTTCAGTCTGTCATGTGCTCATTAAATATTAGGCTTTCTTATGTTGAGAGACTGGTGTATAGCTAAAGCTTTCTTGTTTTAGCAGTTCGGTAAAGCTAGTCTCATTGACGGCTTTGCTGTATATAAAGCCTTGTATTTCCTCGCATTTTAGTGCTTTTAATATGCTGAGCTGAGAAGCCTCTTCGACGCCTTCACCGACCACCGAGAGCCCCATGTTATGGGCGATAGTGATGATAGAGTCGACCATTTTTAGATCTCTGTCAGATTTATCTATGTCGTCAACAAAAGCCTTATCGATTTTCAGGGTGTCAATTGGGAAGCGCTTTAAATATGACAGTGACGAATATCCGGTGCCGAAGTCGTCTAACGCAAGGCTGACGCCCATTTTAGAGAGTTGCATCATCACCTTTATAGCCTTTTCTGGCTGTTTTATGACGGTTCCTTCGGTAATTTCTAGCTCAAGGTTGGCTGCAGGCAGCTGAGTGAGACGTAAAATTGACTCTATCCGCTGCTGGAGGTCTGGAAGAGCGAATTGTTGCGATGATAAATTGACGGCGACTCGGCCGTTGAACAAATTTTGACGGCGCCAATTTTGCGCCGCAAAGCAGGCTTTACGTAGTACGACCTCGCCAATCTCAACGATAAGCCCATTCTCTTCTGCCAGCGGGATAAAGTCGCCCGGCGGAATAAGACCGTGTTCTGGGTGATTGAGCCTTACCAGAGCCTCCATACCAGCCATCTTGCTGCTTCTAAGATCTATCTTAGGTTGGTAGTAGACTTCGAAGAGATCATCCCTTAAACCTTCGCGGATGAGGTTTTCGACTTCCAGCTGGCGAATGGCATTGCGATTGAGCGATTCAGAATAGAACTGATAACGATTGCCGCCGGCAGATTTGGCGTGATACATGGCAATGTCAGCCTTACGCAGAAGCGCCTGCTCGTTCTGATCATCTTCCGGGTAGAGCACAATGCCGATACTCACTCCCACAACGACTCTGTCTTTGGTGAGTTCGAACGGGCTGGAGAAGGCATCGACCACATGATTAGCAATTACGGCGCTTGAGCCGATATCCGGGTTGTTATCGACCAGTATGGCAAACTCATCGCCCCCTAAACGATAGATACTCGTATGATAAGGTACGGTGGATTCGATGCGTCTGGCCACTTTGATCAGCAGTTCATCGCCTACCTGGTGACCAAGGGAGTCGTTAATCTTCTTGAAGTTATCTAAGTCCAGCACCATAAGGGTATGATGGGTATCCTTCTTCACCAGGTTACCCAGGGTAACCATGAGGCTTGAACGGTTTGGTAGGCTGGTGAGGAGATCGTTGTTGGTGAGTTTACGTAGCTCCTCTTCCTGTTGTTTACGACGAGAAATATCAGAGAATACGCCAACATAGTGGGAGAGGACCCCCTGTTCATCGTAAATTGCATCGACCGTTAGCTCCATCAGGAAGCTGCTACCATCGCCCTTGGCGGATTCGACTTCGTTACTCCAGCTGCCTTGCTGTTGCAAAATATGACGAATTTGTTCGGAGTAGCTTTCGGGATAAAGGTCAAACTTAAACAGCTCGCCGATAAAGTCATTGCGGCTCTTCTCACACAGATCACAGCAGGCCTCGTTGACTTCAACGAATGTAAACTTGTTGTCCAAGATAAACATGCCTTCGGAGATATTCTCGATAGCTCGCTCGAACAGTCTCAGTTGTTCCTCTGCTTGCTTGAAGTTGCTGATGTTTTTGATTGTACCTGTCATACGCAGGGCTTTATCTTCCTCATCGCGTTCAACGATTTTTGCCCTGTCCAATATCCAGATCCATTGGTCATCTTTGCCTTTGACGCGATAGGCCGCCTCGAAGTGGTCGGTTTCGCCATAGAAGTGCTTATTCAGCGCCGTATTCACTCGTTCTTGGTCCATGGGATGAATGTTGCTTTCTTCACCATCCTCACCCGAACGCTGACCATCCCTTGGAAATTCCAGGGAACCCCAGATATTAGATCGATAAATCTGTCCAGTTTCGATATCCCAGTCCCACATTTCATCACCACTTCCCCACAGAGAAAGCTTCAGTCGTTCTTCTGACTTAGCGATCTGGCGTTGCACCTCTCTTCTCCTGAGCGCTGCCTTGACTATGGCGCCAGTGATCAACAGAGTAATGAGTAGGTAGACGAGCTTTGCTTGAATCGATAACCACCAGGGAGGGGTGATTTCAACTTCAATACTTCTTGTTGGTCCAAATTTTTCTGTTAACGGATCAATGGCATGTATTTTGAAAACATACTGTCCTGGCGACAGGTTGGTATATGTTGCTGAATTAATTCCTTTTGAATCAACCCAAACATCTGATAATCCTTCCAGTTGATAAGTGAATTGTAGATTTTTATTGAGATTGCCTGGTACTAAAAAGCGAAATGCAAAGGGATAGTCAGAGTATTTTAATACTATTTTTTTTGCCTCGGAAAGCGAAGATTTCAGTATGTTTCCTCCTACTTTCTCCGGTATGTTAAAAACTAACAATTCATCAATAAAAACATCAGGTGGTGACATTGAGAAGACTATTGATGATAGTTTTTCAGGTGTTATTTTGGTTATGCCGTTTATTCCGCCAATAAAGATGTCATTCCCTACTTTCTCTATAGATTGTGTGTTGTATTCATCTTGGCTGCCAAAATCTGATGTTAAAGTGAGTAGTTCGCTTTTTTTCTTGTTGAAAATTAATATCTCTGAATTTGATGAAGCGACTATGAAATCTTTGATAACACTTATTGAGTATATTGGTTTATTCCCAGTTTCAAATGGTTTTGTGACTAGTCCATTTTTAGATATTTTTAGTAAAGAAGTTCTGGTGCCAAAATAAACATCGTCCTTGTCTATGTAAATATTTGTTACAAGATCATCTGTGAATAACTTTTCTACGCTACCGTTGTTGAGTTTGAAAAGACCGCCTTGACTGGCAATGAATATTTCATCATTGCTCGGGACTATATCATAAATAGGGTTTCCTTTATCAATAACCGTTTCGTTAACATCCATTGATGCGATATCAATTATTATAGCTTTTCCATTTAACGTTCCGGCTATTAACTTTTGTGTTTCAGGGATGTCTTTTACTATAAAAAGACTTTCATCCAGTAATTTTGTTAGGGTTCCATCGTTTAGGTTTATAGAATACAAGCCATCTGTCGTGCCGACGAAAATTTGATTTTCTTTTACTATTGCTGTCTTAGGGCCACTTACACCTGTGTCGTAACTAGATATATGAACAAGTTTATTACTGTAGATATTAACAAATGAATTGTCCGAAGTGATTACCAGTCTGTCACTACTAACATTGCTTATCGACCAAATATTTTTGTCAATATTATAAGTTTTTAATAAGTTTTGTTTTTCATCGAGTACAGAAAATCCATTGTTAGGATGTTCTAAAAATATTTTATCATTACCAATATAGATGTTGGATATTTTTAGGTTGTCTTGGTTGTAATTAAAATCTCCTAGTGAAATTAAGTTGTCTTTGCTTTTTTTTAATATCTTTCCTTCACTAAGTATTAGTAATTTGTTTTTTGAAGCTGATGCAGAATCAATGTATCCTGAATCTAAGGTTGTTTTTTTACCATCTAATGCGCTTATTAACTCCCCATCTTTTAGGTAATAGACTTCGTTGTTGAGAGAAATTAGGTCTGTAGTTGCTTTGGTAATTTTTTCTACGTGCTCATTTTTCAAAATGAAAACGTCGCCATTGTAAGCTCTAACTATTATTCCAGATTGGTTTGGAATGATTTTTTTTATTCCACTAGTATTAATGCGTTGTTCATATGTTTTTTTGAAATTGGCTGTGTTAAGCCTTGTTACAGTATTCTCATTAGCGACTATTAACGTGTCGCTGTCTTCATTAATCGACCAAACAGGCATATTTTGTAGAGCAGTTACTTTTACAAAGTTATCTAGTGATCGATCATAAACTGCAAGACCATTGTCCGTACCAATCAACAGTCTATTTTTAGAGTCAACATAAAGACTTCGAATAAATGAACTTGGTAATGTTTTCTCACTTCCATCCGAGAAATAATGTTTGAAGTTAATACCGTCAAATCGATTAAGTCCATTTACAGTGCCAATCCATATGTAGCCATATTGGTCTTCTACAATTGATGACACAGTACTTTGCGATAAACCTTCGGGAACATTGTAGTGATTGACTTTTAAGATCGGCGCATTGCTTGGGGTGTCACTGGCGGAGGCATAGCCGGAGACAGTCAGGGCCATTAGCAGTGAGAGTAGCAATCTTGAGAGGATTTTAGGCATAATTATTAGTTTGATTATCAGCCAATAATGCATAGGCAACAGTTATTTAACCTAATTTATTCAGAAATAGGGGGATTTGTCAAAGGAACACTGAATTTTCTTGTTTGCAAATTACTTTCATTTTCATTGTCTTTTAGGGCTTTGTTCTATGAGAAGTTCTGTCTGATTTGGCTTTGTCTGCTGTTTGCGCTCAAATCAGGCGTTTGTCCTATCACGAATATTTTAGCGAATGAAGCGATAAAGGGGCTAAGAATCATTCCCCTAGCGCAGCAGGCGAGCGAGAGCTAAGGCGATCTATAGTTAAGAGGGTAGAGCTAGCTAAGGGGTAAAGCGTTGACCAAAAGCCACTTTGGCCAGACAGCTAACAGCTAACACTTAGAAGAGAGCGTCTAACAGCAGCATCTAATAGATATCGCTCAAAGGCAGCCTCTAAAAGAAATTGCTTAAGAGGCAGTCTCTAGAACATATCGCTCAGAGATAAGGCCTCGGCGATATGGCTTAAGGGAAGGGGGCTGCCTAATAGCTAAACTTGGCTGCCCGTTGTTTAAAGCTTCTCAGATCTGTGATCATATTGTCTGATGAGAGCTGTTCCTGATTTCTGTGTTGCTCTCCTGTGGCGAAGAGGATCAGGCGGTCACCGTGTTTGGTGCGCATCTTCTGCATCATAAACTTAATCAGATCCGAACGGGTTAGTTCGCCAATTTTTTCGGCCACCAGTTCTCGCTGGTTAAAGTCGTAGTCTTTATTCCCTATGCTCGACCAATATCTCTGCCCCCGGGTCTTAAGGTTGGGGTCATGTTCCATAATCTGGTTGACCAGACCTTGCTTGGTGAGCTCCCACTGATCATTAGTGATCTGCATGACGGCATAATTAAAGTCTGCGATAAATTCGTCGATGGCCTCGAGTAGCTTTAGAGGCCCTGCTGTGGGGGATTGCACATAGAAGATCATGCCTGGGTAACGATTGAGTGGCAGATATCCCGTGCCCACCATGTAACCCAGCTGACGCTTAGTTCTTAGCTCGTGGAAGAAGGTCGAAGACATGGTGTGGTTTAACAGGCTGAATAGGGCCATCTTGAGTGGTGTCGCCTCAGCAGACTGATAGTAGACTATGATGCTGCTGTCTTGATGATTGACGCTAACCTCGCGCATCAGGGTGCCGACATTTTCAAGCTTTATCAGCTCACGTTCCGATTCGCCGCTGGGAGAGGAAACCAGAGAGAGAATATGATCGAGTCGCTTACCTAAGGCCTGCGCTTCCTCGGTCAGCCAATCGCCATAGACCAGCCCCTCGAGGTGGATCTTCTCATAGAAGGCTCGTACGTGGTTGTGAAGATCGTCTAGGGTGATATCTTCAAGCTCCTCGGCCATGCGTTGAGGCTCGAAACTACGTTTCTGCAGCGTCACCGTCAGGCTGGTGAATAGCTGTGAGATAGGTTTTGCCCGGCTCTGATTAAACCAGTTACGCAAGATCTGCTTCTTAATCTGCTTAAATCTGTCCTGGGTAAAGTTACGTTCTCTGGCTTTATTAATCAGCAGCGACAGCAGCGCCTCTTGCTTACCTGTCAATCCCGTTAGGTGAAGGGTGATGCCCCCTTGATGAGGGTAGATGTTATAGCTGAGTCCAGCTACCTCGGCCGGATAGGTAAATTCAGTCAGGTAGTCGAGCAGCATCTCCACATAGAGACGGGTGAGTGCCGCATGTTTGGGGGTGGCGGCCGCTTGATGTGAATCGAGCGACAGGTACATATGTCCCTTGGGAACATTAAATTCATCATCTTTCTTATGCCAGATGCGATAGCCGGTTTCCTGGCAGACAACGACAGGTACCGGATGGTCACTCTTAACATCTCTGGCTATCGAATCCTCGATAATAAAGGGGTTGGGGTCCGGTAGTTTTAGTGCCTCTCTGACATCAGGGTCACGCCACGGATGAAGCCGTTGTTTATCTATGGGCTTCATCTGATAGGGGGAGTGGTACCAGGCGGCCTGCTTTTCTGTGTCTAAGTCGGGCGAGATCAGCTGAATACGTAGATTGTCCGGACTCATTAGATCCAGTAATTCGGTGACTTGAGTGACGTCCAAACCATCCATGCGATAATCGCCATAGATGAGATCGGCTACCTCATAGTGGTGCATGTTGATGCTGAGGTGACTGGCCAGATCCAGCGGTTTGATCTGTTCCTGATATTTAAAGGCAAGCTTTAGCAGATTGGCGCGCTCTTGATATCGCCAGGCCTGCATGCCCTGGATTTTAATCAGTTTAAGGTATTCGAAGCTCGCCTGAATCACATCATCGAGTTGTAGCAGGCCTTTCTCTGTCAGCTGAATGCTGATGTTATAGTCTTTAAAGTTATAACCATTGACTCCACCACCGGCCGAGAGATTGATGGCCAGCCCTTGTTCCTTGAGGTGACTCAGCAGGCTTCCCTTACCCTCATAACCCAATAGATGACTGATAAAGGTCAGCGGCTTGCGCTTATAGAAGCGGTCGATGGCGGGCAGGGGAAAGGTGATCGCCACGCGGCGCTGCTCTTTTAGCGGCACTATGTTGATCTGCTGGCCAAGTTGGGCCGCTTCATAGATGGCCACCTTGGGATATTGCTTTTCAAGCGCACGGTTTTCAATCGGCGCAAAATAGTTCTCGGCCAGTGCCAAGAGTTCATTTAGTGGCAAGGGCGCGACTAGACACAGAGTCATCAGGTTGGCACTGTAATGAGTTTGATAGAAATCCAGCAGCTCTTGCCTAAGGGTTTTCTCATCGCCGTCTAAGGTCTTGAGATTGCCAACCGAAAACTTTGAAAAGGGATGCGCCGGGTTTACGGTTTCCTTCTGGACCTGGTAGGTGCGGCGAATATCATCTTTGAGCTTGAGGCTAAATTCTGACTCTATTGCGTGGCGCTCTCTGTCGACCAGTTCCAGATCGAAGCTGGGCGCGATAAAAAACTGGCTAAATCTATCCAGAGACTCTTCAAACACTTCGGCGTCGATGGCAAAGAAGAAGTTAGTCTGCTCTGTGCCTGTCCAGGCGTTGTTGCTGCCGCCATGCTGATTGATGAAGGCATGATATTCGCCAGATTTAGGGTATTTCTCTGTGCCCAGAAACAGCATATGCTCGAGGAAATGTGCCATACCGGGACGTGAGGCGGGATCGTCAAAATGGCCAACGTTAACCGCCATAGACGCGGCGGCCTGCTGGGCCTGGAGATCTTCCACTAGCAATACACGTAGCCCATTGTCCAGCTGCAGATATTGATACTGGCGATGATCGTTGGGGCTTTTAGTGATCGGCATAGATGTTTGCAATTGCTGGCTCCATCCTTATGCTGGACAAACGTATGATATTCATCGGAGTTTAGGCGACTAAAGCGGTAAGCCTACATATTGAGCCTCAAAAAAGACTTTGGCAAATATCTTATCCATTATTCGACTAATTAATAACAGGGTTAAGGTTTGTTGCGTCGAACTTTAACGCTACAATTCATAGTAGAACAAGAATAATCATAGCGAGAGTAGTATGAAGCTATATTTGATGCGACATGGTGAGGCGGGTTATCACGCCCACTCAGATCGAGAACGTGTACTGACAGAAATCGGCCGTTATCAGACTGAATTGATGAGTAATTGGCTGGCCCGTGATGTGACCGAGTTCGATCTTGTGTTGGTGAGTCCCTATCTGCGTGCGCAGCAAACATGGCAGGAAGTGAGTAAGCACTTCCCCGAACCGAGAAAGTGGCTGGTATTAGATGAGCTGACCCCTTCGGCCGAGCCGACCCTGGCCGCCGATCTGACCCTGGCCTATGCCGAACAGTATAAGGCGGATAATGTGTTAGTGATTGCCCACATGCCGCTGCTGGGCTATATGGTGAGCGAGTTGGTGCCTGGCATAGAGCCGCCGCTGTTTGCGACTTCAGGTGTGACCCTTATCGACCGTCACGGTGAGCGTGGCTCCCTGAGCTGGCAGCACACCCCTCATACGGTGAGCTAAATCAAATA
The DNA here is from genome assembly GCF_023349185.1 of Shewanella aquimarina. Taxonomy (GTDB): domain Bacteria; phylum Pseudomonadota; class Gammaproteobacteria; order Enterobacterales; family Shewanellaceae; genus Shewanella; species Shewanella aquimarina. The sequence continues at coordinate 100,971 of NZ_JAKIKY010000001.1, read as the reverse complement.
AAAGGTTAGAATAAAAGTTAACCATAGAAAAAGGACGCCTCGGCGTCCTTTTTGATATCTATTTGCGCCCAAAGATGAGAGCTAATTTCGACTTCTAGGCCGGTCGCAAAACTTGTCAATCCTGATGGGGGCTCCCTAATACTCTCAGTCGAAAAAGGGATTACTCCCAGCTAGGGAACTCACCCACCTCGACTAAGACCAAAAGCGCCGCATCGCCGCCCCATTCCTTGGGCGCCTTGTGGAAGGCCTTAACCTGTGGATGCTGTGCCAGCCACATGGGAATATTCTGCTTTAATATCCCAGTGCCATGTCCGTGCATGACGCAGCAGCATTGGCTGTGCTGCTTAACACAAGCCTGAATCAGGGCGGCAAGTTCCAGTTTGGCCTCGGTTTGGCGCATGCCGTGGAGATCCAGCAGCAGATCCGGCTGATAGTCGCCGCGCCTGAGCCGCTTAAGTTCGTGACTGTCCACATCCTCTCTGGCCCAGCGCATGGCGCCTTCTAGTGGCAGCAGGGGCTGATAGGTATCTGAAAAATAGCTGTCGGCGTGCAGCTGAGTGGTCGCGACTTCCAGCTCACGCTTAGGTTTTTGTGGCGCGGAGAAATGACGCTTATCCTGTTTAAGCGGCTTTATCCCTTTGGTTAACGCCGAAAAAAGCGCCAATTCATCATCATTTTCTTTATTCATTACGCTATTTTATTGAATCCGATGCCATATGAATAGAGTTCAGTTACAATGAGGCGGAACTATCTAGCGGGAGCCAGTTTTGGACAAGATTTTTGTTGATGAAGCCGTGACGGAATTACGTACAATCGGCGATATGTTACGTTGGGCGGTGAGCCGCTTCAACGATGCCAATATCTACTATGGTCATGGTACCGATAACGCTTGGGATGAAGCCATCGCTCTCGTATTCCATGCGCTGCATCTGCCAGAAGAGATTGGCCAGCAGGTGATCCATAGCAATCTGACCAGTAGCGAAAAGCATAAGATTGTCGAACTCATCATTCGCCGGGTACGTGAGCGTCTGCCCGTGCCTTATTTGACCAACCGCGCCTTCTTTGCCGGCCTCGAGTTTTATGTGGATGAAAGGGTGTTGGTGCCGCGCTCGCCCATTGCCGAGATGATCGCAAACCGTTTCAGCCCTTGGCTCTATAACAAGCCGGTAGACCGTATCTTAGATCTCTGTACCGGTAGCGCTTGCATTGCCATCGCCTGTGCCTATGAGTTTGAAGATGCAGAGGTCGACGCTATCGATATCAGCAGTGACGCGCTGGAAGTGGCGCAGATCAACGTTGAATCCTTAGGGGTGATGGACAGGGTTTTCCCTATCGAGTCTAATTTGTTTGCTGCCGTCCCTAAGGGGCCGCAGTACGATCTTATCGTCTCCAATCCGCCTTATGTAGACGCCGAAGATATTGGTGACATGCCTGATGAATATCACCATGAGCCAGAGCTTGGGTTAGCTTCGGGGCGCGATGGCCTGGATTTGACGAAACGCATCCTTGCCAATGCGGCCGACTATTTGACTCAAGATGGTCTGCTAGTGGTCGAGGTGGGCAACTCTATGGTTCACCTTATGGAGCAATTCCCTGAGGTGCCATTTACCTGGGTTAACTTCGAACATGGTGGCGACGGCGTGTTTGTGCTCACTCGTGATCAGTTAGTTGAAAATGAATCACTTTTCGCCATCTACAAAGATAGTGAATAATGTATGGTCGGCTAAATGGTTTATCGGCTTAGCATGACTAAGCCGATTTAGGAATATAGCCACTGGCGGCTTTGGGTTATGCTGGGGTCAAATAATTAAGTAGAGGTGAAGTAAGCGAATGTCGGGTAACAGTATCGGTCAAAATTTTGTGGTGACGACGTTTGGTGAGAGCCATGGTAAGGCCCTGGGATGCATTATCGATGGTTGTCCTCCGGGTCTGGCGATTGATGAAGCCGATATGCAACACGATCTCGACAGGCGCCGTCCGGGCACCTCGCGTTATACCACGGCCAGACGCGAGCCGGATCAGGTGAAGATACTCTCAGGCGTATTTGAGGGTCAGACCACAGGGACTTCCATCGGCTTGGTGATCGAAAATACCGATCAGCGTAGCCAGGATTACTCCAACATCAAAGATCAGTTCCGCCCGGGTCACGCCGACTATACCTACCAGCAAAAATATGGCCTGCGAGACTATCGCGGTGGCGGTCGTTCTTCTGCGCGGGAAACCGCTATGCGCGTAGCGGCCGGCGCTGTGGCGAAGAAATACCTTAAGCAGGTGCATAGTATAGAGATTAAAGGTTATCTGTCTCAGCTCGGCCCTATTTGCGCCGAGACCCTGGATTTCGACCAGGTAGAGCAAAATGCCTTCTTCTTCCCCGATGCTAGCAAGCTCGAGCAGCTCGACGAGTATATGCGCGAGCTGAAAAAGAGTGGTGATTCTATCGGTGCCAAGGTGTCGGTCGTGGCGACCAATGTGCCTGTGGGACTGGGCGAGCCCGTATTCGATCGTCTCGACGCCGATATTGCCCATGCCCTGATGGGGATCAACGCCGTTAAGGGGGTTGAGATTGGTGACGGTTTCGCCGTAGTCAATCAGAAGGGATCTGAGCACAGGGATCTTATGTCGCCAGAGGGCTTTGCCTCTAACCATGCCGGTGGCATTCTCGGCGGGATCTCATCGGGTCAGCCAATTGTCGCGCATATCGCCATGAAGCCGACTTCCAGCATTAGCGTGCCGGGAGAGAGCATGACGGTGCAGGGTGAGCGCTCAGAGGTGGTCACTAAGGGACGCCACGACCCCTGCGTAGGCATCCGCGCCGTGCCGATTGCCGAGGCCATGCTGGCCATCGTCTTGATGGATCACCTTCTCAGACACAGGGCACAAAACATGAATGTTGAGAGCATCACCCCTGTGATAGGGATGAAGTAAGGCGCAATCTAAAGCGAGTAAGAGGGCACAGTAATGTGCCTTCTTTTATGGGGCCCACAATGCCATGGGGTCGAGCCAGTATAAATAAGCTTCGGCCAGTAGCAGAAGCCACTCACAATAAGTTAAAAATAAGTACTCATTAAAATAAATCGCTCCCAACAATATGAGAGCGGATAATAACCCTGCTAGGAATAGCCCTACATAAATGTCGTCCAACATTAAGTTTCCTTCCAGCATGACACCCAACAGCGGGTCGTCAGCATCACAGCAGCAACTACATTGGATCAGCGCCTGTTACTTTTTCTTCTTCGCGATCCTTGGCGTGCTGGTGCCTTACCTTGGAGTCTTCTTCGAGCACAGAGGGTTCGATGCTCAGCAGATAGGTTTCCTGCTCGCCATCTTGATGGCGACCCGCATCATAGCGCCCAATATCTGGGCCATGGTGGCCGATAGAACAGGCATGCGCGGTCAGCTGGTTAAGATGGGGGCCGCCTGTTCGGCGGTGACCTTCATGACCTTCTTCTATCACGGCGGATTTCTCTACTTAGCGATTAGTCTCAGCATCTATACCTTTTTCTGGAATGCGATTTTGGCCCAGCTCGAGGTGATCACCCTCGAGACCCTTGGGGAGAACACGGGGGGGTATGGCAAGATCCGCAGTTTTGGTAGCCTAGGCTACCTTGTCTTCGTGGTGAGCGTGGGCTTCGCCATCAGCCAGTTCGGCACAGAGATCTTACCCTTTGTGGGCCTCGCCTTGTTCCTGGGCTTGCTGGGCTGCGCCTTATCTCTGCCAAGCACCCGGGTAAAAGTCGATAACAGCCAGGTGGTTACGCTGCTCAAGTTAGATGCTGGCATCATCTGGTTTTTGCTGTCGGCTATGTTACTGCAGATGAGCGCCGGGCCATTTTATGGTTTCTTTGTGCTCTATCTAAAACAGGTAGGCTACAGCGAGTCCAGTGCCGGCATCTATGTCGCCCTTGGGGTGCTGGCCGAGATAGTGATGTTCATGTTTGCGCCAAGGCTGCTCGGGCGCTACGGGGTCAGCGCCTTGCTGGTGGTCTCTATCGGCTTCACGGCGGTGCGCTGGCTGCTGATGGCCTTTTGTGCCAGTAGCATGATCTGGCTTGGGGTTAGTCAGTTGCTGCACGCCTTCACCTTTGGCTTAGTGCATGCGGCCTCGATTCAGTTTGTGCATCAAAGATTCGACGTGCGTCATCGCAGCAAGGGGCAGGCGCTCTATGCCAGCCTGAGTTTCGGCGTCGGTGGCGCCTTGGGTACTTGGCTGTGTGGCTTCATCTGGGGCGATGGCTCTCAGGCCAGGCTCAGCTGGTTGGTGGCCGCGGTTTGTGCACTGCTGTCCATGCTTGCGGTGCTCCTAATCCCTAAGGCGTGTGAAGTGGTAAAACAATAAGAGATGATAAGGAAATATCCATGAAACAGACATTTCGCCTCGGCGTGATCATCAATCCTCTGGCAGGCCTTGGGGGCAGCGTGGCCCTCAAGGGCAGCGATGGTGTGGCGCTGGAGGCTATCGCTCGCGGCGCCGAGCCCAAGGCGCACCTGAGAATGGCGCAGGCGCTCGAGGTGATTAAACCCTATCAGCAAAAGATCACTGTCGTTACCGCCTCCGGTGCCATGGGGGCCGATTTGGCCGTTCAGCTGGGGTTTAAGCATCAGGTGGTCTATCAGGCGGGCGAGACGACGGCGGCCAGCGATACCCAAGCTGCCGCGACGGCCCTGCAACAAGCGGGTGTGGATCTCTTGTTATTTGCCGGTGGTGACGGCACGGCGCGGGATCTGTTTGAGGTCATCGATGAGGCTCAGCCCGTGCTGGGGGTGCCTGCCGGGGTGAAGATTCACTCGGGCGTCTATGGCATCACGCCGCACGCCTCGGGCATGGTGGTCAAGTTGCTGCTCGAGGGGGCTTTGGTGAGCTTGATGTCGGCCGATGTGATGGATATCGACGAGGTGGCCTTCAGGCAAGGTGTGGTAAGGGCGCGCCGATTCGGCGAGATGCAGGTGCCTGCCGAGCCACGCTACATTCAGGCCGTTAAGATGGGCGGTAAAGAGGTCGATGAGTTGGTGCTGGCGGACATTGCCGCCGAGGCGATCGAGCTGATAGACGATGGCCGTGCCATCATGGGCTCTGGTAGCACAGTCGCGGCCGTGATGGACGAGCTTGGACTGGATAACACCCTACTGGGGGTGGACTTGATTGAGGAGGGCGAGCTTGTTGCCAGCGATATGAGCGCTCAGTCGCTGCTCGAGCTGACTGCCAATCGTCAGTGTAAGTTAGTGATCACCCTCATCGGCGGGCAAGGGCATATCCTGGGGCGGGGTAATCAGCAGCTGTCGCCAGCGCTGATTCGTCAGGTCGGCAAAGAAAATATTATCATCCTGGCGACAAAAACTAAGTTAAAAGCACTTGAAGGTCGGCCCTTAATTGTGGATAGTGGCGACCCAGAGTTAGACAGCGAATTATGTGGTTATTATAAAGTCGTGACCGGCTACCACGATTATGTGATGTATCAGGTGGCTAATCCTGACTTAATCAGCCCAGATTTAGTCAGCCCAGATTTAATCGGCCAGCCTGAGTAGCGAAATGATAATTGGAGACGCAATGTTAGAGCAGTATGAGCAAGCATTAGACGAGTGGATCGCCACCAAGGTTACAGGCGGTGATGACGATCAACTCTTCGCCAGCGGTTACCTGCAGGGCCATGTCGCCGTAGTCCTGTCTGAACTCGAAGTGGAAGAGTCTCAGGATTACCAGGCGCTGGATACTAAGATGCAGGCCTGTCTGGAGACTGCCAAGTCTGAGCTGGAACCTGCAGACCTTGCCCTGGTGGTTAATGCCTGGAATGAACTGCGCGAGAAGATGGCTCAGGTGGCAAGCGCCTAGTCATGGCTAACACAAGCAAGGCGATTATCGGGTTGCAAAATCCCAAGAGCCCTACCAACGTGGGCGGCGTGATGCGCGCCGCCGGCTGTTATCGTGCCGATGAGGTGCGATATACGGGCAAGCGTTATGCGCTGGCCGCACAGCACAGGGGCGAGCAGTACAACACAGATACCAAGCGGGTGAGTCAGCATATTCCGCTAAAAGGGGTCGAGTCATTGCTGGATGACCTCGATGTCGATACTAAGGTGATCTGTGTCGACCTGGTGGAAGGCGCCACGCCGCTGCCGGCGTTTAATCATCCAGAGAAAGCCATTTATCTCTTCGGCCCCGAAGACGGCACCCTAGATCAGGCGCTTATCGATCGTGCGGATGAGGTGGTCTATGTCCCCACAGTGGGCTGTATGAATCTGGCCTCCTCGGTTAATGTGTTGCTCTATGATCGGCTGGCGAAGGGCGAACACCTCGCAGGCGATGAGCTCATTCGGGCTAGCAGAGACACCAACAACCGCGTCAAGGTAAAGTCTTAGCCTTATTTATACAATGAAAACGCCGACTCCTTGAGTCGGCGTTTTGTTATCTGGTGGCTATATCGTTAATCATGCCAAGGAGTGACCATCGTCTTTTGGTTGCTAAACGGGCGAGGTTTTAATCCTTTCTCACAGCGCCTTACCCTTGATAAGCTTTCTCATCCACATACGATTGGGGTTGAGCAGGGCTAATATATCATTCGTCGCAGGTAGCAGCTCGCCGCAAAGCTGAGCGGCTAAGATCTCTGCCGCCAATGGACCCGAGGTGAGACCGCGGGAGCCGAGTCCGCCGAGAATATACAGACCATGATGCACAGGAGCAGGTGTAGCCTGCCAATATTTGGCACTCTCCTTGGTATGCTGGTGCTCGCCGTAGGCTGCCAATATCGCCTCGAAATCTGGGGCGCAGCCCATCATGGGGGCGTGATCCCTAGTCACCATGCGCACGCCTACGCGAGCGCTATGGCCTGTGATGTCCACGGCCTTCGTCCAGTCTCCGCCGTAGCTGGTGCGGATCTTATCTAGGTTCTCTACTTGTTCCACCGCGCTGTAGTCGAGATTACTTGCGTCTTTCACATAGCTGGCGCCCGTACAGTGCAGCCTGTCGTGGGCGGGCGTGAGATAGCCGTGGGCGCAGAGTACCGTCTTAAGCTCGGCAAGTGGTGCTCTTGCCGGGATATGGCTGACCTGGCCGCGAAAACCGCTGATGGGTAGCTGGGCCGTTTGCGAAAAATCGGTCAGGTGACGGCCATTGGCCAGCACTAGGTTGGCAAAGGGGCCAAATTCTTGCCTCTGACCTTGCTGCACTGCGCTCAGATACCATTGCTGATCTTCGAACCGAATAGCTGTGATCTGGCATTGGTAGTGTGTGCTCTGCTTACCGAGCTGCTCGGCTAGGCTGATGGCCGCGCGGGTAAATGCCTGGGGCGATACCCAGCCACCGAGCAGGTAGTAGATCCCCTCATGCTCTATGGTGACGCCGGCAAGCGTCGTAGCCTCTGTGGCGTTGACGGCCTGAGCGATAGAGTCAGCCCAGGGCTGGGCATTGACGATCTTAGCCAGGCGCTTATGGCTGCGTTCATCATGACCTGTCTGTAACACACCGCAAAAGTCATGGGGGATGTCGTGGCCGGCATCGACCAAGTGAGCGATGCGCTGGCGGCTAAAGAGATAACCCTGCAGAAAATAGTGACTCAGGCTGCCATGTTCTGGGGTGAGCAGGGGATAGATGGCGCCCTGTTTGTTGCCCGAGGCTTGCTCACCGGGCGCCTTATCCATACAGAAGAGACTAACCGACTTGCCGCGCTCGGCCAGAGAGAGTGCTAAATTCGCGCTGGCCACCCCGCCACCTATGATGGCAGTTTCTCCTGCATATCCTTGATGCAGGGGGTTGAAGGCAAGCCCATCATTTTGTTGACGCCTCAGGGCGCGACGCTCCTGCATCGCGATATCCTTTGATGCTTTGCTCGGCTTATCTGCCAGAGTCATCAAGCGGTCATCTTTGGCAGATAGGTTAAGGCGATAGCAGGTAAATCCCGCCTTGGTGACGCGCTCGGTCAGCTCGTTTGCGGTAGCTGCGGCCGGTTTAGAATTTGAGTCTGTGCCCGACGAGGCGTTATCCGCGCTAATATTACCGGGGGTAGCAAGTCGTACATCCGAGCGTTTTTCATCGGAAAATTTCGCATCGGCTATCAGCACATTGGCGTTATCCTGGCTGAGGCGCGCCATCTGCCAGATGATTGCTTCATCTAGGAGATCTTGGTCGACCAGCCAGCTATGGATGGCTTGACTTGCCTCGTTCGGAGCGAGCAAGGCCTTGAGCTGCGAGAGCGGCTCGCCCTGGTGAATGTCTATAATGAGCTGGGTGCTTGCTAGTTTTATCCTGTGGCAACCGGACACTTGGGCCTCGGCAATCACCTTAATTTGCTCTCTGGCTGATGAGGTGAAGGCGTCACAGTTGGTAAGTGCGAGCAGCCAAGGCGCCTGATGCTGGGCACACAGGTGAAGATGAAGAGGCTGCCTAGCATGGGCTTGTTTCAATCGATCTGCTAGCACTGCCACGGGCCAGTTGGCGTCACATCTTGGGAGTAGGGCGATAATGTGGGGAGTGTTTTGACCCGTTATCGCCGATAAATGGCTGAAAATTTCTTCGAATGTAGGCATTTTGTCACTATTTTGTGCGTTATTCGGGTGTTCGGTAGCCAATGAATTTACTCTCAAGGGGATATTAGGCATTATTTTACCTGCCTTTATGGAAAGCTGACCACTTAAATGCAGTAAAAGCGATACTATTGGCGCAGCTAAATTGGTACTAGACGTACGGAATGGATAGTAAATAATGAAAAGAGTCGTGATCACCGGCCTTGGCATAGTGTCAAGTATCGGTAACAACAAGCAAGAAGTCACCGAGTCACTCAAAGCGGGTCGCAGTGGTATTACCCACTCAGATCAGTTTGAAGAAATGAAGCTTCGTAGCCATGTTTGGGGCGACATTAAGTTAGACCCTAAAGAACATATCGACCGTAAAGCATTACGTTTTATGGGTGATGCAGCCGCATACGCTTATATTGCCATGGAGCAAGCGATAGCCGATGCTGGCCTCACCGAAGAACAATATTCAAATCACCGCGTCGGTATCATCGCCGGTACTGGCGGCGCGTCATCGGCTAACCAGGTTCAGGCGGCCGATACTCTGCGTGAAAAAGGTGTGAAGCGCGTAGGCCCTTATATCGTGCCACGCATCATGTCGAGCACGGCCAGTGCCTGTTTGGCCACGCCGTTTAAGATCAAGGGCATGAACTACTCAATCAGTTCGGCTTGTGCAACCAGTGCTCACTGTATCGGCCATGCGGTCGAGTTGATTCAGATGGGTAAGCAAGACATGGTCTTCGCCGGTGGTGCCGAAGAGGTGGATTGGACCCTGACGATGGGCTTCGACGCCATGGGCGCACTGTCGACTAAGTATAACGACTGCCCTGAGAAGGCTTCTCGTACCTATGATGCGGATCGTGATGGTTTCGTTATCTCTGGTGGCGGCGGAATCGTGGTTGTCGAAGAGCTTGAGCATGCGCTCGCTCGCGGCGCTAAGATCTATGCCGAAGTGATCGGTTACGGCGCATCTTCAGATGGTTACGACATGGTTGCACCATCGGGCGAAGGCGCGGTGCGTTGCATGAAGATGGCACTCGAAGGTGTAGACACACCGATCGACTACATCAACACTCATGGTACTTCAACGCCTGTTGGCGACATGCGTGAGTTGGAAGCCTTGGCCGAAACCTTCGGTGACAATCTGCCTGCTATCGCATCGACAAAGTCGCTGACCGGTCACGCGCTGGGCGCTGCGGGTGTGCATGAGGCTATCTATAGCCTTATCATGATGGAGAACAGCTTCATCGCACCAAGCATCAACATCGATACTCTCGACGAGAAGGCTCAAGGTATGCCTATCGTGACCGAATATCGCGATGCCGAGCTTAACACTATCATGAGCAACAGCTTCGGCTTCGGTGGCACAAACGCTACCTTGGTTATGCGCAAGTACAAGTAATTGCTCAGCTGTTTTTGACAGTTATTAGAAAAGGGAAGCAGATGCTTCCCTTTTTTGTGTTTAGCTTTAGCTGGTCATCTTACTGATAGACAGTAAAACACGCCCATAAAAGCGGGCGTGTTACTGATGACTGAGGCTTAAACCACCAAGCTTTAAACTACCAAGCTTTAAACTACCAAGTCTTAAACTACTGAGTCTTAAGCTACTGGGCGTTAAACTGCTGGCCAGTGACGCCTTTAGCATCGTCACCCATGAGGTAGAGATAGGTGGTCATGATCGCTTCTGGGGTCTTGAGATCCTGTGGGTTCTCGGCTGGGTAAGCATTGGCGCGCATCTTAGTGCGAGTCGCACCTGGGTTGATGCTGTTGACGCGCAGGTTGCTGCCTTCATATTCGTGTGCCAGAGACTGCATCATGCCTTCGGTGGCAAATTTTGAGATGGCATACTCACCCCAGAAGGCGCGTCCCTGACGGCCAACGCTGCTGGAGGTGAACAGGATAGACGCAGAAGGGGCTTTCTTCATAACAGGCAGCAGCGCCTTGGTCATCATGATCTCGGCGACCAGATTAACCTGTAGCACTTCCTTGACCGAATCCATCGAGATATGCTCGAACGGGCCAAGTACACCCAGCAGACTGGCGTTATGCAGCAGACCGTCGAGGTGACCAAACTGCTGTTCTATAGTTTCGGCCATGTCCTGGTAGTTTTGCTCTGTGGCGCCTTTGAGATCGAGTGGCACGATAGCAGGGGTAGGGTAGCCGGCCTGTTCTATTTCGTCATAGACGGCTTCCAGTTTCTTGACCGTCTTGCCAAGCAAGATAACGGTGGCACCATGTTCGGCGTAGGCCAGAGCAGCGGCGCGGCCAATACCATCTCCGGCACCAGTGACCAGTATCGTTTTATCTTTAAGTAAATCTTTTGCTGCCTGATATTCCAACATGAGTCAATTTTTCCTGTAAGCGGAAATCCCCGCCATTTCTATGATTTATTCGAGCCTAATACGCATGTTTTAAACAAATGATTGATTAATGACCGTCAATCTGTTGTTTGTGTGTGACAAAATTGTAGCTAACTCAATAATTTTGCGTTAACTTGAGTGGCAATAAGGACGGTAAAAGTCCTATTGGTCACACAAGGAAGACTATTGTGACCAATTTTTGGGGAAAACAAAATTATTACAACAAGATTTGGGGAAAAAAGATGAAAAGACTCTTTTTGGGTGTCGCAATTGCATCCGCATTGGGAATGGCTGGTTGTAGCGAAGATAGCGTCGATCAACTCGCAGAGAAGACTGAGCCGCTAATCCCTCTTTCACATATGGTATTCGATCCTGAAAACAAGAAGGTACCATTACCCAACGATCTACTCTTTAGCGGTACCACTGACGGTACCCTGACCATGCCGGGCGAAAAAGCCGACGGCTCAAGCGATTACACCGACCCTCAGATGGCGCTGGGCGCACTGGACGGTTGGTCTACCACTTCTCCCATCTCTATCACGGTTGAACCTGCTACCGACCATGACGGCACCATGCTGACGCTGGCGGCAGCCTCTGTGGCCCAGCCTGGCGCGGTGCGCATGTTCGAAGCCACTGTAGGTGGTCCGCTATCATCGGATCCTGAGTGTCAGTCTGCGCCATCTGTGTCAGCCTGTAAGATAGGCAACGAGCTTCAGTTTGGCGTAGACTTTGTCGCCAGCGCCTCGGGCAACACTATCGCTATCGTACCACTCAAGCCGCTTAAGGCGGGCCAATCTTATGTGTATGCCACCACAGACCTGATTCAAGACTCGGCTGGCCGCCCTATTGCGCCGTCGACCACCTATGCCACGCTGAAACTCGATATCGAGACCAAGCCGCTGCAGACACCCGATCAGCTGATGCTGCAAACGCTGGTGAACAGTTATGAGAAGGGCATGGCCGCCGCTCATGGCGTAGATAGCGCGACTATCAGCTATGCTGGCCTGTTTACTACCCAGGCGATCAGCGATGTCTATGAGACGACTAAGTTACTGATGCTGCAAGAGGGCACACCTTTTGCGCCGTCTATCTCAGTGCCTCAACCGCATCCGCTGGGGATCACGGTTGCCCAGGCGGCTGGTCTGACACCTGCCGATGGCGTGGCCTATGTGGTTTCTAGCCTGGCCGATGTTTATGTAGCAGAGCTGACCCTGCCTACTTATGGCGCCTGTAACTCTGTGATGTGTAATGGCATCAACGGCAACTGGCATGCGCTGGGCGACAGCCCTGTAGCCGTATTGCTAGCCCTGCAATCGGGTACCCTGAGTCAGCAAAATTACGGCGCGCAGGCCGTGGCGCACGGTATCGATCCTGCGGCCGGTCTGGCAGATCCTGCCCTGTTGGCGGGTAAGACCTGGCTTCTCGATGATGGTACGCCGGCCGATAAGGCCAAGCACCTGACTAAGTTCAACCCTATCCCTGCACCAACTGGCGCAGAGAAGGTCCCTGTGTTGATCTCTATGCCAAACGCCGAGCGTCTGGCGCAGTTCTACGCCTCTCAGGGACTACCTTTTACGCCGCCAACTGGTGGTTGGCCGACCACCATCGCCATGCATGGCCTGGGCGGTGGTAAAGAGATGTCACTAGCCTATGCCGGTAGTTATGCGGCCATGGGCGTTGCCACTATCGCCATCGATATGCCGCTGCACGGCGCTCGCTCATTCGACGCCAACGGTGACGGCATCTATGAGGTATCGGCTTCAGATCCAGCATTTGGCGCTGTGATAGGTAACCCAGATGCGTTTAAGAATGGTAACCCCTTGGTGTTTGTTAACATAGCGAGCACTCTGGCGGTACGTGATAACTTCAGACAGGCAACGGTTGACCATCTAGCGCTTCGCGCCGCCCTCACAGGGCTTGCCGGTGGCCTGGCCGCCGCGCAGATGCCGCAGATGTTTGATATCACCAAGATCAGCGCACAGGGCCTGAGTCTTGGCGCCATCGTCGGCACCGACTTTGCTACCTATGCTAACTCTGGCCTGAGCCATCCGGCTAACGGTGCAGACCTTAGCTATGTGCATAAACTCAATGCGGTTTCTCTGGTTGCGCCAACTGGCGGCTTATCGGGCACCTTCATCGGCTCTGCCACCTTCGGCCCGCTGCTGTTTGAAAACGTGACTGCCAGCGATACCTTCAAGGCGCTAGTGGACGAGGCAAACGTTGCCGGTTATGAGCCTGGTACGCCTGAGTATGCGGCCCTGGTTCAGGCTGTGTATGCCGAGTTCATTCCAACCTTCGCCTTTGCGGTGCAGACGGCGGTAGATGGTGCGGATCCTATCAACCATGCAGCGACGCTTAAATCGACTGGCCTGCCTGTACATCTGATCGAAATCGTGGGAGATGGCAGCAACTTAGGGGATCAGGTACTGCCGAATCGCGTAGACAAGTTCCCTGTGGCGGGTACCGAGCCGCTGATTGCCAACCTGGGTCTTGAATGTATTGATACCACGACAGTTGGCTCTGGCGCGGTGCGCTTTAGCAAGGGTCATCACAGTTCGCTGATTAGCCCAAGTGAGGTCCCAGGCGTGACAGATGGTAGCGCCGCCGCGGCTACGGTTGAGATGCAGCAGCAAGTTGCCGCGTTTGCCCTGACTGCGGGTAAGGGCCAGGCAAGCGTACTGGTGCAGGATGATTCAGTCATTCAGCCTTGTGCTGTGCCGGCTAACTAAGCCTAAATCCAAAAAGGACTAAATAAAAACCCAGCCTGGCTGGGTTTTTTTATGGCTGGATTTGTTATTGCCCTCAGGGCTGATAGAATAGCGGCCAGATTTTAAAGGCCTGATCACGGAGCTGAATTTTGGAATTTTTGTACGAGTATGGACTCTTTCTGGCAAAAGCCGTCACCATAGTGGTGGCTATCGTCGCCGTCGTGGTGTTGGTGCTGGCATCGGCGGTGAAGCAGAAGGCCGATAAGGGTGAGCTTAAGCTGACCAATGTGTCTGAGGAGCTTAAGGACCTCAAACATGACTTGAAGGAAGAACTGCTGAGTAAGAAGCAGTTTAAGGCCTACGAGAAGGGCCTCAAGGCCGAGGCGAAGGCTAAGGAGAAGGCAGAGAAGGCCGATGGCGAAGCCGCGCCTACGCCTCGCGTATTTGTTATCGACTTCAAGGGCAGCATAGATGCCCATGAGGTGGCGTCACTGCGAGAGGAGATCAGCGCCATCCTGGCCATTGCCGAGCAAGGCGACGAAGTGGTGGTCAATGTCGAGAGTGGCGGCGGCATGGTCCATGGCTATGGCTTGGCGGCCAGCCAGCTCGACAGACTGCGCAGCGCCGAGATCCCATTGACCATCTGCGTCGACAAGGTGGCCGCGAGTGGTGGCTATATGATGGCCTGTGTGGCCAATACCATCTATGCCGCACCCTTTGCCATCGTAGGTTCTATCGGCGTGGTCGCGCAGATCCCTAACTTCAATCGTCTGCTGAAGAAACATGATATCGATTATGAGCAGCACACCGCCGGTGACTTCAAGCGTACCCTGACCCTGTTTGGTGAAAACACCGACGAAGGAAGACAGAAGTTCCAGGAAGAGCTGGAAGAAACCCATGTGCTGTTTAAAGCCTTCATCAGCAAGTATCGTCCTACGTTGGACATTGCCAAGGTGGCGACCGGTGAGCATTGGTATGGTCAGCAGGCGCTGGATCTTGGTCTGGTCGATGGCCTCTCTACCAGTGACGATGTGGTGATGAAGCTTGCCGAAGAGAAGACGGTGATCAAGGTTCGCTATCAGCTGAAGAAGAAGATAGCCGACAAGTTTGCCCATAGCGCCTCGCTGGCGGTCAATGCCGTGTTCAATCGCTTGGCGGAAAAGAATCAACCTCTTAACTAAGGCTTGTGACTTTCACCGGATAAAAACCCGCCCTCGGCGGGTTTTTACATATTTGTAACTTTTTATCCCTACTGGGCTTTTACTCGTCCCTAAAATCTTATACAAAATACTATTATCCTTGGATGTTGTAATGATGAGATGACGAGTAATACCCGCTATCAGGCGACATTAAAAGTTGGCGATCAATCTTATCCCGCCTATGAACTGAGAAGCCTGGTTCATTTCCTAGCCGAGCGTTACGGCGAGCATCATGCCGAGCAGCTGTGTCAGGAGATAGGCCTGGGGCTAAACGAGCTGGCCAAGTTAAACTTTGTCTATGTCTGGCAGGTGGACTATGCCATGGCGTTTCTGGGGAACTTAGCTGAAGACCCTCAGATAGGCGCGCGGCTCGGCGAGACCTACAAGGTGGAAGAGCTGGCGCTTATCTGGCCCTATCTGGCCAAGTGTCAGACCTTAGGTGAATGCCTTGAGTTTGTTATCGCCCATCCCGAGCTGGTGGGCAGCGTCTCGGATACCCTGGTGAGCCATGGCGAGCGATGCCTCTATTTTCGCTGGCTCAATACGGCGAAGATCTCGGCGCCCTATTTCAGCCTGCAGTTTCAAAACAGCGTCTGCTCTATGTTAGCCCTGGCGCGTCAGCTCACGGGCCAGATGGTGACACTCGAGCGGGTGCAGCTGGCCACCCCGGTTCACGACAGTGAGTTCCTGGCGGCGTTCTGCCAGGCCGACGTTGATTTCGACGGCGAGTTCTTCGAGTGGGCCATCTCCCATGAAATGCTTTCGCTGCCTGTTGTGTATGACTTCTCCCAGCTACAACTTGATGAGCAGGCCCTGCATGACACCTCCTTGATCGAGAAGGTGTTGGCCATCCTAAACCAGGATTTTCCCAATAACCCTAAGTTGGAGTCGATGGCGCTGAGACTCAACATGAGCGATCGCACCCTTAGACGACACCTGGCGAGTGCCGGCACCAGCTATCAGAAGCTGGTGGATCAGGTGCGCTGCCAGACGGCTATCGGCCTCATCGTTCAGGGCGACAAGAGCATAGTGGATATCGCCGACACCATGGGGTTCGGCGATGTGAGCCATTTCCGTCAGAGCTTCAAGCACTGGCTTGGTCTGCCGCCAGGCCAGTTTATTCGCAAGATCTAGCCTGCATGTTGGCAGTTGCCTAAACTGGGCGACAGGCTATCTATCCAGCTTTGCAGTACGGTCAATGCCTCCACATGACTCAGGCTGCGGCCGACGGGGGGCATGCGATCTTTGGGGGCATCGAGCATCTGGCGATAGAGTAAGATGGAGTGCTCGCCATCGCCGGGAATGATGTCATAGGAGAGCCCTTTCTCACCGCCATCCCAGCCCGGTGGTTGCTTACATATCCCATATAGATAGCTGGTATGATCCACATAGAAACCCAGGCGCAGGCCTGAGATGCTGGCAAAGCCTTCGGCTCTGTGACAGTGGGCGCAGTTGATATCCAGGTATCCCTTGGCTCTAATGGTCAGATCGCCGCTCTCATCTGTGATCGCCGGCGCCGAATCTGGGGCGCCGCCCTGCGGCAGGCCTTTCAAGCGCCCTTGGTCGCGCCAATGTTCGAGCTGATTCACCGTCTGATTCTCGACTAACACCTCATGGTTAAGCAGGTAGGGCTTGAGGCCTATGGGATAGATCTGGGCGCCATTGTCACCGGCCCGTTGATGGCACACCTTACATTCTGCACGGCTGGGCACATGATAGGTGAATTCGAGCTGCTCGCCCTGACGCGTTAGGCTGTGGGCCTGATTGGCGCCGGCAACGGCGAGGCGCGCCTCGCCGCCTTGCCAGAGATAGGGCAGCGCCGTCCAGCCGCTCTCGCGGTGGATAAGCAGCCGGGTCTCAACCAAGGTCTCATTGGCTTCCCCGATAAGCTGAGTATCGCTCGGCAGGGCAAAGGTTTTAACCAGCACGGCGCCTACCGGCAGGTCGAAGGTGTCGCTCGGATGATAATCGATCTGGCTGCCATCGGGCAGGAAGATGAAACGGTATTTATGGGCGTAGTTGGTAAATAGTTGGCTCGAGAGTTGATAGCTAAAACCTGGTCCATTAGGATCCGCTGTTGGTTTATCAGGCTGCTGAAACAGCCGATATTGGGACAGAAGCTGGCAGTCTTGCTCCATCAGCGCCTGCCAGTTGATCTCCCCCTCCTGGCTATCGCATATATCCGATGAGGGATCTGTGCCGCCCGTCGGCGGGGTCACAGGCGTGCCAGGCTGGTTGGTGTCTGTGCCTGTTTGATTGGTCGAGGAGTCATCGCTGCCGCCGCAGGCCGTGAGGCATAGCAGCAAGAGAGCGAATAGAGCTGGGCTCGAAAGTGGCAGCAAACCTTTTTCTGGGCTGGTTAACATAATTTCGGCTCGTGAGAAAAAGGGCCGCCAGATGGCAGCCCTTGGGTGGGGTTATTGAGAGCAGGTGGCTAGCGGCAGTCGCTTGATCCACTCGGCAATCAAGGCCGTGCCTTCGGTGTGGGACAGGCTGCGACCAATCTCTGGCATGCGATCGCCAGGTGTCGTGCTATCCATGCGGAAGTGCAGGATAGAGGTCTCGCTCGAGCCAGGCACCACGTCATAGCTCAGCGAGCCACCGCCATAGGCGATTGGCGACTTACAGGTACCGTGAGAATAACCGCTATCCTCCTCGTAGGTACGCCAGTACTCCAGCTTCAGGCCTGTGTTAGAGGCGTTGCCTTCTGGGCGGTGACAGTGGGCGCAGTTGATATCCAGGTAGCCCTTAGCGGTTTGCATCAGCTCGGCATCTGTCATGGTTGCTAACTTGGCCTCATCGCCATCGTGGAAGGCGGGCACTGTAGGGATGCTTGCCGTGTCTGGCACACCCTGCAAGATACCGGCGGACTGCCATTTCATCAGCTGGTTCATGGTGCCGTCGCTATAGGCATAGTCCTTGTTCAGATGACGCGCCTTAGGGCCAATGGGCACGAATACCGCGTTACTGGCGTCGTCACTCTTGAACTGGTGACACTGCTTACACTGGTTCATGCTGGGGACCACATAGTCGAAGTCCAGCGTCTTACCATTGTGAACCACCTGCTTGGCCTGGATGGCACCGGCCTTGGCCAGCACCGCATCTGTCTGCTCTGCGTTAAACACATAGGGCAGGGCCGACCAGCCGGTGGTGCGCTTAATAAGCAGTCGGGTCTCGACCAGTGTCTCGTTGGCCACGCCGCGCTTGCTGGTGTCGCTTGGCAGGGCGAAGGTCTTAGTGATCACAGTACCGACCGGGAAGTCCATACTCTCGTTAGCAGAGTAGTTGGCCACCTTGCCCTCTGGCACGAAGACGAAGCGATACTTGCTGGCATAGTCGGTAAATAGCTGAGTGTTGAGATCGTAAGGGATACCGCCTGAGTTCGCCCCGGTACTCGGATCTTTAGTATCGGCAAACAGCTGATAGTCAGAGAGGTTAGGGCAGTTGGCGCCCAGCAGGGCATCCCAATTTACGCCAGGGGTGGTGGTGCTACACAGACTAAGGTCACCATCGCCCACCAGACCACCTTCACCTTCGCCTATGGTGCCGCCGCCACCGACCAGGTTGCCGCCGTCACAGCCCTCGACATCGTCATCCACGCCGCAGCCGAAGATCTGATCGCCAAAGGTGACAGTATGCACAGGCAAACTGACCTGGGCACAGTTCATGATCTTATCCTGGGTCTTCTCATAGAGGACGTCGGCGATGCTGATATCTGTGTTGCTGTTGGCATAGAGACGACCGAAGGAGACATCGCCGTTATCCCGGGCACAGATGTTGTCGCTGCCATCGTCGGCAAATGGCAACTCCTTAAGCCCCAGGTAGGCGGCGGTGCCGTTGTTGGAGAGCATCTCGCCCAAGCCATCGTAGAGGATCCCCGGGAAGGCGCCGTGGCTCAGCAGGTAGGCCTTGATGATATCTTCGATCAGATAGCCATTAGGCTTCTTGCCATAGTCTGTGATGACGTTGTCATGCAGATAGATGTTGCGTGGTGTCGGGCGCCAGCCATCTTCTATCGGTTGGCCCGGCTGGCCATAGTTGCCCACAAAGCTGGTCATATCCGGCTCGGCGATGAAGAAGCTGGAGACGGTCACCCCTAAGGTGTCGTGGCCGGTGATCTCGTTGTTAAAGATCTCCACATCGTTAGTGGAGAGGATGATCACCCCAGTGCCAGGCGGCACGATATGCACCCCGGCAGGGTTAGAGGAGGCGTTGGCGAAGTTAGGGGTGTTGTTGTTATACACCTTGTTGTTGAAGATACGCACGCTGGAGCCATATCTGTGGTTGTTGATCGGCAGATCGAATACCAGGATGCCGCCCGTGTTGCCCATGGCTTCGTTGTCGTAGACGTCGGCGTATTTAGAGTTTTCAATCTCGATACCGGCAACGTTTTCCTTGGCGATGTTACGGCGAACCACTATGTACTCAGACTGACCTACATATATGCCGGCATCGGCGCTGCCGCGCACATAGGTGTCTTCGATGAGGATGTTTTCACACTCTACAGGATAGAGGCCATAAGCGCCGTTATCTTCATCAAGCGCGCCTTCCCATACTGTGGCCAGGCGTCTCAAGATGATGCCATTGGTGTTTTTCAGCTTGATGCCGTTGTTCTTGGCCTCATTGACCGACAGATCCTGGATGGTGATGTTAACGGCGTTCTGCACGAAGATACCGTCGCCGGTGATCGACTCGGAGAAGTCCAGCACAGTCTCTTCCATGCCGTAGCCCATGATGGTGATGTTCTTGGCATAGGCGCCGTCACCGTCCACGTCGCCGTCAAATAGCAGGGTAGACTCTATCTTAAAGTGTCCCTTAGGCAGCACGATCACATCATTGCTTTGGGCGTTGATCAGGGCTTCCTGGATACGTGTGGTCAGGTTCTCACCATCTTCGATGATGATGGCACCGACCGGAAAGCTTGGGCCGGGATCCGTTGGTGTGGTGGTAACAGGTGGTGTTTCTACTTGAGGTTTATCTTCATCATCTGAGGAACAGGCGGTGATGGAGAGGGCCACTGCACTGGCCACTAGACTTGGGAGCAGCCACGAAGGCATCTTGTTGAACATAGTATCTCCTACTTATTGTTATTATTCCCATTCTAGATTGCACTGGCGTACTAGATAAGCAATGTGAAATCCGGCCAACAAACCATTAACATCCGTAACAATCAGTGGTTTAGTACATTTATTAAACAGGTGTTTGAGATAAAATTGAGGGAAAACAGTGAGGTGTGGGATTTATCAAACGGTAACATTTGCCACACTTAACTGGTAGGAGGAGTTGTTTTTAGCATTCAAGCCTGATAGGGAGCCTAAACCTTTAGTCTTGAGGCCTAGGGCTTAGAGCTTAGAGCTTGGTGGCATGGGCGTAAGCCGCTTGCGGTAAATCGTGGCGAGGCACAGATAGGCAGAGGGGATTTAGCACGGGTTTGAGCAAGAAGGAGTTTGAGCAAGCAGAGCCTGGGGAGATATTGGGCCGCAGGTTGGTGCAAAACAGGAAGGAAAACGCCAAGTGTACAGTCGGAGAAGACGGTCAGCACTCGGCGTAATAGCTATGCCCCCAGGCAAACAGGTCAGCATACCGGGATAGTCTGCCCAAATGCGTGCCTCAGGTGATCCTATTCACTCGATTGCTGCGTATCGATAAGCCAAGGGCGAATAAAGCTGACAATCTGTGGCTGCGCCTGCTCGTTGGGGTGTATGCCGTCGGCCTGCATCAGCTCGGGATGGATGGCTATTTCTGTCATGAAGAAGGGCACTAAGGTTACCCCATGCTCGCTCGATAGCTCCTGATAGACTTGGGTAAATTGCTTGGCGTAGCGTGGGCCATAGTTGGGCGGTACCATCACTTCGCTGAGCAGCACCTCGGCGCCTGAGTCCTTGGCGAGCTGGATCATTTTTGTAAGATTATTTTTCAATTGCTTAGGCGAAAATCCGCGCAGACCATCGTTGCCGCCGAGCTCGATAAAGACCCGCTTGGCCTTGGTCGAGTCAAGCAGGGCGGGGAGTCGACGCAGGCCGCCGGCCGAGGTCTCACCGCTCACCGAGCCATTGATGATGGTGACACCGGGGGATTGCTGCTGCAAAAGATGCACCCAGCCCTTGTCTTGTTCCATGCCGTAGCTTGCGCTTAGGCTATCACCTAAGATCAATATCGGGTTAGCATGGGCCTGGGGGATCAAGAATAAGACAAGCAGGCAAGTGGCTTGCACCAAACGGCTTAAGCGACGAAGCGAGAAGGAATTTATGTTAGAAAATAGTGCTATCAAGGTCAGTGATCTCTATAAATCGGTAACTACCCAAGAGGGAGAGCTTACTATCCTCAATGGCATCAATCTGGATGTCAAGTCGGGGGAGAGTGTGGCGATTCTTGGCCCCTCTGGCTCGGGCAAGTCGACCCTGCTCGGACTGCTGGCCGCGCTCGATTCGCCCAGCAAGGGGGAGATAGTCCTCGATGGCGTGACACTCAATGGTTTGGATGAGGAAGGCAAGGCCGCACTGCGTAAACAGAAAGTCAGCTTTATCTTTCAGTCTTTCATGCTGGTCGATACCCTAAACGCCCTGGAGAACGTCATGCTACCGGCCGAGCTGTCTGGGATCAGTAACGCCAAGCAGAAGGCGCAGCAGATGCTGGAGCGAGTGGGATTAAGCCACAGACTCAACCATTTCCCCAACCAGCTGTCGGGCGGCGAGCAGCAGCGTGTTGCCATCGCCAGGGCCTTCATCTGCGAGCCAAAGGTGCTGTTTGCCGACGAGCCGACGGGAAACCTGGATGGCGCCAACAGCGACCGGGTGGCGGACATGCTGTTTGAGCTCAACCGCGAGAGCGACACCACCCTGGTGCTGGTGACCCATGATCTCCAGTTGGCTAATCGTTGTCAGCGCCGCCTGAACATGCAGGCGGGACAGTTGAGTGAGGTGGTGAGCGAAACTGACAACAGCGGCGAGCAAGAGATGGCCCGTTCGAGCGCAGCGGAGGCGAGTTAATGGAGTCTCGCATCGCATGGAAGTTGTTTAAACGAGAGCTGCTACAGGGGCAGCTGTTACTCATCATTTTGGCGATCACCCTGGCGGTCTTGTCGGTATCAGGCCTAGCGCGGGTCAGTGAGCGCCTGCAGCTGGCCATTAACGGCCAGGCCTCTAAATTTATCGCCGCCGATCGCATCATCAACTCGCCGGTTCCGCTGAACGAAAAGATTTTAGCCAAGGCCGAAGCGCTGGGGCTAAGACACGTTGCTAGCATGCAGTTTAACTCTATGGCTTATGCTGGTGATGCCTTTCAGCTGGTGACGGTAAGGGCGGTCGGCGACGGTTACCCCTTAAAAGGGGTGATAGAGCTGAGCGATGGCCCGACCGATAAGCTGCCCAAGGCGGATCAGCTCTGGTACGAAACCCGCCTGGGTGGGATCTTGGGTTACCCTAAACAACTTGAGCTAGGTAATGCCAACTTCAGCCTGAGCGCCGAGATAGCCAGGCTACCCGATGCGGGCTTCAACCCCTTTGCGTCATCGCCCGTGGTGCTGATGCGCCTTCAAGATGTGCCCAAGACTGGGGTGATACAGCCCGGTAGCCGGGTCAGTTATATTCATCAGTTTGCGGGCGACAGTGGCCAGCTAAAGGCCTTCGAGGCCGAAGTTAAGCCGCTGCTGAACAACAGTCAGCGCTGGGTAGATGTGCAGTCGGGAGACTCGCCCATTGCCGGCGCGGTCAAACGGGCAGAGCGTTTCTTGCTGCTCGCCAGCCTTTTAGGTATCGCGCTCGCCTGCGCCGCCATAGGCATTGCGGCGCAGCGTTACTGTCAGCGCCATTTCGACGTGGTCGCCATGCTGAAGACCTTCGGCGCATCCAGTCGGCAGATCCGCATTCTCTTTGGCCTGCATCTACTATTAGTAACCCTTGCGGGTATCGCGTTGGGACTTATAGGCGGTTTCCTGCTCGATACGCTGATAAGCGCCTATCTGCCGGCATCTATTTCGGCGTACTCGCCGCCGCTGTTTAGGCCTATCGCCTTAGGGGTTGCCACCGGGCTTATCTCGGCCTTCATGTTCTCAGCCTACCCACTGATGAGGCTGCTGGCCATTCCGCCCCTTAGGGTGTTGCAGCGCCAGCTCGAGGGGATCCAGCTGGGGATGTGGCTGCATCTGGTACTCAGCATATTGGCGATGGCGCTGCTGGGGTATCTCTATTCCCAGAGCCTAGTGCTTACCCTGACTGTGGTCGCCGGCGTCCTGCTGCTCGGCGTCTTGCTGAGTCTGTTTGGTTTCTTGTTGATCCGCGCAGGACATGGCGTGGGGATGAAGACCACCAACCCTATGCAGCTCGCCTTGGCGGGGCTGAGACGCCGAGCCCGGCAGAACGCGGTGCAGCTGGTGGGCTTTAGCAGCGCCTTGGTGCTGCTGCTCACCATCATAGCGCTACGTCAGGATCTGCTCGATGAGTGGCATAAACAGCTGCCCGAGCAGTCGCCCAACTACTTCCTGGTGAATATAGCGCCCGAGGAGCAGGCGCCGCTGGAAGCCTATTTTAGTGACAATCGGGTTAAGGCGACGGATATCTATCCTGTGATCCGAGGCCGTCTGGTGGCGATCAATGGTGAGAATTTGATCTCTGCCGAGCAGGCAGATGAGGGGGCCCAAGGCCGAGTAGGGATTTCCCGTGAGCTGAATCTGACCTGGCGTACCTCTCTGCCGCCTAACAACGAGCTGGTGTCGGGTCACTTTAACCAAAAGGCAGATGAAGTCTCGGTCGAGTCTGGGGTGGCCGAGCGTCTCGGTATCGGGCTCGGGGATGAGCTTAGCTATGTTATCGATAACCAGCCGCTGACCGTTAAGGTGGCCAGCATTCGCGCCGTACACTGGGAGACGATGCAGCCGAATTTCTTCATGATCTTCCATCCCGACGCCTTAGCGCCCTTTGCCTACACCTCAATGGCGAGCTTCTATCTGGACGATAGCAAGCGCCCACTGGTGATCGAATTGATCAAACGTTTTCCCACGGTATCCATCATAGATGTCGGCGCCATGGTGAAGCAGCTTAGACAGATCATCGACCAGGTCTCTCTGTCGCTGACCCTGGTGTTGGTGTTGGTATTGCTGGCCAGCAGCCTGGTTATGATAGCTCAGACAGAGGCGGGCATGGCGACCCGACAACGTGAGCTGGCTGTGCTGCGAACATTTGGCGCCTCGGGTTGGTTGCTGCGTATGGCGACCGCGCTGGAGTTTGCCCTGCTTGGCCTGATAGCAGGCTTACTGGCCGCCATAGTGGCCGAGTTCACCATCTATCTGCTAAAGACCCAGGTGTTTGAGCTGGTGATTTATATGCATTGGGATTGGTGGCTGTTGGCGCCACTTTCCGGTGCCGCCATCGTCGCCCTGCTGGGCACCTGGCGCTGTCGTCAGCTATTGCAGAAGTCCTGCCGACAACTCTTGCAAGGCTAGCGTGAATGAAAAGAGGAGAGCTGCGCGAGTGGTTAGCGCGCCGCTAGTTCAATGCTCACTGCTCAAGGTTTTAACCTTAAGGCTTGAGGGGAAGACTTTAGCTTGTGGAGGCGCCAAATAGATTTGTCAGCGCGTCATCCAGATGGGTATAGTGAAAGCTAAAGCCTACCTGGGTCAAACGCTCAGGATAGACATATTGGCCTTCGAGTAATAGCTGAGACATCTCCCCAAGGGCCAGGTTTAACACGGGGGCGGGCATAGGTAGCAGGGTTGGACGACTCAGGGCCGTGCCCAAGGCATTGGTAAATTCGCGATTGCTGACCGGGTTAGGGGCGGTGGCATTATAGATCCCTTGGCACTGCTCGTTATTTAACAAGAATAGGATGATGGCGATCAGATCCTCTCTGTGGATCCAGCTCATTCCCTGTTTTCCAGAACCGACCACACCACCTGCGCCCAGCTTGAAGGGTAACAACATCTTCTTCAACGCGCCGCCGTTTAGGCCAAGTACCAGGCCGATGCGTATGATGCAGACGCGGGTTATCTCCTGGCATTGTAGGGCAAGTTCCTCCCACTTGGCGCAGACGCTATGGGGAAACTTTTCCTCTTCGCCTGTGTCTTTGAAGTGGGCCAGATCGAAGCTCTCGTCTAAGTGCTCCTGTTTGTCATGATCGCCATAGATGCCAATGGCCGAGCCGCTGATGAAGACTTTGGGCGGTGTCTTGCTGGCCTCGAAGAGTTTGGCTAGGCGAGCGGTAATATCCCAGCGGCTGTCACAGATCTTCTGCTTAACGTCCAGGCTCCAGCGCTTGTCGGCAATGGGCTCACCCGCTAAGTTGATGACAGCATCGAAGCCGTCGAGGTTGGCCAGGGCACCAAGGTTGCCCAGCAACTTATGCTGATTGCCAACGATCAGGTGGGCCTTGCCAGCCGAACGGGTGAGCAAGGTGAGTTGATGTTCCTCTTCTAAGGCCTTCACTAAGGCCTTGCCGATGAATCCGGTACCGCCCGTGATCAAAATCCGCATGCCGACTCCATTTATTTAGGGGATATCAAAAATATACACCATAGCGCGCGATTAGGATCACTTTTAGGCGGCAGTCGCGATGGGAATGTGATGAGGGCTTAGCCCTTTTGGTAGCAGAGCTGCATCGAGACCGAATCGGCAAATCTCAGGGCGTGTGGTTTGTCTATCTCCACAGAAGCAAAATCGACCCATTCGTGATCGCTGGCAATGCTTAACACCTGATCCGTGAGGTGTTCGAGCAACGAGAAACGATTGTTTTCAACTAAAGCAATGATTTTTTTCGTTATCGTGCGATAATTCAGGGCATCTTGCATATTATCGCTGTTGCGGGCCTTAGCGGCGCAATAATGGATTTCTGCGTTGATGGTGACGTCCTGCTTGTTGTTGATCTCATCTTCCTTTATGCCGATGTAGGTGCGAAGACGTAGGTTTTTAATTCGAATGATGGCAATTTCTGGTTTCATGAGCGTAATTTTTCTTGTGTAAGATTTAAGTTAAGCCTATCAATATTATGGGTAATTCAGAAGGACTTTATTTAGATGACTCGATTCGATAATCAGGGGGTTGCGTTTAAAGGCTTTGCCATCATGGCGTTTATTGTCGTGATCCTGGCAGGGATAAAAGCCGCCAGCCCTATCGTGGTTCCCTTTGTGTTGTCGGCCTTTATAGCGGTGATCTGCAACCCGGCGATCAACGGTATGACGCGGCTCAAGTTGCCTCGGGCTCTGGCGGTGGCCATCATGATGGTCTTTATCGTGTTAATGGGGCTCTGGCTGGCTTCTCTGGTGGGCAGCTCGATTAACGAATTTTCCCGTCAGCTGCCTGTCTATCGCGATCAATTGGTGGAGCAGTTTGCCTGGATATTGACTAAGTTGCAGGCGTTCAATATCGAGTTATCCAAAGAGCAGATATTGGCCTATTTTGACCCAGGGATCGCCCTGTCGATGACCACTAACATGTTGTCCAGCGTCGGCGGCGTGATGGCTAACCTGTTTCTGATCATACTGACAGTGGTGTTTATGTTGTTCGAGGCCCAGGACCTACCTAAGAAGCTGCATTTTGCCCTAGACGACCCTGACATGCGCATCAAGCAGATAGACAAGTTCCTGCAGTCGGTTAACCAGTACATGGTGATTAAGACGTTGGTGAGTGTGGGAACCGGTGTCGTCGTAGGGACGGGCCTGGCGATTATGGGGGTCGACTATGCCTTACTCTGGGCCGTGGTGGCCTTCCTGTTTAACTATATCCCTAACATAGGGTCTATCATCGCCGCAATTCCACCTGTGCTGTTGGCCTTTATTCAACTCGGCCCTGCGGGAGCGGGCGGCACGGCGCTCCTCTATCTGGCGACCAATACCGTGATGGGTAACATAGTCGAGCCTAAATATATGGGACGTGGCCTGGGACTCTCGACCCTGGTGGTGTTCCTCTCTTTGATCTTCTGGGGCTGGCTGCTGGGCTCTGTGGGGATGCTGCTTTCGGTTCCGCTGACCATGATCGTCAAGATCGCACTGGAGTCGAGTCGGAGTGGCAGCTGGCTGGCCATCTTGTTGTCTGATCGCGTCGATGAGACCTTGATTAATACAGAGGCCAAGAATAACACCGAGGCTTCAGCCGATGCCGATAGAGCCTCTGATGCCGAGAAGCAGTGATTCATTATTCATACAAGTTTAAGTAATAGGTAAATAGCGTTAAATGGAGTCATTTAAACAAGCACTACAACAAGTGCAATTTTCTGAGGAAGCCGAGCGGCTGTTTCATGGCCGTGGTGGTCGCTATGCGGGGGCCGAGCATCTGTGTCTCGACTGGTTTCCGCCAGTTCTGCTGCTCACCAGCTTTAAAGAGATAGATGAGGCGGCGCTTGAGGAGCTAACCCAGGCGATTCAGGCGCGCTGGCGTGCAGAGAAAGGGGAGCAGGCCTTCAACCTGGTGTTTCAGCACAGGTGCGCCGGGCAGACCCAGACCCATCTGCTATATGGCGAGGTGCCAGAACCTCATATCGTCAGCGAAAACGGCGCGCGTTTTCAGGTGCATCTGCTGCGCGGGCAAAATCATGGCCTGTTTCTCGATATGCGCGCTGGACGTGCCTGGGTGAAGGCCAATGCGGCCCAAGCTAATGTGCTTAATCTGTTTGCCTATACCTGTGGCTTCTCTGTGATGGCGCTGCAGGGCGGTGCCGATCAGGTGGTCAATATCGACATGAGCAAGGGGGCATTAGCCATAGGCAAGCAGAACCACCTGCTTAATGAGCTTCCCCATGGTGCCCGCTTTCTGGGGCATGATATTTTTAAGTCCTGGGGCAAGCTAACCAAGATGGGGCCTTATGATCTCATCATCGCCGACCCGCCGAGTAATCAGCGGGGCAGTTTTGTGGCCACTAAAGATTATGCTCGCCTGCTGCGCCGCCTGCCGCAATTGTTGGCATCAAATGGCGAGGTCTTGCTGTGCCTTAATGCGCCTGAGCTGGGGATAGATTTTCTTAAACAGCAGGTGGCAGAGCAGAGCCCAACGCTTGAGTTTGTCGAGCAGCTGGCTAATCCTGAGGTGTTCTTGGATAGCGATGCCGATAAGGCATTAAAGGTGTTGCGCTACCGCCAGCGGGAGCGGGCATAGGGCAACTGGGCTCTTGGCATGGCCATGAGCCGCTTAAATCAGTAGCGATAGAGTTCTTGAATCAAGGACTGACCGTGTGACTCGATGACCTGGGCTATCTGTTGCTGGTCCAGGTTTTTTAATGCCGAAATCTCGTTAAACAATTTTTCTTGTACGTCGAAGGGCATGGACATGGAGTCCATGAACATGTGGATAGATAAGGTGTCTCCCTGCGTAAACAGGTCGGCTAACCTTTGAGCCTCAAATTCGATCAGCGTGTTCATTGCATTACCTCATTCCTGCCTGCGCAAACCATTCGCTATTAATTAATTGATAGCAGTTCTCATTTGAGTCATTAGATCGTTTTATTGTAAAGAAAATGTTTTTTAGTTTTCGCAGCAGTAAAAAAATGAAAGACTTTCACCTTGCCCCTTGAATATTGACGCTTTTAGGCTTTTTTTTGCTAAATACGGCCACAATACTGAAAGTTTTATGTAAGTCGTGGTTTTTTAGTGTTAGACTAGCGCCCATGAGTTAGCAGATAGTTGCAGCTTATACCCAAGGCAAAATGCACTAATAAAAAAGCATGCCTGTACCCTACACAAAAATCTGGAGTCGTTATGGAAGCCCGTGAATACGAGAACGCCTATTACCAAGTGCAAGATGAAGTAATTGAGTCATTACCCGTTGAGATGGATGACGAAGCGTTTTTGGATTAAGGAAATATCCAAACTGAATTTTCACCTTCGCGTTGAGTCTGACTGGATGCGTTAAAGTTGAGAGTCTTCAGACAAAAAGAGCAGCCCTAGGGCTGCTCTTTTTTGTGGTTGTTTTAGTGATTGGTATGCCGCGTAATGAGTGATGAATTGGCTATGCGCCTTTAAACGTCAGCCCTGGCCTCGGCAAACTTATTTGAGACAAGCTCCTCTGACACTAGGCCCTTTAAGACAAGCCTTAGTTTAGGTTGCCTTTCTCTGGCAGGATTTCGACTATCACCCAACGTTTCTTTATCTTGTGCAGGCGTATAGTGCGATCGTCTATCCAGGGTTGTCCGCCCTTGAGCCCCTTCATCTTGACGATCACAGTGACATCCTTGGTAAATTTACGGAAGAAGTCGATATCTATCTCTTCGATCTCCAGGGTGACGTCGCGCATGGAGAGGTTTAACACATGGCGCTGCACCGAGGCGGCAATATAGTAATGCGACAATACCTTTTGCATCGGCTCATCGACAAACTGCTTGGCTTTCTCGACATCTCTGTCGACATAGATGGCTCTAAAGAATCCTAATGAGACCTGTTCTGGTGTCATGACGCCCGAGACGGTTTCCGAGTCCGGGCTGCAGGCTGATAGGAGCAAAATGAAGATAAAGAGTAATTTTTTCATAGGGTTTAATCGATTGGCTTTGGTCTAGTATCGCGATTCTCTAATGCCTTGGCAAGCGGCGCACGTCAGTCGAAAGTACTTGACTCTTTAGGGCTGGGGTGGCATATCTGAATGAACAAATTGTTACGGTTATCCACAGAATCTGTGGACAAGTATGTTGAAGAGTCGATGCATAACTCTTAAGTGACTGAACTTAATTGGTAAATTAGTGTGGTCATTTTTTGACGCATTGTGCATCTATGAATATTTTTTAATCTTGCCAGACCGTTTAAGCATAAAAAAGCCTGTCTCATGACAGGCTTTTTTCGTTCTTTTGGCGTATTGCTCGGTGTTGCTTAGTTTTGTGAGGCCTGGATCGCTGTCAGCGCAATGGTGTAGACGATGTCGTCTACCAGGGCACCACGAGACAGATCGTTAACCGGCTTGCGCATACCTTGCAGCATAGGGCCGATACTGATCAGGTCCGCACTACGCTGAACCGCCTTATAGGTGGTGTTACCCGTGTTAAGGTCTGGGAATACGAACACAGTTGCCTGGCCAGCCACTGGGCTGTTAGGCGCCTTAGACTGGGCGACATTTGGCATCACGGCGGCGTCATATTGCAGTGGGCCATCGATCACCAGCTCAGGACGTTTCTCTTTGGCGATACGGGTCGCTTCGCGCACCTTATCAACGTCAGAGCCTGTGCCTGAGCTACCGGTTGAGTAGCTGATCATGGCAACCTTAGGCTCGATGCCGAAGGCCGCGGCACTGTCGGCCGACTGAATGGCGATATCAGCAAGCTGCTCGGCATTTGGATCTGGGTTAATGGCGCAATCACCATAAACCAGTACCTGATCCGGCATCAGCATGAAGAAGATTGAAGATACCAGGCTAGAACCAGGTGCCGTCTTGATCAGCTGCAGCGGTGGACGTATGGTGTTGGCCGTGGTGTTTACCGCGCCCGAGACGATACCGTCGACTTCACCCTGTGCCAGCATCATGGTACCCAGCACCATGTTGTCTTCCAGCTGCTCACGGGCAACGACTTCTGTCATGCCTTTATGGCGACGCAGCTCAACCATTGGGGCCACATAGCGTTCGCGAGCAGCTTCAGGTTCGACAATTTCAACGCCTTCGCCTAGGGTCACACCCTGTTGGCCGGCGATACGCAGGATCTCTTCACGGTTACCGATCAGCACACAGCGGGCGATACCACGTTCGGCGCAGATGGCGGCCGCCTCGATGGTTCTTGGTTCGTCACCCTCTGGCAGTACCACAGTCTTTTGAGCGGCGCGGGCCAACTCGGTGAGCTTGTAACGGAACGCCGGCGGCGACAGTCTGTGCTCACGTGGCGAGTTCATGGTGATGCTTTCTACCCAGCTCTGGTCGATATGGCTGGCAACATATTCCTGCACCTCTTCGATACGTACGGCATCGTCCACCGGTACTTCATGGTCGAAGCGCTGGATGTTGAGCGAGGTCTGCCAGGTGTTGGTGTCGATCAAGAATACCGGTAGGCCAGTCTCGAAGGCTTGTTCACACAGGGCCATGATCTCAGGTTCTGGCTCGTAGCTACCGGTTAGCAGCAGTGCACCCACCTTGACGCCATTCATTGCCGCCAAACAGGCAGAGACGATCACGTCCGAGCGATCGCCCGAGGTCACCAGCAGAGAGTCTGTCTTGATGTGGGTAACCATGTTAGGAATACTGCGGGCGCAGAAGGTGACCTTGCGCAGACGACGGGTATTCATCTCACCGGCGTTGATGATGCGGGCACTCAAGTGCTTGGCCAAATCTGAGGCGCGTGGCGCGACCAGATTCAGGTTGTATGGCACGCTGCCTAAGATACGCAGCTTGCTCTTGCCGGGAAGCTGGAACATGCTGGCAGCGTCTGGACGCTGCACATCCTGGTGGTCGAACACCTCTGACAGATCCGGGCGAGCACGGCCTTCATCGTCTACCGGGGCACCAATCTTGTTGATGATGGCGCCGATGAGGCGTTTGTTCTTGCTGCCACCCCAGGCGTTGTGGGCGATCTCGAGACGGTTCATCAGGGCGGTAGGCGTTTCGTTACCCGGCGCGGCGACGAAGATGATGTCTGCATCCAGCGCCTTGGCGATCTCATAGTTGATGTCGTCAGAGAAAGGGTGGTTGCGGGTCTGCACCAGACCTTCGACGATCAGGGTCTCGCTTGGGTCGGCACACTCGGTGGCGCGGGCGATGATCTGCTCCATCAAGACATCGGTCTGATCGGTGCGGATCAAGTGCTCGGCATGGGCCATGTCGAAGGGTTCGAGCGGATTAACCGTCGGTGATTTGCTAAGGATGGTGGTCGAACGCTCTGGGCCCTTATCGGTTGGGCGCTGTTGGGCGATAGGCTTGAAGAATCTCACCTTTACCCCGTGGCGCTCCAGCGCACGTACCATGCCTAGACTGATAGAAGTCAGGCCGACGCCGGTACCATTGGGGATGAGCATAATATTGCGAGACATAGTTACCTCTTATGCCCCGGCCAGACACTCGGCCGGGTCTTGTCAAAATTGGTGGCGGCGCAGGGCGCCGCGATAGCATTTACTGCTGCGATAACATTACTTTAGCAGTGAAACGGCGTCTTCGGCGATCACCCACTCTTCGTTTGTTGGGATCACCATGGCAACAGGGCCATTGTCTGTCGTGATCTGGCCTTGGTTACCAAAGCGGGCAGCCTTGTTACGTTCTGCATCTACCTCAAAGTTAAAGATAGCGAGCAGGTTAAGCACTTTCTCACGGATAAGGTCTGAGTTTTCGCCGATACCGCCGGTGAATACAAGTGCGTCTAAGCGCCCCAGCGGCACAGTGTAAGAGGCGATATATTTGGCCAGACGGTAGCAGAAGATCTCAAGCGCCAGCGTCGCCCCCTTATGGCCTTCGGCGTAACCTTCTTCGATACCGCGACAATCGTTGGTCAGCTCGGAGATGCCCAGTAGGCCGCTCTGCTTGTTCATCAGATTGTTGACTTCATCTAGGGTGTAGCCCAGACGATCTACTAGGTGGTAGATGATAGAAGGGTCGATGTCACCACAGCGGGTGCCCATGACCAGGCCTTCGAGCGGCGTCAGGCCCATAGAGGTGTCGACACTCTTACCGCCTTTAACCGCAGTCACCGACGCACCATTGCCCAGGTGGGCACAGATAACGTTAGTGTCGGCCAGCTCTTTACCCAGCGCCTTGGCGGCTTCGCGGCTGACGAACAGATGGCTGGTGCCATGCATGCCGTAGCGACGAATGCCGTGCTCGCGATAGAGCTTGTAGGGCAGGGCATACACGTAGGCACGCTCAGGCATGCTCTGGTGGAAGGCGGTGTCAAATACGGCAACCTGTGGCAGGTTAGGGAAAGAGGCCTGTGCGGCGCGAATACCGATAAGGTGCGCCGGGTTGTGTAGTGGCGCCAGGGCGGCACAATCTTCGATACCAGCGATCACGCTGTCGTCGATCACCACAGAATGGGTGAACTTCTCACCACCGTGTACGACACGGTGTCCGATTGCCTGGATCTGGGCGGCGACTTCAGGATACTGACCCAGAATCTCTTTAACGATAAACTCGACAGCCTCGCGGTGGGCGGTGAAGGCCCCAAGCTTAGACTCGAATTTGTTGCCATCGACTTTCCACTTGATGCGTGAATCTTCCAGACCAAAGCACTCTGCTAGACCTGAGATCTGGTCGTCACCTGTAAGCGCGTCGATAATGGCGAACTTCAGTGAGGAGCTGCCGCAGTTTAGTACCAAAACCAGTTTGTTAGACATGTTTAAAACCTTTTGCAAAGTGAGTGAATGACTGGCATTCACCAAAATTAAATGACCTCAAAGCCTAGGGCCGATGTCGCTTTAAATTCTCGTTCCTGAGATTAAGAGCCGGTCTCTGCCAAGGCGATGCCGCTTGGGGCTGGCGCTCGCCTTGTGCTATGGTAAAGACAGTCTCTTAAGTGTTAGGTGTCATCATTGACTGTTCAAGTGTTAAAAACCTTAGGGGTCGGTCGTCGCTATATGAAGACCTGGCCTATGGTTCGACAACTTAGCTTTTATTTTCCAGAGTATCGCGTGATCCGTGCGACCGCTCTGGCGATTCGTTTGATGCCGCCGCTGGCTATGTTGGCCGGTGGCAGTCAACTCTATCTGTATGGCTGGGCCTGGTTACCTCAGGCTATCACCATTGCCTTATTCTTTATCAGCTTGCCTATTCAGGGCTTACTCTGGCTTGGCTGGCGCGCCAAGCATCCTCTGCCACTTTCTCTGCTGGACTGGGGCAACAATCTGTCTGCCAAGCTCCAGGGGATGGGGGTGGCCTGTAACCCCTTGGGTGCCAATGCCTGTTATCTCGATATGGCGGTCATCTTAAAAATGGCCTTCGAACGTCTCGATAAGCATTATTGGGAAGCGCTCTAGTTAGTAGACGGCGTTGATGCCAGCTTCCACAAACACCTGTTTAATCTGTTCCATGGTTTCGCGCGACGGGGGAGAGATATCCTTGAGGGTATACTCTTCGCCCATGGCTTCCCATTTGTGTTTACCCAGCTCGTGGTAGGGCAGCAGTTCTACCTTCTCCACGTTGGTCATAGGTTTAATAAATTCTGCCAGCCCCTTTGCCGATTCAACATCGTCGGTATAGCCGCCTACGACCACATAGCGTATCCACACTTTTTGTTGGCGTTTTTGGAGATACTGGGCAAATTGCAGCGTGCGATGATTGCTGACATGGGTTAAGGCGATGTGTTGGTCGTCATCGATATGTTTGATATCGAGCAGTACCAAGTCTGTGTTATCGAGGAGTTCATCGATAACTGGGGTGTATTTACGTACGAAGCCGTTGGTGTCTAAGCAGGTGTGTATTCCTTGCGCTTTACAGGCCTTGAACAGGTCTGCGACAAATTCGGCTTGCAGTATGGCTTCGCCGCCACTGGCGGTGACGCCTCCGCCGCTGGACTCGAGAAAAGGTCGATAGCTGATGATCTGCTCCATCAGCTCGTCGACCTCGATTTCACGTCCACCGTGAAGATCCCAGGTATCACGATTATGGCAGTATTGGCAGCGCATCAAACAGCCTTGCATAAAGGTGATAAACCGAATGCCGGGACCGTCAACTGTGCCAAAGGATTCCAGTGAGTGAATCCGCCCTTTTACTGTCATTGTGACTCCGAAAACTTCAATTAAAGTAGGCTGTGCTAAATTAGTGCACAGCCTAGCTTATATTCACCAAAAATCTAGCGTTTGACCGCTCGATTGACGGAAATTACATCCCTTTGGTGAAAGTACGTGTAATGACGTCCTGTTGTTGCTCTGGTGTCAGTGCGTTGAAGCGCACGGCGTAACCAGATACACGGATAGTCAGCTGTGGATACTTGTCTGGGTTAACCACTGCATCTTCCAGCATTTCGCGGTTCATCACGTTAACGTTAAGGTGCTGACCACCTTCGCGGGTCTCGTTATGAGCGAAGTAACCGTCCATGAGCGCAGCCAGGTTGGCGCGGCGACCGTCTTCATCTTTACCCAGTGCGTTTGGCACGATAGAGAAGGTATAAGAGATACCGTCCTGTGCGTGAGCAAATGGCAGCTTGGCAACAGAAGTCAGCGAGGCGATAGCGCCTTTCTCGTCACGGCCATGCATTGGGTTAGCACCCGGTGCAAATGGTGCGCCAGCTGGACGACCGTCTGGCGTAGTACCCGTCTTCTTACCATAAACCACGTTTGAGGTGATGGTGAGGATAGACTGAGTCGGGATCGCGTTACGGTACATCTTCTTGTGACGGATCTTAGCCATGAAGCGCTCAACCAGCTCGGTGGCGAGGTCATCGACGCGTGCATCGTTGTTACCAAACTTAGGATATTCACCCTCGATGTCGAAATCGACGGCGATGCCGTTTTCGTCACGAATAGGCTTCACCTTGGCAAACTTGATGGCTGACAGTGAATCGGCAGCAATCGATAGGCCTGCGATACCACAAGCCATGGTGCGACGTACGTCTCTGTCGTGTAGCGCCATCAGGGCCGCTTCGTAAGAGTACTTGTCGTGCATGTAGTGGATGGCATTGAGTGCAGACACATATTGGGTGGCTAACCACTCCATCATGGTGTCCAGGCGGCCCATCACATCGTCAAAGTCCAGCACTTCATCTTTGATTGGCTCAAACTTAGGACCGATCTGTGTCTTAAGCTTCTCATCCACGCCGCCGTTGATGGCATAAAGCATGGTCTTAGCCAGGTTGGCACGGGCGCCGAAGAACTGCATGTGCTTACCCACAACCATAGGGCTCACACAACAGGCGATGGCGTAGTCGTCTGAGTCGAAATCTGGACGCATCAGGTCATCGTTTTCGTACTGGATAGAGCTGGTGTCGATAGAGACCTTAGCGCAGTATTTCTTGAAGTTCAGCGGCAGCTTCTCTGACCAAAGCACTGTGATGTTTGGCTCAGGGCTTGGACCCATGTTGTACAGGGTGTGCAGGAAGCGGAAGCTAGACTTAGTCACCAGAGTGCGGCCGTCAAGACCCATACCCGCGATAGACTCGGTAGCCCAGATTGGGTCGCCAGAGAATAGCTCGTCGTACTCAGGAGTACGCAGGAAGCGCACCATACGTAGCTTCATCACGAAATGGTCAACCATCTCCTGAGCTTGCTGCTCGGTCAGGACACCGTTCTTGATGTCGCGCTCGATGTAGACATCCAGGAAGCTAGAGGTACGGCCCAGAGACATGGCGGCGCCGTTTTGGCTCTTCACTGCGGCCAGGTAGCCGAAGTAAGTCCACTGAATCGCTTCTTTCGCGTTAGTCGCAGGACCAGAGATGTCACAGCCGTAGCTGGCAGCCATCTGCTTCATCTGACCTAGGGCTTTGTGCTGCTCGGCGATCTCTTCGCGTAGCTGCATGGTGGCAGAAAGATCTTCGCCTGCTTCAAACTGCGCTTGCAGTGAGCTGAACTGGGCAAATTTTTCCTGCATCAGGTAATCGATACCGTACAGGGCGATACGACGGTAGTCACCAATGATACGACCACGGCCGTAAGCATCTGGCAGACCAGTCAGTACGCCAGACTTACGGCAGCGCATGATCTCAGGGGTGTAGATGTCGAACACGCCTTGGTTGTGGGTCTTACGGAGTTCTGAGTAGACATACTTGATGTTTGGATCCAGTTCACGACCATAGGCAGCACATGAACCTTCGACCATGCGGATACCGCCATTGGGTAACATGGCACGCTTAAGTGGCGCGTCTGTTTGTAGACCGACAATGGTTTCAAGATCTTGGTCGATGTAACCTGCTGCATGAGAGGTAATGGTAGAGACTTTGTCGGTATCGAAATCAA
The DNA here is from genome assembly GCF_023349185.1 of Shewanella aquimarina. Taxonomy (GTDB): domain Bacteria; phylum Pseudomonadota; class Gammaproteobacteria; order Enterobacterales; family Shewanellaceae; genus Shewanella; species Shewanella aquimarina. Next base: position 64,439 of record NZ_JAKIKY010000001.1, on the reverse strand, counting down.
CCGGCGCGTGGGTGCGGTTTTCTTGCTTGATACCTTCCATCACTTTGTCCCAAAGCGCGCTGGTCGCTTCGGTGGCGCCGGCTAGGAAAGATTCGTCTCCTTCATAGGGCGTGTAGTTCTTTTGAATAAAGTCGCGTACATTTACTTCAGACTTCCAATCACCAGGAGTAAAACCTTCCCACGCTTTGGTGAACAGCTCAGTTTTTTCGGTCATCGTACTAATACCTTCTGTTTGAGATAAAGGTTATTGGTTATCGAGTGGCTGTCACTTAAGACGTTGCGATACACCAATAGCTATTCTTCGCAGCTCCCTTCAATGTATTACCCGGATGATGGGAACTGATTATCGAACCGGTAAACCGTGTCGATTTAAATCTGTTTTACGCGATATCCGAACTCGTTTGACACTTACTGTCTAAGCCGATTCGGCTATCGTTAAATTGGTAAGACCAATTAACCATATGAATAGTACCATATCTGCCTAGGTGCTGCATCTGAATCGCTCTGCTTTTGTCCGAGTTAATGCCAAAATTGCTATCGGGTTATCATTTTTGGCGCAAAATTTCGTTTGCATCTCACCTAAGAGTCGGTTATTTGCGCGAGGTGGTTCACACCTTTGTCTGACTGTCCGTGACATCGAGGATAAGGGTGATTCCCTGGCGTTATGAGCGTCATGCCTATAGGGCATATTGATGCCGGTTATCAGCAAGTTTGATGTAAGTATAGGGGAGATAAAAAAGAAGAGGGCCTAAGCCCTCTTCGTTGTTGTTTGCGCGATTAAAGTAGCGCCGGGATCCCCTGAATCATACCCACTGCCAGCATGGCGGCGAGACAGATCACAAAGGCTAGCCCCGGTATGATCAGCCTGTCGGCCAGGCTTAGGCTGGCGGCACGTTCTTTGTCGCCAATCAGGCCATTGTTATCTAGCAACATGGTCAGCGCCCAGGCCAGTACAGGGTTAGCAACGAAAGAGGCGAAGATACAGATACCCGCCGCTTGGCTGCTTTGGGTGTCTTTCACCATCTGCATGCCGGCTTCCAGTAATGGCAGGAATACGCCAACCAGGAGGGCGATTGACATCACTGGACGCCATACGGTGACATCCATTGGGTAACCCAGTACCGCGACTATGATACACAGGCTACCTAGCAGGATGGCGCCGGCAGGAATAGGACGCTTAGCGATCGCCGCCGGGATCATATAGGTACCCCATGAAGAGGTGATGTTACCGCCACCCACAGCAGTACCGACGATTTGACGTAGTGAACAGGTGGTCATGGTGTCATCCACGTCCATCAGCACTTTCTCTGTGCCTTTAGGGTAGTTCAGCTCCTGGAAGATACGGTGACCCAAGAAATCGGGTGACCACATGGCAACCGCCAGGATGGCAAAGGGGAGTGACGCGATAAAGTGCTCGAAGTTAGGTAAACCTAGCTGCCAGCCATGCTCGGTAGAGCCCCACCAGTAGACGGGGTTCAGGTTAGGGATGCCTGGAGCGGTAACAAACTGCAGATCTAATCCCGCGCCTAGGGCGAAGGCCAGCGCAATCGCGGCGATAGAACAAAGTGGGATCGCCAGCCAACGTTTACCTACCTTGGCCAGATAGGCGTAGAGAACGACGTTTACCAAGAGGATGAAGAAGGCCACATACCCAAGGCTATAGTCCAGGGCATGCTTGGCCTGCAGGCCGCCGGCCCAGTCAAATAGCGAAGTGATCTGACTCTTGGCGCCCATGAAGCCGAGGAAGACCAAGAGGCCCCCCGCGACGCCGCTGGAGGTGAGGTTTACTAACCTGGAGCCCCCCTTAAAGTAACTGAGCAGCAGACCAAAGATACCCAGGAGGATCGCCAGTGCTAATGGGTGGGCACCGGCCAAGGCTATGGTACCGATAAGCGGGATCATGGGGCCGTGGTTGCCGCCAAGGTTGGCGCGAGGGTTGATAAATCCAGAACTGATGATACAGAAGAGCAGGGCGGGGATGAGCATTTCGACGCGAACCACCTGAATGGCGAATTCGGCGCCCAGGTTGATGTGATCCCAGCGCTCGCTCAGGCCCGATGCCCAGGCGGCCATTACGGCCGAATACATTACCGTGATGCCGATAGTGCCTGCGATGGCGGGCACTAGGTCTTCCCACTCAAAGCGGAAATCGCGTCCCGGCAGGTTGAGGCCCCAACGTCTGGGCTTCATGATCTGTAATTCGTGGTCTAAATATTCTTCACGAGTGGCAAACTCGCTGGCAGGACGGTGAAGCGCCTTGTAAGTCAGCTCAGAGGCTTCCATCTCTTCTTTTTTGACTGTTTCTGACATAATTTCTCATTCTCCGAAAAGAACTTATTGACTCATCAATTCGATGAAGACTTAGAGGTAATCCTTGCAAGTCAGCGAGTGTCGTTTGTTGAAAGACCCCCAGGTGCCACTCGAGTAACTTGTCCGCCCCCAAGAATGGATAAAACACCCTAAATCCGGTGAGCAGTTGCATCCCTAACGCTGTTTAAAATTGGTCTGACCAATTTACCTCATAAATCTTAACATAGTGACTTTTGCCTGACATTAACTATCAATAAACTTGAAACTGGTGATTAGATGATTTGGGAGCTAGTTAACATCTTGTGTCGCCATTTCAGATCAATTTTTACATTAGGCATATATATTGCGTTTGGTTTTAGATCGCGCCTTCTGTCAATTTTGAGAGCCACTCCGCCAATTCTTTGCAAATAAGAGGCGCCTCTCACACCTCACATTTTTAGCTGGGTCACGGCTCGCAAAAGGGCTGTTCATTGTGACCAGGGTCTCGCCAAGGGGCGCGAATGTCCGCCTTAGCCTTTTGCTATCTCGCCAGTTTGCCTTGGGAAAAAATTGGCTAGGGATGTTAATCAACTTGCCTTATAGCTTAGGCAATAGGTGGTCAGTTGCCAGTTTGCTAAAGCAAGCTAGGCGCCTTCGCGCCTCAACGCCGCATTCATAGGTTTTCATGTCGTTAACAATTGTTTTTATGTAAGCCTCTGTATTAAAGCGGTTTTAAGGTGAGTTGTTATCGGCTTAACAAGCTCGTCACCTCGATATTCAGCTATCAAATTTACTGATTGTCTCATTCATTAATATCAAATTTTATTTCGCCTTTTTAGTGGCTAATCTCGGCATAAGAGAGCGAGGCAACAAGCTAACTCTTTGTAAAAAAATTTATTAATCAATAGCCGTCTTTAGGTAGATGGCACTTGCGGAGATGATGTTAATGAAATTTCCCCCCTGTTTTACGCTTGGCTGGAGAAGGACACGTCATGACGATACCTAATCTAGTGCCACTTGCCACCAGGCAGAGCCAGCCAGCGCCTTTGGCCGAGACTAGCCTATGCCAGCGCGCCGCGGTTTACGGTCAGGAGAAGGTGACTAAGCAGGCGATGCAGTCTATCGGCCAGGCGATGTTTGCTGGCGCCTTTATCGCACTCGCCTTCGTTTTTTATCTCACCGTCACCACTGGCGCATCGGGCGATTGGGGCATGGTGCGCCTGGTTGGCGGCCTGGCCTTTAGTCTGGGGCTGATGTTGGTGGTCATCTGCGGAGGCGAGCTCTTTACCAGTAGCGTACTGAGCAGCGTTGCCTGGGCGCAGAAACGCGTGAGCACGCGGCAGCTGCTGGTCTGTTGGGGACGTGTCTATTTGGGTAACTTCTGCGGCGCCATGATCATGCTGGCATTGATCCTCAGTGCCAAGATGTATCTGTTGGACGGCGGCTTGTGGGGGCTCAATGCCCTGAAGGTCGCACAACATAAGCTGCACCACTCCTGGGGCCAGGCCTTCACCTTGGGTATCTTATGTAACATGCTGGTTTGCTTAGGGGTTTGGATGACCTTTGCCAGCAAGGAGGCGCTCACCAAGGCCATTTTATTGATGCTACCCGTGGCGATGTTTGTCAGCAGCGGCTTCGAGCACAGCATAGCCAACCTCTTTATGGTGCCACTGGGGATCGCCATTAAGCAGCTGGCCATCTGGGACTGGTATCAGATCCCAGGGTTTACCGCTCAGCAATTTAATGACCTGACTCTGCTTCACTTTTTGGCCAATAACCTCATTCCTGTCACTGCGGGCAATATCGTCGGCGGCGGCATAGTGGTGGGCCTGGGCTACTGGTGGATAGATGCAGGCAAGGCTCGCGTCGTACCAGAAAAAGTGCCACTGAGGGCGGTACATCTGGAGCCAGTATTGAGCCGTGACCAGCAGGGCAATGAACAGAATAGCTACAGCGATAACGCTGCCAATACCATTTCAATTTTATCTAGTAAAGTTTGCAGGGGAGAGACCCAAATGCCTAAATCGATTCAAAAACTCAATGTCAGCGCCCTGATGGAGCAGACTCCTTTTACCCTAACCCCCGATCTATCCGTGTACGAGGGACTCAAGCAGCTCAACCAGGCGCAGCTGCGCGGCGCGCCTGTGGTCGATGCTCAGCAACGCCTGCTGGGGTTTGTTTCTCAGCAAGACCTGCTGCGTAGTCTCTGGTCAGAAGAGTTTGTCCGTGGCATAGGCTACAAGGTGGCCGACCTGATGCAAACCCGGGTGCTGACGGTAACCCCTGATGATGCGGTGGCCGATCTGATCGAGGTAATGGTGGTGGATCGTGACAAGTTGTTTCCGGTGAACGACATGGGCGTGCTGACCGGCAACACCTATGCCAGCTATGAGGAGCGGCTCCGTCACGCCAGCGCCAGCAAGCCGAGCTGCTTCCCTGTGGTCAGTGAAGGCAAGCTAGTGGGCGTGATCACCCGTGAGGCCATAGTGACCAAAGTGTGTGCTGTGTATGGCTAAGTCGTCGCAGATGAAACTCGGCAAAGATATGAATAAAGGGCCTGCGTGACTTTATACCAATCACAGTAAATATGTGATCAGAAATAGCGCAGGAAAAACGCTTGAGAACAAAGCAGGATTTTTAGATAAGTAGTTATTCTGCAATTAAAAATACTAATACAGTTATCGAGCGTTTTAACAAACTAGAATGATTAATTATTTACTACGATTGGTATTATAAGCCGTGTTGATGTCAATCGGCGAAAGTAGAAAGGGGCATTTGCCCCTTTCTTGCGGTTTGTACTGTCAGCTAAGCCTGCTTATCGGCTGGTCTTGGCGTGCTGACGATGCTTGCTGAGACGTCTGGCCTCGGTGATCACACAGTCTCGCAGCGGGTTTTCGCCCGAATCGCAGCGCCACACAAAAGAGAGGTGTCTCTGCATATTAAGTTGTGGCGTCGGCAGGATAACCAACTCGCCGGCGGCCACCTCTTTCTCCACATCCAGAAAAGGCAGGCTGCTGAGGTAGGGGCCATTTTTCACCAGGGCCTTGAGCAGCGAGACATGCTCATACTCTTTCCATACGTTGAGCTTTTCGATGACACCGTGGATCGCCCCCTCGAAGATGCGGCGGGTCCCGGCGCCTTGCTCGCGCAGCACCCATCTTGCCTGCTCTAACTGCGCCAGGCTGATATTGGTCTGCTTGGCATAAGGGTGATGAGGCGAGGCGACTACCACCAGATGGTCGTCTAACCATTGCTCCTGATACAGACGGCTGTCGTCGTTGCGCCCCTCTATGATGCCAAAGTCATATTCGTAATTAAGCAGGCCCTCGACCACGTTCTCGGTATTTTCCACTGTGAGCTCGATCCTAAGTTCAGGAAAATCGGTATCGATTTTACTGATAAGCTCGGGGAGCAGATGCTCGGCGGCGGTCTGACTGGAGCATAAACGAAAACGACCGCTTATAAGGTGTTGTTCGTGAAGGCCTAATTCTATTTGTTGTGCATCTTGTAGCAGACGTCTTGCTCTTGGGCGTAACCAGTTTCCCCAGTGACTCAGGGTGAGGCGATTACCCTGCCTGATAAAGAGGGGGCGGCCGAGTAGATTTTCTAGCTGCCCAAGGGACATGCTGACTGCTGACTGTGTCATCGACAATTTGCGCGCCGCCGCACTCACACTTTCCAGGCTGGCTACGGCATCGAACACCATGATTTGTTTTAGGGAGTACTTCATTGACCTTGTGGCGTCCTAACTGAATTAACCAATAAAGAAAACTATCAATAAAATTGATGCTTGCGTGATATTGATTGTATGAGCGCCTGAAGGCTTTCACAAGTAACGCGTTGATTTTATCTGAGTTACTCGACATGCCTCACTCTTTAAGCGTGTCTTGTGCGCACCATGACATTTCTTGGCTACATGTGAGCCCAATCGAGCAGGTGGCTTTGTTTGGGCGCTCCCAGTTTAGGCCATTCCAGTTTAGGCGATCCGAGCCGGCAGCTTTGCGCTTGATTGGTTCAGTGCCCAACGGGTGATTCCTGTGCAGCAGAGGGGGAATTGGTTTATATTGGCGGGCAATAACTTAGATTCCAAGAATAACCATGGAAAAACAATGGCAAATCAAGCGCCTTCCTCGGCGGCAAACCCGCAAAATAAAATCCCTTTACCCGACACCTTAGTGATCATCTTCTTTGTGGCCTTGGCAGCCATGTTGTTGACCTATCTGGTGCCGGTAGGCTCCTTCGAGACCCAGGAGATCCATTATCTCGCCGATGGCGTCGAAAAAACGCGTAGTGTGGTCGACACTAACTCCTTTCGTTACAGTCTGGATGAGGCGGGAGAGCAGCTTAAACAGCCAGTAGCCCTGTTTGAAGGGGGCGGGGGCATAGGCTTCTTCAATTTTGCCTTCGAAGGTTTAACCTCGGGATCCAAGTGGGGCACTGCCATCGGGGTTATCATGTTTATGCTGGTGATCGGTGGCGCCTTCGGCATAGTGATGGAAACCGGCACCATAGATAACGGCATTATACGCTTGATCGACAAGACCAAGGGCAACGAGCGTCTCTTCATTCCCGTGCTCTTTATTCTCTTCTCCCTCGGCGGCGCCGTGTTTGGTATGGGGGAGGAGGCGATCGCCTTTGCCATCATCATCTGCCCCTTAATGATACGTTTGGGCTTCGATGGCATCACCACTGTGATGGTGACCTATGTGGCGACTCAGGTGGGCTTTGCCAGTTCTTGGATGAACCCCTTCAGCGTGGCAATAGCTCAGGGGATTGCCGGCATTCCCGTACTCTCAGGCGCCGGTGTAAGGGGACTCATGTGGGCTGGGTTTACCCTGATGGGGGTGGTCTTTACCATGCGCTACGGCGCGAAGATCCAAGCGGATCCGCAAAGCTCGCTCTGCTTTGAGTCGGACAGATATTTCCGTGAGCATCATAATTCGAGCGAGTTAAAGAGTCGCTTTAACCTTGGTGACAGTCTGGTACTGCTCACCATCTTGCTGACGGTCGTTTGGGTTATCTGGGGCGTTGTCACTCAGGCCTGGTTCATTCCCGAGATCGCCAGTCAGTTCTTTGCCATGGGGATTGTCGTAGGGATGATTGCGGTGATCTTCAGGTTAAATGGCATGACGCTTAATGGCATGGCCAGTAGTTTTAAGCAGGGAGCGGGCACCATGTTGGAGCCAGCCTTGCTGGTCGGTTGTGCCTCGGGGATCTTGCTGCTTTTGGGTGGTGGTAAGCCAGATGAGCCAAGTGTATTAAATACCTTACTCAATGGCGCCGGCAGCCTGATTGGTCAGCTCCCCGCAGTCGCCTCGGCCTGGTTTATGTTGCTGTTTCAATCTGTGTTTAATTTCTTTGTCACCTCGGGCTCGGGTCAGGCGGCATTGACCATGCCCTTGATGGCGCCCCTTGCCGACATCGTTGGGGTATCGCGTCAGGTGGCCGTGTTGGCTTTTCAGCTGGGCGACGGCTTTACCAATGTGCTGGTGCCGACATCGGCATCTCTGATGGCGACTTTAGGCGTATGCCGGGTCGACTGGGGCATTTGGGTCAAGTTTATCTGGCGTTTCATGTTGGCGCTGTTTTTGGTGTCGAGCATTGTGGTGGTCGCCGCTCACTACTTTGGTTTCGTTTAAGAATGCACTTTCATTTAGGCAATAAAAAACGGCATCCTAGGATGCCGTTTTTTCGTTAAAGTTCAGTGAAATTAGAACTTCACTTCACCTTCTAGGAACCACTCACGACCGCGTGCGTTGTACACTGAACGCTGGTAATGAGGCCAAGAAGTTGCTGTTGGGTCGAAGTTAGGACCTGCGTCGAACAGGTTAACTACGCCAGCTTTCACCTTGATAGCATCTGTGAAGTTGTAACCTGCAGTCAGGTTCCACTTAGTCTGTGATGCTACTTCGTGTGCACTTTCGTCGAAGTCTTCGCCACCAGATGCTTTGAATGACTTGTACTGCATACCGTGCATACGCGCAGTGTGGTATGCGCCTAAGGTCGCTTCGAAGTCATCGATATAGTAACCCAGTACTAGGTTAGCGCGGTACTGTGGCAGACCACCGTTGTCGATATCATCTTCAACAGGATCTGTTGGCGTAAGTTGATACTCAGACAACAGGATGTAGGTACCGTTGAAGTTAAGCTTCAGCTCACCATAGTTGTCTAGATCCCAGCCGTAGCCGGCCGTGATATCTAAACCACGCACTTTCTGGAATGCCAGGTTCTGCGCAACGGCGTTAACATGAGTGATCTTTCCAGATGCATCTCGAGTCAGCATGTCTTCATACTGTTCGTACTCACGTGCAGCCTTGCTAGCGCTGATGTCGCTAACCATGTCATCCAGTTTCCACTCCCAAAGGTCGAACGACGCGTTGAGTGAATCACCGCCCCATACTGCACCAATGTTAGCCGTGTAACCGGTTTCGGCTTCTAGATCTTTGTTAGCACCTGTTGTGGTGTCTACGTGAAGTTCTTTACAAACCTCATTTAGCGCAGGATCGTTGTCGTAACCTTGACCTGGTACACCGCCTAAAGCTTGACACTGCTTGAAGTCGATAACAGTAGAGAAGCCTTTAGTTGAGTCACCATATACGCGGTGCATGTCTGGCGCACGGAATACTGAGCTGATAGAACCACGAACCAACAACTCATCCAATGGACGGTATTCAATGGTTAGCTGCGGAGACAGGTTGCCACCGAAATCATCGTAGCGGTCATAACGTACTGCCGCATCAACGGTCAATACATCAAGTACTGGTAGGCTGATTTCGGCATAAGTTGCCCAGTAAGAACGCTCACCGGCACCTGAAGAACCACCTGTGGTCAGGATGGCACCTTTCTTAGACTCCGAGTCAGTGTTGGTTTCATAGTCTTGCTCTGTGTACTCGGCACCGAATGCAAATTGAGCATCGCCAGCTGGCATCTCGAACGCCATACCAGAAATGTTAGCCTGTACGTTCTTCTGAGTAGATTGAGCTTTCTCAAATGGAGAGTAGGCTACAGATTCTACGTCTTCTGCGCTCATGTTTTTCAGCAGAGAGTTACCGTTTTCACCGGCAGTGATGTAGTTGAACATGCCGCCAACAGTGGCGTAGCCGCTACGGAATACATCAACATTAGTACGGCCATAGTTTACTGACGCATCCCAGCTGTACTCATCAGCCAGTGTGCCTTCAAGACCTGCAGTGAAGAAGTAGTTACGTGTCTTGGTTTCGCCTGCGCGGTTACCAAACTCGTGTAGACGACGCACATAGTAGTATTCGCCATCTTCTGCGTTGGCAAAATCACCGCCTAGGGCAGTCGTTTTGTCGTCGAAAGTCTTGCTAAGAGCGCCATTACTTACGGTGACACTGTTGCCTGCGACTGCAATGTCGTAGTCATTGATCGCCATAGGCTCGATGTTAGTGGTAGATTTCGCCTCGGCAAAATCTAGACGACCGACGAAGCTAATGTTATCAGACAGCTCGTAGTTGAAGTTGGTTGAGCTGATGAAACGTGAACTCTCAGGTTGTAGATCACGCCACTCAGAGCGGTCGAAACCACAAGTAGAACCCGTCCATAGGAATCCACCGGCTGTACACTCTTCAGGGGTTAATACGCGTTGACCTGTAGGGAAAGTTTCATCTTTTCTTTGTACAGATGCGATACGTGCGCCGTACGAGCTGTACGCTGAATGAGGGCTGTAAGGCACTTTATCTGTATGTAGACCGAAGTTTTCACGGTCAGTCGCTTTTAGCTGCTCGTTGTCGGTGAACTCGATGAAAGTCGATACGTTACCGCGATCAGATGAAGCACCTAGAGATAACGCGATACGGTCGCTTCCGCCGCCGCCATTAGTGGTATCACCGTGACGGTACTTAAGTGCAACACCTTCGAAATCTTTCTTCAGGATGATGTTGATCACGCCGCCGACAGCGTCAGCACCGTAGATTGCAGAACCACCAGATTGCAGTACTTCGATACGCTGTACGGCTTCCATAGGCAGGTTAGCAGTATCAACGAAGTTGTCCGTACCACCAGATGGCTTTGGATATTGGTTCAGACGCTTACCATTGATCAGTGTCAGTGTACGGTTAGCACCCGCACCACGTAGGCTGATAGAAGAGGCGGCAGGTGTGAAACCGTGAACAGACTGGGTAGTCATCGCACTGGTGGTTGAAGTCAAGCTTTCTAACGCATCTTGAATGTTAGTGAAGCCCTGTTTGGCCATGTCTTCAGCGCTCATGACGGTAACAGGTGTAGCCGTTTCCATATCGGTACGCTTAATACGTGAACCTGTTACTTGAATACGTTCAACGCTATCTTCATCTGCTGCATAAACGGCTGGCGCACTCAGTGCTGCCGTTGCGGCACCACCAATTAATGCGAAACGAACAGCTTTAGCCAATATAGAATTAGGCTGCATTGTGTTTCTCCCTGAGACTTATTTTAATTTTTGATTTGAACACTCTTGGACTGACCGAATATTTATTCGCTCTAAGTGTCGATCTTTATTTAGTAAAAACTTTTCAAATATTTACTTATATTGATAAATCTTTACCTCGTGCTCGATATAATCATAGAGAGATAACAACTGCAACAAGGCGGCTACAGCCGATACGCTTGCCAATCCATTTAGATGATTATCCTTTTTGCAACATAAAATAAACAACTAATGTCGCCGAGTGGTTAAAATGTAAGCCTGTTATTTCAAAGCGCCCCTCGATGTTGTTTTTGGTGCAGAATTGTTTTTGTGGTGTTAATAGTTGTGGGGTGTTGTGTTTTATTGGTGTTTTTAAGTTTACGTTAATTTGTTTTTTGTTTGTGTTGATTGTTATTCAAAAAAAATACAAAAAATATGAAAAATATTGTGGAAATGATTTGTTTGTGAGCAAAATCACCTCTTTTTTTATCTGGTCTATTGTTGCCTTAATGTTAATTCTTAAGTGTTGAGGAATGACTTTCGAATACAAAGGTGTGGCATTTCACTTAATTTATGACCTATTTGGCGTCTATGATGCGTCATTATGATTAAGCTTGAGAGCTGGGGTTGTTAAATCAGTGTTACTTTGGCTGGTCATAGGAATGGCAGCGTAATCTTAGCTTCTGATTGGCCCTAGGAGCGGCTTATAGATTTAGCATTTAAGCTAAGCTCCTGCGGTTAAATTTTTTCCGTTATGTTCTTTTGGTTAAGTACTTTCGTTTAAGAGCTATCCGTTAAGCTTTAACCGTTTGGACAGTATTGGAACTAAAGCAAAATTAAGAGAGTAGAGAGTAGAGAGTAGAGAGTAGAGAGTAGAGAGTAGAGAAGCTAAAGAGAGTAAGAAGAATAGGGAAAGTCAGAAGCGAATAAGGGAGTATAGGTAGACCTCCTGCCGATGCAGGCTGGTCTACCGGTTGGTTCATCCTCGGGCTCATCCTCGTTGAGTTCACCCCTAACACTTGTAACGACTGCTCATGCCTTGTGTGTTAAGGCTTGTGTTTTAAGGCGTTGGCTTACGGCTTATGTTTTACGGCTTGCGACGACAGCGAAGTAAGGTATGGCCTAAACCTATGTTATCGATATCTTCGTCAACATAGAGGCCTGCCGAGGAGATCAGTTTTAGCAGATCTTTCGAATGGTACATGCGGCTATTGCCGTTGGCCATGGCGGTGAAGTAGAGCGATGTGGCGTTAACGCAATAGGCGCCAGCCTCGCAAGGTTGTCTGTCCCAGAAGGTCTCTAAGATGCAGAGCTCACTATGGGGGGCCATATTGGCGGCAGCCAGTTTTAATATGGCCAGAATCTGAGTCTCGGAGAAGCAATCTAAGAACTGGCTCATCCAGTAGAGATCCCCACCCTCATAGAAAGGCGTATCAACCTTTAATAGATCGCATTCAAAGCCATGGATACGTTCGCTTAAGCCCTTGTCCTTGGCATTTTCTATAGCCACCTTGAGCTGACCGGGCAGATCCATGATGGTGACCTCGACATCGGCATCGTATTGGGTACAGGCCAGTGCCCATTTCCCCGTGTTGCCGCCGATATCCACCAAGGTTTTTGGTTGGGTCTTAAAGATCAACGGTAGCACAGTGCCAAAGGCGTGATCCGAATAGAAGTGGTCAAACTCGAACCAACTCTGCTTAGCTGCTGCTGGCAATTGGCTTAGGCCGGGGTAGATGGTTTGCCAGTCGCCAAATACTTTCAAGCCACTGGCTTCGCCTTTTTCTAGCGCCTTGTCGAGTTCGAACATCCCTTGATAACAAACATCATGATTGAAGTTGAGGTTGACTCTGGACATCTCATCGTGAAGTAGGAAGTGGCCTATCTTATCCAGATGATAACCTTGCCCTGCTTGCCAGATGAGGCCCATGCTGAGGCCCATATCCAGCAGGACGCCGACTGCATAGTCTGACAGCTCAACCAGGTTAGAGAGTCTGGCTCGGCTCAAGCCTGGTTCGGATTCTATTTTCGCTAAGAGATCAAATTTCAACAGACAACGGGCAACCTGGAAGGTTATGGGAGCGAATGCGATTTTCTGTGCTTCGAATTTGGCATCAAATGCCGAAATTGTTTTCGGCGATTGGTAAAAGTCCATCAGAGTCCTGACGCTTGAGTGAGTGAAATGCCATCCACTCTAGCCGGATCCCCCGTTGAGTACATCAAGTCTATGTCGATTTATCGACCTGGCTCGCGAAATCTGACAAGAGATAGCTGAAATTAACGGCGATACAAAGCGTTATTGATCACAGTGCTGCTGAGTGTGAGGGTTGCGGGCTAGGTCAAGTGTTACTCAGGTGTTAATATGAAGTGGCTCAGTCGCCGACGGCTTGGATTGATAAGGATAGGTAAATGCAGCAACCTCTTAGTTATGTTGGACGTATCACCCACAGGGCCGATGGTGAGGCCCGGCGCGTGGCTATCTTAGAGGCGACCCTGCGGTTGATCATCAGGGAGGGGGTGCGCGGCGTACGCCATCGCGCCGTGGCAACCGAGGCGCAGGTACCACTGGCCTCGACCACCTATTACTTTAAAGATATCAAAGATCTGATCAGCGACGCCTTAACCTATTTTGCCGAGAAGACTCTGTGGATGAATAACACTCTGGAGGGGAAGAGTTTCCAGTTGCTCGAGGTGCTCAAGGCGGATAGTGAGTTGATGCCCCTCGATAACATAGCAGTACATCTGACCGAGTTTCTCTGTGAGCATATTCAGACTCAGGTGAGTCACAAAGACGATCGCATTCTCGAGCTGGCGTTTCACGAAGAGGCGCTACGAAATCCAGCGCTCGCCGAGGCCATTCAGCTGCTGGATAATGGCTTCATCAGGACTATCGAGCAGTTTTTTACCGCCTTAGGATCATCCTCGGCCAATGCCGATGCCCATCAGCTACTCGGGCTCATTCGTTGGGTGGAGTATCAGAGTCTGATTAGTGGCAATCTAGATAGTGACTTTCTCAAGCAGACGGTGGGCGCCTGTATCGATAAGATATTGCGCGCCATAAAATAAGCCCCCCAATAGCTAGCAAAACTATCGGGGGCTTGAATCAGTTAACGCGCCGGATGAGGGCGAGTCTTACTGTACGTTTTCCGCGTCGCCAAATTGGCCTTGGAAGAGTACAGATGAGAGGTAACGTTCTGCTGCAGAGGGCAGGATCACCACTATGTTCTTGCCTTCAAACTCTGGCAGTTCGGCGATACGGTTTGCTGCAACCACGGCAGCACCAGAAGAGATACCCACCAGGATACCTTCCTCTTTCATCAGGCGCTGAGCCATCTCGATCGCTTCTTCGTTGGTCACGGCTTCTACACGGTCGACCACTTCGAGATCTAGGTTAGCCGGGATGAAACCAGCGCCGATACCTTGGATCTTATGTGGGCCAGGCTGCACGGGTTGACCGGCCATGGTCTGGCCGATGACCGGCGAGTCTGCTGGCTCAACCGCTACCGAGGTGATCGCCTTACCTTGGGTTTGCTTGATGTAACGGCTAACACCTGTGATGGTACCACCTGTGCCCACGCCGGCAACGACAACATCTACTTCACCGTCTGTGTCATTCCAGATCTCTGGACCCGTGGTCTTCTCGTGGATCTCTGGGTTAGCTGGGTTGTCGAATTGACCCAAGATCAGGTATTTCTCAGGTGCAGATTGACGCAGCTCCTCTGCCTTGTCGATGGCACCTTTCATGCCTTTAGCGCCTTCGGTTAGGACAAGGTTTGCGCCCAGAGCCTTAAGCAGCTTGCGACGCTCTAGACTCATGGTGTTTGGCATGGTTAGGGTTAACTTATAACCACGGGCCGCGGCGACATAGGCCAGCGCAATACCTGTGTTACCTGAAGTCGGCTCAATCAATTCTTTATCTTTAGTGAGCAAGCCCTTCTTTTCGGCGTCCCAAATCATATTCGCGCCGATACGACACTTTACACTAAAGCTAGGGTTACGGGCCTCAACCTTGGCGAGCACATTTCCCTTGCTGACGCGATTTAGGCGAACAAGAGGTGTATTACCTATGGTATATGAATTGTCTTCGAAAATTTTACTCATGGATTACTTGCTCCTTTATGTATACAGCTAAATCATAGTGTGGTTTCAGCGCATTAGAAATGATAGTTTCATATTCTTTATTCCTTTCAGTTATAAAAGCAGTCACTTATATCATAAATACCTCGTTGAGGGGGCTGGCCTAATGAGGATCCTATTGATAAGTTAGCGAAATGTATTAAGCCCGCTAACCCAAATAATCAGAATAATTCGCAGGGAGCAGATGAGTGAGTAGCACAAACGATAGGACAGGGGATTCGACTCATATGCCGAACGCAGCGCATCGATCATCGAGTCCTAAATCCAGCGCGCCTAAAACCAGAGCGCCCAAAACTAAAGATCCCAAAACAATCGTCACCCCTTTCGCCTTTCATGTTGCGCCTGAGCTGCTTTATACCCCGCTGGCATCGCCGCTCAAGCGTGGTCTGGCCATGTTAATCGATGCCTTGTTGATCAGCGTGCTGGCTGAGCAGGCCGGCGGGCTGTTTATTCTCTTGGTTGGTTTAACTTTGGTCATTGAACGTCGCAGCCACCAACTGGGTAAGGCGCTGAAGTGGGGGCTCTATCTTGCCATGTTGCTAATGACTATCTGGGTCACCAGCGACAATATCATCTCTTACGGCGAAGGTGATAAAGCGGATGCGGGGAGCAAACCGGCTCAGACCACAGGGCTGCAGGCCGACTCGTTAGAGACACTGAAAATCATGCCGCAGATCTTATCTTTCAGCCTGTGTGAGGAGGCAGGCTGCGCCGATGAAAAGTTAACGACACTATTTGGCGCCCTCGATACCTTAAAGGCAAGTGACAGTGAAAAGGTCGCGCTGGTGTCTCAATTAATCACGGAGTTGTCGCTGTCCGACCAAGAAAAAGCGGTGCTGATGCAGCGTCTGACTCAGGGTTATCCGAACATAACGCCGGTTAGCAAGCCTGGTATGTCTAACCCTAGTATGTCTACCGAGGCAAACCTTGCCACCAGTGCCGCAGCGCCTAACGAAGAGCCTGCAGCAGGTACAAAGCCAGACCATCAGGAGATTGCCGATAAGATTACGCCGCTGGTTATCGATGCCGATAGACTCGATGAGGAAGATAAGCCCTCGCCCTACAGCCTACTCGAGTGGGCGAAGGGGATATTGAATGATCTCGGTTTAGGCTTTGGTTGGGCCGCCTTCTACTTTACCGTTTTCACCGCCTGGTTCGATGGCCAGACCTTAGGTAAGAAGCTGCTTAACATTCGGGTGGTGCCGCTTGATGCCTCGCGCATCTCCCTGTGGGATGCCTTTGGTCGTTATGGCGGCTACGGCGCCGGCTTCGCTACCGGCCTGTTGGGGTTCTTACAGATTTATTGGGATGCCAATCGTCAGGCGATTCAGGATAAGATCTCAGAAACGGTCGTTGTTGACCTCTCTAAGCCAAGAGAAATCCCGGCAGAGGAGCGCTCCCCTGAGGTATATGGCGGCGCCTGATGCGTAAGAAAAAGGCCTGCAATTGCAGGCCTTTTTTTTGAAGTGAGCTTTATTCAGGGGCAATGTGCGCGTTGCGATAGGCGTCGCGATATTTGTCGACCCACATGGAGGTGGCACCGCAAATAGCGACCGGCATCACGATAAAGTTGATGATGGGGATCATGGAAAACAAGGTCACGGCGGCGCCGAAGCTAAAGCTGCTGCCCTTGGTCTGATTGAGGGCAAACTTCATATCATTAAAGGGCACCTTGTGGTTGTCGAAGGGATAGTCACAATACTGAATCGCCATCATCCAGGCGCTAAACAGGAACCAGAGCACTGGCGCCGCCGTCTGGCCGATAAAGGGTACCCAAAACAGGATAAGAAACAGTATGGCTCTGGGGAGATAATATTTAAGCTTTATCCATTCGCGCCCCAGGATGCGCGGCAGATCCTTAATCAGGTCGATAGTGCCGCCAGTATTAAGGTCTTTGCCGGTGAGATATTGCTCCACCTTCTCCGCCAGCAGCCCGTTGAAGGGCGCCGCAATCCAGTTCATCACAGAACTGAAGACAAAGGAGAGCACCACCAACAGGGTCAACACCGCCAGTGGCCAGAGCAGGAAGTTGAGCCAGCTGAGATAATCGGGCAGCTGACCATTGATCCATTGGAACACCTGTTCCAGCTGACCGATGGCGAAGTAGATCACCGCCGCAAACAGCACCAGGTTGACGCTGAGGGGGATGAAGACGAAGCGTCTCAGGCCCGGCTGTTTGATCAGCCGAAAGCCGTCGAGGAAATAGTTCACGCCACTCTTTGCTGGCTTAGCTGCCTTGCTTGCTTGTTGATTCATAGTCTTATCTGAATATCCTTAGATCTTGCTTAAGGGCGATTGTGTGTCAGCCCTGTTGTAAAAACAAGGGTGAAATCACGTCGGCGGGCAGAAAAAACGTTACAAAATGCGGCATGCTTTGATAAAGTGACAAGCAATAATAACAGCGATGCAAAGCGCGCCCTCCTGAAGACGACCAAACTGGCACAATGAGACTCACACAGATAAAACTTGCTGGATTTAAGTCGTTTGTCGATGTCACTAAAATCCCTTTTAACCAACCGCTTACGGCCATTATTGGGCCAAATGGCTGTGGTAAGTCCAATGTCATCGATGCCGTGCGCTGGGTGCTGGGTGAAAGCTCGGCCAAACATCTGCGTGGCGACTCCATGGCTGACGTTATCTTTAACGGCTCCTCGGCCAGACGCCCTGTCTCAGTCGCCAGCGTCGAGCTGAGCTTCGACAACCAGCAGGGGCGTCTGGGCGGTCAGTATGCCGGCTATCAGGCGATTGCCGTCAAACGTCAGGTGAGCCGGGACGGTGAATCCAGCTACTTTCTCAACGGGCAGAAGTGTCGCCGCAAGGACATTACCGATCTCTTCATGGGCACGGGCCTTGGCCCGCGCAGCTACGCCATCATAGAACAGGGCACCATCTCCCGCCTTATCGAGTCCAAGCCTCAGGAACTGAGAGTCTTTATCGAAGAGGCGGCGGGGATCTCCCGCTATAAGGAGCGACGCCGTGAGACGGAAAATCGCATCCGGCATACTCGCGAGAATCTCGAACGTTTAGGGGATATCCGTCAGGAGCTTGGTCGCCAGATCGACAAACTGGCCGAGCAGGCCGAGGCCGCGCGTCAATACCGGGCATTGAAACAGACAGAGCGGGAACAGCAGGCGCAGCTCGAGGTGGCCAAATACCTTGAACTCACGGCCCAGCATGACAACTTGTCTCAGGAGATAGAGGCAAAGACGCTCACTCAGAGTGAGGGTGACGCCGGACGTGAGGCCCTGTCGCGCACCCTGACCGAACTCAAACTGAAACTCGATGAATTAGAGCGTCAGGAGCAGCAACAGGTCGAGGCCTTCTACCTCAATGGCAATCAGATCGCCAAGCTCGAGCAGGAGGTGAAGCACCGCCAGCAACAAGACGCGCACCTCAAGCAGCGTATCGCCCAGGACAAGGACAAGCTGGCGCTGCTGCAAGCCCAACATCAGGCGCTCACCTTGACCTGTGAAGATCTTAACGAGCGTAACAGTAGCGCCCAGCAAGCGCATCAGGCGTTGCAATTGCAGATTGAAATACTCGACGAGCAGCTCGGCGAGGTTGAGCTCTCGCTTGAGCAGGCGCAGGAGGCCGATATCCAGGCCAAGCAGGCGGTCAATCAATGTCAGCTGCGCCTCGAACTCACCAAGGGTGAGCTGAAACATAAGCAGAGCGCCCTTACTCAACTAAGTGCTCAACATCAGCGCGCCGCCCAGCAGCTAGAGCAGTTATCCCATCAGGATGAGACGGCCAATCTAGCGCTGCAAAATGCCCAGAGTGAACGATTAGCCCTGCGAGTCGATGAGCTTAAGGGAGAAATTGACCAGGGCGCCGGCGCTCAGTCTCAGCTGCAGGAGCAGGCACGTCAGACCCAGACACAGGTCGATGCCTTGTCGCAGTCCCTGGCCGAGGAGCGAGGCCGACTGGCGGTGGTCGAGCGCATCTTGCCTAAGGAAGACGCACTACAGGGGCGTGCCCTCTGGCAGGCTATTCAGGTCTCGCCCGGCTGGGAAGCGGCGGTCGACCTGCTGCTCGATGGTCTGCTTACCCAAAGGGTCAGCGACAAGCTGGTTGAGGATGAAACCGCCAATGCTACAGGCTTAGCGAGTGGTTTTCAGTTATGCGAGCCGCAGCAGTGGACGGGGCTGAGCAGCGAGGCCAACCTGTCTCCCTGGCTGTCGAGACTCACCTGGGTCGATAGCCTGAGCCAGGCCAAGGCGCAGCTGGGATCACTCGAAGATGACGAGCGCATAGTGACCGCCGATGGCTACATAGTGGGTAAAGGCTTTGTGCTGCAAAAGGCAGAGCAGGGCAGTCAGCTGGTGCAGCTCAAGGCCGAGCAGCAGGCGCTTGCGAGTAGCATAGAGGCCAGCGTCGAGGCGATAGATGAGCGCAAGGCGGTGCTCGCTGATCTTAATCTAGCCCTGGATGAGCGCCGCGAGGCCTTGGCTCAGCTTAATGTTAGCCTGCAGGGGACGCAGCTTGAGCGTGAACGCTTGATGGCGCAGGCCCAGGCGACCCAGGCCCGCATCGCCCAGCAAAGCGAGCAGCAAACCAGGCTAAGGGGGCAGCTCGACGAACAGTGCGGCGAGATAGAGACTTTGGAGCAGAGCCTAGGTGAGCTCACCAGTCGCCGCGACCAGGATGAGGCGCAGCTGGTTGAGCTTAAGCGCGCCGCCGACGGCAAGGTGACCGACCTCGCCGATCGCCGTGCCCAGCATAAGGATCTTGGTCGCGAGCGTCAGGCCTTGGCGCAGCAGTCCCAGCAGCTACAGCAGTCGCTGCAGGCGATCAATACCGAGCAGGCACTTAGCCGCCAACAGGGAGAGCAGCTCGATAGGCAGATGAGCGATCTGCGTCAGGAATTAACTCAGTTGCAGGAGCAACTCGAGGGGCAGGATAAGTCCGATGGTAAGCGCCAGGCCGATGCCATGGCTACCCAGCTCAATCAAGCCCTGGCACGTCAGGCCGAGGTGCAGGCGAGGCTCGATGTGCTTCGCCTTCAGCAGGCAGAGCTGCAAAATCAAGCAGACGAGATAGGTGCCAAGCAAAAACAACAACTTGGCAAGTTAGAGCACTTGACTCAAGCCATCAGCGCGTTAAAGTTACGTCGCGAAGGGATAAAAGGTCAAATTGACAGTCAGTTAGCACAGCTTAATAGCCAAGAGGTGGAGATTGCTCAGGTGCAGCAGTCGCTGGATTTGAGTGTCAGCCTAAGCCATCGTCAGAAGGCGCTGGAGCGCACCCGGGCGCAGATTGAACATCTGGGCGCGATTAACCTTGCGGCCATTGAAGAGTTCGAGCAGCAGAGTCAACGCAAGGCCTATCTCGACAGTCAAGATGCGGATTTGGCCAAGGCGCTCGGCAGCCTGGAGGAGGCGATTCGCAAGATCGACCGGGAAACCAAGACGCGATTTAAGGAGACCTTCGATAAGGTTAACCAAGATCTCGGCGTGCTCTTCCCTAAGGTGTTTGGCGGCGGCAGCGCCTATCTGGCACTGACCGATGACGATCTGCTGGAGACGGGGGTCACCATCATGGCCAGACCGCCGGGTAAAAAGAATAGTACGATTCACCTGCTTTCGGGTGGAGAAAAAGCATTAACCGCTTTATCATTGGTATTTGCGATTTTTAGGCTGAATCCCGCGCCGTTTTGTATGCTGGATGAGGTCGATGCACCGCTCGATGATGCCAATGTCGACAGGTTCTGCCGTCTGGTGAAAGAGATGTCTCAGAGCGTGCAATTTGTTTATATTAGTCACAATAAGATCACCATGGAATTGGCCGATCAACTAATAGGTGTCACTATGCATGAGCCAGGGGTTTCACGCATAGTTGCCGTCGATATCGATGAGGCGGTGGCTTTAGCCGACGCAGTATAATTTTGGGAAGAACAGGGTAATCAATGGAAAATTTGCAACTGGTATTGTTCGTGTTAGGCGCGGTAGCCATTATCGCGGTACTTGTGCATGGTTTTTGGTCCATTAGGCGGCAGCAACCTAAATCATTAAAAGAATCACCCATGACTGGGCTATACACAGACAAGACACGTGACAGTGACGGTTTCGACGCCGATGGCGTTGGCCCTGTAAGAGTCGTTAAAAACAACGCAGAGCAAGGTATTCCCAAGGCCACCTCTAGCAGTCGTGCCACACCAGCCGGTGCGCGGGCACAAGAGCGCGAGGCTGAAGAGGCTTCACAGAGCTTCTCTCTGTCGGATGAGCCTAAGCAGAAGGCGCCCCGTTCGCGTCAAGAGCCGGTATTGTCGGCGACTCCGGGCGAGGAGGTTGCTGATGCCCAACTTGAGCAGATGGAATTAGGCCTTGGTCAGGCGCCGGCGCAGCCCTCGCTGTTTGAAGATCCTGTCACCGAGCGCAAGCAGGAGCCAGTGCGCCCGGCGCCTCAGGTCGACGCGGCGCAGCCAGCCCAAGCGACCCAAGCACAACCAACCCAAGCACAGCCTGTTGAACCACAGCAAGTTGAGTCTAAGCCAGAGCCACAAGTAGCCGAAGAGGCACCTCTGGGCGAGCCACAGGATGTACTTGTGCTGCACGTGGTGGCCAAAGAGGGTGAGGCCCTCAACGGCGCCGAGTTATTGCCAAGCCTGCTGACCCTAAACTTCAAGTTTGGTGAAATGGATATCTTCCATCGTCATGAGGATAACGCTGGGACTGGTAAGGTGCTGTTTTCATTGGCTAACATGGTTAAACCTGGGGTATTCAACCCAGATGAGATGGAGCAGTTTACCACTCAGGGCATAGTGCTGTTTATGACACTGCCTTGCTATGGCGACCCGCTGATGAATTTCTCCATCATGCTTAATTCGGCCCATCAGCTTGCCGACGATCTCGGCGGTGAAGTGCTCGACGGTGGTCGCGGCGCCTGGAGCGAGCAGACTAAACAGTCTTACCTGCAGCGCATTCGCGCGCAGATGTGATACCTAATCGGATATTCAAGATAGAGGCCGCATCAGCGGCCTCTGTTGCTTAAACTGGATAAGAAACCATGCAAGCCATACAAGATGAGATTAAACAGTTAACCGACGAGCTCAATCAGCACAACTATCGCTACTATGTCGATGATGCGCCTTCGATCCCCGACGCCGAATATGATCGCCTCATGCGTCGCCTACAGGCGCTAGAAGCTGAGCATCCGGAGCTGGCGCTGATTGACTCGCCAACCCAGAGAGTGGGCGGCGAGGCCCTGAGCAAGTTCACTCAGGTGACTCATCTCAAGCCCATGTTGAGCCTGGATAACGTCTTTAGCGAAGAGGAGTTTAATGCCTTCTACAAGCGCGTCGGCGACAAGCTGCCCGAGGCGCCTGCATTTTGCTGTGAGCCCAAGTTAGACGGCTTGGCGGTGAGTATTCTCTATCGTGATGGTGTGTTCGAGCGCGCCGCTACTCGTGGCGACGGCACGGTCGGTGAGGATATTACCGAGAACGTCCGCACCATTAAATCTGTGCCCCTGAAACTTAGGGGCAGCGGTTTCCCGCCACTGCTTGAGGTGCGCGGCGAGGTCTTCATGCCTAAGGCGGCCTTTGAAGCGGTTAACGATAAGGCCCGTGCCCGCGGCGAGAAACTCTTCGTCAATCCGCGTAATGCCGCCGCCGGTAGCCTGCGTCAGCTAGACAGCAAGATCACCGCCAGTCGCTCCTTGGCATTCTATGCCTACGCCTTGGGTGTGGTGGAGCCAGAGACCTGGCCGCTGGCAGGCAGCCATTTCGAGCAGTTGATGCAGCTTAAGGAGTGGGGCTGCCCGGTGAGCAGCGAAGTTAAGGTGTGCGCCGATACCGCCAGCGTGCTGGCCTATTATCAGGATATCCTGACTCGCCGCGGCGACCTGGCCTATGAGATAGACGGTGTGGTGCTTAAGGTGAACGATATCGCCCAGCAACAAAGCTTGGGCTTTGTGGCCAAGGCGCCTCGCTGGGCGACGGCCTATAAGTTTCCGGCCCAGGAGGAGATCACCCTGCTCGAAGGGGTGGACTTCCAGGTGGGACGCACCGGCGCCGTGACCCCTGTTGCGCGCCTGCAACCTGTCTTTGTCGGCGGCGTCACCGTCTCTAACGCCACCTTGCATAATGCCGATGAAATTGCCCGCCTCGGGGTGATGATTGGCGACAGCGTGATCATCCGCCGCGCCGGCGATGTGATCCCCCAGATTGTCGCCGTGGTGCCCGAGAAGCGCCCGAGTGATGCCCAAGCGATCGCCTTCCCGCCGCAATGTCCCGTGTGCGGCAGTGATGTGGAGCGTGTCGAGGGAGAGGCGGTCGCCCGTTGTACCGGCGGTCTCTATTGCGAGGCCCAGCGTAAGGAGGCGATCAAGCACTTCGCCTCACGCAAGGCGCTAGATATCGATGGTATGGGTGACAAGGTGGTCGAGCAGCTGATCGACAAGGAGCTGGTGGCCAGCCCCGCGGATCTGTTTAAGCTCACCGCGTCGGCGATCACTATGCTGGACCGCATGGGGATGAAGTCGGCCACTAACCTGGTTAACGCCCTGGAAGCGGCCAAGCAAACCACTTTTGCGCGCTTCCTCTATTCTCTTGGGATCCGCGAGGTTGGCGAAGCCACAGCGGCAAACCTGGCGAACCATTTCAAGACGCTTGAGAAACTTAAGCAGGCGGATGCAGAGACCTTTATGAAGGTAGATGATGTCGGGGTGATTGTCGCCCAGCACCTGGTGCACTTCTTCGAGCAGCCTCATAACCTCGAGGTGATAGACGGCCTGCTTCAGGCCGGAGTAAATTGGCCCGATATCGAAGAGGTGGCCGAGGAGAGTCTGTCGCTGAAGGGGCAGACCTGGGTGCTGACCGGTACCCTGACTCAGCTGAACCGTAACGATGCCAAGGCCAAGTTACAGGTGCTTGGGGCCAAGGTGGCCGGCAGCGTCTCGAAGAACACAGACTGCTTGGTCGCCGGTGAGGCCGCTGGTTCTAAATTGACCAAGGCGCAAGAGCTTGGGGTCAAGGTGATCGATGAAGCCGAGCTCTTGGCTATTCTCGGCGCCTAAACTGGATGCGTGAATTAGCTGAGTAAATCAAGGTTAAAGCCTATGGGAGCGCCATCGATAGATGGCGCTTTTTTTATCTCACATGGCCGTTTTTTGTTAATGGTTGTTGAAATCCTCTACATCATCACCATATAGAGAGAAATAGGGGAGGGAGAACGCCGTTGAATTTTGGACATATTAATTGGTTAGACGATAAGGGACACTTTAAGCCGCCGCTCATGTTGTACCTGATGCTGGCCTTTATCGCGCGGGGATGGTGCGTGTTTATCGCCTCCCTGACCCAGGCCAGCGATCGAGCCGGTTTGGTCGCCCTCATCTATCCGCAAAAGTCTGACTTCTTGATGGCCTTGGCCGCAGGCGTCGGTGGCTTATTTCTCTATGGCTTAGTGATCGCCGAGCGCAAACGCGCTCCACTCTGGTTAAGACCCGCCTTTAATCAACTTAAACCTCTGCTGATTGCGCTTTTGATGGTAGATGCCGGTCTCTTGATTCAGCGCCTCATTCACAACCATTTTCTTTATAGCTGGAGTTTCGGCCTGGACGCGCTATTTCTCTTCTGGAGCCTGCTCTATATTGGCAAGTCGAAGCACCTCAAGTACTACCTGCAAGATTGGCGCAACCAGGTAGATTAGTAAAAAAAAAGCGCTGCAAGATGCAGCGCTAAGCATATCTCTTTGAATGAAAATTCAGTCTCAAGATATTGGAATGTTACAAAATACCTTATAAATCAATGTGAAAAACAACAAATTCACAAGACCTATATTAAGGACAATTGACAGCAACACTCTTTAAAGAAACATAATCCGGGGTTGCTATGTATCTTCAAAGAACAGAGCCATACTAACACCATTTGAATATTGTATACAATATCTGATTGTGAAAATTGGCTTCGAACTTTTGCATATCTTATAACCAATAGTGACTCGCCCCTAGGGGGCTTTGTCGTCAATTTGTGCGTAAGTGGTCAATTTAATGACAGATTGTACAAATTGAGTTGCTATTGACTATAGTTATGTTATTAAAGTTAGGTTGCTTTTCATATTCTTAGGGGATTATCTCGCATCCACATCTGGTCGCGGGGACCCAATGGGTATGGGGAAAATCAATGGAGTTGCTTCGAGTGGCCAGAGCTGAGCCGATACAATTACCCCTGTCAAAGTTACAAACAGGCATCACTGTTAAATTACCCTTGTCTTGGAAAAACCATCCTTTCCTTTTTAACCGTATCAAGATTGAAGAAGAGGCGCAGATAGAGCTGATTAAGAGTCTCGGCGTGCCTTATGTGCTTCTCGTTTCAGGCGAAGAGTTGCTGGCGGAAGAGAGCACCGAAACGGACGAGCAGGCGGTCAAGGCCGAAGAGGTAGTGGATCCCATTGCCGAAGCCAAACGCAATGTGCGTAAATCACTGCGTCTGAGTCAGAAGCGTTTCATCGACTGTGTCAACGAGTGCCGCTCGACCTTCAGCAAGGTGGCCAGCGATCCCGAGGGCGCCTATCGTGAGGCGGCCTCTTTGGTGGAGTCGCTCATAGAGCATATGTTTGAGTACAAGCAGACGCATCTTGCCCTGGTGACCGCAGGTGAGAGTGATAACAGCGTGACGCAGCATGGCATCTCGGTGGCGGTATTGGCGCTGATGATCGCCAGGGCCATGGAGCTGCCCAAATCGGATATGCGCGACATCGCCCTGGGCTGCCTGTTCCACGACATAGGAAAGCTCAAGGTGCCCGAGTCTATCCGCCGTAAGAAGACACCGTTAACGGCCTCAGAAGCCAATTTCCTCAAGATGCACCCCAACTTTGGCTATGAGATGCTCAACAAGACGGGCCTGTTTAATAAGGCGGTGCTCAGTATTGTCCTGCACCATCACGAGTTTATCGATGGCTCGGGCTTTCCCGACGGCCTGACAGAGAAGAAGATCCCCATCACCACCCAGCTGGTGAGCTTGGCGAACGATTATGACGGTCAGCTGTGGGCCGAGGAGAGCCGCTCGCCTCAGATAGCCCTGGGTTATCTGTTTAAGAATCATGCGGGGAAACATTCGGAGACGCTGATCGCCGTGTTGGTTAAATTGCTGGGGATCTATCCGCCGGGCACTCTGGTGCGTCTCAGCGATGGTGATGTTGGCAAGGTGATGGTCACCACTCAATCGGTGAAACAGCCTCAGGTGTGGGCCTGTCATCCCGACGGCAGCGAGCCCGGCCTGCGTTTCCTCAGTCAGGAGGAGGTGTTTGTCGATAGCGTGCTAAAGCTTGAAGAATTAACCGAAGGTGCAATGCGCGTGTTACAGGCCGACAGTGGAATTAGTTTTTATTTTGCTGGCACCCCATAGTCCCGTTGCGTTATTTTAGAAGTCAGGTTTCAAGTCAAAATATTTTAATTTAGAGCATTCAAGATGATAACTTCTGTTGCCGTCGTCGGCTGCGGCTGGTTTGGTCTGCCTCTCGCCAAGGCATTAGTGGCCGAAGGCTTTAAGGTCACAGGTTCGAAACGGGCCCAAGAGGATGCGAAGGCGCTATCTGCCGATGGGATTGCCGGCTTTGCGCTGGATCTCGAGCAATTAAGTGATAGTGACACCCTCTGCGATAAAGACAGTGAAGCGATAACCCGTGGCCTCGAGTGCGATGCCATAGTGATCAACATTCCTCCCGGGCTGCGTCGTGGCGATAATGGTTATCTCAAGCGCCTAAAGCGCCTCAAGGCCTTAATGGGGAGCCACGAATATCAGCGCATCATCTTCATCAGCACCACAGGCGTTTATCCTTCTGGTGGTGATTGCACCGAGCGCGATGCCAAGGCCCACAGCCCGGCGAGTGAGACTCTGCTGGCGGCCGAAGCGCTTTTTTCGGTAGATGAGGCGCTCTTGTCGGCAGATAACAGTGTTGACGGCAAGCAAGCTGCGAGTCACTGCGTCGTCCTGCGTTTTGCCGGTCTCATAGGTCCTAAACGGCATCCAGGGCGCTTCCTGGCAGGAAGAGAGGATGT
This sequence comes from Shewanella aquimarina, assembly GCF_023349185.1. Taxonomy (GTDB): domain Bacteria; phylum Pseudomonadota; class Gammaproteobacteria; order Enterobacterales; family Shewanellaceae; genus Shewanella; species Shewanella aquimarina. The sequence goes on along the minus strand of NZ_JAKIKY010000001.1, from coordinate 37,609 downwards.
GCCTGGTGGTAACCTGGCGGTGAATATGGTGCATCTCGATGACTGTATAGGCGCCGTAGTTGCGCTGCTTAAAGCACAGGGGCCTTTATCGCCTGCCTATAATCTCTGCGCGCCGCTGCATCCCACCAAGGCGGAATTTTATCGATTGGCGGCGACTCAGTTGGGGCTCACGCCACCAAGCTTTGTCGAGGGGGACTCGGTTGACGATAAGCGTGTCGATGGAGGCCTTATCACGCAGGAGCTAAACTATCAGTATCAGTTTACGGATCCTTTGGCCATGTTGGCGCATTGCTAATGTCTAACTAAACCTAAATTAGGCCTAAGCTTTGATGAGCTAGAGGAAGAAACATTTTTCAATAATAAGAAGAGTTGGTTATGAAAAGAGTCATGAATCTATGTCGTTATATAAGCCTGTTGTTCGTCGTCCTGGCCGCGTTTCAGGTGAGTGCCCAGGCTAAGTATGTCGAAGGGGTCGATTATGTGAAGGTGGCCGGGATCCCCGAGGTGAACCAGCCCGTGGTGCGTGAGTTCTTCTCCTACAACTGCCCCCACTGTTATCGCCAGGATGGCTTGATCAGTTCGGCCGTGGCCAAGTTAAAGGCGGAGATGGGGGATAAGCTGGCATTTGAGCGCACGCCGGTGGCGGGCGGCCGCGCGGCCTGGCAGCTGAGCCAGGAGGCCTATTATCTGGCGAAGAAGTTTCATGTCACCGAACAGGCCCATGGCAATCTGTTTAAGCGGATCCACGAGGGCGATGGCGCCTTTAAGCGCCAGGAGGAGCTGAGTCAGTTCTTCGTTGAGCAAGGCCTGCCAAAGACTGAGATAGACAAGGCGCTGGCATCTGTGGATAACAAGTTAGCCATTGCCGATTATGATACCCAGGCGCAACTATCAGGGATCCGCGGCGTGCCTTCTTTACTGGTAAACGGCAAATATCTGGTAAGCAATAAGCAGCGCAGTGCAGAGGAGCTGGCGGACCTGCTCGCCTATCTATCGACGCTGGAATAGCGCGTTTTTGCCTCCCGGTAGGAAAGCTCCTTTAATCCCTCAAGCCGCCTCCTGGCGGCTTTTTTGTACATTCCGTTAACATTTTTGTTCGACCTTAGTCTAGTTTGCAAGCCTATGAAAATTATAGGTTTACGCTGGCGTCAACTTTGATCCTCTTGTTTTGTAAAGAAAATGTGCAAATTCGCCTAAAGGTTGACGCTGGCGTTAGACCAAAGTCGCGATTGTCCTAAAGACTGCGCTTGCTAGATTAATTCATGACTTAATAATAATCAGCACAGGGGAGTCGCAATGGCTTTTGAAAATAACGAAAAGGCAGAAGGTTACTGGCGTGAAAATTTACGTCTAGTGCTCGGACTGCTATCAATTTGGGCTGCAGTATCATTTGGCTGCGGTATTTTACTGGTCGATGTACTCAATGAGATCCATTTCATGGGCTTTAAGCTGGGCTTCTGGTTTGCACAGCAGGGGGCCATGTATGTATTCGTTGCACTGATTTTTGTCTACGTGGCGAAAGCCAATGCGCTAGACAAAAAATACAATGTTCATGAAGACTAAGGAGCAATGAGATGGATGTTCAAACGTTAACTTATTTGATAGTGGGCCTGACCTTTGCCCTCTATATTGGCATTGCGATCTGGTCTCGCGCCGGTTCAACGAAAGAGTTCTATGTTGCCGGTGGTGGTGTACACCCTGTGATGAACGGTATGGCCACCGCGGCTGACTGGATGTCGGCAGCCTCTTTCATCTCCCTGGCGGGTATCGTTTCCTTCGTTGGTTACGATGGTTCCGTTTACCTGATGGGCTGGACCGGGGGCTATGTGCTCTTGGCGCTCTGTATGGCACCTTACCTGCGTAAGTTTGGCAAGTTTACCGTGCCCGACTTTATCGGCGATCGTTACTACTCTCAGGCGGCCCGTACCGTTGCGGTGGTCTGTGCCATCTTCATCTGTTTCACCTATATTGCAGGTCAGATGCGTGGCGTGGGCGTGGTATTCTCGCGCTTCTTGGAAGTGGACGTCGATACCGGTGTTTATATCGGTATGGCCGTGGTCTTCTTCTACGCCGTACTCGGCGGCATGAAAGGGATCACTTATACCCAGGTGGCTCAGTACTGCGTATTGATCTTCGCCTTCATGGTTCCGGCTATCTTCATCTCTGTGATGATGACGGGTCATATCCTACCTCAGTTAGGTTTTGGCGCCGAGTTGGTCGACGCGGCTGGCAACGGTACAGGCACATATCTGCTTGAAAAACTCGATGGTCTGTCGGCACAGCTTGGTTTCTCTCAGTATACCGAGGGCTCTAAGGGGATGATCGACGTCTTCTTTATCACGGGCGCACTGATGTTTGGTACTGCGGGCCTGCCACACGTGATCGTTCGCTTCTTCACCGTACCTAAGGTGAAAGATGCGCGTGTGTCAGCGGGTTGGGCATTGGTGTTTATCGCCATCATGTATACCACCATTCCTGCGCTGGCCGCCTTCTCTCGTGTGAACATGATTGAGACCATCAACGGCCCTGAGTCTACAGGTGTGGCCTATGAAACGGCGCCAGATTGGATCAAGAACTGGGAGAAGACAGGTCTTATCAAGTGGGACGACAAGAACAGCGATGGCAAGATCTACTATGCCAAGGGTGAAACCAACGAGATGAAGATCGACCGCGACATCATGGTACTGGCTACCCCTGAGATCGCCAATCTTCCAGCCTGGGTAATCGCTTTGGTGGCTGCCGGTGGTCTGGCGGCGGCGCTGTCAACCTCTGCGGGTCTGCTACTGGTGATCTCTACATCGGTTTCACACGACCTGTTGAAGAAGAACTTCATGCCGGATATCTCGGACAAACAGGAGCTGCTCTATGCCCGTATCGCCGCGGCGCTGGGTATCGTCATGGCGGGTTACTTCGGTATTAACCCTCCAGGATTCGTGGCAGCGGTGGTGGCAATCGCCTTCGGCTTGGCGGCATCGTCACTCTTCCCGGCGATCATCATGGGCATCTTCTCTCGCACCATGAATAAAGAGGGCGCCATCGCCGGTATGGTGATCGGTCTGCTGTTCTCGGCCAGCTACATCATCTACTTCAAGTTTGTGAACCCTGCCGATAACAACGCGGCCAACTGGTTGTTTGGTATCTCTCCTGAAGGCATAGGCATGCTGGGTATGCTAGTTAACTTCGGTGTGGCCTTCATCGTCAGCAAGGTGACCGCTGCGGTGCCACAGAATGTAGTGGATATGGTGGAGTCTATCCGCTTCCCTAAGGGAGCCGGCGAGGCCCACGACCATTAATCGATGGAATGATTAGCGACTAATTGTTATGAGTATCGACCTAGGGAGCGCAGTGCGCTCCCTTTTTTTATTTTATATCTAATTGATTTAGCGAGTGCTTATCTGGCAGTCTCTGTGAAAGGATGATTAACCAAGGTGAGCGGGAGTCGGTGTGAGTAACTATCAAATCTCTGTGGCGACATTCAATAAGCTGGCGCGCCAGTATCAGGACAAATATATGCAGATGCCGCTCTATGAGCCCACCTATGATCAGTTTAGCGAGTTACTCGGTGAGCGGGATAGGGTATTGGAGCTGGCCTGCGGGCCGGGTAACATCGCCCGTTATCTGTTGGCGCGTCGTCCTCAGCTCGATTACTTAGGCACAGACCTAGCCCCTCAGATGGTGAGCCTGGCAAGAGAGAATAATCCCACCGCCCAGTTTGAGGTAATGGACTGTATGGCAATCGATAGCTTGTCTCAGATGTTTGATGCCATAGTGTGTGGATTTTGCCTGCCTTACCTGGACAAACACGAGGCGAAGGCCTTGATCGAGGCAATGGCGAAGCGGCTTAAGCCTGGCGGCCTGCTCTATTTGAGCACCATGGAGGGCGATTATGCCGCCTCAAAGCTGCAGACCTCCAGTAGCGGCGATCAGGCCTTTATCTATTATCACTGCGGCGAACGACTCACCCATATCTTAAATATGGCCGGATTTGAGCTGCAAAGCTGTCACCGCCAGGACTATCCGGAGCGGGGGGATGTGGATCTCTTTATCATCGCCAGGCGTCGTTAAGCCCTTAGCTGGCCTTTAGTCGTATAGCAAGAGTTTGTTTGTTAAGGCTATAGTGAATAAAACGGCCGATGCTTGGCGAGAGTCCAGGGCGAGATGCCGACCATAGCGTAAGAGGGAGATCATGGACGCGAGCGAACTGCAACCTATTACCCAATTTTTAGGCCAGCTGACGCCGTTTGACAGCTTATCTGAGAAGACCTTGGAGCGATGCTGCCGCGCGCTGAGCGTCGGCTATTACAGTCGCTCCTCTGTCTATGTCCCGCTGGATGCCGACAACCCCCAGCTCTATATCGTCCGCAGCGGTGCCTTCGAGGTGCGCGGCGAAGATGGCGATCTCATTGACCGTCTCGGTGACGGCGATTTCTTCGGTTTTCCCTCGCTGCTCTCCGGTGAGATGGTGAGTAACCGGGTTCAGATCCTCGAAGATGGCCTGGTGTACCACCTGGACCCGGAAACCTTTAATCAACTGAGAAGCGAGAGCCGCGAGTTCGACCGCTTCTTCAACCGCGCCTTTGCCAAGCGTCTGCGCCACCAGGGGCGCTTCAAGGCCAAGGAGCTTGGCTCGACCAACAGGGTCAGCAGCCTGATGTCCAAGCAGCCCCTGTGTCTGGATATCAATGCCAGTGTCAGCGACGCCGCCCGCCTGATGCGGGATAACAGGGTCTCCTCAGTGCTCATTATCGATAACCATAAGCTGGCCGGAATTTTGACCGACAGGGATCTGCGCAATCGTGTGTTGGCCGAGTCTCTCGATGGCAGCCTGCCTGTGCATCAGGCGATGACGGTGAATCCGACCACCCTGAGTGCCAATGCCCTGGTATTCGAGGCCATGTTATTGATGAGCCAGCACAATATTCATCATTTGCCCATCATGGATGAGGGCAAGCCGATCGGGGTGATCACCAGTACAGATATCTTACGCGGGCAGAGCTCACAGCCATTGCTGCTGATCGGCGAGATAGAGCGTCAGCAGGATCTCGAGAGTCTTATCCATGTCTCCAAGCAGATCCCGCTCTTGCTGCAAAACCTGATCAGTGCCGACGCCAGGGCCGAAGAGATAGGCCGGGTCCTAACCTCGGTTACCGACGCCTTGACCCGTCGCCTTATTGTGCTCAATCAGCAGATACTCGGTCAGGCTCCCATGCCATTTTGCTGGCTGGCGTTTGGCTCGCAGGGACGCCAGGATCAGGCGGCCTGCTCGGATCAGGACAATGGCCTGTTGCTGGCCCATGAGATGGATGAGCATGCCCAGGGCTATTTCGAGGCGCTGACCAAGGCGGTCTGTGCGGGGCTGGATCGCTGCGGCTATGTCTACTGCCCAGGGGACATCATGGCGCAGAACCCTAAGTGGCGGCTTACCCTGGAACAGTGGCAGCAGAAGTTTGCCAACTGGGTCGAGCATCCCGAGCCCAAGGCCTTGATGCATGCCAGCATCTTCTTCGATATGCGCTGCGTCTATGGGCCATCTAGCCTGTTCGAGGGACTGCAGTCGCAGGTTCTGGAGTCCACCAAGGATAATGACATCTTCCTCGCCGGCATGGCGGGCAATGCATTGCAGGTGTCGCCGCCGCTGGGCTTCTTCAAGAAGTTTGTTCTGGAGCGCGACGGCCAGGAGGTGAAGGGGATAGATCTTAAGCATAAGGGCAGTGCTCTCATCAATGATATCGCTAGAATCTACGCCCTGTCGGCAGGGATCAGTGAGGTCAATACCGCCAAACGCATCCGTCTCTTGATGGAGCAGAACATCATCAATCGCAAAGATGCCCTGAATCTCGCCGACGCGCATGAGTTTATCGCCCACATGCGCCTGTCAAATCAGGGTTTTCAATATACTCATAATCAACCCCTCACGAACTATTTGATGCCACAACAGCTCTCCTCCCTGGTGCGCCATCAGCTGCGCGACGCCTTCAAGGTGGTACATGACGCGCAGGCGGGCTTAAAGCTTAAATTTACCCGGAGTTTCTAGATGCTAGCAGGCATTAAGATCAGATCACAGCTCTGTTGGCGAGCCCTGATGGCAAAAGATGCCATGCTCAAGGGGTATCTGCAGTCGTTGATGCCGGTTATTGATGAGTCTTTTATGGAGGCAGAGCTGCTGGCCATCGATCTCGAGATGACGGGGCTCGATGCCAACTTCGATCAGATCTTGAGTATCGGCGTGGTGCCTATTCGTCGGGGGCAGCTTATTCTGAGCGAGGCACAGCACAAGCTGGTGCAGATAGAGGGCAGCGTGGGACAAAGCGCCACCATACATGGCATCTTAGATGCACATCTGGATGCGGCATTGACGCCCGAGCAGGCGATGGCCTGGTTTTTAACTGTGAGCCAAGGCAAAGTATTGGTGGCCCATCACGCGCCGCTGGATCTCGCCTTCCTACAATCTGGCTTGCAGGCCTCTCTAGGGGAGAAGACGCGCCTGCTTGCCATAGATACCCTGCAGCTTGAGAAGCGGCGCCTGCTCAGACAACACGAGCATCTGCAAGAGGGAAGTCTGCGTCTCGGTCGTAGCCGCGCCCGTTACGGCCTGCCCGTGTATGCGGCCCATAATGCGCTCATCGATGCGCTCGCCTGCGGTGAGCTCTTGCTGGCGCAGGTGGCGGCGATGGGCGGCGCAAATAAGGTGAAGATTGCCGAGCTGCTGGCCTAATATCGTGTGGCAAGAATATACTTGGTTACATTTTGCGCCTTTATCTTTGGCTAGTTTTCGCCATTATCTCAATAGAGACAGTATGTTGGATGTTTAGCATCTTAGGCGTCCGACAAGGGGTGAGCTAAGGTTGAGAGGATTATCATGGCGCTTCCTTTACTCTGGCTCGGTGGGGCCGCTCTGGGGGCTGCCTTTATCGCCGATGCCAAGCAGAAACAAAAGCAGTTAACCTTAGACAGGCGATTGGGCCGTGCACCTAAGGCGGCCGATGATAAGCGGGTGAGTCCGCTATCGCCCAGCGTATTGCATCTTGGTGAGGTCAAGGTGGCGCCTAAGCCTGGCGCCTTGGTGTGCTGCTTCGTCTTTGGGGTGATAGAGCATACCGGGATCTGGCTCGGTGATGACACCCTGCTAGAGCTTCACGGCAGCGGGCTTATTCGGCCTGTCTCATCGAGGCGTTTTCTCGCCGGACGCACGGGCAGTCGTATCTTCGTCGCCTGTGACCATCAGCATAGGTCATTAATCGGTGAATCTGTGCTGGCGAGGGCGCAGCAGACCCTCTATCAGTATCGCGACTATGATCTTTTCGATAATAACTGTCACCGTTTCGTCTGGTCGTGTCTCACCGGCGAGGAGCTGAGCATCTCGAGTTTCGACAAGTTTAACCGTCTGCTGTCTCGCCATTTCGCCCAGGCCATCTATTGGGATGAGGCGGCTATTCCTAAGCTTTAACGGCCAGAGCATGATTAAGATGGTTCGATTAAGCCAGCGGGGATTATGCTTGAGGTGAGTGAACCTGGGCTGATTGAGCTAGGGGCAGTGGCCAGGACCGATTGCGTTAGGCCTATGGATATTCATAAACCTTTGGACAAAAAAATGCCGACATCATGTCGGCATCTTCTATTTCTGTTTAGCGATTACTCGCCGCAGAAGTAATTTACGGCGCGCTGTACCAGTTCGATACCGGTTTTATCGCAAGGTGGTAGCTCGGCATCAGACTCGCTGATTGGCGTGACGCGCTCGCCCCACTTGAATAGCACTGCCGCAGAGGTCAGGCCGGCACCGAAGGCGCAAGACAATATGGTCTGATTCGGCTTGATCAGTCCCTTCTCCAGTGCGTCACAGATGGCGATAGGGATAGTGGCCGCCGAGGTGTTGCCGTAGTTGGCGATGTTGACCACTGCCTTTTCTTTCGGGATCTTCATGCGGTTGATCAGGGTATCGATAATGCGCTCGTTCGCTTGGTGTGGGATCACCAGATCCACTTCGTCTTTGTCGACGCCACATTTTTCCAGCACTGTGTTGCTGAGCTTACCCATACCCGCGATGGCGCGCTTAAAGATCTCCTGACCATTGAATTCGATATAGAAATCCAGTGAAGCGGCGTTGAATCTGTCCATGGCGGTACCAAAGCCCGCCTTAAGGATATCGCGACCGGCAGGATCGTTGTTGAGCTCATAGCCCAACACGCCCCCTGGCTGATCTGTGGCTTCGACAACTACGGCGCCCGCGCCGTCACCGAAAAGTACGGCAGTTTCACGACGTGACCAGTCTAGGTAGAAAGAGAGACGCTCGGCACCGATCACCAAGACTTTCTTCGACTGACCGCTCTTGATCTGCGAGCTGGCCAGACCCAGGCCGTAGAGAAAACCACTACAGGCGGCGTTGATATCGAACGCGCCGCAGCTGGCACCTATGTTGGCCTGTACGGTAGAGGCTATGTTGGGGATCAGCGTATCTGGGCTGGCGGTGGCCAGAATGATAAGATCTATCTCTTCGCCCTTGATGCCGGCAGCAGCCAGTGCGCGCTGGGCGGCGACGGTTGCCAGTTCAGAGGTGTCGACATGACTGATGTGTCGCTGACTGATCCCAGTACGCGGCTTAATCCATTCATCGGAAGTATCGATAAAGGTGGCAAGATCATGGTTGGTAAGCGTTGCGGGGGGAACACATTTTCCCCAGCCGGTAATGGTGGCGTACTGCATCTGAATATTCTCTCAAAAATAAAAAGGCAGAGTACATCAGCTCTGCCTTATCAAACTAATCTAATAAGCCTAGCAATAAGTCAAGCAAGCTACAGTGATTTAGCTCACCTGTTGGGCAACCAGCTCACGTATGGCGTTGGCTGCATGTAATATATGGTCTCTCAGCAGCGTGACGGCCTTGTCGATCTCTTGATTGCGACAATAGGTCAGCAAGTCTCTGTGGTCTTGCGCCGCTCTGGGAATGCCGCCTGCCAGCAGCAGCTGTAGACGAATGTAGCGATCACAGTTGGTATTTAGACCGTGTACCACTTCCATGGTATGAGGACGATTGGCCGCCTGATACAGGCAGGAATGGAACTTGGTATTGAGTTCGCTCCAGCTGCTCACGGCGTCTTCCTGTTGGAAGGCAGCCTCCAGCTCATCCAGGTAACCCTGAGCCTGTGCCAGCATCTCCTCATCGAGATTCGGGATCGCCTTGGCAAGCAGATCGGTTTCGATAAGGGCTCTTAGCTCAAACAGCTCGGTAACCTGATCGACCGACAATTCGGTAGCGGTAGCGCCCTTATGGGCTTCAAACTTTACGAGTCCTTCGGCTTCGAGTTGCAGCAGGGCTTCTCTGACCGGGATGCGACTGACGTTCAGTGCCTCGGCTAAGGCGCTCTGGCGTAAAGGTTCGCCGGCGGCAATTTCGCCTGAAAGGATTTTCTCTCTTAAGACTTCCACCACGACCTGGGTGCGCGTTTTATGAACGATTGGAGTTGTTCGGCTCATAGTTCCCGTAATGTCTTTTCGTTATTATATGTGATCCGCATAAGATTACCGCTTATAGCACTATAAATAAAGGGAAACCGTGGTTTCCCTTTATTTAATATGCCTGTTAGAAGCGCTTTAGGAGACTTTGTCCATCTCGCAATGCTTCGGGCAGCAAAGCAGATGGCATGTTTTGATAGCAGATGGGCCGTGTCCAGCGGTGGATAGCCATGCTGCCCACCGAGGTGCTGCGACTGTCGGTGCTGGCAGGGTAGGGACCGCCATGGTTCATCGAGTGACACACCTCGACGCCTGTTGGCATCTGATTGAAGATAAGCCTGCCGACACGCTGACCTATGGCATCCACCAGGCTATGGGCGTGAGCCCAATCACCCTCGTCGCCATGAAGCGTGGCGGTAAGCTGCCCCTCGAGCTGCTCGGCAACGGCCTGCATCTGCGCGGCGTCCTGGCACTCGACCACTATCGCGAAGGGACCAAAGACCTCTTGTTGTAGGGCGCTGTCGGCCAGATAGCCTGCCGCATCCACCTTTACCGCCGCCGGGCGGGTATGGTGGCTGGCCTCGGCCGCCTTGCCCTGAGCAAGTAGCGTTAGCCGTGGATCTGCCAGCAGTGCCTCTGTCTGCTGCTGATAGGTGGCGGCGATGCCTGGGGTGAGCATGGCGCCGGCAGCCTGTTCGGCCAGGGCCTGGCTGAGTCTGTCACAGTAGCGGGTCAGCGCCTCGCCCTTGACGGCGACAATCACCCCTGGGCTGGTACAGAACTGACCGTGGCCCATCATCATAGATTGCACCTGAGTCTCGGCCAGCGTCTCTGCCTGCTCGGTGAGTATCCCAGGCAGTAGGAATTGTGGGTTGGTAGAGCCAAGCTCACCATAGAAGGGAATAGGCTCGGGGCGCGCCGCGCAGCGATCGGCCAGGATGCGACCCACCTTTAACGAGCCGGTGAAACCCACCGCCTTGATCTCTGGCGCCTCGACCAAGCCCGTCGAGAGGTCCGGGGTATGTCCCTGCAGCAGACTAAATACGCCGGCTGGCATGTCGCAAGCCTTGATCGCCTTCTCTATGGCCTGAGTGACCAGCTCGCTGGTGGCTGGATGCGCAGGGTGGCCCTTGACGATAACGGGGCAACCAGCGGCGAGCGCCGATGCGGTGTCGCCCCCCGCGGTGGAAAAGGCCAGCGGGAAGTTAGAGGCGCCGAAGACGGCCACTGGCCCTAAGGCAACTTTACCTAGACGGGTATCTGGCTTTGGCAGCGGCTGACGCTCAGGTTGAGCCATGTCGGCAATCGATTGCTCTATTGGGTTAACAAGATTTTGGGCAAAGAGGCGCAGCTGGCCACAGGTGCGCCCGGTTTCGCCCTGTAATCTGGCCAGAGGCAGGCCGGTCTCGAGGTGGGCGGCTTCTATGATAGCCTCTTTGTCAGCCTCTATATGCTCGGCAATGGCGCTTAGAAAGGCGGCGCGCTCACTGTCGCTCTTGTTGCGGTAACTTTTAAAGGCTTGCTCAGCCGCCTTGGTGGCCAGGGCGAGCTGCTCGTTGCTCGCGCAGGCAAAGTGCCAATCAATCTGAGTATTGGCGACGGGGTTAAAGCTTTGAAAGGCACAGGCTTCGCCCTGCCACTCGCCATAAATGTAATGCTGACCGGTTAATCTGTTGGTGATACTTGATGTCATTGCTATTGTCCTTTTGGGCTGGCCGGTTAGACCACCTGAAATCCGAAGGCATAGGGATCGTCATCGTCGACCGTGATGGCGTTGTGCCCGGTGATCCGCGCCCAGCCCTTGATACTTGGCATGATGGCGTCAAATTCACCCACTTTGGTGGCGGCTTCGATGCGGCCGACAAACTGGCTGCCTATGATGCTCTCGTGGGTGTACTCATCGCCGACCTTGAGCTCGCCGCGGCTATAGAGCTGCGCCAGACGGGCGCTGGTGCCTGTGCCGCAGGGTGAACGGTCGATCGCTTTGTCGCCATAAAACACTGCATTCGCGCCATTGGAGCCTTCGCTGATGGTGTCGCCGGTCCAGAGCACGTGGGAGACGCCGTTGACCGTGGGGTCGTCTGGGTGCACGCAGTTTAGTTCTCTATGGGCGATTTCGCGCACGATCGGGCTCCAGCGCAGGATATCGCCGGCGCTCCAGTGGCGCAGGCCGGGGAAGTTGGCCTGGGGATCGACGATGGCGTAGTAGTTACCGCCGTAGGAGACATCTATCTTGAGCGGCCCAAGGCCTGGGATATCCAGCACCACATCTTTATGGGCTAGATAGGCGGGCACGTTGAAGATCTTGACCCAATCTACCTTGGCGCCGCTTTGCTGATACTGCACCTTAATTTGCCCGGCGGGCACATCTATGGTGAGCTGACCCGGCGTTTTAGGGGTTAACAGGCCAGACTCGAGCGCGGCGGTGATGGTGCCTATGGTGCCGTGGCCACACATGGGCAGGCAACCGCTGGTCTCGATAAACAGGATGGCGGCGTCGGCGTTGTCGCTGCAAGGGGGATAGAGGAAGGCTCCGGACATCATGTCGTGGCCCCTGGGTTCAAACATAAGCGCCTTGCGGATCCAGTCATACTGCGCCAGGAAATCCTGGCGCTTCTCGCTCATAGTGCGACCCTTGAGGTCCGGATGGCCACTGGTGACCAAACGGACCGGGTTACCGCAGGTATGAGCATCGACGCAAAAGAAGGTACCTTTTAACATCTATGCCGTACTCCCTAGAATTAGTTGAGGTTGTACTTGTCGAGATCTAGGCGGGTAGCCAAGGCTTCGGCCATCACCTTTTCCACATAGGCACGTTCGTCACCGATCAAGGTCATGCGCGGCAGGCGCACATTTTCGCTGCCGCGGCCGACGATCTGCTCGGCAAACTTGATGCACTGTACCAGGGTCGGAATGGTGTCTAGGCGCAGCAGCGGCATAAACCAGCGGTAGATCTCACGGGCTTCTTCGATACGACCGGCACGGGCCAGTTTAAACAGAGTAACAGATTCTCTTGGGAAGACATTGGTTAGGCCAGAGATCCAACCTGTGGCGCCCAGTAGAATGCTTTCTAGCGCAATATCGTCGACACCGCAGAGGATGTTAAAACGGTCGCCAAAGCGGCTCTGCAACTCGGTGAGACGGCGGGTATCTGTGGTCGATTCCTTGATGGCCACTATGTTTGGCTCTTCGGCCAGCACGGCGGTCATCTCCAGGTTGATGTCGACGCCATAACCCACAGGGTTGTTATAGATCATGATAGGCAGCTTGGTCGAGCGCGCCACGTGTTGATAGTGGGCGATCACCTCGCGGTCAGTGCCGCGGTAGACCATGGCGGGCAGTAACATTAGGCCATCGACACCGAGCGCCTCGACATCCTGAGCATATTTCGCCGCCTGCTGGGCTGTGTTCTCGGTGCAGCCAGAGAGCACCAGGATGCGGCCATTGACCGTCTCGACCGTGTGCTTGATAAATTCACGTTTTTCTTGCGGAGAAAGGGAGGCGTTCTCGCCTATGGTACCCAGGGCGATCACCCCATCGATACCGTCACGAATGAGGTCTTCCAGCATTCTTGCGTTCGACTCATAGTTGATCGAACCATCGTCATTAAATTGGGTAGAAATTGCTGGGAATACACCTTGCCAGTTTACTTTCATGTTCAGACCTCTATAGATATTGCCGTGCAACGTGCGCGGCGAAAAAGTGATATCAAGTTTTGGCGTTTACCAAAAGCTATAGTATATTGTATACAATTTTAAGGGGAAGAAAAGCCCCTTGGTGAGATTGCCGCTATTTATGTTTTTATCTCTCACCGGTAAATACTATATATTGCATACAAACAATAACAAAGGAAGTCCCGATGCGCCTATTAGATTTAAGTCCTAGCTTTCTCGATGCCTGTGCCCGATTCAAGACCCTCGACGCTCACACCGAAGGCGAGCCGCTGCGGATCCTGCTGGAGGGATACCCCGAGATCCCCGGGGACACCATATTGGCCAAACGCAGATATCTCACGGCGCATCTGGACCATTATCGTCAGCTTTTGATGCATGAGCCCAGGGGCCATGCCGACATGTATGGCGCCATCATCACTGCGCCTATCACCCCCGGCGCGGATTTCGGCGTGCTGTTTCTCCATAACGAGGGTTACAGCAGCATGTGCGGTCACGGCATCTTGGCCTTGGTAACTGTGGCAGTCGAGACGGGCACCCTAGCGCTTGGCGATACGCCAAGAGAGATAAAGATAGATGCGCCGGCCGGGCTTATCCATGCCAGGGCCTGTCGCGACGGCGCGGGCGAGGTCAAGGTGAGTTTTCGTAACGTGCCTTCCTGGGCCGAGGCGCTGGATTGTCACGTAACCGTCGAGGGCATAGGCGAGGTGGCTTACGACATAGGTTTCGGCGGTGCCTATTACGCTTATGTTGATGCCGATGCGCTGGGGTTAAGCTGCGCGCCGGATAATGTCGCCCAGATGATAGATTGGGGACGTTGTATCAAGCACGCCGTGATGGCTCAGCATCCTTTAGCTCATCCATTAGAAGCGGATTTAGGCTTTCTCTACGGCACCATCTTTACATCGAGTAAGACCAGCTCTGCGGATGCCCACTCGCGCCATGTGTGCGTCTTTGCCGATGGCGAGGTGGATCGCTCGCCCACAGGCACTGGGGTCGCCGGTCGAATAGCTTTGCTTCACACTCGAGGCGAGGTCGCACTGGGCGAGTGCCTGAAGATTGAGAGCATAGTCGATGGCGCCATGCAGGTTTGCGCGCTGGATAACGCCGACTTTTATGGCAAGGCGGCGGTGATCCCCGAGGTGAGCGGCCGCGCCTTTATCACCGGGCGTCATGAGTTTATCTTAGATCCTAAGGATCAGTTTCAGCAGGGATTTATGCTCAGATGATCGAGGCTAAACATATGACAAACCATGAGTTAACAGACCAGGATAAAGCCTCACAGGCCAGCTCTGCCTCTACCCAAAACGCGGATATCACTGTCATAGGCGCTGGTGTTATAGGCCTTGCCAATGCCATCGCCTTGCAAAAGGCTGGCTTTAGTGTGCGCGTCATCGACAAGCAAGGGGTAGCGGCGGGCGCCTCCTTTGGTAACGCGGGCCACTTCGCCACCGAGCAGGTGTTTCCCCTGGCCGACCCGGCCATGTTACTCAAACTGCCAGGCATGTTGCTCGACCCATTAGGGCCGTTTCGCATTCAGCCGCGCTATTTCCTCAAGGCCTTGCCTTGGTTTATGCGCTTCTTAGTCAATATGTTGCCCGCAAAACGCGCCCATAACTCGGCGGCGATCAAGGCGTTAAATCAAAAGAGTATCTATGCCTGGCAGCAGCTGGTGAGCGAGTGCGGCTGCTCCGAGCTACTCAAACTCGAGGGTAGTCTCTTGGTGTTTGAACAGACGCCTTTTATCGAGGTCGAGCGGGTATACAAGAGCTACCGTGAAGCCGGCGTGGCGGTGAAGTTAATCAGTGGTGAGGAGGTGAGGGCGCTAGAGCCGGATCTTAGCCCCAATATCAACCACGGACTGTGGTTTACCCAGGTCGGCCATACGCCGGACCCGGCCGAGCTGTGTCATCGCTTGGCGACCCAGTTTGAGAAGCTGGGGGGCGAGCTGGTGATCGGAGAGGTAATTCAGTTAGCTGCTGAATGTAAGGGAGATAATAAAGAGAAAGGTGTTAATGTCAGTGTCGCTAGCGGAGTAACTTATCATAGTGATAAGTTGCTGCTCAGCGCCGGCGCCTGGTCTAAGCCCTTAGCGCAACAGCTTGGCTTTAAGGTACCGCTGGAAACCGAGCGTGGCTATCATCTGATGATGCCACAACACAGTCGTCTGCAGCGGCCGGTGGCATCTTTCGAGCGTAAGTTCATCATCACCCCCATGAACCGCGGGACCTGTCTGGCCGGCACGGTTGAATTTGGCGGTCTTAAGGCGCCGCTGGTCGAGGCCAGAGCCGACTGTCTGCTGCCCCATGCCAAGGCGCTGCTGCCCGAAGTACTGGTTGGCGCTACAACTTCTCAGGGGGAGCGGTGGATGGGCTTTAGGCCATCGCTCCCCGACTCCCTGCCTGTGCTGGGTGCCTCACCCAAGAGCGATAAGATCTTCTTTGCCTTTGGTCACCAGCACCTGGGACTCACCTGGGCCGCCTTTAGTGCCCAGCTTATGGCGGAGGCCATCAAAGAAGAGAAGACTCAGGTGGATATAACCCCTTACCGTATAGACCGTTTTTAAGCGGCATGCTAAGAGACAAACTTAGAGATTTAAGGATAACGAGATAGAAGGAAGGCGGGCATGCATGTCTGAAAGATTGCTTCTCGGCGAAGATTCGATTGCGCTTTAGCTTTGGCATTGCTGTAGCATTATAGTGGCTAATAATATTTTGCCGGAGCTTTTATGGAAACCTTAGATCAACTACTCGAGCGTATTGCCCGCTGTCAGATCTGCCAGCCGCATCTTAGCCATAAGGTGCGGCCCGTGTTGCAGGCGGCATCGAACGCCAGGGTACTGATTGTCGGTCAGGCGCCGGGCACTAAGGCCGCGGCCAGCGGGCTTCCCTTTGACGATCCCAGCGGTGACAGGCTCAGGGATTGGCTCGGTGTTAGCCGCGAGCAGTTTTACGATCCAAACCTTTTTGCCATCGTCCCTATGGGGTTTTGCTATCCGGGGAAGGGGCGCTCTGGGGATCTGCCGCCCAGGGCTGAATGCGCGCCAGCATGGCGCGAGCAATTGTTGGCGCACCTTAGGGATATTCGCCTCACCTTGGTGATAGGCCAATACGCTCAGGCCTATCATTTCGGTAAGCAGTGCGGCGGGGTGACTGAGTGTGTGCGAGATTGGCAACAACATGGCAGCCACATAATTCCGCTACCTCATCCCAGCCCTCGCAATAATCTCTGGCTTAGGCGTAATCCTTGGTTTGAAACCGAATTGTTGCCAGTGCTCAAGGCAAGGGTGGCGAGCGCTCTCGCGCAATAGCGTCTTTAGAGTTCTAAGCCCAAGAAACCTCGAGTCATTAGAACCCTAATACTGTTATAGCGCTCACGTCATTAAAACTAGCGCCGTTATAACGCTAGCCGCGCGCCATGAAGGCCTCGATCTCGGCAATTGACCTAGGTACTTTCTCTGACAGGTTTTCATGGCCGTCAGCAGTAACCAGGATATCATCTTCGATGCGGATCCCCATGCCGCGAAAAGCTTCGGGTACATCTGTGGTAGAGGCCGGTATATAGATGCCGGGCTCTATGGTAAAGATCATCCCTGGCTCAAGCTTGCGCCACTCGCCATCGTCATCATGATAGGGGCCGACGTCGTGGACGTCCATCCCCAACCAGTGCCCCGTCTTATGCACAGTGAAGCGTTTGTAACTTTCGCTGGCCATCACCTCCTCATAGCTCCCCTGTAATAGGCCGAGTTCGATGAGGCCGCGGGCCATCACCTGCATGCAGGTCTCATAGATCTCGTTCCATTGCGTGCCGGGGGTTACCTTGGCGATGGCGGCATCCAGTGCATCCAATACTAGCTGGTAGATCGCCCCTTGGGCTTGGGTAAACTTACCATCGACCGGATAGCTGCGGGTGATATCGGCGGCGTAGTGGTTGAGCTCGGCGCCGGCGTCGATCAGCAGCATCTGGCCAGATTGGGTCTGACAGCAGTTCTCTTCATAGTGGAGGCAGCAGGCGTTGTTGCCCGCCGCCACTATGTTGGGATAGGCGACCTCGTTAGCGCCGTTTGCGGCGATAGCATAGTTAAAGGTTGCGGCCAGCTGCGCCTCATTGATGTCTGCGCGGCAGGCCTTCATCACTGCCTTGTGGCCGTCGACAGAAGCGTTAACCGCGGTGCGTATTGCCGCTTGTTCGCTCTCGTCTTTAATCACCCTAAGTGGGTGAAGGTATTTGGCCAGTGGCGTGATGCTCCGATAGCATTTGGGGGTATCGAAACCGCTGGCTTGGCGCTGGGTGTTACACCAATCGATTAATTTGTGGTTAAAGCGGCCCAGTTCGTCACTGATAAATACCTGACGCTGATGGGTGAGACTCGATGCCATCACGGTATCTAGCTCGGCGATGTCAAAGGCCTGAGTCGCGCCGAATTTTTCGATGGCACCGGTAATGCCCGCCCTGGCACCGAAACTGACCTCCTGTTGTGGATCATTTGGGCGGCATAGCAAGGTATAGATTATCTCTCCTTGGGGCCCACGATAGAGCAATGCGACGGCGTCAGGCTCGTTAAACCCAGTTAGGTAAAGAAAATCATTGTCTTGGCGAAAGTGATACTTGATGTTTTTGCTACGTACCTTTTGCTGATAACCGACAAGAATCACAAAGCTGTCGTCGGGGAGCTTATCCATGAGGCGTTGGCGTCTGATTGAGTGAAGGGTGTTTACTGGCATCTCTATCTCTTGTGTAGCTATTAGCTATTAGCGATTGGCTTAACTATATTTGTATATTTTATTCATTTCTAGCCCCCTTCGACTTTATTCGTGATTGTGCGGTGCATTTTGTTGATTCAAGTGTGATAATACTGTTCAACTAATTATTGGGTTCAGTCGAATTGGGGAAGTTTTCGTGAATCGTGCCGTTTTCCTGGATAGAGATGGAGTGATTAATGTCGACCATGGTTATGTGCATCAGGTCGATGATTTCGAATATGTCGAAGGCGTATTCGAAGCGTGCGCCGCGTTAAAGCAGCAAGGCTATAAGCTGGTGGTGGTGACTAATCAGTCGGGTATTGCCCGTGGACTCTATACGGAAGATCAGTTTCATAGTCTGACCGAATGGATGGATTGGAATTTCGCCGACAAAGGCGTCGACCTCGATGGTATCTATTACTGTCCCCATCACAGTGAGAAAGGCATAGGCGAGTATAAGCAGGACTGTGATTGCCGTAAGCCAAAGCCTGGCATGCTCAAGAGTGCGGCGCAGTTCTTGAAGATAGATCTTAGCCGTTCTGTCATGGTGGGCGACAAGCGTGACGACATGTTGGCTGCGCAGGCCGCAGGAGTGCCGATCCGTATCTTAGTGCGCACGGGTAAAACGGTGACTGATGAGGCTATTGCCGCCGCCAGCGTCGTTTTAGACTCTGTCGCCGATGTGCCCGCTTACCTAAGTTCTTTGCAAGATGCTTAATGGTTTAAGCGCAGCATTTAATTTAAACCCGATTCGCTGATTAATGCTTATCTAGGCTAGTGTTTACCTAGATTAGTCTTTACCTAGGCGGCGATACATTTTGTCCCTTGGCATGCTCAGCGCCATCAGCGTCGGCGCTGAGTAGCCGCTGCTTAAAGGAAAGGCTACACTGGCTGCGCGGCGTGTCAATAAAGTCAGCTTGATAGTGTTGACATAGTGAATCGAGCATAGCTTCCCAAGGCGCATCGCCCGAATAGTCACTGAGGGTATGCCAGCGTTTGTTTGCCGTATCGACTAAGATAAGCCGCTCATCTTTAGGTAGCATGACCAGTTGCCATTGCTGGGCATACACTGAACGCTGCTTTAACCGTATATTGTTGTGATAGGACTCAGGTTTCATCACAGCGCGACCATCTTTTCTAATTTCGTAATGAGATGCGGTTTCTGACATCACCTTTTTATCATCGATAAAGCTGGTATTAATTGAGGCTACCGGAAGCGATGACTCGACAAAGATATGTCTCTGGTTGTCGCTAGGAGTCAGTGGTTCTGTTAAATCTTGAGGTAGTGGCTGACCGTCAAACTTCAAATTTTCAGATACTATTGCCTTGCCGTTTGTAGCAGAGAGGTTGGCAACTATGCTGGGTGCGACGTCAACTAGTGAAAATAAACCATCGACTTTGCCTGCTGGATTTACTGGTTTACCGTTTCGATATCTTAATGAGGCGAGCAGCACTTGCGATTGCTCCTGAGATAAAACATTGGTGCCATGGCCCCAGGCCGCAACATTGAGCGCCATTGGCTGCGCAGCATCGGCTGTTTGCGTTTCAGTATCGGTTGCCGCGAGTCTATCTTGACTCAACATGAACCCCTCACCATGATCCGATAACAGGTACACCACAGCATTGTCTAATAGACCTCCCCGACGTAATTGGGCAATAAAGTCGGCAATTTGCATATCGACTTTTCTAATCATTTCGCCATACATATAGTGGTTGTAGTTACCATCCCAACGCGATTTATCTAATTCGATAAAGTCTTTTGAGGTGAAGGGCCAGTGTAATTGACAGAAATGTACGGCCAAAAAATTGGGTTTATCGACCGATAAGCTGTGTATTACCTCATGATTAAACAGCAAGGGATGGTAAGTTTTACCGTATGCGCGATTGATATAGAGGTAGGGAAACAAGTCACCCAATAACGGCAAGTTAATTGCCAGGTTCACTAAGGGAAGATCGGCCACATTCGCTATAATCGCATCGGCGGCGCCCACCTTAGGGCCAATCACACGATCAAAGCCGTAACTCTTATCGATTTGGTTGAAGCGACGTTCATCTATGGCATAAGTAGTCTGATAGCCATTGGCGGCAAGCCGTTCTAATAGGGGGAAGGGTTTACTGACGAGTTCTGGCGGGGCAAGGTTGAATCTGGCCCCGTTATTTGTCGGATATAAGCCCGATAAAATTCCCATCCAGGCCACAAAGGTGCGTCCCAGTGGCGTATAGGTACGATCATAAATCAGAGACTCTGCTAATAGTTGATTCAGTGTTGGTGCAAGCGATGGGTCGGCGCCGCGATAGGCTAGATGATCTGGGCGCAAAGCATCAATACCAATGACAACAATATTAGGCTGATCACTATTGTTGGAAAAAATGGGGGTCGTTGTGTTGCGGGTAAATACATAGAGAGGCACAAAGCTAAATATCAATAGGCTAATCACAAACAGGGTCCTCAATCCTCTATTGTAATTGGCCAGTGTGCCCATTAAAGCATAGATAAGATTGGCTAACAGTAAGAGCCCCAAGGTGACTAGTGTGATACCCGTCGCCAGCGGCGTGCCGCGAAAAAAACCCAGTAATGATGTTGGA
Organism: Shewanella aquimarina; assembly: GCF_023349185.1. Classification (GTDB taxonomy): domain Bacteria; phylum Pseudomonadota; class Gammaproteobacteria; order Enterobacterales; family Shewanellaceae; genus Shewanella; species Shewanella aquimarina. The sequence continues at coordinate 17,160 of NZ_JAKIKY010000001.1, read as the reverse complement.
TAGAAATAGGCATTGGCAGACAGAACCCAAATGCAATGCAGGAGTAACAACACTAGCCAAATTTGTGTCTTAACATTGTCATTAGCTGTGATGGCAAACCATGGACGACAGGAAAGGGTGATCACCAACGCCCAGCATGCATGGAGTATCAACACCATAAGCGCAAAATAAGTGAGGTCTAACAATAATCCTTCAGTGAGCAGATACTCAGCTTCGATGCGCGTCATGGCATTGGCAAGAGAAAAGGCGGAGTAATATTGCAGTAACTGTTTAAAGTTAATCGCAATGACCATGAAAAAAATGAGCATGGCTAGCGTTCTAAAAAAAGTGCGCTTGAGTGAGATGGCATTCGTCGATGTTGTGGTTAACTCTGCGTCGTCAGGCATAGACTCTCTCTATTGGATTGCGGCGTAAATACTTAAAGTATCTCTATCCTCATTTGACCTCGTTCAGCTCATCTCGCTCTCTATCATCCTTCATAGTGCGTCATGGTTGCGGCAATGGGGCAACGGCCCGCTCTCTTGCTGTTTGCGCATCGAGTGTCGTAGGCGGTATTAGTGTTGAGTCAGTTGACAAATCCTTTGTTTTGACCTGAAAGTCGTTGAATTGATTTAATAAACCATCTTCATTACCTGAGGGCCAATCACCTAGCAATAAATAGCGCTCGGCTAATGTCGCACCAGATTCAACCTCGGTTTTTAGTTTAAAACGAGCATTAGCCACGGTAAAAGCAGGATAGATAATGACCAGCAGTAATACGATTATCAGCAAAATTAAAGTCAGCTGAAGTATGTGCTGGCGAGTTAACTCCATTTTTATCATGGTGTTATAACGTCCTATTGATGTGACCTCATCTATAAAAGAGGCGATTAGTTGCTTGTTGGGTAAAGTATAGATGAATAATTTATCTCTGATGTTTAGGCGATTTGGAGGACGATAATTCAAGCTTTTAAATTAAGAAATAATCTTGTCTTAGCGCTATGCCTGAACTAAACCTGAGCTAACCCTAATGATGAATTTGTCTCTTTGCCGCCAGAAAGGTCGTTGCACTGACCACTGCCGGTTGGCGTGATTTACCTATAATGTTACAGGAGGATACCTCACTATATTTCTTCTGTTGAATAGGATGGGCTCGACAATATGAAATTGCTCTTATCTTATATCCCGACCGTTTTTGCTTGTTTAATTAGCGCTAGCCTGAATTTCGTAGGTCAATCCGCGCTGGCGGCAGACAATGTGGCTCAGGGTACGCCGTTAAACCATCATGTCGTGACCAGTGAGCCTGAATTTATTTGGTTCGATCAGCGAGGGCCCAGGCCGTTAACCCTGGAGATGCTTGCCTTAGCCCAGGAACTAGGTTTTTGGCAGCAGATAGGCTTGTCAACGAATGAGGCGAGTGCGCAGGTGACAAGAGACTTAGACGATAGATATTCGCAGCTCTTTATTGAAATGCTGAAAACATTAAGGCTAGGGCAGGGAGATGAAGCCTTGTCGAGCATTCAACAGCTACGCAGCGCAGTGCAAACTGAGCAGCTACATGAGCTACTCGACACCATGTTACCTGAGCACAAGCAGGTGCAACTGTTACGTGAACAAATTAGACGCTATCAACAGCTTGAAAAATATGTATGGCCAGCCATCTCCGCTAGGCAATACCGTTTGGGTCAGCGGTCGCCCGAAATCGCCAAGTTGAGGTGGATGCTCACTCAATTAGGCGACTTACCAACTAAACCGTCTAATACCTATAGAGAGGCGATTTATGACCCTGCTATCGTCAGCGCCATAAAGCATTTTCAACTAAGGCATGGGCTACCTGAAAGCGGAGAGCTAGATAGTTCGACCCGCAAAGCGCTGCAGATATCACCCTCACAAAAGATTGCTCATCTGCGCCAAGCGTTATTTCGTTGGTTTGCGTTACCCAATCAATTGCCGGAGAGATACTTGTGGGTCAATATTCCTGCGTACCAATTACAGGTAATGGAGAATGATACCAGTGTATTGAGTATGCGAGTGATTGTCGGCAAACCCGAAACGCCGACGCCACAAATGGTGACAACACTGAACCTGGTGACACTGAATCCAACCTGGACTCCACCTCGAAGTATTGTCTATGGTGAGTTACTGCCGAAAAATGGACAAAATCCTGGTTATCTTGCCGCCCACGGGTTTGAGCTGCGTAAGGTGGCTCAGGGTCACTCTTTAGCGGTACCATTGGCAAACCATTCCTCTAAGCAAATTGCCGCGCTATTGGGCGAGTATCAACTTGTTCAGCAACCAGGCGCTAATAATTCATTGGGACGCTATAGATTTTCGATTCCGAATAATGCAGCCATTTACTTACATGACACGCCCGTAAAGAAACTGTTTATGCGTCAAGATCGTGCCTTGAGTCATGGCTGCGTGCGTTTAGAAAAAGCTGACATCTTAGCCAAGTACCTTTTTACTCGGCACACTGATCAGTCGCCAGCGGTTATCAAAGAAGCATTAGCACAAAAATTGCCGCGATATTATAAGCTCGCTGAGCCTCTACCCGTACTGATAACCTATTTAACGACTTGGGTAGACACTAGAGGAGTGGTGCAATTTCGCCCCGATATCTACAAGTTGAATTCAACTCTAGCAGAGAGAGCCTCAGTTACAGATTTGGGGTTATAGGCCATCGCCTATATCCACTTTTATATCCTATCTAAGTGTTTTGTATTTGTTAGATTAATACTTTTGACCTACTTGGTTGGCAAGTTTGATATTGGCTTTGGCTGTCAAATACACAATGTATCATCAAGTCTTACGTCTTCTTCTTACGACAAAATCTCGCAACTACTTGTTAGTAAGAGCTTTCCAAACTAGCTAGGTTTGAATAAAAATTAGCTCCCCATAGCACAATAACTCTCTTAAAGTTGTTTGTTTTTTAATCTATGAATCGTGAAAACTTTGCTACCCTTAAATGTAACAGCAATGTTGGATTATGCAGTTTTTCCAATATTGCTGTTCGACAGGTTAGGTAGCGAGTGACGAGGCTTATTCCTGTCATGATTAAAAATTGGCAACAGGAACGCATATTCGGTAGCAAGTCATGGCACTGATGGATACGAGGTGATGAAGCTGATAGCAAGGCAAGATAGATGGGTAATCGCTTTTGTGAGCTCAACGGCTATACAAAGCACCTCTTTGGGTCGTTAGGAGATAACTATGAACCTTACAAGCTTATTTAAAGATTTTATTGAAGATGAAAGTGGCTTAACGGCAGTGGAATATGCCATTGCCGGTGGCCTGGTTGTGGGCGGGATGATTGCCGCATTTAACCTATTAGGTGAAAACGCAACAGATAAGATTGATTGTCTAGCCTCTGCTGTTAATGGTAATAGCCAAGACTGTACAAACTAATTAAGGCATTCAGCTTGTGATAGAGGTGCCTAGTTTGACTTGAATACTAGGCACCTATGCTATTTGGATAATGTTAAATGCCTATCTAAGAGATACGATCTCAATGACAGATGCCCAATTATTACTTCAAATCACGTTGGCGGCGCTGTTTTTCATCATAGCCATCGCCACAGATTTAAGGTCGCATCGCATTCCTAACGCCTTGTCGCTTGCGGCGATTTTCTGTGGTTTTGCCATCAATGGATATTATGCACAACTCAATGGTTTACTCTTAGCCAGTTTTGGTTTTGCACTGGCGTTTATTATTTTGTTTCCTGTCTTCATTTTTAGGCTACTCGGCGCTGGCGATATTAAATTGATGATGGGAATTGGTGCCCTAATGGGGCCAGAGCTTTTGGCATGGAGTCTCTTATATGGCGTCGCCGCAGGCGCTGTCACTAGCGTATTACTCGTGTTGTGGCGGACGGGGCTGAGTGGCGTTGTTAACACCCTTAAACGTTATTGGGACTGTATTTATTGCAGAACCTACTTTAAACCAGAGCCTAATGAAGCAGCAGGGCAGAAAGTGCCCTATGCACCGGCATTGGCCATAGGCTGGCTAGTGGCTTGCAGTATTAACTATGATTTGCCAAGTGTCTATTTGCAGTTAAGTCATTATTTGGGATAGGAAGTCTAATTATGTTGCAATCGGATGTGGGTCATTCTGTAGATGTTCAATCATCATCTCTGCCTAGAGACCATGAACACATTGGTGATGTGAGTAAGTTGGCTCCCAAGCCTATTGCCATAGATGATACAGGTTTATCTGAAGCATTATTATTAGATTTATTGGTTAAACACATATTTACCGCAGGTGTAGTCACTAAAGAATTGCTGGTCGCCAAAATGGGCATAACGGGAGGTATCTTGCAACAATTGCTCGATACCGCCAAGAAGCTAGGCTGGGTTGAAAACCGACAAACGACGGCTGATGGCCAGATGCGTTATGCCTTGAGTCATACGGGTGAGATTCATGCAAAGTTAGTTTTTAGCCGCAGCGGTTATCTCGGACTGGCTCCCGTACCCCTTAAACAATACATACCCATCTGTAAACAACAATCTAGCAGAGCGCGCCCCATTACCTATGAGATGCTTGAGCAAGGGCTTAAAGCGCTCGTGTTACCGCAAGACCTACTCTATAAAATTGGGCCGGCAATGAATTCCAGTCGGCCTGTATTGATATACGGCCCACCTGGAACAGGTAAAAGCTACCTGTGTCGCAACCTAAATCTGACTTTGGGCGATGCAGTGTTAATTCCCTATGCGATTGCTATTGGCAATGAAATCATTCAGGTCTTTGACCCTGAACTGCATCATCGCACTGAAGTTGAGACAACGAATAACCCATTAGATTTAGGCAGTGGCCATGATCCAAGATGGATTCAATGCCAACGTCCGCTTCGGATCACAGGCGGTGAGCTCACGAGTGAAATGCTAGAGGTACAATTTGATGCCCATAGCCGGACGTATATGGCTCCACTGCAGCTTAAGGCCAACAATGGCATCTTGTTACTCGATGATTTAGGGCGACAACGCATCAGTGCGAAACAACTCTTTAACCGTTGGATCATACCGATGGAAGAGCATAGAGATTTTTTGAGCCTACAGTCTGGCGAACATTTTGAGATCCCATTCGAGCTAATTCTACTCTTCTCTACTAACCTTGATCCTAAAGAGTTAGTCGATGAAGCATTTCTTCGGCGACTTGGTTACAAGATCCATTTTGATGCACTGGATGAGTCACTCTACCGCAAGATTTGGTTTCAGGTATGTGATGAATTAGAGCTGAGCTGTGACGAAGAGGCATTTACATACCTGCTGAGGGAATATCATCAAAAGTTTGCTAAGCCTTTGATTCCTTGTTATCCACGAGATTTACTCGGCATTATGTTTGACCAAATCTGTTTTATGAAGCTTGAACCAGTGGTGACACAGCCTCTCATCGACTCAGCATGGTCCATATATTTTGTTGAGAGTTGATGTTAAGGCGCTGTCTTAGTTGACATTATGGTTAACGACGGGAGTTCATTATGAATAACAAAACGATTCTATTTGTCGTCTTGTCAGTGATATTTGGTGTGATAGCGGTTTTCCTCGCTCAAAATTGGCTTGAGTCCAACACCAGTGGTACCAAGGTGGCAAACACCACCAACGTGGTAACAGTGTCAAGCTTGGTGCCTATGGGGACCATTGTTGATCGCAAGCATTTAGTTCTCACCGCTGTCCCTGAAGGCATAGTGCCTAAGGGCTCTGTGACCAAGTTTGAAGATGCCGAAGGAAAGGTCGTAAATCAAAAGCTGTACCCTGGTGAGATTTTACGCCAAGAAAAACTGATCAATAAAGGTGAGGGGAGCACATTAGCTAGCCTTATTCAGCCTAATATGCGAGCAGTTACCATAAGGGTAAACGATGTGGTTGGCGTAGCAGGTTTCTTGCTCCCAGGTAACCGAGTAGATGTAATCAACCTTTTTAAAGAGGGGGATTATAAGACCGATGTGGTGCTTTCTAATGTAAAGATTTTGGCTATCGATCAACGAGCGTCAAACGATGAGAATAAACCCGTGCTGGTTAGAGCGGTTACCTTAGAGCTGAGTATGGCTCAAGCGGAACAGTTGTTGGTTGCGAAAGGGCGTGGCTCACTGCAATTAGCCTTAAGAAACCCCAATGATGATGCACAAGTTGAGGTGGCTTTACTCAATCAAGACAAATCTGAGCCGTCCGAGTCGAATAAGCCACTCGTTGAGGCTCAGCCTGTAGTCATTAAGCCATCAATACCAACTGAAAAGGTCGTATATGCTCAGTCTGGCTCTAAATCTAAAGTGCGAATCTTAAAAGGAATGAAAGAGCAAGAGGTTAAGGTGAATGATTAATCGCTTGAATACTTACATGATACAACCCATGGGTTGAAGAGGAGTGGACTATGCTACGTTCGACTGGCAAAAACTGGAAGCTAGGATGCATGTTCTTGGTGTTCATTTCGGCCTTGATGCATCTACCAGTAATGGCTGGAGGGCCATTTGAGGGAGCAAAGGAGTTAAAGCAGATCCCTATCTTTAAGTCTCGTGTCTTACCATTACCTAAATCGGTACAAAGAGTCTCTGTTGGGAACCCTGATATCGCAGATATCAAGCTCTTACCCAAGAATAATCTGTATGTACTGGGTAAAAAGTTGGGTAGTACGAATGTGATGATCTGGGATGAAAACGAAATATTAACCAGTGTCATGGATATTGAAGTGACCCATGACTTAAATGGATTAAAATTACGTTTGCATGAGTTTTTACCCACAGAAAAATTGGCAGTACAAACCTCTCAGGGACAACTTTTATTAAGTGGTCAGGCCTCCAATCTACAAAAAATGAACACTGCAATGGAGTTGGCTCAGGCATATGTGGATGCGGCGCCTACGGTAGGTAAACCCAAAAGTACCGTATTAAACATGATGACCATAGGAGGCGGTCACCAAGTGATGCTCGAAGTGGTCGTTGCCGAGGTTCAGCGTGAAATCGCGCGTCAGTTTGATTCAAAATTTCTGATCTTTAATCAAGGCTCACACCTGTCCGGCGGTGTCGTTGGTGGCGGTGGTGGATTCGTCGATTCGGGTATTGGTGGAGTAACAAGTAAAGGCTTTTTCGCTCAGTATATTAACCAAGACTTACTCATGAACTTTGCCCTCGATGTGGCTAAACAAAATGGATTAGCCAAGGTGTTGGCTGAGCCCAATGTGACTGCTATGAGTGGTCAATCGGCCGAGTTCTTATCCGGTGGCGAATTTCCCGTTCCTGTGCCGGACAAAGATGGTAGCACTACGATTCAATATCGTGATTTTGGTGTTGGGGTGAAGTTTTTACCCACTGTGTTGGATTCAGGCCAGATAAATTTAAATTTGGACGTAGTCGTTAGTGAATTAAGTAATTCTAATTCTGTTTCGATATCAGGGAGTAATACCACTTCAGTGTTAATTGTTCCCTCTCTGGTTAAACGCAGCACAGCGACAACTGTTGAGTTGGCCGACGGTCAAACGATTGCCATTAGTGGCCTGATTAGCGACACCTTACGTGAAAATATCGATAAGGTGCCAGGTCTCGGTGATGTTCCTGTATTTGGACAGCTCTTTTCCAGCAAGAGCTTTCGTAGTGGTCAGACAGAGCTAGTGATTTTAGTGACACCACGCTTAGTGAGACCTTTCAATAAAAAGGATGTTGTCCTTCCCACAGATGGCTTTGTTGCTCCATCGGATGTCGAGTTTTATCTACTGGGTAAAAGCTCTACCAAAGAGCGTCCTAAGGACAAGGCGGATACGCCATACGAACCTGTGATGTCTAATATCAAGATTGAAAACAGTGGCACTCAACAGAAATACGGCCATTCACTTTAGATTGGAGTGATGAGTATGAACAATTTTAATGTCAGAGTGAGTGAAGTGAACAAGTGGCTATGTGTTATTGCATGCAGTTTACTTGTGTCGGCTTGTGCTAACGAACACAACTTTTCTATGGGAGACAGCTATTTACAAGTGAGAGAGGTTCAAGTTCTCGATCCTGAAGCCTCTGAGCGTAACGACGGATTAGTCTTAAGTTTAGAGGGTAACTATGGTCGGCAAGTGATGTTGAATTATCGAGAAAGTAGTGAAAGTCCCACTAAGGCTAAAGAGCTAGGCACCTCGATGATAATTGAATAATTATTAGTCGGAGATCAAATATGTATGGCACGTCAGGCAAGGACTCGATAACGCATATAGGTGTAAGGCGTCAGCGCGGTGCAATTTTGGTGATGTTTACCATAGGCTTATTTTCGTTGCTTGCGGTGGCCGCATTAGCTCTTGATGGTGGTCATATGTTACTGAGCAAGGGGCGGTTACAAAATGCTGTGGATGCCTCGGCCCTGCATGCCGCTAAAGCACTCGATAACGGTGCAACGCTAGCGCAAGCAAGGCAGGCGGCAGTGAGTATGCTGTCACAGAATCTTGCTTTTAAAGAAAACAATGAACTGGAAACTAATATCAGCTTTAGCCCAGCCGATTACAGCACAAATAATGTAACGAGTAATATCTCGATTGAATTCTCAGTTTTGCCCGATCCCTTTATCCCTGTCACGACCGAAGGGAGTGAATATGTCAGAGTGAGAGTTGAAAATGTTGGTTTAGATAATTTTCTTGCCCAACTGTTGAGTTTTAATAAACGTGTTAGGGCATCAGCGGTCGCGGGGCGAAGTACTGATATAACCTGCAATAATAAAATTGTGCCCTTATTGGTTTGTGCAGTGAATGATGATCCCGATTATACAGTAACCGGCCCAAGTGGAGAGCAAGTACCTGCCCCCTATGGCATAGAGACTAACAGCCTGTACGCCATGAAGTCGGGTTCAGCGCAGGCAAGTGATGAAGCTATCGGGCCGGGTAATTTTCAATTGTTAGCTTTGGACGGCACAGGGGCCGATGTTATGCGCGAGGCGCTGGCGGGTGAATACTCTACTAATAGCTGTGTCGGAGCAGGTGATTTCGTACCGACAGAGCCTGGTAATAATGTTGGCCCTGTGTCTCAAGGTCTAAATACCCGTTTTGGTCAGTGGCAAGGCGGGGGATTAAATTCCACGGATCACCCAAGAGATCGAAACATATGTCAGGGAGAGCGCATTAATCTTGATGCCGATGGTAACATAGCGAACCCTAGCGCCGCTTACTACAGTCATAGCCAATATTTAGCGGATGACAATATCGATAATTGTATAGACAGTACCATAGACGCAAATTATCGCAGAGAGATGCCAGTGGTTATTGGTGTTTGCGATGGACTGACCAATGGACGTAATGAAATTGAAGTTAAAACGACTGGCTGTTTTTTCTTAGTACAAGATGTTGACCAAGGTGGACAAGAATCCTTTGTAGTTGGGGAGTTTGTGACCGAGTGCCCAGGAACTGGCAATGCATCGGTCGATCCCTATTTCGTCAGCAATAATCATACAATAGTGCTTTATAAAGATCCTGATAGCCCAGACTCCTAGGAGAATGCAATGAACTTTTCGTTACAAAAGGGCGTCGCGGCAGTTGAAATGACCATTCTATTGCCTTTTATGTTGCTACTGGTTTTTGCAACCGGAGAGTTGGGGCATTTTTTGTTTCAATATAATACCCTGACTAAGTTAGTTCGCGATGCTGGATTGTACTTAGGGGCTCATGCCGATACTCGGCAAACATCAATTCTTCCTGATCCATTGGAGGATGATGACTGTAATGATTGTATAACAAAAACCACAAACTTACTCCTCTATGGTAAGACGACTGCAGGGACAAGCCCTATCTTAAAGGGGTTAAGCGCAGCAGATATTAATATTGATGAGTATCCAGCCGGCAGTCGAAGATTGGTTATTTCTGTTTCCTACAATTGGCGACCGATACTGGGGGAGAAACTCACCACTTTTGGCCTGGGCAATGAGGTCGATCTTAGTTTTAATCTCAATGCTCACTATGCGGTCACAGTATTATGAATAGAGATAAAGGCATCTATACTGTCGAGTTTGCTATTGTTGCGGCAGTGTTTTTTATCTTACTGTTTGGTGCCATTGAGGTCGGCCGATTATTGTATACCTACAGTGTATTGCAAGAAGCCTCACGTCGCGCCGCTAGACTGGCTATCGTCTGCCAACCCAGCACAAATATAGATGACTTGGCATTGTTTAATGGCGCAAACCTGGTACCTAATTTAACGGCTGACAATCTGGATATTAGGTATCTTAATGGTAAAGGCGATGATGTAACGGGAGCCGATATAGAGCTTGTCAAAGCAGAAATTAAAAATTATCAGCATGATCTCTGGATACCCGGATTACATCTCAGCCTAAATTCGCCAGTATTTACCACCACGCTCCCGCGAGAGAGCTTGGGGGTTTTTCCTGGAGGAAGCACCATCTGTCAATAATCACGATATTAGTGTGATGACTCTCCGAATTAGCGACTATAGTAATGATAAGGATTGTTGTAGTAACTCAGGGTTGGCTATATGGACAAACCATTGAAATTATTCACTAGTGAATCTAGTAATGCTTCGAGTTTAGAGGAGAATATGGATTTTTATATGCCTTCTCCATTGAACGTCTTGTTGATAGATGTGCAAAAAGAGTTTTTACCTAAAATTGAGGCTAGTTTAACTCAGTGTGTCAATTTACATTGGGAGAAAACTACAGATTTGACAGGAAGTAAAAATGCAGATGCGTCAGGTAAGTCTTTTAACCTAATTTTGTTGGTCATTCCAAATGAAGAAGTGTTAGCTCAACAAGCCTTAGCATGTGCTGCCAGTTATAAGTCAGAGGTGATAATTCTAGGAAGAGATACCCCCCAAAAAGTAATACGACATGCCTTTCAATATGGAGTGAGTGATTTTATTCCTTTGGATGCGCCCGATATTGAACTGATCACAGCGCTTAAAAACATTGCTCAGCTGTTAAGCACTAAGGCTGAGCTTGCTCCTGTGTTAGCCGTTGTTAACGGTAAGGGCGGATCCGGGGCCAGTTTTATTGCGTCAAGCTTGGCAGCTATCGCCGCTGAGCGAGGTGATATGGATGTAGCTTTGTTAGATACCGACTTACACCATGGGGCATTAGCACACATTTTAGGCGTGGAGCCCAATTATTACCTTGTGGATGCTTTACAGGCCTTGGATGAGCTCGATGAGGTTGCATTGCGTAGTGCAATGATTTCGAAAGGTAAGTTACACCTGCTTGCCGCGGCTCCTTTCTCATTATTAAATTTGCACCATGATATTAAGTTGGAAAATATATACGACTTAATATGGAAGTGCCGTCAGTTTAATGATCAAGTTATTTTAGATTATTCTCGTGGCCCAGAGCATTGGAATATTGAATTGCTCCGCAATGCCGATATTTTGTTGGTTGCGCAGCAAAACCTGATCATAATTAGAGAGGTGAAGGCGCTTATTCAACAGCTAATTAATCATTTGGGAATTGATAAGAGTAAAATCCATATATTGGTTAATCGATACAATAAGTCCGATGCACAAATAAAAATAAATGATATTAAGCATGCGCTTGGTATTGATTCAGTGTTTGTTGTGGGGAATGATTATAACTTGGCAAGCCAATGTGAGGACTTGGGGCGACCCATCACGGAAATAGCTAAAAAACAGAGAATGTATCTAGATTTAATCGACTTGACTCAAAATTTAATTCCTGCGAATGGTAATGAGCCTAAAAAAGAGAAAGGCTTTTTGTCGCGTTTATTGGGACATTAGTTGAGGTGTCTTATGATGGAGAATAAGAGTTTTTCTGGTGAGGAAAGTTATCAACCTCTGAGTGTTGAAGAGCAAGAACTAAAAATCAAGTTATATGATAAGTTGTTAGGGGTGATGGATCTGTCATTGATTGAAACGGTTTCAGCAGATCAAGCTCGGGGTCAAATAAGTGAAATATGCGACAGGCTCATGAGTGATTTGCATATTCCAATTAACCTTGCATCTAGAAAAAGATTAATAAAACTCATTATTGATGAAGTATTAGGCTTGGGACCGCTAGAGACATTATTAGCTGATCCGACAGTTTCAGATATTTTGGTTAATTCTTTTGACAGGGTATATGTGGAGCGTCATGGTAAATTAGAGCATGTTAATGTTAAATTCCATAGCAATGCTCACCTTCTCAATATCATAGATCGTATTGTCTCTAGTGTCGGGCGTCGTATTGATGAGTCATCGCCCATGGTTGATGCTCGATTGGCTGATGGCTCAAGGGTCAATGCCATCATTCCTCCCCTGGCCTTAGATGGCCCTTCGCTATCTATTCGACGCTTTGGCGTTGATAAATTAACGGCAAAAGAATTGATCGATTATGAGTCAATTACAGCTGACATGGTCGAACTTCTTCAAGGTGGCGTTAAGGGAAAGTTAAATGTATTGGTCTCAGGCGGTACCGGTAGCGGTAAAACAACATTACTAAATATGTTGTCTGGCTATATTCCTTCTGATGAACGCATTGTAACCATTGAAGATTCCGCCGAGCTGCAATTGCAGCAACCTCATACAGTCAGATTAGAGACACGACCGCAAAACATCGAAGGTCGTGGTGAGGTGACGCAGCGAGATCTCGTTAAGAACTGTCTGCGTATGCGACCAGATAGAATCGTGGTCGGAGAGGTTCGTGGTGGTGAAGCATTAGACATGCTTACTGCGATGAATACTGGTCATGAAGGCTCGCTTACCACATTGCATGCCAATAGCCCTAGAGACGCGCTCGGCAGATTAGAGTATATGGTTTGCATGGCTGGATTTGATATGCCAGTGAGTAACATTAGAACTCAAATTGCTTCGGCTATCGATTTGGTCGTTCAACTTGAACGCCAAGAGGATGGGCGAAGGCGTGTGATTAGTATTCAGGAAATTAACGGCATGGAAGGCGATGTCATCACTATGTCTGAGATATTCCGTTTTACTCGCGAAGGTATCGATGAACATGGTCAGATAAAGGGCAGTTTTGAGGCTACTGGCGTAATCCCGGGTTTTCACTCTAAACTCAAACAACGTGGCATCGATTTACCTTATAAGTTGTTTAACTGCGGTGATCCTTTCGCTAAGTTTTAGGAGATACACCTATGCTTTCTAATGAAATGATATTTTTAGGGTTAATATTCATCGCGGTTATTTTCCTATCTCAAGCCCTATTTTTACCCGTGTATAGTCCACAGCGTGCTAATACCGCTCAGGTTAGGAAACGTTTACAGAAGTTATCGCAGGAGTCTGGTGATGGAGTACTGGAAACCTCGTTGCTTAGAAAGAATCGCTTAAGCAAAGTGGGCGCGATAGGTCGAGCATTAGAGCATATAGGTTTTATAGAAGATTTAAGCTATCGACTGGAGCTCGCTGATTATCGTTTATTGGGTCATCAGTTCTTACTGTTAGCCTTGGTGACTGCCAGTGTGATTGGTGGGGCTAGCTGGTGGTATATGCGTGAACCATTAATGACTGTCTTCGTTGTTTTCATGGTTTTCATGTTGTTCTTTTTCAAGCTCAATAGAGACACTGCCAAAAGAATGGATGCGATCGAAGCGAGCTTTCCCGATGCGCTTGATGTTCTGAGACGTGCCTTACAAGCGGGCTATTCTTTTTCTGATGCCATTAAGTTAATCACTGAAGAGATGGATGGACCGCTAGCTAAAGAGTTCAGTCTAATGTTTGCCAACATCAATTACAGCAAAGACACTAAAAGGGCTATTCTCGGATTCATCGAACGTGTACCAAGCGTGTCAGCCATGGCATTTGCAAGTGCCGTCATGGTGCAGAAGGAAACTGGTGGTAATTTAGCAGAAAATATCGACAACCTGTCTCAAGTTATCCGTAAGCGTTTTATGTTTCGTCGACGAGTGAAAACGCTATCGGCTGAGGGACGGCTTTCTGCTTGGATTTTAATTTTATTACCTTTTGTACTCTTTGCTGTGATCTACATCCAGACACCTAGTTATGTCGGCGAACTCACAGGAACCGAAGATGGGCGTCGTCTATTAGTATGGGGCGCGATTGGTATGACACTCGGTGGCCTTTGGATCAGTAAATTGATTAGGATTGATATGTGATATGGACTACTTAATAGGACTTATTAATCAGCTCTTTGATGACCCCAAACACGTTGAATGGGCAATCTATATCGTTGCTGCGATAGTGGGAATAACACTCGCATTATCAGTTTCTTTCCTGATTAGCGGCGTCTATTCGCCCGTAAGAAAGCGTTTACAGCATATTACAGGTGAGCAGAGCCAATCAGGTGCCTATGAGCAAAGTGAAGTAAACAAGACCTTAGAGCATGGTATTGGAAAGTTAAGTAAGCTCTCTTTTTTGAATTTATCTAATGACGAAACTCGTCGACTACTAATACATGCGGGCTTGCATTCAGACAATGCATTGGCGGTATTTAGTGCAATTCGACTTTTGTTATTGCTGATTGGTGCAGTGATCTCTGTAGTGCTACTCCAATATTTTAATGATTTATCAGTCATGATCAGTATCTATTTAGTCTGTTTGATCATGGGGATTTTGTTTTTGGCGCCATCTACTATTTTGACCTATATGGCACATAAACGTATGCGTGCGCTGAGGGTAGGATTTCCTGATGCGCTTGACTTGCTGGTTGTTTGTTGTGAGGCGGGGTTAGGGCTTTTAGCGGCGTTACAGCGTGTCGCGAGAGAGCTTTCATTAAGTCATCCTGACCTATCCAGTGAACTCGAATTGGTGTGCAATAAAATTAGAGCGGGACTGACAGTAAAAGTGGCCCTGAATGAGTTTACGGAACGCACAGGGCTAGAAGATATTAAGGGACTCAATTCGGCTATCTCACAGAGTATAAGGTTAGGTACCGGAATCGCAGCCACTCTAAGGGTGTTTTCTGAGGAATACCGAGATAAGCGCTTACAACAAGCCGAAGAACAAGCGGCAAAGATGGCTGTAAAAATGATATTTCCTATGATGTTCTGTATATGGCCCTCTTTCTTTATTGTTGCCGTGGGCCCTGCTGTGCTGAAAGTGATGAAAGTCTGGGGGCAAGCTTTCTAATTTAGCAATGGGGTAATATGTTGTGCTTTAAATAAACTAAGGAGTGAGTTTATGTTAACAAGGTTCGGGGGATCGCGGCGATTGACTGTTGTCGTGTTGGTTTTTTCACTCATTTTGTGTGGCTGCGCATCTACCAATGAGGAAGCTCAAATTTCTCCCAAACCGCAGCGCCAAGATCTATATAAGGGACAGTCTCAAATTGCTTTGGGAGCTAGTGCGCCCATGTCTGAGCAGGATGCACTTAATCGAGCCATCGATGCAGAGCGAGCAGGTGACCTGGATAAGGCGCTTTATGCTTATATTCAAGCGTTAGATTTTAATCAGAATAATGCCGATACTTTTTATCAAATTGCCCGAATTAACTTAGCAAAAGGTAATCAAGACATAGCGTTTAAAGCGTATAACGAAGCTCTTACTATCGCTCCAGAGCACAAGTTAGCCAATGCTGAATTAGGGATTCTTGAGATTGACCAGCGTCAATACGCATTGGCTCGCAAACACCTTGAAAAGACCGTCATGCTCGATCAACAAAGATTAGCGGAGCAGAAGATGGCCGCTGCGAATACAGGGTATATTGCTTTGGATGAGCTATCTCCTTTAAGAGTGTATAACGCATTGGGGATTTTAGAAGACCTCGAGAATTACCATCAGATGGCGAGAACCTATTTTTTGTTGGTCTTAGCGTTTCAGCCGCAATCGTCAATAATTGCCACTAACTTAGGTTATTCATTTTATCTTGTTGGAGACTATGAAAAGGCAGAAGTCTATCTTAAGCAGGCATTAAGAGCCGATCCCAGTTTTAATCGTGCGTGGTCAAATTTAGGTCTGGTCTACATACGTCAAGGGTTGTATCGAAAAGCCCTGGCTAGTTTTGAGCAAACAATGTCCAAAGCTGATGCATTAAATGATCTGGGTTACTTTTTAATGTTAGAAGGCAAGTATGAGCAAGCGATCACTATGTTTAAGCAAGCGATAGACACTTCACCCACGTATTTTGAGCGCGCGCAGAAAAACCTGAAGATAGCCTTGGCTTCTAAAATGAATTAATAATCAGGTCAGTTAACTCGATTTTAGCTTTAGCTAAGGCCTAGTCGAAGTATAATGACTCTTACTGGTTTTTTTAGACTTTTCAAGATAGATCTATGCTGTCATAAGAGATAATTAAATCATTAACGCAGGCATATCTGTGGTTTAGGGTAACCATAGGATAAATCTAGGTACACTTTGATGGTGTTAAGTCTATGCCTGTATGCTCATGATAGTGGCGTGTATGCTCAAGAGAGCTGCACGGTTTTTAACGAGAGAGCCGAGCCGGCTTGTCGTGGCTGGAGCCTAGATGACTATATGCCCTTTGGGCAGAGGGCATGTTTGCCGAGCAGGGGGTGCCGACCTGTATTTTAGTGCTCATCGGTGAAACGGTTACATATACAGTCATGGCTTGTCTTAATCATGACTTGTCTTAATCAAGACTTAGCTTAATCAGCGCAAAGCTTTAAACTCTCCTATCTTTCTGTCCTATCTTTTGTGCTATCCCTAGCTTCTATGGTGGGGATGAAGCGAAGTTTGGGGCTGATAGCCAGGTTATTATCTATTAAAAAATCGCTTTTCTGATGGGGAATTCACCACATTGTTCGATGTTTGAGCATTTGGGCCAAATTTATAAAACATTCTGAGAAAAGGCCTTGACGCCTTAGTCGCGCTGAGTAGAATACGCAGCCCTAGCCACTTGGAACGATTCACAGAGAACACCAAGTCGGCATGCTCTTTAACAATTTATCAAGTAATCTGTGTGGACACTCACAGGTATTGAGTTAATCGAAAACGATTTAAATCTCAATGCATTCTCAACTAGAAATAGTGAGTGTTCATAGCAATATGTCTTACGCTCATGTTTTTACAAGAGTGTAAGTATCGAGTTTACTGCTTCTTCGTGAACGCAGTGAATGAGAAACAGTAGAATTCATTGAGTCGTTTGGCGCAAGCCAAGCACAAAAACTTTTAATTGAAGAGTTTGATCATGGCTCAGATTGAACGCTGGCGGCAGGCCTAACACATGCAAGTCGAGCGGTAACATTTTAAAAGCTTGCTTTTGAAGATGACGAGCGGCGGACGGGTGAGTAATGCCTAGGGAACTGCCCAGTCGAGGGGGATAACAGTTGGAAACGACTGCTAATACCGCATACGCCCT